>NZ_JANHLE010000050.1 GCF_028682475.1 Pseudomonas putida
GGTTTGAAATGTAAAGGATGTCCCCGGTTTGTACCCGGGGCAAGCCCGCTCCCACCGATGGTATGCACCTTGGCGGACAATTGCTGCGCATACGGGCGCCTGTCAGACTGCAGATCGACCCGCCCCCCCTACGGTATGCCCATGTCATCAGGAATGCACCTCGCCCCCGCCATCCCGGTTCTGCGCATCTTCTGCGTCGAGAAAGCCAAGGAATTCTATCTGGACTTCCTCGGTTTCACCCTGGACTGGGAACACCGCTTCGAGCCCGACCTGCCCTTGTATGCGCAGGTGCACCGCGACGGGCTGATCCTGCACCTGAGCGAGCATCACGGCGATGCCACTCCCGGCTCGACGGTGTTTGCCCGTGTCGAGGATATCGTTGCCCTGCAACATGAGCTGGCAGACAAGCGCTACGGCTATTCACGCCCGGAAGCGATCCGTGTCGGCTGGGGCCTGCAGATGGAGATTGCTGACCCGTTCGGCAATCGCCTGCGCTTCTGTCAGCAGATTGAAGGCTGAGCGGGCGACACAGTACATGCCCCCAGAAAAGACAAGGCCCCGTCCATTGCTGGGCGGGGCCTTGTTTTACCTACTGCCTAAGGTCAATCACTGGTACCTGCCCCGCGAATGGCGGTGGTCGTGGTACGCGTCGAGGTCAGCAGGCAAATCGTCTTGACTTCATACTGCGCCTGCCTTTGCAGGAGGTCAAGCCTGGCCCCTGTCACAGCAGATGAGTGAGCGGCAACGGCCCATGCGGCTTGACCGTCTGAATGGCAAAGTTGCTGCGAATATCACTCACCCCGGGCAGCTTGAGCAATGTGTCGATCAGAAAGCGCTCGTAGCTGCGCAGGTCCGGCACCACCACCTGCAGCAAAAAATCCGACTCGCCGGACACCAGGTGCGCAGCAATGACTTGCGGCACCGCCAATACAGCCTGCTGAAAGGCCTGAGCCGCCGGCTCGTGATGACGCTCGACCTTGACCCCGACAAACACTGTCAGGCCCAGCCCCACTTCGTCACGGTCCAGTTGCGCTGCATAACCCTTGATCAGCCCCGCCTCCTCCAGCAACCGCACACGCCGCAGGCAGGGTGACGGTGACAGACCGATCAGTTCGGCCAATTCGACATTGCTCAAGCGCGCGTTGCGCTGCAGGGCATCGAGAATCTTGCGGTCAAAAGCATCCAGGGTAATTTTTGGCATGATCTGTATTTTCCATTACTGATCCTGGCAGTTTATATCAATACACCCCTGCACCAACGCAACAAACGCAAGCACCTGCCAGGCCCTTCGGGCTTAGAATTTTCTCCAGCCTGTCGCTTGCCTGGGGATTGTTGGATGACTCAATACAGCTTGTTTTGCGTAGCCCTTCTGGTGGTGTATCTGGTGCCGGGCCCGGACATGTTCCTGCTGCTCAATACCGGCGCCAGCGAAGGCCGCCGCCAGGCGTTGATGACCGCCCTGGGCCTGGCCATCGCCCGCGCGGCGCATGTCACCCTGGCAGCCTTGGGCCTGGCCGCCCTCCTACGCACTCACCCCTGGGCGTTTGATCTGCTCAGCATCGCCGGCGGCCTGTACCTGGCATGGCTCGGCTGGCAACTGCTGTGCGCGCCGGTCACTCCATTGCCAGCGAGCACGGCAATCACCCGCCGCCGCGGTCGTTGGTCGGCGGCGCTGAAGAAAGGCCTGTTGACCAATCTGCTCAACCCCAAGGCGCTGCTGTTCTGTTCGGTGTTGCTGCCACAATTCATCAGCCAGCAGGCAGGCCCGGTCGGGCATCAGTTCGCCATGCTCGGCACGGTGCTGGTGGTGACAGGTCTGGCGTTTGACAGCTTCTATGCCTTGAGCGGTGATCGCATTGGCCGCTGGGTGGCCGCCAGCCCGTGGAAACAGAAACTGCAGAATCGCCTGTTCGGTACCCTGCTGATCGGCTTCGGCGCGCGCCTGGTACTGCTGCGCGAGCTGACTGGCTGAAAATTTCACTGCGACCATGGTCCAATCCTATGACTGGGCGTTCCCGATCCGCACGGGATGTATTATCGTGGCTGCGTGCGCGATAACAGAGGCCTGAGCGATCAGGCATATGCAAACCGATTCGAGGGTGCCATGAGTAACGAAAGCATTAACTGGGACAAGCTGGGCTTCGACTACATCAAGACCGACAAGCGCTACCTGTCCTACTTCCGTAATGGCGAGTGGGACAAGGGCACCCTGACCGAAGACAACGTGCTGCACATCAGCGAAGGTTCGACCGCGCTGCATTATGGCCAGCAATGTTTCGAAGGCATGAAGGCCTACCGCTGCAAGGACGGCTCGATCAACCTGTTCCGCCCGGACCAGAACGCCCTGCGCATGCAGCGCAGCTGCGACCGCCTGCTGATGCCGCAGGTGTCGACCGAACAGTTCATTGACGCCTGCAAGCAAGTGGTCAAAGCCAACGAACGCTTCATTCCGCCATACGGCAAAGGTGCGCTGTACCTGCGTCCGTTCGTCATTGGCGTGGGCGACAACATCGGCGTGCGTACCGCACCGGAATTCATCTTCTCGATCTTCGCCATCCCGGTCGGCTCGTACTTCAAGGGCGGCATGACCCCGCACAAGTTCCTGATTTCCGATTACGACCGCGCCGCGCCTCAGGGCACCGGTGCTGCCAAGGTCGGCGGTAACTACGCAGCCAGCCTGCAGCCGGGCTACAAGGCCAAGCAAGCCGGTTTTGCCGACTGCATCTACCTTGATCCGCTGACCCACACCAAGATCGAGGAAGTCGGTTCGGCCAACTTCTTCGGCATCACCGCCAATAACGAATTCGTCACGCCGAAATCCGCCTCCGTGCTGCCGGGGATTACCCGTCTGTCGCTGATGGAACTGGCCGAATCGCGTCTTGGCCTGAAGGTGATCGAAGGCGACGTGCTGATCAATGACCTCAAGCGCTTCAAAGAAGCAGGCGCCTGCGGTACCGCGGCGGTGATTACGCCGATCGGTGGCATCCACTACAACGGCGAGCTGCATGTGTTCCACAGCGAGACCGAAGTCGGCCCGGTGACCCGCAAGCTCTACGACGAGCTGACCGGCATCCAGAGCGGCGATATCGAAGGCCCTGCGGGCTGGATCGTCAAGGTCGCCTGACCCACAGACCCCGCCTGATGGCGGGGTTTGTTTTTCTGTAGGAGCGGATAAATCCGCTCCTACATGAATTTTTCTTTAACCCGGGCACCGCCTATTCTTTGGCACAATCAAGTCTCTACTCGCCGCCCAGGTATTAGCATGCCCCGCGTACTGACTATCGAAGACGACGCCGTGACCGCCCAGGAGATCGTCGCCGAGCTTTCCAGCCATGGCCTGGAAGTGGATTGGGCCGACAATGGTCGTGAAGGCCTGGCCAAGGCGATTGCCGGTGGTTATGACCTGATCACCCTAGATCGCATGCTCCCCGAGCTCGACGGCCTGACCATCGTCACCACCCTGCGCAACCTGAAGATCGCCACGCCGATCCTGATGATCAGCGCCCTGTCCGACGTCGACGAACGGGTGCGCGGCCTGCGTGCCGGTGGCGACGACTACCTGACCAAGCCGTTCGCCTCCGACGAAATGGCCGCCCGCGTCGAAGTGCTGCTGCGGCGCAATAGTGTGCCGATGGCACAAACCCGCCTGCAGGTCGCCGACCTGGAACTGGACCTGATCAGCCACGAAGCCCGGCGCGGCGAGCAGACGCTCAATCTGCTGCCCACCGAGTACAAGTTGCTGGAGTTCCTCATGCGCCATGCCGGCCAGGTGATCACCCGGATGATGATCTTCGAGGAAGTCTGGGGCTATCACTTCGACCCCGGCACCAACCTGATCGATGTGCATATCGGACGCTTGCGCAAGAAGATCGACGCCGCTGGCCAGACCCCGCTGATTCGGACCGTGCGGGGCTCGGGCTATGCCATTGCCGAACCCGTCTAAGGGCTGGAGCTCTTCGACCAGCCGCCTGCTGGCGCTGTACAGCTTTCTGTTCGTGGCCTGGAGCAGCATCCTCATGGGGGTGCTGTACTTCGAGGTCTCGGGCTACCTGAACAAGCTCACCCGCCACTCGCTGCTGCAGCGTCAGCATCTGTTTGCGCACATGAGCGGTAAGCAGCTGGACGACGCACTGATCGCGAGCCAAGCCTTCGAAGAGCGCAGTTTCGATGCCTATGGCCTGTTCGACGCTCAGTTCAATCCCTTGGGCGGGCAGATTCGCCAGCTGCCAACCGAACTGGGCCTGGACGGCAAGATCCACGAACTGAGCCGCTGCCTTGACGCCGATGACCCGCACCTGCCGCGCGACAGCTGCGACGCCGTGGCGATCAAGGTCCGTGATGGCCGCTGGCTGGTGCTGGTGCGCGACAATGGTTCGCTGTTCGTGGTCACCCGCATCATTCTGCACGCCCTGCTCTGGGGCCTGTCGCTGACGATCATCCCCGGCATCGCCGGCTGGTACCTGCTGCGCCGACGACCGCTCAAGCGCATTCGGGCGATCCAGGCCACCGCCGAACAGATCGTCGCCGGCGACCTGACCCAGCGCCTGCCGCTGTCCCAGCGCCGCGATGAGCTGGACATGCTCGCCGCCATCGTCAACGCCATGCTCGACCGCATCGAACGCCTGATGCACGAGGTCAAGGGCGTCTGCGACAACATCGCCCACGACCTGCGCACCCCGCTGACCCGCCTGCGCGCCCAGCTCTACCGGATCCGCCAGCAGGCCGGTAATGACTCGCCCCAGGGCGAGGCGCTGGAACAGGCGATTGCTGAAACCGACACCTTGATGGCGCGTTTTCGTGGCTTGCTACGTATCAGTGAGCTGGAGGATCGCCAGCGCCGGGCCGGATTCGTCGAGCTTGACCCGCGCGCCCTGCTGATGGAAATGCACGACTTTTATCTGCCGCTCGCCGAGGATGGCGATATTCGCCTGAGTCTTGACGTACCGGCACAGCTGCCGCCGCTCAATGGCGACCGCGAGCTGTTGTTCGAGGCACTGGCCAATTTGCTGGGCAATGCCATCAAGTTCACCCCGGCTGGCGGGCAGGTGCGCATGGGCGCCAGCAGTGAAGCCGGTACAGTGAAAATCGCGGTGGAAGACAGCGGACCGGGGATTCCCGAGGAGGAGCGCGAGGCGGTCTTGAAGCGCTTTTATCGCAGCGAGGAAGGCCATCGTCACCCAGGGTTCGGGCTAGGACTGTCGGTGGTGGCGGCGATTGTCGACCTGCATGGCTTTGCGCTTGAGGTCGGGGCCAGTGAACTCGGTGGGGCGAAGTTGGTGTTGCTCTGCCGGACCGGGGTGGTCGGCTAGGAGCATCGCGGGGCAAGCCCGCTCCCACAGGGTGGACTCACCGCCATCCTGTGGGAGCGGGCTTGCCCCGCGATCGGTCAGTCAGCCAGACGCCAGGTAGTAGCACCCTTGCTGTCTTCCAGCACCACACCCATGGCGGTGATCTGGTCACGGATGCGATCCGACTCTGCCCAGTTCTTGTCCGCACGCGCTTGCAAACGCGCCTGGATCAAGGCTTCGACTTGCGCCGCATCGACCTTGCCTTCGGCACCGGCACGCAGGAAGTCATCGGCATCCAGCTGCAGCACACCCAGCAAGCCCGCCAGCTCACGCAGACGACCGGCCAGACCGGCCGCAACCTCAGGCTCGCTCTCGCGCAGGCGATTGATCTCACGCACCAGGTCGAACAGCACGGCGCAGGCTTCGGGAGTACCGAAGTCGTCGTTCATCGCCACGGTAAAGCGCTCGATATACGCCTCGCCACCTTTGGCCTCGACCCGCGGCAAACCACGCAGAGCATGGTAGAAGCGCTCCAGGGCGCCCTTGGACTCACGCAGGCTGTCTTCGGAGTAGTTGATCGAGCTGCGGTAGTGGCTCGACACCAGCAGGTAGCGCACCACCTCCGGGTGATATTTATCGAGCACGTCGCGAATGGTGAAGAAGTTGTTCAAGGACTTGGACATCTTCTCGCCGTTGATGCGAATCATGCCGCAGTGCATCCACGAATTGGCGTACTGCTTGCCAGTGGCGGCTTCGCTCTGGGCAATTTCGTTCTCGTGGTGCGGGAACTCCAGGTCGTTGCCACCGCCGTGAATGTCGAAGCTCTCGCCCAGGCAGCAGGTGGACATCACCGAGCACTCGATGTGCCAGCCCGGACGGCCCGGGCCCCACGGCGATTCCCAGCTCGGCTCGCCTGGCTTGACGCCCTTCCAGAGGACGAAGTCGAGTGGATCCTGCTTGGCCTCGTCGACCTCGATCCGCGCACCGATGCGCAGGTCTTCGATCTTCTTGCGCGACAGCTTGCCGTAGCCGACGAACTTGCCGACCCGGTAGTACACGTCGCCATTGCCCGGCGCGTAGGCGTAGCCCTTGTCGATCAGGGTCTGGATCATCGCGTGCATGCCGGCGATATGGTCGGTGGCACGCGGCTCCTGGTCCGGCGGCAGGATGTTCAGGCGGCGCTCGTCTTCGTGCATCGCGTCGATCATGCGGGCAGTCAGCGCGTCGAACGACTCGCCGTTTTCATTGGCCCGGTTGATGATCTTGTCATCGATGTCGGTGATGTTGCGCACATAGGTCAGGTCGTAGCCGCTGTAACGCAGCCAGCGGGTAACCAGGTCGAAGGCGACCATGCTGCGGCCGTGGCCCAGGTGGCAGAAGTCGTACACGGTCATGCCGCAGACGTACATCCGCACCTTGTTGCCTTCGAGCGGTTTGAAAACTTCCTTGGTCTTGCTCAGCGTGTTGTAGATGGTAAGCACAAGCGTTCCTCAGCTGCCCCACGAATCGCGCAGGGTCACAGTCCGGTTGAATACCGGGCGACCCGGCTGGGAGTCTTTCAGGTCGGCGCAGAAGTAGCCTTCGCGCTCGAACTGGAAGCGGTCTTCTGGCTGGGCCTGGCCCAGGGAAGGTTCCGCACGACAACCGGTAAGCACCTGCAGCGAGTCGGGATTGATGTTGTCGAGGAAGCTGCCGCCATCTTCGGTCTTCTCGGGGTTGGCCGAGCGGAACAGACGGTCGTACAGACGCACTTCGCACTCGACGCTGGCCGCGGCCGGCACCCAGTGGATCACGCCCTTGACCTTGCGACCCTCCGGGTTCTTGCCCAGGGTGTCCGGGTCATAGGAGCAGCGCAGTTCGACGATGTTGCCGTCGGCGTCCTTGATCGCCTCGTCGGCACGGATTACGTAGCTGCCGCGCAGGCGCACTTCGCCGGCCGGTTCCAGGCGCTTGTAGCCTTTTGGCGGCTCTTCCATGAAGTCGTCGCGATCGATGTAGATTTCGCGGGCGAACGGCAGTGCGCGCACGCCCATGTCTTCTTTCGGGTGACGCGGCAGTTCGAGGTTCTCGACCTGGCCTTCCGGGTAGTTGGTGATCACAACTTTTAGCGGACGCAGCACGCACATGGCGCGTGGCGCGGTGCGGTCGAGGTCGTCACGGATGCTGAATTCGAGCATCGACATGTCGACCACGCCATCGGAACGATTGGTGCCGATCATTTCGCAGAAATTGCGGATCGAGGCCGGGGTGTAGCCGCGGCGACGGAAACCGGACAGGGTCGACATGCGCGGATCGTCCCAGCCGCTGACGTGCTGCTCGTCGACCAGCTGCTTGAGCTTGCGCTTGCTGGTGATGGTGTAGTTCAGGTTCAGGCGGCTGAACTCATACTGGCGCGGCTTGGCCGGCACCGGCAGGTGCTCGAGGAACCACTCGTACAGCGGACGATGGCCTTCGAACTCCAGGGTGCAGATGGAGTGGGTGATGCCTTCGATGGCGTCCGACTGACCGTGGGTGAAGTCGTAGTTAGGGTAGATGCACCACTTGTCACCGGTCTGGTGGTGGTGGGCATGACGGATGCGATACAGGATCGGGTCGCGCAGGTTCATGTTCGGCGAAGCCATGTCGATCCGGGCCCGCAGTACACGCTCACCGTCCTTGAACTCGCCGGCCTTCATACGGGCGAACAGGTCGAGGTTCTCTTCGACGCTGCGCTCGCGGAACGGGCTGTTCTTGCCCGGCTCGGTCAGGTTGCCACGGTATTCCTTGGCCTGCTCCGGGGTCAGGTCGCAGACGTAGGCATTGCCCGACTTGATCAGGTCAACGGCCCAGTCATGCAACTGGTCGAAATATTCCGAGGCGTAGCGTACCGGGCCGGTCCACTGGAAGCCCAGCCACTGCACATCGCTCTGGATGGCGTCGATGTACTCCTGGTCCTCTTTGGCCGGGTTGGTGTCATCGAAACGCAGGTGACAGGCTCCGCCGAATTCCTGGGCCAGGCCGAAGTTCACGCAGATCGACTTGGCATGGCCGATGTGCAGGTAACCGTTGGGCTCAGGCGGGAAACGGGTGACGATGCTGCTGTGCTTGCCCGAGTCCAGGTCGGCCTGCACGATCGGACGCAGGAAGTTCGCAGGGACGGCGGGAGCGCCTTTGGCAGCGGCGTTGGGAGCGGTGTCGGCAGTGGGCTTGCTCATAGGATCCTTGAAATACGGGTACACGGCCTGGGTAGGCCGACTGAATCAAAGCGCTTATCATAGCCGAAGCGGTCGAGCTGCCGACAGCGTCCGGCCGACAAACTGGCCCTATATTCGGTACCGGCAGCAAAAAAACTGCCGCAAGCCACGTATCGCGGGCTGTAGACTGTGCGTCAGGTTTGTATCGCGATCCTGCGCGACCCTATTTCAAATGCCTTGAAAGAGCGAATTCCAGCATGTCCAAAGTCAAACTGAGCACCAATCACGGCGACATCGTCATCGAACTGAATGCCGAAAAAGCCCCGATCACCGTGGCCAACTTCATCGAGTACGTGAACGCCGGTCACTACAGCAACACCATTTTCCACCGTGTCATCGGTAACTTCATGATCCAGGGCGGCGGTTTCGAGCCAGGCATGAAAGAGAAGAAAGACAAGCGTCCAAGCATCCAGAACGAAGCCGACAACGGCCTGAGCAACGACAAGTACACCATCGCCATGGCCCGTACCATGGAGCCGCATTCGGCGTCGGCGCAGTTCTTCATCAACGTCACCGACAACAGCTTCCTCAACCACAGCGGCAAGAACGTCCAGGGCTGGGGTTACGCGGTATTCGGTAAAGTTACCGAAGGCACCGAGGTTGTCGACAAGATCAAGACTGTTTCCACCGGTTCCAAGTCCGGCCACCAGGACGTCCCGGTTGAAGACGTGATCATCGAGAAAGCCGAGATCGTTGAGTGATACTGCTGATCTCTGATCTGCACCTGCAAGAAGAACGCCCGGACATTACCCGGGCGTTTCTTGATCTGCTCGACGGTCGTGCGCGGCACGCCGAGGCGCTGTACATCCTTGGCGACTTTTTCGAAGCGTGGATCGGCGACGACGCCATGACGCCGTTCCAGACCACGATCTGCCAGGCCCTGCGCGCCTTGAGCGACAGCGGCACGCAGGTCTACCTGATGCATGGCAACCGCGACTTCCTGATCGGCGAAGCCTTCTGCGAGGCGGCCGGCTGCACGCTGCTGAGCGATCCGAGTGTGGTGCAGCTGGGTGGTGAGCCGGTACTGCTGATGCATGGCGACAGTTTGTGCACCCTGGACCTGGCCTACATGAAGATGCGTCGCTACCTGCGCAATCCTGTGAGCTTGTGGATCCTTCGGCACCTGCCGCTGAGCACCCGCCAGAAACTGGCGCGCAAACTGCGCAGCGAAAGCAAGGCGCAGACGCGGATGAAGGCCAACGACATTGTCGACGTGACGCCGGAAGAAGTGCCGCGGGTCATGGCGCAGTATGGCGTGCGCACGCTGGTGCATGGGCATACCCATCGTCCGGCGATTCACAAACTGGTGGTCGATGAGCAACCGGCGCGGCGTATCGTGCTGGGTGACTGGGACCGTCAGGGTTGGGCGTTGCAGGTGGATGAGCAAGGGTTTCAGCTGCAGCCTTTTGCTTTTCCTTGAGATCTTATTGCGGGGCAAGCCCGCTCCCACCGGCGCTGTGGGAGCGGGCTTGCCCCGCGATTGCTCAATGCCCCGCCGACGCCGGCCCTGCCTTGGCCGCAAACGGCGGCTTGGCCAGCCACACCAGCAAGATCAAACCGGCAAACACCCAGCCCATCAGGGTGAAGTAATCCACAGTCGACATCATGTACGCCTGACTGCTGAGCATGTGCTCCAGCTGCGCATAAGACTGCCCGTTCGCCCCGCCCAACTGATTGATTGCCTCACGGGTGGCAGGCTCATAGGAGCTGATGCTTTCACTGAGATAGGCATGATGCTGGTCAGCCCGGCGAATCCAGATCCAGGTGGTCAACGAAGCCGCGAAGCTGCCGCCCAGGGTCCGCAGGAAGGTGGCTAAACCCGACCCGTCGGCGATCTGCTGCGGTGGCAGGTCCGAGAGCAGGATGCTCAAGGTCGGCATGAAGAACAGCGCCACACCGATACCCATGAACAATTGCACCAGGGCAATGTGCTGGAAATCCACTTCATTGGTGAACCCTGCACGCATGAAGCAACTGCCGCCAATCGCCAGGAACGCCAGCCCCGCCAATACACGCAGGTCGAACTTATGCGCGTACTTGCCGACAAACGGTGACATCAGCACCGGCAGCAAGCCGATTGGTGCCACCGCCAGCCCGGCCCAGGTCGCGGTGTAGCCCATCTGGGTCTGCAGCCACTGCGGCAGGATCAGGTTGATGCCGAAAAAGCCTGCATAGCCGCCAACCAACACAATGGTGCCAATGCGAAAGTTGCGGTGCACGAACAGCCGCAGATTGACCACCGGATGCTTGTCGGTCAGTTCCCAGATGATAAAAATCGCCAGAAACACCACCGAGATCAGACTGCCGATCACAATGAAGCTCGACTCGAACCAGTCCAGGTCATTGCCCTTGTCCAGCACGATCTGCAGGGCACCGACGCCAATGACCAGGGTCAGCAAGCCGATGTAGTCCATGGGCTGGCGCTGGGTAGTGACCGGCCGGGCGCGCATCTGCTGGCGCACCACCGCCGCGGCAAACAGGCCGATCGGCACGTTGATGAAGAAAATCCACGGCCAGCTGTAGCTGTCGGTGATCCAGCCGCCGAGGATGGGACCGGCAATCGGCGCCACCACCGTGACCATCGCCAGCAACGCCAGGGCCATCCCGCGCTTGGCCGGTGGATAGACCGCGATCAGTAGCGTCTGGGTCATCGGATACAGGGGGCCGGCAACGATCCCTTGCAGAACCCGGAAACCCACCAATTCCGGCATCGAGCGGGCGATACCGCAGAGAAACGAAGCCAGCACGAACAGCAGCGTGGCCCAGATAAACAGCTTTACCTCGCCAAAACGCCGGCTCAGCCAGCCGGTCAGCGGCAAGGCAATGGCATTGCTCACCGCAAACGAGGTAATCACCCAGGTGCCCTGCTCCGCACTCACCCCGAGGTTGCCGGAAATAGTCGGCAAGGCGACGTTGGCAATGGTGGTGTCGAGCACCTGCATGAAGGTCGCCAGCGACAGCCCGATGGTGGTCAACAGCAGGCTCGGCGGGCTGAATGACGCGTTGTTGCTCATCGCTGCGCCGTCTTGCTGGCGCCTTGACTGTTGTCATGGATCAGTCGCGCGATCATGGCATCGGCCTCGACCAGTTGGCGGTCATACACCTGGGTGGCGAACGACGCTTTCTGTGGCGGCAACTGGGCCAGTACCGGCCCGCTCTGGTCGTGCAGATCGACCGTAACCTGGGTCGACAGGCCGATACGCAGCGGATGGGCGGCCAGTTGCTCGGCATTGATATGAATGCGCACCGGTACCCGCTGGACGATCTTGATCCAGTTACCGGTGGCGTTCTGCGCCGGCAACAGGGCGAAGGCACTGCCGGTGCCGGCACCGAGGCTGTCGATGGTGCCGCTGTATTTGACCTCGCTGCCGTACAGATCGGCGACGATATCCACCGGTTGACCGATACGCATGTTGCGCAGTTGGGTTTCCTTGAAGTTGGCGTCAATCCACAGCTGGTCCAGCGGGATCACCGCCATGGTCGCGGTGCCCGGCTGCAGGCGCTGCCCCAACTGCACGGTGCGCTTGGCCACGTAACCGGTGACCGGCGCTACCAAAGTGGTGCGGGCGACGGCCAGGTAGGCCTGGCGCAAGTCGGCAGCCGCCGCCATGACTTGCGGATGCGAGGAGACCACGGTGTCATCGACCAATGCGGTGGTGGTGTTGAGTTGCTGCCTGGCGTTGAGCAATGCGCTCTGCGCCGAAGACAGGTCGTCACGGGCGTGGGACAGCTCTTCCAGGGAAATGGCCCCGCCAGCTGCGAGGGTCTTGCGTCGGCTGTAGTTTTCCTGGGCTTTGGTCTGTTCGGCCTGACGCGCGGCTACCTGGGCCTTCATGCCATCGACATTGCTGTACAAGCCACGCACCTGACGCACGGCGCGGGCCAGCTGGGCCTGGGCGGCCTGCAGACCGACCTCGGCATCGCTCGGATCGAACTCGATCACCACTTGCCCTGCATGCACCAGATCACCATCGTCGGCGCCGATACTGACCACGGTACCGGTCACCAACGGGGTGATTTCCACGACGTTGCCGTTGACGTAGGCATCGTCGGTCTCTTCGTTCCAGCGCCCGTACAGCTCGTGCCAGGCCCAGACCGCAGCGCCGCCGACCACGACCAACAGGGCAAGACCGAGCAACCAGGTTTTACGTTTACGGGTGTTGTTGAGGTCTTGCGCCGTGCTGGTACTTTCCGGCGTGTTCATTTGGCACCTATACGCTGGGCTGTCAGGGTGTCACCAGCCGCGAGCAGCACCTTGCTCAGCAGGCTCTCCAGGGTCGCCAGTTCATCCGCAGCGAGCACGCCTACCAACTCATTCATCGCCGCCGCACCGATCTGCGGTAACTGATCTGCGAGCTTCTGCCCCTCCTCGCTCAGGCCCAGACGCACCTGGCGGCGATCATCCGGGCAGCGCCGGCGCAGGATCAGGTCCTTTTGCTCAAGGCGATCGAGCATGCGCGTCATCGAACCGCTGTCCAGCGACAGGAAACGACACAGCTCGGCGGGTGTATCGACGCCGTACTGGGCGACGATGATCAGCACTTTGAACTGCGCGGCGGTAACGCCGAAGTCCTGCAGATGGCTGTCGAGAATGCGGTCTTTGACCAGCGCGGCACGGCCCAGGAGCATGCCGATGGTGCAGGTCTGAAAGTTTTCGGGAGTGTAGTGCGGCATGAACGGAGATACCTGCTTAGGCAGTAAGTAACATAATGTTACTGCTTAGGCAGCCAACGTCAAGGCATTAATTAGCTTGCTTGCTATTTGTGCGGCAAAAGGTCGATTCGTAGGAGCGGATTTATCCGCTCCTACAGGGGCCGCTAAGGCGCAGGTACCTATCAGGCAGGAATACCGCTATGAAAGCGAAACTCTTCATCCGGGCTGCTGATCAATTCGGCTTCGACCGCCCTGACCTTCTCCACCACCCGCTCGATATCCGCCGCCTCACCGTATTGATGAGCCAGCTTGAGGTAGCCCTGATAGTGCCGCGCTTCGCTGTTGAGCAGGCCGTGGTAGAACTTGCCCAGTTCTTCGTCCAGATGCGGCACCAATGCGGCAAAACGCTCGCAGCTACGCGCCTCGATAAAAGCGCCGACCACCAGGGTGTCGACCAGCTTCACCGGCTCATGGGTCCGCACCACCCGGCGCAGGCCCGAGGCATAGCGCCCGGCCGACAAAGGACGCAAGGCGATCTTGCGGCGCTTCATCAGGCGCAACACCTGCTCATGGTGCACCAGCTCTTCGCGGGCCAGGCGCGACATCATGTTGATCAGGTCCAGGTGCGTGTTGTACTTGGCCATCAGGCTCAGCGCAGTACTGGCGGCCTTGAACTCGCAGTTCTTGTGGTCGATCAACAGGGTTTCCTGGTCGGCAAGCGCCGCCTGGACCCAGGCATCGGGAGTACGGCAACCAAGGAACGCATCAATTTCGGGAATAAGGTGCATAGGCTCACAAACAGGCAGGGCGAACGGCAAGACCGGCGATTATACCGGCAGTGGCGGCGATCACCAGTGAACTATGCTTGATACATATCAACGCCCATTGCACTTGGCGCCGACTATAGTCAGTCATCGGTCGCCATTTCTGAAGGGAGTTCACGCTCATGCAAGAAGTACGCAGCATCCTGGTGGTACTCGACCCCGAACACGCTCACAGCCGCGCCCTGACCCGGGCCAAACTGATCGCCGGCGCCACCGGCGCTCGCCTGCACCTGTTGATGCCCGACAAGAATCACGACCACAGCGCCCTGCTCAGCCTGCTCAGCAGCCAGCTGCACGACGACGGCTTCGACAATGTGACCCACGAGGAGGCCTGGCACGGCAGCCTGCACGAATCGATCATTGCCGTGCAGCAAGCCGAAGGCTGCGATCTGGTGATCAAGGAGCACCGCCCGGACAACCCGCTGAAAAAAGCCCTGCTCACCCCATCCGACTGGAAGCTGCTGCGCCTGTGCCCGTGTGCGGTGCTGATGGTCAAGACCGAACGGCCGTGGACTGGCGGGGTGATCCTCGCTGCAGTGGATGTCGGCAACCACGATGAGGCGCATCGCCTGCTGCACAAGAACATCGTCGACCACGGCTACGAGATCGCCAACCTGGCCAAAGGCAACCTGCATGTGATCAGCGCCCACCCGTCGCCGATGTTGTCGGCAGCCGACCCGGTCTATCAATTGAAGGAAACCATCGAACAGCGTTACCGCGAGGAATGCGCGGCGTTCCAGGCCGAGTTCGATATCAACGATGATCGCCTGCATGTCGCCGAAGGCCCGGCCGATGTGCTGATCCCCTACACCGCCAACAAGTACGATGCGGTGGTGACCGTGATCGGCACCGTGGCGCGTACCGGGATTCCCGGGGCATTGATCGGCAACACCGCCGAGGTGGTGCTCGATTCGCTGGAATGCGATGTGCTGGTGCTCAAGACCGAGGAAGTGAAGGTGCACCTGACTGAGCTGGCACAAGGCTGAAGGTTTTATCGCGGGGCAAGCCCGCCCCTAGAGGTTGAAGTTAAAACCTGTGGGAGCGGGCTTGCCCCGCGATGGCTTCAACCCAAAGCATCCTTGAGAAACCCCGGCGCGATATAGCGCTGGTAGTGGGCTTCGGACAGCAGGAAAAATTCCCGATCAATGGCATCGCGCAACTCGGGCAGTTCCCAGTCACGAAACTC
Source organism: Pseudomonas putida (assembly GCF_028682475.1). GTDB lineage: Bacteria > Pseudomonadota > Gammaproteobacteria > Pseudomonadales > Pseudomonadaceae > Aquipseudomonas > Aquipseudomonas putida_AG. The sequence goes on from NZ_JANHLE010000050.1 coordinate 15,185, forward strand.
CGGCAACAACACCATGCCGTAAGCCTCAAGCTCACGAATCACCCGCGCGCCCCGGGCAATCAGCTGGTAAGCCCAGCAATACTCGGACTGGTGCGGCACGAAGCGGATCTTGCGCTGCTCCAGCTGCTGGCGCAGGCGGTTGGCATCAAAGACTTCAAGTTTGGCCACCATGACCTGCACCAGCAGTTGCTCGAGGCGCAGCCACACTGCACGCTTTTCATCTTCGTTGTAGCCGTTCCAGTTGATCACTTCATGGTGGAAACGCTTGCAGCCACGGCACACCAGATCCCCGTAAACCGTGGAGCAGAGGCCGACACAAGGCGTTTTAATTGACTGATTGGACATGAAAAAATCTACAACTGGACGGTGGAACAGGCTGCCATGTTAGCCCTTTGTCTAACGGGGGTCACCCGCTAAAGTCATCGTCCGCGCCTTACCTTTATCGAGTTTTTACCGTAGAATCACCCGGCCTTTTTAAGGCAGCAATGTCCGTTAGAAGCTGTTTTCAAAGCGTCACGAGCACAGTTGATCCGGTAGAACGGCGTTGGCCCGGGATATACGTTCAGCGCATATCCCGCGCCAGCCCTCATCAGCCTCCGTTCTACAGGCGTAAAACTTTGAAAGCAGCTTCTGTAAGGATTTCCTGCAACCCTGGCTACGCGGCCCAAGAAGCCGTATTGCGCACGGGTGCCGGACTTTCTGGATGAGCGTCCCGGACACCCATTTGGGACCACTGATGAGGGTAATAACTGTGCTTGAAGCCTACCGCAAACACATCGAAGAGCGTGCCGCCCAGGGTATCGTGCCCCAGCCGCTTAACGCCGAACAAACCGCAGGCCTGGTCGAGCTGCTGAAGAATCCTCCTGCTGGCGAAGAAGCAGTCCTCGTCGACCTGATCACCAACCGCGTTCCACCAGGCGTGGACGAAGCCGCCTACGTCAAGGCCGGTTTCCTCTCC
>NZ_JANHLE010000051.1 GCF_028682475.1 Pseudomonas putida
TCGCGCGTGATCAGCCGTATCGTCTCGCGGGGCAAGCCCGCTCCCACAAGTGGCATTAGCGCCCGCTCTGTTGCTTTAAACGCAGCCTCAGGGTTTCATGGTGCTCAGTGCGCGGTATCGCGTAATGGCGTGCAATGAGACCTGATATGAAAACCTGTTTTGAGAAATGTGATGTGCCTGTGCCCGGTATCCACTGCGTCAACCTTCAGCTATTGGTGCTAAGCGCATGATCGAAGTCACTGAAGTTTCCATCGCCCAGCTACGCGCGGCGCTCGAGTCCGGCCAGACCACCGCGGTCGAGCTGGTTCAGGCCTACCTGGCCCGCATCGATGCCTATGACGGTGCTGATACGGCTACTGCGCTCAATGCAGTCGTAGTGCGAAACCCCGAAGCGCTCAAGGAGGCCGAGGCCTCTGATGCCCGCCGGGCCAAGGGCAAAGCTCTGGGGCCGCTGGATGGCATCCCGTACACCGCCAAGGACAGCTACCTGGTCAAAGGCCTCACCGCCGCTTCCGGCAGCCCGGCCTTTGCCGAGCTGGTAGCCTACCGCGATGCGTTCACCATCGAGCGCCTGCGTGCGGCCGGCGCCATCTGCCTGGGCAAGACCAACATGCCGCCGATGGCCAATGGCGGTATGCAACGTGGGGTCTATGGCCGGGCCGAGAGCCCGTACAACGCCGACTACCTCACTGCACCGTTCGCTTCGGGTTCCTCCAATGGCGCAGGTACTGCCACGGCCGCGAGCTTCTCGGCATTCGGCCTGGCCGAAGAAACCTGGTCGAGCGGTCGTGGGCCTGCTTCGAACAACGGCCTGTGCGCCTACACCCCTTCGCGTGGGGTGATCTCGGTGCGCGGCAACTGGCCGCTGACGCCGACCATGGACGTGGTGGTGCCGTTTGCCCGGACCATGGCCGACCTGCTCGAAGTGCTCGACGTGGTCGTCGCCGAAGACCCCGACACCCGCGGCGACCTGTGGCGGATGCAGCCCTGGGTGGCGATTCCGAGCGTCGCTTCGGTGCGTCCGGCTTCGTACCTGGAGCTGGCGGTCAACGCCACGGCACTGGCCGGCAAGCGTCTGGGCATTCCGAAGATGTATATCAACGCCGACCCTGAGGCAGGCACCAGTGAAGCGCCCGGTATCGGTGGTCCGACCGGTCAGCGCATCAACACCCGCCCGACCGTGATTGCGCTCTGGGAGCAGGCGCGCAAGGCGCTCGAAGCAGCGGGTGCCGAGGTGGTCGAGGTGGATTTCCCGCTGGTCTCCAATTGTGAAGGTGACCGTCCAGGCGCGCCGACGGTGTTCAACCGTGGCCTGGTGTCCAAAGAGTTCCTTCACCATGAGTTGTGGGACCTGACCGCTTGGGCCTTCGATGATTTCCTCCAGGCCAACGGCGACCCGAAACTGAACCGTCTGGTCGATGTCGATGGTCCGAAGATCTTCCCGCACGATCCGGGCACGCTGCCAAACCGCGAAGGCGACCTTGCCGCAGGCATGGACGAGTACGTGCGCATGGCCGAGCGTGGCATTACCCCTTGGGATCAGATCAGCACCGTGCCCGACGGCCTGCGCGGACTGGAGAAAACCCGTCGCATCGATCTGGAAGACTGGATGGACGGCCTGAAGCTTGATGCCGTGCTGTTCCCGACAGTCGCCGATGTGGCCCCGGCCAATTCGGATATCGACCCGGCGTCGGCCGACATCGCCTGGAGCAACGGCGTCTGGGTGGCCAACGGCAACCTGGCGATTCGTCACCTGGGTGTGCCGACGGTCACTGTACCGATGGGCGTGATGGCCGATATCGGCATGCCGGTCGGGCTGACCTTCGCCGGGCGGGCTTATGACGACTCGTCGTTGCTGCGCCTGGCGTCGGCGTTCGAGTCGACAGGGTCGAAGCGCTTGGTGCCGCCGCGCACGCCACCATTGGCAGCTGGCAATTAAATAGAGAGGGCGGGGTTGGCGCTACACAGCGTCAATCCCGGTCTTGAATTGACCGTGCATTGTGCTTGAGGTGCGCGCGTGATTGCGACAGAGATGTCGTGAAATGGATTTGGATCGGAAGAAGAAAATGGCAGGGGCGGCTGGATTCGAACCAACGCATGGCAGGATCAAAACCTGCTGCCTTACCGCTTGGCGACGCCCCTGTAGCTGTTGCGACGAGTGTCTGGCACTCGTTTGAAGAGATAGCATTCGCTGCCGTTGCAGGAATGCGCGGAAATTTACCAACTTTTTTCCCGTCTGGGAAGAGCCAAAACAAATAAATTGTTTTTAAAACAGCCGGTTACTGTTGCAGCAGGTCAGGCATCATAGTGTTTTCCCATCCAGCAGGAAATTTTCCATGGCCAATCACGACATCACCTTCGTTCCCGACCCCGACCCGGAATCCATCTCCAGCGACGTTGCCGGTTTCGGCGGTGTGCTGGTTTCCACCCAGATCCCGACCCGCGCCGATGGCAGCCTGGAGCTGGGTGATATCACCTTGCAGAGCGAGTGCACCCTGCAGGCGCTGAAGGTTGCGCTGGAGCGCGCTGGCAGCTCGATGGACCGGGTGCTGCACCTGACCATCTACCTCACCGACATGGCTGACCGCGCTGCCTTCAACGAGGTCTACCAGCGCTTCTTCGCCAAACCCTGGCCGGTGCGCGCCGCTGTTGGCGTAGCCGCGCTGGCGGTAGAAGGCATGCGTGTGGAAGTGACGGCGATGGCCGCCAAGGGCTGACCCGGTCAGGGCCGGAACGTGCGGTGGGAGCGGGCTTGCCCCGCGATACAATGTGACTGACAGCCCGCAATCGCGGGGCAAGCCCGCTCCCACCCCGCGTTTCGCGCTACAATGCGCGCCTTGATCGTGACAAGCCTGACTAAAAAAACATGTCCTTACCCAAGCATCACCTGGAACTGCTCAGCCCCGCCCGCGATGTGGCCATCGCCCGCGAGGCCATCCTGCATGGCGCCGACGCCGTGTACCTCGGTGGCCCAAGCTTCGGCGCCCGCCACAACGCCTGTAACGAGGTGAGCGATATCGCTCAGTTGGTGGAGTTCGCCCATCGTTATCACGCGCGGGTGTTCACCACCATCAACACCATCCTCCACGACAACGAGCTGGAGCCGGCGCGCAAGCTGATTCACGAGCTGTACGATGCCGGTGTCGATGCGCTGATCGTCCAGGATCTGGGGGTGATGGAGCTGGATATTCCGCCAATCGAGCTGCACGCCAGCACCCAGACCGACATCCGCACCCTGGCGCGGGCGAAGTTCCTCGACCAGGCCGGTTTCTCGCAACTGGTCCTGGCCCGCGAGCTGAACCTCAAGGAAATCCGTGCGATTGCCGACGAGACCGATGCGGCGATCGAGTTCTTCATTCACGGTGCGCTGTGCGTGGCCTTCTCCGGCCAGTGCAACATTTCCCACGCCCAGACCGGACGCAGCGCCAACCGCGGCGACTGCTCCCAAGCGTGCCGCCTGCCGTACACCTTGAAGGACGAAAAAGGCGGTGTGATCGCCTATGAAAAGCACCTGTTGTCGATGAAGGACAACAACCAGAGCGCCAACATCCGCGCCCTGGTCGAGGCCGGTGTGCGTTCGTTCAAGATCGAAGGCCGCTACAAGGACATGGGCTATGTGAAGAACATCACGGCCTACTACCGCCAGCGCCTGGACGAGGTCCTCGAAGACCGCCCGGACCTGGCCCGCGCTTCCAGTGGCCGCACCGCGCACTTCTTCGTGCCCGATCCGGACAAGACCTTCCACCGTGGCAGCACCGATTACTTCGTCAGCGAGCGCAAGATCGATATCGGCGCTTTCGACTCGCCGACCTTTACCGGTCTGGCTGTGGGCGTGGTGGAGAAAGTCGGCAAGCGTGACCTGCAAGTGGTCACCCATGAGCCGCTGTCCAACGGCGACGGTCTCAACGTCCTGGTCAAACGTGAAGTCGTCGGCTTCCGCGCCAACATCGCCGAGCCCAAGGGCGAGTTCGATGAAGACGGCGAAAAACGCTACCGCTACCGCGTCGAGCCGAATGAAATGCCCAAGGGCCTGCACCAGCTACGGCCCAACCATCCGCTGAGCCGCAACCTCGACCACAACTGGCAGCAAGCCCTGCAGAAAACCTCTGCCGAGCGTCGCATCGGCCTGGACTGGACAGCATGCCTGCGTGAAGAACGCCTGCAACTGACCGCCATCAGTGAAGAGGGCGTCAGCGTCAGCGTCAGCCTGGACGGCCCGTTCGGTGCAGCCAACAAGCCGGAACAGGCCCTGGAGCAACTCCACGACCTGCTAGGCCAGCTGGGCACCACCGAGTATCACGCCACCGATATCAAGCTGGATGCGCCACAGGCGTTTTTCATCCCCAACTCGCAGCTCAAGGCGTTGCGCCGTGAAGCGATCGAAGCGCTGACAGAAGCGCGTATCAAGGCGCATCCACGGGGCGGGCGCAAGGCAGAAACCACGCCGCCACCGGTGTACCCGGAATCGCACCTGTCGTTCCTGGCCAACGTCTACAACCAGAAGGCGCGCGACTTCTACCACCGTCACGGGGTCAAGCTGATCGATGCGGCCTATGAGGCCCATGAAGAGAAGGGCGAAGTGCCGGTGATGATCACCAAGCACTGCCTGCGCTTCTCCTTCAACCTCTGCCCGAAACAGGCCAAGGGCGTCACTGGCGTGCGTACCAAAGTCGCGCCGATGCAGCTGATTCATGGCGACGAGGTGCTGACCCTGAAGTTCGACTGCAAACCGTGCGAGATGCACGTGATCGGCAAAATGAAGGGGCACATCTTCGACCTGCCGCAGCCGGGCAGTCAGCAAGTGGTCGGCCACATCAGCCCTGAAGACCTGCTCAAAACCATCCCCCGCGCCCCGCACTGAGTGATCGCGAGCGCGACGTTACGGCGTCGCGCTCGTCCTCAACCGCGAAGCTCCATTCCCGCTTTATCCAGCAGCCAGCTACGGAACGCCTCCAGCGCTGGCAGCGCCTGGTTGCGTGGCGGATACACCAGGTAGTAACTCCGCGCACTGGCAAAGGGCAGGGCGGGGCTACTCAGCTCGCCACTGGCCAGCTCGTCGCTGATCAGGATGCGAGGCACCAGGCCGATGCCAATGTCGGCGCGCACTGCCTGGATCAAATGCGACGTCAGTTCGAAGCTCGGTCCCAGGCGCATGGCCTGGTGCGTCAGGCCGTGGTGGGTGAACCATTCGCCCCAGGCATTGGCGTTGTTGGCGACGTTGAGCAGCACCTGCTGGCTGATGTCCTTCGCGCTCCAGACCGGCCGGGTGGCGGCCAGGGTCGGTGACAGGATCACCATCAGTTCTTCGGCGTGCAGACGATGGCAGATCAGGCCAGGCAATTCGCTGGTGGCAACCACGATGGCGGCGTCGATGCCACTGGTGGCGAAGTCCACCGGTTCGATCCGTGAGTTGATGTGCACCAGCACCTCGGGATGGCTGCGATAAAACTCATGCAGGCGTGGCAGCAACCATTTCGAGCCGAAGGTCGGCAGAGTGGCCAGGCGCAGGCTGCCGCCTCCGGCCTGGTGGGCGATGGCATGCAAGGTGGCGCTGCGCACGCGGCCCAGGGCCTCACTGATTTCACGCTGATACAGACGCCCGACATCGGTGAGCTTGACCGTGCGGCCCTCGCGGCGGAACAACGTCACCCCCAGTTGCTGCTCCAGGGCCTGGACCTGACGGCTGACGGCGCTCTGGGTCAGCGCCAGCTCCACGGCAGCGCGGGTGTAGCTTTCATGGCGCGCCGCGGCTTCAAATGCCAGCAGCAAGGACATCGACGGGGTGAGGTTGCGGTAATTCATTCGTAAAAGTCATCAAAGGCTGCGGGAATATCCGTTTGTGCCTGGCTCAAGGCTGCGGGATCATTGGCATCATCCACTACCTGGCGGTGTACTGACCATACCGTTTCAGCAAGTATTCCCGATTAGCCTGACATAAATGAGGCCATCCCCCGATGATCGCCCGACTGACCGGCACTGCACCGGCCACGCTGTACCCTGATTTTCTCGACGCCCTGCGCGCTGCCGGTTTCCGTGGCCAGCTGAGTGCCGACTACGCCACACGAACCGTGCTGGCGACTGACAACTCGATCTACCAGCGCCTGCCGCAGGCGGCGGTGTTCCCCCAGGACGCCGAGGACGTTGCGCGCATTGCCGCGCTGATGGCCGAGCCGCGCTTCAAAGCGGTCAAGCTGACCCCGCGCGGTGGCGGTACCGGCACCAACGGCCAGTCGCTGACCGACGGTATTGTTGTCGACCTGTCGCGGCACATGAACAGCATCCTCGAAATCAACGTCGAGGAGCGTTGGGTACGGGTTCAGGCCGGTGTGGTCAAGGACCAGCTCAACGCTGCGCTCAAGCCTCACGGGCTATTCTTCGCCCCCGAGCTGTCCACCTCCAACCGCGCTACCGTCGGCGGCATGATCAACACCGACGCCAGCGGCCAGGGCAGCTGCACCTACGGTAAAACCCGTGACCACGTGCTGGAACTGCACAGCGTGCTGCTCGGCGGTCAACGCCTGCACACCCGACCGTTGAGCGACGCTGAACTGGAAGAGGCCTGTGCCGAACCCGGCCGTGCCGGCGAGGTATACCGCACTGCCCGGCAGATCCAGGAAACCCAGGCCGAGCTGATCGAGCAGATTTTCCCCAAGCTCAACCGCTGCCTGACCGGCTACGACCTGGCGCACCTGCGCGACGAGCAGGGCCGCTTCAACCTCAACAGCGTGCTGTGCGGTGCCGAAGGCTCGCTCGGCTATGTGGTCGAGGCCAAGCTCAATGTGCTGCCGATCCCCAAGTACGCGGTGCTGGTCAACGTCCGCTACAGCAGCTTCATGGATGCCCTGCGCGACGCCAATGCGTTGATGGCGCACAAGCCGCTGTCGATCGAGACGGTCGACTCCAAGGTGCTGATGCTGGCGATGAAAGACATCGTCTGGCACAGCGTTGCCGAATACTTCCCCGCGGATGCCGAGCGTCCGACCCTGGGCATCAACCTGGTGGAGTTCTGCGGTGATGATCCGGTCGAAGTGAATGCACGGGTGCAGGCCTTTGTCGCCCACCTGCAGGCCGACACTGGCGTCGAGCGCCTGGGGCATACCCTGGCCGAAGGCGCCGAGGCGGTGACGCGGGTCTACACCATGCGCAAGCGCTCGGTGGGCCTGCTCGGCAACGTCGAGGGCGAAGTGCGTCCGCAGCCGTTCGTCGAAGACACCGCTGTGCCGCCGGAGCAACTGGCCGACTACATCGCCGAGTTCCGTGCCTTGCTCGACGGCTACGGCCTTGCCTACGGCATGTTCGGCCACGTCGATGCCGGCGTGCTCCACGTGCGCCCGGCGCTGGACATGAAAGACCCAGCCCAGGCGGCGCTGGTCAAACCGATTTCCGATGCCGTGGCGGCACTGACCCTGCGCTATGGCGGTCTGCTCTGGGGCGAACACGGCAAGGGCCTGCGTTCGGAATACGTGCCGGAGTACTTCGGCGAACTGTACCCGTCACTGCAGGCGCTCAAGGGCGCCTTCGACCCGTACAACCAGCTCAACCCCGGCAAGATCTGCACCCCGCCGGACAGTGCGCAGGGCCTGATCAAGGTCAACGAGGCGCCGCTGCGGGGCGACTTCGACCGGCAGATCGACGAGCGCGTATGGCAAAGCTTCGGCAGCGCAGTGCACTGCAATGGCAACGGCGCCTGCTACAACTACGATCCCAACGACGCCATGTGCCCGTCGTGGAAAGCCACCCGCGAGCGCCAGCACTCGCCCAAGGGCCGTGCTTCGCTGATCCGCGAGTGGTTGCGTTTGCAGGGCGCCGCCAACATCGATGTGCTGGCCACCGCCCAGGGTAAGCTGAACTGGCTCAAGGGCCTGCCGACGCGTCTGCGCAACAACCTCTCGCGCAGCAAGGGCGAAGTGGATTTCTCCCACGAGGTCTACGATGCCATGGCCGGTTGCCTGGCGTGCAAGTCCTGCGCGGGCCAGTGCCCGATCAAGGTCAACGTGCCGGAATTCCGCTCGCGCTTTCTTGAGCTGTACCACGGGCGCTACCAGCGGCCGCTGCGTGACTACCTGATTGGTTCGCTGGAGTTCAGCATTCCGTACCTGGCGCATGCGCCCGGGTTGTACAACGCGGTGATGGGTTCGAAGTGGGTCAGCAACCTGTTGGAGCGGCATGTCGGCATGCTCGACAGCCCGTTGCTCAGCCGCTACAACCTGCAGGCCACACTGACCCGCTGCAACGTGCGGATGGCCAGCATACCGGCCCTGCGCGAACTGACCCCGGCCCAGCGCGAGCGCAGCATTGTCCTGGTTCAGGATGCTTTCACCCGCTATTTCGAAACCCCGGTGCTGGCAGCGTTCATTGATCTGGCCTATCGCCTTGGCCACCGCATCTACCTGGCGCCCTACAGCGCCAACGGCAAGCCGCTGCATGTCCAGGGTTTCCTAGGTGCCTTCAACAAGGCGGCGATTCGCAACGCCCGTCAGCTCAGTGCTCTGGCGGACTGCGGCGTGCCGCTGGTGGGCCTGGATCCGGCGATGACCCTGGTCTACCGCCAGGAGTACCAGAAGGTGCCGGGCCTGGGCGACTGCCCGAAAGTGCTGCTGCCCCAGGAGTGGCTGATGGATGTGCTGCCCGAGCAGCCGACCCGGGCCACCACCACCTACCGTCTGATGGCCCACTGCACCGAGAAGACCAACGTCCCGGCCAGTACCCGTCAGTGGGAGCAGGTGTTCGCCCGTCTGGGCCTGAAGCTGTCCACCGAGGCCACCGGCTGCTGCGGCATGTCCGGCACCTACGGCCACGAAGCGCGCAACCAGGACACCTCGAAGGTCATCTTCGAGCAGTCCTGGGCGGGCAAGCTGGACAAGGAGGGCGAAGCGCTGGCGACCGGCTATTCCTGCCGCAGCCAGGTCAAGCGTCAGGCCGATCGCACCTTGCGCCATCCGCTGGAGGTGCTGTTGCAGCAGCTCAGTCGCTGAAACACCGGGGCCTCAAGCGGATTGGCGTGGTGCTCAAGGGTAGAAAAGCACCAGCCCGAACACCGCGAAAACCACCAGATGCATGAGGCCCTGGATCGGTGAGGTTTTCTGGCTGTTGAAGCTCAGCATGGTCAGCACCACGGTGACGACGAAGAGCAGGATTTCCGTATTGGAAATCCCCATCACCACCTGCTTGTTGGTGAGCATGCCGATCACCAGCACGGCCGGCACCGTGAGGCCGACGGTCGAAACGAATGCACCCAGGCACAGGTTGATTGCGCGTTGCATCTCGTTGTTGATCGCTGCCTTCACTGCGGTGATCGACTCGGGGGTGAAGACAATGATTGCAATCAGCACACCGCCCACTGCGGTCGGTGCGCCGACGGCCTCGATGCCGTAGTCGGTCACCACGGCCAGGTAATGCGCCAGCAAGACGATCGGCAGTATCAGGCCGAGCAGCACCAGTGAACGTATCAGGATCTCTTTGCTGTCAAGCGGCGTCTGCTCGGTGCTGGGGGGTGCATCGCTGTGCGCTTCAGGCTGGGCAATGCTCATCTGGCCGGCTGGCGGCTGCATGAAGAAGCGTCGGTGGCTGCGCATCTGCATCCACAGGAACGCTGCGTACAGCACCAGGGTCAGCGCGGAGATGCCAACCGCCTGGGTGATGCTGAACTCGCCCGTGCTCGAGGTGTAGTTGGGGAGTATCAAGGCGATCGCGGTGAGCAGCACGATCATCGAAATGTACGCGTTGGCACCCTGGATATTGAATGCCTGCTCGCCATTGCGCACAGCGCCGGCGATCAGGCAGATACCGATGACCAAGTTCATGATGATCATCATCACGGCAAATATCGAGTCCCTGCCAATGGTCGGGAAGTCGCCTGGGCCCAGCAGGACCGAGGCGATAAGAATCACTTCGATAGACACAATCGACAAGGTCAGAATCAGCGTGCCGTAGGGTTCGCCCAGCTGCTGCGCCAGGTGGTCAGCCTCGTGCACCACGCCAAAAGACGCCATCAAGATGGTAAAGAACAGCAGCAGAAACACCCAGCTCGAAGTGAATGAGTTCAAGGTGCTGCCAAGCAGCTCTGCGCCTACCAGCATGAACAGGCCTACCACCAGCCAGGCGCCGGCAAGCCTCATCCAGGTTGAAAGGGGGATCAGTGGAGGTTTATTGATCGCGTCGTTCAACACGATGTCTTGGCTTGGTGCGGTGTTCATGTTGTCAGTCTCCCCGTGAACACGATGGATGTTTTCCGTCTACGGCGTTCACCTGGCGTTTTTTCGCAACGCCGCCATTGAGGGCGCCCATCGAGCCTTCATACACCAGCCCGAGCAACAGAATGGCGGCGAAGATAAAGGCCCCGATGAACCCGGCCCAGCCTGTTTCCCTGACCGACACGGCGTAGGCAAACAAAAACAGTGCCTCGGCCTCAAAGATCACGAAGAGAATCGCAACCAGATAGAATTTGGCCGATAGCCGAAGGCGGGCATCACCGACGGGCAGCATGCCCGACTCGAAGGGTTGGTTCTTGCTCCGTCCCCATGCTTTGCCGCCGAGAAATCGGGAGATGCCCAGCATCAGCAGGCAAAGGGTGACAACGCCGAGCAGAAAGACGCCGAACGCCCAGTTGTGCGAGATAGTGGCTGTGGTGCTGGTCATTGTTCAGCCCCGGTATGAATGGATCGGGAACTGGCAAACCACAGGCGTACGGCGCTAACCGGCAGTGTCGAGGACGCTGCGCAGGCGAAAAGGGAAGGGGGAGAGATAGAGGGTGCTGATAAATCGGTCACAGCCTGCTTCCTTGGAAGTGCAGGGCCGTCCCCGATCAGTATTCGAGCCTGAGGTCGTCCTCAGGTGAGCGTGTCATGTCGCGGGTGAGACTTTACTGAATTTTTGCCGCCGATGCCAACGCTCGTGTCGGTTTGCCTTCAGTCGCGTCGCTCGGCCATCAGCAACAGTGACTGCGGCACAAGGCTTTGCGGGTGCTGCGGCTCCTGCAGGCCGACCAGGCGAAAACCGGCCATGTCCAGTGCATTGAGCCAACTGGACAAGGTGCGCATGTACCACGGCATGGGCTGCCATTGGCCCTGGAAGTCGGCAAAGGTCTCCACACGCCAACCGTCCTGATAGTCGCCCGCTGCCGCAGTCCAGGGATGAAGGGTCTGGATCAGTAGCGCACCGCCAGGGACGAGCAGGGCGTTCATGGCTGCGAGCAACGGGATGATGTCCTGATGCAGCAGGGCGAAGTTGGCGCAGATCAGGTCGTAATCGCTACCGATGTTTACCTGTGCCGCTGCCAGCGCGTTGTAACTGGCCTGGTGCACCGCCGAACTGCCTGCCGCCCGCGCCGCCTCGACCAGGGTTGCATCACCGTCCACCCCGACTACTTTGATGCCCCGTTCGGTCAGGGCACGCAACAGCCAGCCTTCACCGCAGCCGAGGTCGAGCACATGCTTGGGCTGACGCCCCAGCACCGCCAGGAGGATGGCCTGGTCGGTGACCTTCAGGCGGCTTTCGATAGCGCCGCTGCGGATGGCTTCGATCCAGGCGCGGGCGTTTTGGTGCCAGCTTTGCAGGAGGGCGGATTCGGAGGCGGGCATTTTCAGGTCCGGTGTGGAAGTTGCTGTAAGGATAGGACAAATGTCGCAGTGGCTGAGGTTGGTCGCAATGCCAGAAGCCAGTGGTCACACCTATCATTTTTACCAGCTAGCCTGGCCCGTATCCCGCGTTTATAAGTGGCTGACCGCTAGCGATGGATCGGCCCCATGTGTGCACAGATGTACCACCACACCCCCACGCTCACCGTCCATGAAGGGCGTGGCCTGAAGGTGCGGCAGGTGGCCTATCATCGGGCTGAACCTGCTGAGACTACTGAGCCCGCAGAACCTGCCCAGGCGCGCATCACTGCCTCGACCTACGATCTCTCCGGTCGCGCCATCGCCAGCCGGGACCCGCGGCTGTTTGCCCAAGGCGGCGAGCCCAACCAGAGCACAATCTTCAGCCTGTCCGGCACCCCGTTGCTCACCCTTAGTGTCGACGCCGGTTGGCGCCTGAGCCTGGGCGGCGTGGCCGGGCAGGTGCTGGAAAACTGGGACAGTCGTGACAGCCATTGGCAAACGGACTACGACGCGTTGCTTCGGCCGGTGCAGCGCTGTGAGCAGGTCGCCGACCACGCTTCGCGCGTGGCCGAGCGCTTCAGCTATGCCGGGATGTCAGCTGAAGAGGCTGCGCATAACCGCTGTGGCCGTATGATCCGTCACGATGACAATGCGGGTAGCCTGCGCCTGAACGACTATGACTTGGGCGGCCAAGTACTCAGTGAGACGCGGCGCTTTCTGGCGAGCGTGGAACTGCCCGACTGGCCCGACACCCTCATTGACCGCGATGCGCTGCTCGAGCGCGAGTCTGGTGCCACCAGTCTGTCGCGCCCTGGCCCCACTGGCGAGGTGCTGGAGCAAACCGACGCGCAGGGCAATCGCCGTATCCTGCGTCACAACGTAGCCGGTGCGTTGCGCGAACTGCAGCTCACGCTCGTTGGCGGCCAGCCACAACGCGTGCTGTCGGCCATACGCTACAACGCATTCGCTCAGGTCGAGGCGCAAACCGCTGGCAACGGTGTCATCAGCCAGGCGGAATACGATCCGGCCGACGGCCGCTTGCGGCGCTTGAGCGCCACCCGCAACGGGCGACAGCGCCTGCAGGACCTTGTCTATGACTACGACCCGGTCGGCAACGTGCTCAGCATCGAAGACCTGAGCCAGCCCATCCATTATTTCGCCAACCAGAGGGTGGAGCCCATCAGCGAGTACCGCTACGACTCGCTCTACCAACTGATCGAAGCCAGTGGCCGTGAGGCCCTGGGCGCCAGCATCGGTCCGGGCTTGCCGGGCTTGAGTCCGATCCCCGGCGACACCAGCCAGTTGCTCAATTACCGGCAATTCTATCAATACGATGCCGGCGGCAATCTGCAGATGCTGCGCCATGTCGGCCAGCAGTCCTACACCCGGCGCATGCTGGTGAGCGACAGCAGCAATCGAGCACTGCCCTGGCCGGACGGCAGTCCCTCGCCGGAGCCGGACAACGGCTTCGACGCCAACGGTAACCTGCACACCCTGCAACCCGGGCAATCACTGCGCTGGGACGCCCTGAATCAACTGCGCAGCACCCGCCAGGTGGCCCGCGCGCAAGCCCAGGATGATCAGGAACAGTACGTCTACGACGCTGGCGGCAAGCGCCTGCGCAAAGTGACCACCCGCCAGGCCCGGGTGCGGGCTCAATGTAGCGAAGTGCGCTATTTGCCCGGCCTGGAGATCCGCAGCGACAGCGCCAGCGGCGAACGCCTGGCGGTGCTGACGTTGCAGGCAGGCCGCTGTAGCCTGCGCTGCCTGCACTGGAGCGAGGGCAAACCTGATGGCATCGGCAATGACCAACTGCGCTACAGCCTTGATGATCACTTGGGCTCGAGCACCCTGGAGCTGGATGCCGAGGCCGCCATCCTCAGCCACGAGGGCTATTACCCCTACGGCGGCACGGCCTGGTGGGCGGCCCATTCGGCGCTGGAGGCACAGTACAAGACCATTCGATATTCGGGCAAGGAGCGCGATGCCAGTGGCTTGTACTACTACGGCTTCCGTTATTACGCGCCGTGGTTGCAGCGCTGGATCAATCCGGATCCGGCGGGGAATGTGGATGGGTTGAACCTGTATCGGATGGTGGTGAGCAATCCTGTTACCTATTTGGATGTTGATGGTCTGACGAGGGGCCAGATTGACGAATGGGCAGCCCTGTCGGGCTCTACGGTTGCTAGTCTCGGGCTCGCTAATTTTGATGCAGATGAGCAATATTCGATTAAAACCGTACTAGGAAATGCATACAACGTATTGGATGCGGCGATACTGGAGCTTGAGTACCTGAAAGACCTGGTGCCAGCAAATTTACATCCGCTACAAGAAGTATTCGGTCCTGATCATTCATCGCAGCATGACAACATCCGTCAGGCGTGGCTCTCAATAAAGAACTACCTTGTGCAATACGGTACAACGGAGGTGGGGGCGGAACTATTTCTAAGGTTTACGGGGAGCCCTGGTATTTATGCTGCGGTTCTTGGGGAGGCAAGTGATGCAAGACATCTTTCTGCGCAGCATGGGCATATTGCATTTGGGGATTCCTTTTTTTCTAACGATCCATCTAATAGCGCAGCGTACCGAACGCGTACCATCATCCATGAAATATCCCATCATGGGCGTATTTTGGAATTTAGCGGCGACCCGGCACCTCAAACGAAAGACTATTGGTATTTGTGCTCTGAGGGAGTCAGGGAGCGTTCCTTTCGAATTATGAAGGGAGGAGTTTGGGAGATAGGGGCAATGGTGGCCGATGATGTTCGGCCCGAGAATGAGCCTGCTTTTATTGCTGCCGTAGCGCCGTGGGCTCAAAGGAGGAGCGGTGTCACAGTAAACAGCCTCGAACATGCGGTTAAATACTTCAACGCAACAGGGCCTTTGCGTACCCATTTGGCAATTAATAATGCCGATACGCTTGCGCACGGCGCGATGCGGCTCTACGACGTTCGGAGGCAGCATCTAAGTAGATCGAATGCGCAGGGCGGCGAAGCTCGCCGCAACTAATACCAACTCTAACCTTAGCGCCTTGAGCCTCAGCCTTTAAGCATCAACCCATGCAACACCCCAAACCTCAACCCAGGCTCGGACGGCATCATCTCGGTAATCCCGAATGCCTTGAACGCCGCCAGCATGATCGCCAGGCCACCCGGTAATGCGCTTTGGCGATGAGGCTGCAGGCCACCCAGGCAGGTGCTGTTGACATGGCCCGCCTCCAATAGCCGCACCGACAGGCGCAACAGACCACGGTAGGTGATGCCGCCTTCGCCACAGTCGTTCAGGGCATTGGCCCTGAGCACTTTGGCAAGCATTCGCGCAGTACCGGAAGAGCCAATCGCCTGCTGCCAACCCAGGTGGCGATAACGCCGGGCGACTTTCTCGAATTGCAACGTGGCGGTACGTTCAGCGTCCAGCAAGGACTGGGCGCGAACCACGCCGCCGGGGAAAAAGCGCGTACTCCAGAGGCCGCTGCCGATGTTCAGGCTTTCGGTCAGCAGCGCCTGCTGACCGTGGCCCAGAATCAACTCGGTGGAGCCGCCGCCGATGTCCACCACCAGGCGTCGGGTATCGGCAGCAGGGATGCGATGGCTGACACCGGCATACACCAGCTGGGCTTCTTCCTGGCCGGAGATGACGTCGATGGGAAAGCCCAGGTGGCGCTGGGCATCGCTGAGAAAAAGTTTGGCGTTGGCGGCTTCACGCACCGCGCTGGTGGCTACTGCGCGCACGCGTCCTGGCTCGAAGCCGCGCAGTTTTTTACCAAAGCGGGCGAGCGCTTGCCAGCCGCGGTCCAGCGCCAGTTCGTCCAGGGCGCCATTGTGCAGACCTTCGGCCAGGCGTACCGGCTCGCGCAAGGATTTCACTTCTTCGATAACCCACTGGCGGTTCCGTTTGACCGGCTGGCCGATCATCATGCGAAACGCATTGGACCCCAGGTCAATGGCCGCAAACAGCGAGGTATCGCTTTTCATCGAGTGTTCCTTGCAAGTTCATCAGGCAACGCTCAAAAGCGTTTGCGATGATCTTGCCACCCGATCAATGACGCGAAGATGACAGCCTGGGTGGGAGCGGGCTTGCCCCGCGATGCGATGTGACTGATAGGCCGC
>NZ_JANHLE010000052.1 GCF_028682475.1 Pseudomonas putida
AAAGATTATCGAATAAGTAGTTGATTTCTCTCGATCAGGTCGGCATAATGGCCGGCCTGATAAGCTTTTAGGTCAGTAGCTCAATTGGCAGAGCGACGGTCTCCAAAACCGTAGGTTGGGGGTTCGATTCCCTCCTGACCTGCCAGATTCACCTCGTGTGTCTGGCTTTCTTTTCACAGGATCTTCCTAGATGACTCCCAAGGCTGAAGCCCAAGACTCTCGTTTTGATCTGCTCAAGTGGCTGGCTGTTGTCGCTTTGGTGGTCGTTGGTGTTGTGGGTAATCTTTATTACTCCGCCTCGCCGATTCTGTATCGCGTACTCGCATTGCTCGTTCTGGCTGCTGTTGCTGGCTTCATTGCCCTGCAGACCGTCAAGGGTAAGTCGTTTTTCGCGCTGGTAAAGGAAGCTCGCACCGAGATTCGTAAAGTCGTATGGCCAACCCGTCAAGAGACCATGCAAACCACACTCATCGTAGTGGCGGTTGTTCTGGTTATGGCGCTGCTGCTGTGGGGTCTCGACTCCCTGCTCGGTTGGTTGATTTCCTTGATTGTTGGCTAAGGGTGTCCCGTGGCTAAGCGTTGGTATGTTGTGCATGCTTACTCGGGTTACGAGAAGCATGTAATGCGCTCGCTGATCGAGCGCGTAAAGCTGGCTGGCATGGAAGACGGCTTCGGCGAAATTCTGGTCCCCACTGAAGAAGTGGTTGAGATGCGCAATGGCCAGAAGCGCAAGAGCGAACGTAAGTTCTTCCCTGGCTATGTCCTGGTGCAAATGGACATGAACGAAGGTACTTGGCACTTGGTCAAGGATACTCCTCGTGTCATGGGCTTCATCGGTGGTACTGCAGACAAGCCTGCACCGATCACTGATAAAGAAGCTGAAGCCATTCTCCGCCGCGTTGCCGATGGCAGCGACAAGCCCAAGCCGAAGACGTTGTTCGAGCCAGGCGAAGTGGTCCGCGTTACCGATGGTCCGTTTGCTGATTTCAACGGGACCGTTGAAGAAGTTAACTACGAGAAGAGCCGGATCCAGGTGGCCGTGCTTATTTTCGGTCGCTCTACCCCGGTAGAGCTCGAGTTCAGCCAGGTCGAGAAGGTCTAGCCGAACAAAGCATCCCATACCCCGCAGCCCTATGTGCTGCGGGGTTTTGTCGTCACTGGGATAAAACGCAAGTAATCCGGGGAGCCTTCAGGCGTTCGTACCCGATATTGGAGTAGCTCATGGCTAAGAAGATTCAGGCTTACATCAAGCTGCAAGTAAAGGCCGGCCAGGCCAACCCAAGCCCACCCGTTGGTCCAGCACTGGGTCAACACGGTGTGAACATCATGGAATTCTGCAAGGCCTTCAACGCCCGTACTCAGGGTCAAGAAGCCGGCCTGCCGACTCCTGTGATCATCACTGTTTACAGTGACCGCAGCTTCACCTTCGAAACCAAAAGCACCCCTGCTTCGGTTCTGCTGAAGAAAGCAGCTGGCCTGACCAGCGGTTCTGCACGTCCGAACACCGTTAAAGTCGGTACTGTGACCCGTGCTCAGCTGGAAGAGATCGCAAAAACCAAAAATGCTGATCTGACTGCCGCTGACATGGAAGCAGCCGTGCGTACCATCGCCGGTTCTGCTCGCAGCATGGGCCTCAACGTGGAGGGTGTGTAATGGCTAAGCTGACCAAGCGCCAAAAGGCCATTGCTTCGAAACTCGAAGCTGGCAAAGTCTACAACTTCGAAGACGCAGCAGTACTGCTGGCCGAACTGTCCACCGTGAAGTTCAGCGAATCCTTCGACGTTGCTGTCAACCTCGGTGTTGACCCACGTAAATCCGACCAGGTCGTTCGTAGCGCTACCGTGCTGCCACACGGCACTGGCAAGACCGTACGTGTTGCTGTCTTCACCCAGGGTCCAGCTGCTGAGGCCGCTCTGGCTGCCGGCGCTGACCGTGTAGGTATGGACGATCTGGCTGCCGAAATGAAAGGCGGCGACCTGAACTATGACGTCGTTATTGCTTCCCCGGACGCAATGCGTGTTGTAGGTCAGCTGGGTCAGGTTCTGGGTCCTCGCGGCCTGATGCCTAACCCGAAAGTCGGTACCGTAACTCCAGACGTAGCCACCGCGGTCAAAAACGCCAAGGCTGGTCAGGTTCGTTATCGCACCGACAAAAACGGCATCATCCACACCTCCGTTGGCAAAGTCGGCTTTGAAGCTGGCAAGCTGAAGGAAAACGTTGAAGCCCTGATCGCTGATCTGAAGCGTATCAAGCCAGCTTCTTCGAAAGGTATCTACGTTAAGCGCGTTACCCTGAGCACCACTATGGGCCCAGGTCTGGTCATCGACCAGAGCTCGCTGAACGCGTAAGACAAAAGCCGGCGCGAGTAATCGCGTCCGCTTGAAAAAATTGGGGTCCCTGCCTGGCGGGGGCTATCCAAGACCGTAGGCGGCGCAAGCCTTAAACCTCAAGCCTACGCAGATGGTGCTCCCGGTTCCTTACCGAATCAGACACCAAAACGACATCCGGCTTCGGCCAGATGAAACGGTAACAAGCAGGAGTTTTACCCGTGGCAATTAAACTCGAAGACAAGAAGGCCATCGTCGCTGAAGTCAACGAGGCTGCCAAAGTCGCTCTGTCCGCTGTCGTGGCTGATGCCCGTGGTGTGACTGTAGGCGCAATGACCGGACTCCGTAAAGAGGCTCGTGAAGCTGGCGTATACGTACGTGTCGTACGTAACACCCTGCTCAAGCGCGCTGTTGCTGACACTGAATTCAGTGTCCTCAACGACGCCTTCACCGGCCCGACCCTGATCGCATTCTCCAACGAACACCCGGGCGCTGCTGCTCGTCTGTTCAAAGAGTTCGCCAAGGGTCAGGACAAGTTCGAGATCAAGGCAGCTGCGTTCGACGGCAAGTTCCTTGCCGCTAACGAAATCGACGTGTTGGCTACCCTGCCGACCCGCGACGAAGCTATCGCGAAGCTGATGAGCGTGATCCAAGGCGCTACCAGCAAGCTGGCTCGTACTCTGGCAGCTATTCGCGACCAGAAAGAAGCTACTGCTGCCTAAGGCACAGAAAGCCCTTTCGAAATCATACGTTTAATTTGATAGCTGCGTAGGCTGTCACCCCAATACAGGATTTAAGTCATGTCTCTGACTAACGAGCAAATCATCGAAGCAATCGGCCAGAAAACCGTTCTGGAAGTTGTTGAGCTGATCAAAGCAATGGAAGAAACCTTCGGCGTTACCGCTGCTGTTGCCGCTGCTGGCCCAGCTGCTGCCGCTGCCGTTGTTGAAGAGCAAACCGAATTCAACGTTGTTCTGGTTGAAGCCGGCGAGAAGAAAGTCAACGTGATCAAGGCCGTTCGTGAACTGACCGGTCTGGGCCTGAAAGAAGCCAAAGAGAAAGTTGACGGCGCTCCTCAGGTTGTCGCTGAAGGCGTTTCGAAAGAAGCCGCTGAAGACGCCAAGAAGAAGCTGGAAGAAGCAGGCGCTAAAGTCGAACTCAAGTAATTTCGACTTTGCGACTCCAGCCCGAGCGCTAAGCAAACGGCTGATGGCTGGTGGCTCTTGCCACCGGCCTTTTTCCGTTATTGGCGGCTGACCAGGTCGGCGCCGATAACGAGCTGTAACCACCAACGATGGTGGCGCAAACCATGGGGTTTGCACGATTTTCTGGCTGCTCCCGTCGGGAGAAGCCAAACAAGCAGGTGACCAAGCTGGGGAACGCTGATGGCTTACTCATACACTGAGAAAAAACGTATCCGCAAGGACTTTAGCAAGTTGCCGGACGTCATGGATGTGCCTTACCTCCTGGCCATCCAGCTGGATTCGTATCGTGAATTCTTGCAAGCGGGAGCGACCAAAGATCAGTTCCGCGACGTGGGCCTGCATGCGGCCTTCAAATCGGTTTTCCCGATCATCAGCTACTCCGGCAATGCTGCCCTGGAGTACGTTGGCTATCGTCTGGGCGAACCGGCTTTTGATGTCAAAGAATGCGTACTGCGCGGCGTGACCTACGCGGTACCGCTGCGGGTAAAAGTCCGCCTGATCATTTTCGACAAAGAATCGTCGAACAAAGCGATCAAGGACATCAAAGAGCAAGAAGTCTACATGGGTGAAATCCCCCTGATGACTGAAAACGGTACCTTCGTAATCAACGGTACCGAGCGTGTTATCGTTTCCCAGCTGCACCGTTCGCCGGGCGTGTTCTTCGATCACGACCGCGGCAAAACGCACAGCTCTGGCAAACTGCTGTACTCGGCGCGGATCATTCCTTACCGCGGCTCGTGGCTGGACTTCGAATTCGATCCGAAAGACTGTGTATTCGTCCGTATCGACCGTCGTCGCAAGCTGCCGGCCTCGGTACTGCTGCGCGCGCTGGGTTACAGCACCGAAGAAGTCCTGGATGCCTTCTACACCACCAACGTTTTCCACGTCTCGGGCGAGAAGCTCAGCCTGGAGCTGGTGCCTCAGCGCCTGCGTGGTGAAGTTGCGGTCATGGACATCCATGATGAAACCGGCAAGGTGATTGTCGAGCAGGGTCGTCGTATTACCGCTCGTCACATCAACCAGCTGGAAAAGGCTGGCGTCAAGCAGCTCGACGTTCCTATGGAATACGTCCTGGGCCGCACCACCGCCAAGGCCATCGTGCACCCGGCAACCGGTGAAATCCTCGCCGAGTGCAACACCGAGCTGAACACCGAGCTGCTGATCAAGATCGCCAAGGCTCAGGTTGTCCGCATCGAGACCCTGTACACCAACGACATCGATTGCGGTCCGTTCATCTCCGATACCCTGAAGATCGACTCCACCAGCAATCAGCTGGAAGCGCTGGTCGAAATCTACCGGATGATGCGTCCTGGCGAGCCGCCAACCAAGGATGCTGCCGAGACCCTGTTCAACAACCTGTTCTTCAGCGCCGAGCGTTACGACCTGTCGGCCGTTGGCCGCATGAAGTTCAACCGTCGTATCGGTCGTACCGAAATCGAAGGTTCGGGCGTGCTGAGCAAGGAAGACATCGTCGAGGTCCTCAAGACCCTGGTCGATATCCGTAACGGCAAAGGCATCGTCGACGACATCGACCACCTCGGTAACCGTCGCGTTCGTTGCGTCGGCGAGATGGCCGAGAACCAGTTCCGCGTTGGCCTGGTGCGTGTTGAGCGCGCGGTCAAAGAGCGTCTGTCGATGGCAGAAAGCGAAGGCCTGATGCCTCAGGACCTGATCAACGCCAAGCCGGTTGCGGCGGCGGTGAAAGAGTTCTTCGGCTCCAGCCAGCTCTCGCAGTTCATGGACCAGAACAACCCGCTCTCCGAGATCACCCACAAGCGTCGTGTCTCCGCACTCGGCCCTGGTGGTCTGACCCGTGAGCGTGCAGGCTTCGAAGTCCGTGACGTCCACCCGACCCATTACGGCCGTGTGTGCCCGATCGAGACCCCTGAAGGTCCGAACATCGGTCTGATCAACTCCCTGGCGGCCTATGCCCGCACCAACCAGTACGGCTTCCTGGAAAGTCCGTACCGTGTGGTTAAAGAGGGTGTTGTCACCGACGACATCGTGTTCCTGTCGGCGATCGAAGAGGCTGATCACGTCATCGCCCAGGCTTCGGCCGCGATGAACGACAAGAAGCAACTGATCGACGAGCTGGTAGCCGTTCGTCACCTGAACGAATTCACCGTCAAGGCGCCGGAAGACGTCACCCTGATGGACGTTTCGCCGAAGCAGGTAGTTTCGGTTGCAGCGTCGCTGATTCCGTTCCTCGAGCACGACGACGCCAACCGTGCGTTGATGGGTTCGAACATGCAGCGTCAGGCTGTACCAACCCTGCGTGCTGACAAGCCGCTGGTCGGTACCGGCATGGAGCGTAACGTTGCCCGTGACTCCGGCGTTTGCGTCGTGGCCCGTCGTGGCGGCGTGATCGACTCCGTTGATGCCAGCCGTATCGTTGTTCGCGTTGCCGATGACGAAGTAGAAACCGGTGAAGCCGGTGTCGACATCTACAACCTGACCAAGTACACCCGCTCGAACCAGAACACCTGCATCAACCAGCGTCCGCTGGTGAGCAAAGGTGATGTGGTTCAGCGTAGCGACATCATGGCCGACGGTCCGTCCACCGACATGGGTGAACTGGCACTGGGTCAGAACATGCGCATCGCGTTCATGGCGTGGAACGGCTTCAACTTCGAAGACTCCATCTGCCTGTCCGAGCGTGTGGTTCAGGAAGACCGCTTCACCACGATCCACATCCAGGAACTGACCTGTGTGGCCCGTGACACCAAGCTTGGCCCAGAAGAGATCACCGCGGACATTCCGAACGTCGGTGAAGCTGCGCTGAACAAGCTGGACGAAGCCGGTATCGTTTACGTGGGTGCTGAAGTTGGCGCCGGCGACATTCTGGTCGGCAAGGTCACGCCAAAAGGCGAAACCCAGCTGACGCCAGAAGAGAAGCTGCTGCGTGCGATCTTCGGTGAGAAGGCCAGCGACGTCAAAGACACCTCCCTGCGCGTGCCTACCGGCACCAAAGGTACCGTCATCGACGTACAGGTCTTCACCCGTGACGGCGTTGAGCGCGACAGCCGTGCGCTGTCCATCGAGAAGATGCAGCTCGACGAGATCCGCAAGGACCTGAACGAAGAGTTCCGTATCGTTGAAGGCGCAACCTTCGAGCGTCTGCGTTCTGCCCTGAATGGCCAGGTCGTCGATGGTGGTGCAGGCCTGAAGAAGGGCACTGTGATCACCAACGAAGTACTGGACGGTCTGGAGCACGGCCAGTGGTTCAAACTGCGCATGGCCGAAGACGCGCTGAACGAGCAACTTGAGAAGGCCCAGGCCTACATCGTTGATCGTCGCCGTCTGCTTGACGACAAGTTCGAAGACAAGAAGCGCAAGCTGCAGCAGGGCGATGACCTGGCACCGGGCGTACTGAAGATCGTCAAGGTCTACCTGGCAATCCGACGCCGCATCCAGCCGGGCGACAAGATGGCCGGTCGTCACGGTAACAAGGGTGTGGTCTCGGTGATCATGCCGGTCGAAGACATGCCGCACGACGCCAACGGTACGCCGGTTGACGTGGTACTCAACCCATTGGGTGTACCATCGCGTATGAACGTTGGTCAGATCCTCGAAACCCACCTGGGCCTGGCGGCCAAAGGTCTGGGCGAGAAGATCAACCGCATGCTCGAAGAGCAGCGCAAGGTCATTGAACTGCGCAAGTTCCTCACCGAGATCTACAACGAGATCGGTGGTCGTCAGGAAAGCCTGGAAGACTTCTCCGACCAGGAAATCCTGGATCTGGCGAAGAACCTCAAAGGCGGTGTGCCTATGGCCACTCCAGTCTTCGACGGCGCCAAGGAAAGCGAAATCAAGGCCATGCTGAAACTGGCAGACATGCCAGAAAGCGGTCAGATGCAGCTGTTCGACGGCCGTACCGGTAACAAGTTCGAGCGTCCAGTGACCGTTGGTTACATGTACATGCTCAAGCTGAACCACTTGGTGGACGACAAGATGCACGCGCGTTCCACTGGTTCTTACAGCCTGGTTACCCAGCAGCCGCTGGGTGGTAAGGCGCAGTTCGGTGGTCAGCGTTTCGGGGAGATGGAAGTGTGGGCGCTGGAAGCATACGGCGCGGCATACACCCTGCAAGAAATGCTCACAGTGAAGTCGGACGACGTGAACGGTCGGACCAAGATGTACAAAAACATCGTGGACGGCGATCACCGTATGGAGCCGGGCATGCCCGAGTCCTTCAACGTGTTGATCAAAGAGATCCGTTCGCTCGGTATCGATATCGATCTGGAAACCGAATAACACGTGACGCGAATCGGGAGCGTGGCTGAAAAGCCCGCTCCCTGCTCCGCCAGGAGGAAAGGCCTTGAAAGACCTACTGAATTTGCTGAAAAACCAGGGTCAAGTCGAAGAGTTCGACGCCATCCGTATCGGATTGGCCTCGCCTGAGATGATCCGTTCGTGGTCGTTCGGTGAAGTTAAAAAGCCGGAAACCATCAACTACCGTACGTTCAAACCTGAGCGTGACGGCCTGTTCTGCGCCAAGATCTTTGGCCCAGTCAAGGACTACGAGTGCCTGTGCGGTAAGTACAAGCGCCTGAAACACCGTGGCGTGATCTGTGAGAAGTGCGGCGTTGAAGTCGCCCTGGCCAAGGTTCGTCGTGAGCGCATGGCGCACATCGAACTGGCCTCTCCAGTTGCCCACATCTGGTTCCTGAAATCGCTGCCGTCGCGTATCGGCCTGCTGATGGACATGACCCTGCGTGATATCGAACGCGTTCTCTACTTCGAGAGCTATGTCGTTATCGATCCGGGCATGACCACGCTGGAAAAAGGCCAGCTGCTCAACGACGAGCAGTACTTCGAAGCGCTGGAAGAGTTCGGTGATGACTTCGACGCCCGCATGGGTGCCGAGGCTGTCCGCGAGCTGCTGCACGCTATCGACCTGGAGCACGAGATTGGTCGCCTGCGCGAAGAGATTCCGCAGACCAACTCCGAAACCAAGATCAAGAAGCTGTCCAAGCGTCTGAAACTGATGGAAGCCTTCCAGGGCTCGGGCAACCTGCCTGAGTGGATGGTCCTGACCGTTCTGCCGGTTCTGCCGCCAGACCTGCGTCCATTGGTTCCGCTCGATGGCGGTCGCTTCGCGACTTCCGACCTCAACGATCTGTATCGTCGGGTGATCAACCGTAACAACCGTCTGAAGCGCCTGCTCGACCTGTCCGCGCCGGACATCATCGTGCGCAACGAAAAGCGCATGCTGCAGGAAGCGGTCGACGCCTTGCTGGATAACGGTCGTCGCGGCCGTGCCATCACCGGCTCGAACAAGCGTCCTCTGAAATCCCTGGCCGACATGATCAAGGGTAAGCAAGGTCGTTTCCGTCAGAACTTGCTCGGTAAGCGTGTTGACTACTCTGGCCGTTCGGTAATTACCGTAGGTCCGACCCTGCGTCTGCACCAGTGCGGTCTGCCGAAGAAAATGGCTCTCGAGCTGTTCAAGCCGTTCATTTTCGGCAAGCTGGAAATGCGTGGTCTGGCGACCACCATCAAGGCTGCCAAGAAGATGGTCGAGCGCGAGCTGCCAGAGGTGTGGGACGTTCTCGCCGAAGTGATTCGCGAACACCCCGTACTGCTCAACCGTGCACCGACCCTTCACCGTCTGGGTATCCAGGCCTTTGAACCGGTACTGATCGAAGGTAAGGCTATCCAGCTGCACCCGCTGGTCTGTGCTGCGTACAACGCCGACTTCGACGGTGACCAGATGGCCGTGCACGTGCCGCTGACGCTGGAAGCCCAGCTCGAAGCGCGCGCGCTGATGATGTCGACCAACAACATTCTGTCGCCAGCTAACGGTGAGCCAATCATCGTTCCTTCGCAGGACGTTGTACTGGGTCTGTACTACATGACCCGTGAAGCCATCAACGCCAAGGGCGAAGGTCGCGTATTCGCCGACCTGCAGGAAGTCGACCGCGTATTCCGCGCCGGCGAAGCTGCCCTGCACGCCAAGATCAAGGTTCGTATCAACGAAACCGTCAACGATCGTGATGGCGGCAGCGTCAAGAACACCCGTATCGTCGACACCACTGTCGGTCGTGCACTGCTGTTCCAGGTTGTACCACCAGGTCTGTCGTACGACGTGGTCAACCAGCCAATGAAGAAAAAGGCGATCTCCAAGCTGATCAACCAGTGCTACCGCGTGGTTGGTCTGAAAGAGACCGTGATCTTCGCTGACCAGCTGATGTACACCGGTTTTGCCTACTCGACCATCTCCGGCGTTTCCATCGGTGTTAACGACTTCGTTATCCCGGATGAAAAAGCCCGCATCATCGGTACCGCTACCGACGAAGTGAAAGAGATCGAGAGCCAGTACGCCTCCGGCCTGGTAACCCAGGGCGAGAAGTACAACAAAGTCATCGACTTGTGGTCCAAGGCGAACGACGAAGTGTCCAAGGCGATGATGGCCAACCTCTCGAAAGAGAAGGTCATCGACCGCAATGGCGACGAAGTCGAGCAAGAGTCCTTCAACTCGATGTACATGATGGCTGACTCCGGTGCCCGGGGTTCGGCAGCTCAGATTCGTCAGCTGGCCGGTATGCGTGGTCTGATGGCCAAGCCGGACGGCTCGATCATCGAGACGCCGATCACCGCGAACTTCCGTGAAGGTCTGAGCGTACTCCAGTACTTCATCTCGACTCACGGTGCTCGTAAAGGTCTTGCGGATACCGCGTTGAAAACCGCGAACTCCGGTTACCTGACCCGTCGTCTGGTAGACGTTGCCCAGGATCTGGTGGTTACCGAGATCGATTGCGGCACCGAGCAAGGCCTGCTGATGACGCCGCACATTGAAGGCGGCGACGTTGTAGAGCCGCTGGGTGAGCGTGTACTGGGTCGTGTTATCGCCCGTGACGTGTTCAAGCCAGGCACCGACGACGTTATCGTTCCGGCCGGTACCCTGGTTGATGAGAAGTGGGTTGAATTCATTGAGCTGAACAGCATCGACGAAGTGATCGTGCGTTCGCCGATCAGCTGCGAAACCCGCTACGGTATCTGCGCCAAGTGCTACGGTCGTGACCTGGCTCGCGGTCACCAGGTGAACATCGGTGAAGCTGTCGGCGTTATCGCTGCACAGTCGATCGGTGAGCCGGGTACCCAGCTGACCATGCGTACGTTCCACATCGGTGGTGCTGCAAGCCGGACCTCGGCTGCCGACAGCGTCCAGGTGAAGAACGGCGGTGTAGTCCGTCTGCACAACCTGAAGCAGGTTGAGCGTGCCGACGGTAACCTGGTTGCCGTATCGCGTTCCGGTGAGTTGGCGATTGCCGACGAGTTTGGTCGTGAGCGTGAGCGTTACAAGCTGCCTTACGGTGCGGTGATTTCGGTCAAGGAAGGCGACAAGGTCGACGCTGGCGCAATCGTCGCCAAGTGGGACCCGCACACCCACCCGATCGTTACCGAAATGAAAGGTACCGTGACCTTCGTGGGCATGGAAGAAGGCATCACCATCAAGCGTCAGACTGACGAATTGACTGGTTTGACCAACATTGAAGTTCTGGACGTTAAAGACCGTCCGGCTGCAGGTAAGGAAATCCGTCCTGCAATCAAGATGGTCGACGCCAATGGCAAAGATCTGCTGCTGCCAGGTACCGACGTACCTGCTCAGTACTTCCTGCCGGCTAACGCCCTGGTCGGCGTGGCCGACGGTGCACAGATCGGTGTTGGTGACGTTATCGCGCGTATCCCGCAAGAAACGTCGAAAACCCGTGACATCACCGGTGGTCTGCCGCGGGTTGCCGACTTGTTCGAAGCCCGTCGTCCGAAAGAAGCCTCGATTCTGGCTGAAGTCAGCGGCACCATCGCGTTCGGTAAAGAGACCAAAGGCAAGCGCCGTCTGGTTATCACCCCGAACGACGGTAGCGATCCGTACGAAGAGCTGATTCCGAAGTGGCGCCACCTGAACGTCTTCGAAGGCGAACAAGTGAACCGCGGCGAAGTTATCTCCGACGGTCCAAGCGATCCGCACGATATCCTGCGTCTGCTGGGTGTAAGCGCGCTGGCCAAGTACATCGTCAACGAGATTCAGGACGTTTACCGTCTGCAAGGCGTGAAGATCAACGACAAGCACATCGAAACCATCCTGCGTCAGATGCTGCGCAAGGTCGAGATTGCCGAGTCGGGCGATTCCAGCTTCATCAAGGGCGACCAGATGGAACTGACTCACGTACTGGTAGAAAACGAGCGTCTGAACGCGGAAGACAAGTTCGTCTCCAAGTTCACTCGTGTTCTGCTGGGTATCACCAAGGCCTCGCTGTCCACCGAATCGTTCATCTCGGCGGCTTCCTTCCAGGAAACCACCCGCGTACTGACCGAAGCGGCGGTAACCGGCAAGCGCGATTACCTGCGCGGCCTGAAAGAAAACGTGGTCGTCGGTCGTCTTATCCCGGCCGGTACCGGTCTGGCCTACCACAGCGAGCGCAAGCGTCGCCGTGATGCCGACAAGCCGCTGCGCGTAAGTGCCAGTGAGGTGGAAGCCGCACTGACTGAAGCGCTGAACTCCAGCGGTAACTGAAAGTAGGACTGGGCCCTGGCTGACCCGATCCGGTCATTGGCAACATAAATTGTTGCCGATGACTGGAGGAGGGAGGCTGGGGCCTCGTCTTGACTGGGGGCAAGATCCTCTTTAGACTCTTGTACCCCTAAATTTGGTGGGGCTCCGTCCTGCCAATTTTTGCTTTTCTTGCAAGACAATAGCGTCGCAAGACAACAGTGGAGCTAGTAGATGGCAACTATCAACCAGCTGGTACGTCAGCCGCGTAAGCGTATCGTCGAGAAATCCGACGTTCCTGCGCTGCAGAACTGCCCGCAACGTCGTGGCGTGTGCACCCGTGTGTACACCACTACGCCGAAAAAACCTAACTCGGCACTGCGTAAAGTATGCCGTGTGCGTCTGACCAACGGTTTCGAGGTTTCCTCGTACATCGGTGGTGAAGGCCACAACCTGCAAGAGCACAGCGTCGTACTGATCCGTGGCGGTCGTGTAAAAGACTTGCCAGGTGTTCGTTACCACACCGTTCGCGGCTCCCTGGATACCTCCGGTGTTAAAGGTCGTAACCAAGGTCGTTCGAAGTACGGTACCAAGCGTCCGAAGTAATCGGCCGTTTGTTGCATTTTGCAGTTATCAATTTTATTGAGTCGATAAGAGTAAGGTCGGGCACGCACCCTCTGGGTTCACTGTCCCGGGCTAACCTGAAGACCGTTTGAGGGCTTATCAATGCCAAGACGTCGTGTAGCAGCCAAGCGTGAGATTCTGGACGATCCAAAATACGGAAGCCAGATCCTCGCCAAGTTCATGAACCACGTTATGGAAAGCGGCAAGAAAGCCGTTGCCGAGCGTATCGTTTACGGTGCACTGGACAAGGTTAAAGAACGCAAGAACAGCGATCCCCTGGAAATCTTCGAGAAAGCTCTCGACGCCATCGCTCCGCTGGTCGAAGTTAAGTCGCGCCGTGTAGGCGGTGCCACTTACCAGGTTCCTGTTGAAGTTCGTCCATCCCGTCGTAACGCCCTGGCAATGCGCTGGTTGGTAGACTACGCCCGCAAGCGTGGCGAGAAGTCCATGGCTCTGCGCCTGGCTGGCGAGCTGCTGGATGCTGCTGAAGGCAAAGGTGCTGCAGTCAAGAAGCGTGAAGACGTACACCGTATGGCCGAAGCCAACAAAGCGTTCTCGCACTACCGCTTCTAATTCAGGCATCACTATTTTTGCGAGGGCTCTATGGCTCGTACTACACCAATCAACCGCTACCGTAACATTGGTATTTGCGCGCACGTTGACGCGGGCAAAACTACCACTACCGAGCGGATCCTGTTTTACACAGGTCTGAGCCACAAAATGGGCGAGGTGCATGACGGCGCCGCGACCACCGACTGGATGGTGCAGGAGCAGGAGCGGGGTATTACCATTACCTCCGCTGCTGTAACCACTTTCTGGGAAGGTTCCCGTGGCCAGTACGGCAAATACCGCGTAAACGTCATCGATACCCCCGGCCACGTTGACTTCACCATTGAAGTAGAACGTTCGCTGCGCGTACTCGACGGCGCGGTCGTTGTGTTCTGCGGTACCTCCGGCGTTGAGCCTCAGTCCGAAACCGTATGGCGTCAAGCCAACAAGTACGGCGTTCCACGTGTTGTTTACGTGAACAAGATGGACCGTGCCGGTGCCAACTTCCTGCGCGTCGTAGGTCAGATCAAGAACCGTCTGGGTCACACCCCGGTTCCTGTTCAGCTGGCCATCGGTTCGGAAGATAACTTCCAGGGTCAGGTTGACCTGATCAAGATGAAGGCTATCTACTGGAACGACGACGACAAAGGCACCACCTATCGCGAGGAAGAAATTCCTGCCGATATGCTGGAGCTGGCTGAAGAGTGGCGCGCCAACATGGTCGAAGCCGCTGCCGAAGCCAACGAAGAGCTGATGAACAAGTACCTTGAAGAAGGTGAACTGTCGGTCGAAGAAATCAAAGCCGGTCTGCGTGCGCGCACCCTGGCCAGCGAGATCGTTCCGGCTGTCTGCGGTTCTTCCTTCAAGAACAAGGGCGTTCCTCTGGTTCTCGATGCCGTTATCGACTTCCTGCCTGCTCCTACCGAGATTCCTGCGATCAAGGGTATCCACCCTGACCTGATCGAGAAGCCGAAGGAAGAGCTGGTTGCAGAAGACTACGACGAGCGTCATGCAGACGACAACGAGCCGTTCTCGGCTCTGGCGTTCAAGATTGCCACCGACCCGTTCGTTGGTACTCTGACCTTCGTCCGCGTTTACTCGGGTATGCTGCAGTCCGGCGACTCCGTGATCAA
Source organism: Pseudomonas putida (assembly GCF_028682475.1). Lineage (GTDB taxonomy): Bacteria > Pseudomonadota > Gammaproteobacteria > Pseudomonadales > Pseudomonadaceae > Aquipseudomonas > Aquipseudomonas putida_AG. Next base: position 14,333 of record NZ_JANHLE010000052.1, read on the forward strand.
CTCGGTCAAGGGCAAGAAAGAGCGCGTTGGTCGTATGGTGCAGATGCACGCCAACCAGCGTGAAGAAATCAAAGAAGTACTGGCAGGCGATATCGCTGCTCTGATCGGCATGAAGGACGTCACCACCGGTGACACCCTGTGCAACGCCGACAAGCCGATCATCCTTGAGCGTATGGACTTCCCGGAGCCTGTGATCTCGGTAGCTGTTGAGCCAAAGACCAAGCAGGACCAGGAGAAGATGGGTATCGCGCTGGGCAAACTGGCTCAGGAAGACCCGTCGTTCCGCGTCAAGACTGATGAAGAAACCGGCCAGACCATCATCTCGGGTATGGGCGAGCTTCACCTGGACATCCTCGTTGACCGCATGAAGCGCGAGTTCAACGTTGAGGCCAACATCGGTAAGCCGCAGGTTTCCTACCGCGAGCAGATCACCAAGGACAACGTCGAGATCGAAGGTAAGTTCGTTCGTCAGTCCGGTGGTCGTGGTCAGTTCGGTCACTGCTGGATTCGCTTCTCGCAGCCGTCGGTGGATGCCCAGGGCAACATCACCGAAGGCCTGGAATTCACCAACGAAGTTGTAGGTGGTGTGGTTCCTAAGGAATACATCCCGGCGATCCAGAAGGGTATCGAAGAGCAGATGAAGAACGGCATCGTTGCCGGCTATCCGCTGATCGGCCTGAAGGCAACCGTGTTTGATGGTTCCTACCACGACGTCGACTCCAACGAGATGGCGTTCAAGGTGGCCGCTTCCATGGCGACCAAGCAACTCGCTGCCAAAGGCGGCGGTAAAGTGCTTGAACCGATCATGAAAGTAGAAGTTGTGACCCCTGAGGACTACATGGGTGACGTGATGGGTGACCTGAACCGTCGTCGTGGTCTGATCCAGGGTATGGAAGATTCGGTGTCCGGCAAGGTTGTCCGTGCTGAAGTTCCGCTCGGAGAGATGTTCGGTTATGCGACCGACGTTCGTTCCATGTCTCAGGGTCGCGCGAGCTACTCCATGGAATTCTCCAAATACGCCGAAGCTCCGTCGAATATCGTCGAAGCACTCGTTAAAAAACAAGGCTAATCCAGCCCTTTAGGCAAGAGGTTCACTGTCGTGGCTAAAGAAAAATTTGATCGTTCCCTTCCGCACGTCAACGTTGGCACCATCGGTCACGTTGACCACGGTAAAACCACTCTGACTGCAGCTCTGACTCGCGTCTGCTCCGAAGTTTTCGGTTCGGCCGTTGTTGAGTTCGACAAGATCGACTCGGCTCCAGAAGAAAAAGCTCGCGGTATCACCATCAACACC
>NZ_JANHLE010000053.1 GCF_028682475.1 Pseudomonas putida
AAGTCACCGACAAGCCGCTGGTGATCAACCTCACCAACGGTCAGCAGATCGTGATTGAGGTGGGTCAAACCACCGGCACCGTGCAGGACATCGCGCCAAACAACGTCCACACCAGCAACCTCGATCTGACCAACAGCATCAAGGATGTCAGCGGCGGTAACTTCGAAGAACTGGTCGCCTCCGGCGAAACCACGATCACCGTCACCGACAGCCCGGACACCCAGAACGAGACCGGTCTGTCCCTGACCGCGACCCCATCGGTCGACGAAGGCGGCAAGATTACCTACACCGCGACCTTGACCAACAAGGCCGGTACCGACATGACCATCAGCCTGGACAATGGCAAGTCCATTACCATCAAGGCGGGCGACACCAGCGGTACGCTCACCGTTGACGCGCCGAAGGACGACGTCTACCTCGATGCGGGCGAAGTGGGTGCGAAGATCACTGGCACCAACGGCGGAGACTTCGAGAGCCTGGTAGTCGACGGTTCGACCGCAGTCACCAAGGTGACCGATACCATCGACACCACCACCCTGAAACTGACGGCCACCCCGTCGGTCGATGAAGGTGGCAAGATCACCTACACCGCCACCCTGAGCAACCCGGCAGGCACCCCGGTTACCGTGACCTTGAGCAACGGCAAGACCATCATCATCGCCGCCGACAAGACTTCCGGCAGCATCACCATTGATGCACCGAGCGATGACGTGTACATCGATGCAGGCGACGTCAGTGCGACCATCACCGGTGCCAACGGTGGCAACTTCGAAAAACTGGAGATCAGCGACAAGCCCGCTGTCACCCACGTGGCCGATACCATCAACACCACCACGGTCGGCATCACCGGCACTACCTCGGTTGCCGAAGGTGAGACCGCCAACTACACCCTGACGCTGTCCAGCAAGGCTGAAACCGACGTCACCATCACGCTGCGCTACACCGGTACCGCCAAAGATGGCTCGGACTTCACCGGCGTGGCCACCGTGACGATTCCGAAAGGCAGCAATACCGGCACCTTCAGTGTGCCGATCCTGCGTGACGGCATCGCCGAAGGCGCTGAGTCCTTCACTGTGCAGATCAGTTCGGCTACCGGGGGCAACTTCGAAAACCTGGTGGTTGGCGACAATGGCAGTGTGAGCACCACCATCGTCAGCAACGAAGCGCCAGTCGCCGCCGGCGGCGCCGTGACCGGCACTGAAGACACCGATCTGGTGCTGACCTGGGCCAACTTCGGCATTACCGATGCCGACACCCCGTCGGCCAATCTGGGCCTGACCATCACCAAACTGCCCGCCGATGGCGTGCTGCAGTACAAGGATGGCAACGTCTGGAAAACCATGACCAAGGCCGATGTCGATGCCGGCAAGACCTTCAGCAAGGCCGACATCGACGCCGGCAAGCTGAAGTTCGTACCGGATCACAACGAGTCGGGCATCAACGCCAACGGCGGTAACGGTGTAGGTGACCAGAAGGCTGACTACGCACAGATCCAGTTCAAGCCAACCGACGGTCAGGGCCTGGGCAACGAATCGACCCTCAAGGTCGATATCACCCCGGTTGCCGACGCACCAGACCTGATCATCGGCAGCAACAACGTCAACTCGATCGGCCTGGTCAAGGAAACCTGGAACAGCCTGAAAGGACTGGGTACCAACGGTAACGGCATCACCGGTGACGCGCTGAAGACCGTCTTCGACAACGCCGGTAGCCCGAACAGCAGCTCGATGGTGACCAACGCCCAGTCCAACGGCAGTGTCAACGGCGGCTCGGGCTCGAAGACTTCCGGCCTGATCTTCCTCGAAGCCGGCAAGACCTACAGCTTCAGTGGTGTCGGTGACGACAGCCTGCTGATCACCATTGGCGGCAAGAACGTGGCGTCGGCCACCTGGGGTGCCGGTGGTGGTATCAGCGGCTCTTTTACGCCGACCATCAGCGGTTACTACACCCTGGATATCTATCATGCCAACCAGAGCGGCCCTGGCAGTTATGACGTCAATCTGTCGGTCAATGGCAGCACGCCGGTTGACCTGAGCAACAGCAATATCCCGATGTACCCGAGCGTCAACGAGCTGACCAACGCTGGCGTTACCGTCGGTGAGCTGCACGGTGATAACGGCGAAGGCTACTACCAGGGCTACAAGCTCAATGAAGGCGCCGAGAACGGCACCGTCAAGCTGGTGGGCATCTCCACCAACCTGACCGACACCGATGGCTCGGAAAAACTCAGCGTCAAGCTGGGCGGTATTCCGGAAGGCTCGATCCTCAGCGATGGCGCCGGCCACACGGTCACCGTCGGCAAGACCGAGGTGGATGTCACGGGCTGGAACCTGAACGGCCTGAGCATCAAGCCGCCGGCCTACTACCATGGCCAGTTCGACGTCACCGTCACCTCGACCGCGACCGAAAAGGCCAATAACGACAGCGCCTCAACCCCGGGCAAGATCACGGTTACCGTTTACCCGGATACCTACCTCCCCGGCAACCTGACGGCAGAGAACGACAACAAGACCCTGGGCACCGAAAACGACATCGTGGTTGCCGACGTCAACGGCCTGCACGTCGTACCAGGACAGGACTACAACCTGGCGTTCATTGTCGATACCTCGGGCAGTATGGAGAAGTCGGGCGTCGACGCGGCGAGAAAATCCCTGGAGTCGGTGTTCAAGACCCTGGCCAATAGCGTCAATGGTGCGCAGTCAGGCACGGTGAACATCCTGCTGGTGGACTTCTCCGAGAAGGTCAACACCACCGTCTCGATCAACCTTGCCGACAAGAACGCGATGGAAACGCTGCAAGCGGCGCTGAACAAGCTCAAGGCCGGCGGTAGTACCAACTACGAAGATGCATTCAAGACCACGGCCAACTGGTTCCAGAATCTCAAGGATGCCGGCAGCACCGGTAGCAACCAGACGTTCTTCATCACCGATGGCGAACCGAACGTGTATCAGCGGGGTGAGAAAACCAACCCGACATTCGCTTACTCCAACTACACGATGGATGATGCACTCAGGGACCTCAAGTACAAACCGGGCGACGTAATCAGAGATTACAAGGTGGGTGATGACAACCGGATCAGCATCGACAAATCCGGGTACCTCACCGCCGAGTATCGCTCTGGCAAGAACTGGTACACCGATTACAACGCCTCTGGAAAGCTTAATGCACAAGGCGATGGCACCTTTGAGCTGTCCTATACGGAATCGGGCTCCTATTGGGCCGGTGTCAACGCCCAAGAGGCATTCCTGCTGCTGGCCAAACACTCGAGTGTCGAAGCGATCGGTCTGAATAACGGCGTCAACGCCAACGCCCTGCGGCCATACGACACTGACGGCAAACCGCAGACCAACATCGACCCGAGCAAACTGGCCGAAGCCATTCTCGGCCATACCGAGGCCACCAAACCGGGTAACGATGCGCTCGCGGGTGGCGATGGCAACGACATTCTGTTCGGTGACCTGGTCAGCTTCGACGGCATCGCCGGCAACGGCGTGGAAGCCATACAGGCTTATGTGGCCGGCAAGCTAGGGGTGAACCTGGGCGATGTCGACGGCCGGATGCTGCATCAGTACATCACCGAGCACGTCAGCGAGTTCGATGTGTCGCGTGCCAATGATGGCGCCGATACCCTACTGGGCGGCGACGGCAATGACATCCTCTTCGGCCAGGGTGGCGACGACTACCTCGATGGCGGCAAGGGCAATGACATTTTGCTCGGTGGTGCCGGCAAGGACACCCTGATCGGTGGTGCGGGCAACGACATCCTTATTGGCGGGGACGGCAACGACACCCTGCTGGGCGATGAGGGCAATGACCTCCTCATCGGCGGCAAAGGCGATGACGTGTTGACCGGTGGCAGTGGCGCCGACACCTTCGTGTGGAAAGCGGGCGACACCGGCAAGGATGTGATCAAGGACTTCAAGCCTGCCGAAGGTGACCGTCTGGACCTGAGCGACCTGCTCCAGGGCGAGAAGGCCAGCACCATCGACAACTTCCTGAAGATCACCACGGTCAATGGCGAGTCGACCCTGCAGGTCAGTTCCGAAGGCAAGCTCAATGCCGCCGGTGGCCTGGCCAACGCCGATGTGACGATCAAGCTGGACGGCGTCAACTGGGCCAACACCACGATCAACTCGCTGGTGAGCGGTGCCGACCCGACCATCAAGATCGATCACTCCAACAGTTGATCCCTGGCCTGCGCCAGCCGCTGTCCGGCTGGCGCAACGCTTCGGACTTTCCCTGTACCGTGTCACAGCGCATACTCGCTGGCCGGGCTACGCGCCCGGCCAGCTTGGCCTATGCTGCTGACTGCGGATACGGACTGCCACTTCAGAGGGATACCCCATGTTCTACGTGCAACGCGATGCACAGGGCCAGTTGGTCCGGGTAGAGGCCGCACCCTACGCCGAGTACACGGAGATGCTGCCGGCCGACCATGCCGAGGTTCAGGAATGGTTTGCCGACGACGTGGTCGAGAACAGCCTCAAACAGCTCAAACAAAGCGACCTGGACATGATCCGGGTGCTTGAAGACTTGATCGAAGTACTGACCACCAAAGGCGTGATCAGTATCACTGACCTGCCGGCCGGTGCTCAGGCCAAGCTGCTCAGCCGTTCGAATGCACGCCAGGTGCTGGGCGGGTTGACCAACCTGATCGATGACAGCGAAGAGAACGGCGGCCTGATCTGAGCCGTGCAGGCCCGTTGCGGGCCTGCAGCTGCTGCCTCACCGCCAGGGTGCCGGCTCGCCCACCAGACGCCCCTGAACGCCCTGAATCCCCATCTCGCGCAATACTTTCAGCTCACCTTCGGTTTCGACCCGCTCGGCAATCAGCGGCAGGTCGATGCTGTGTGCTGCGCGCTGGATCGCTTCGATGAACAGGCGTTTGTGGCGCTCCTGGTCGATCGCGCGAATGTAACTGCCGTCGATCTTCAGGTACGCCAGCCCCAGGTGAGCAAGGTTGCCGATCATGCTGAAGCGTCCGCCAAAGCGTTGCAGGCTCAGGCTGAAACCCAGGGCACGCAAGCGCCGGGTCAATTGTTCGAGCACGGCCTGGTCGGGCAGCTGCTCTTCGCCGAGTTCCAGCGTCAGGCGCGGTCCCAGCGCCGGATGCTGGCCGAGCAGCTCATAAACCCGCTGCAATGCATCAGAGTCGGCCAGGGTGGCTGCCGACAGGTTCAAGGCCAGAGATTCGGTGTGGTTCTGCATGTGCTTGAGGACCTGCTCCAGCATCAGTACATCAAGCCGCGCCGACCAGCCGAAGCGCTCCAGCCAGGGCAGGAAACGTCCGGCGGCAATCGCCTGGCCCTGAGCATCCAGCACCCGCGAAATCACCTTGTAGTGCAACACCTTCTCCGGTGCATCGCTGGCCACCACCGGCTGGAAGAACAGCTGGAAGCGCCCTTGTTGCAGCGCGTCATCGAGCAGTTGGTGCCAGGCATGGTGAGTATCGCCGGCTTGCGGCGCGGTACCTTGCTCAAGGCAAACCCAACCCGGCTCCACCTGGTTTTCGGCGCGGGCCAGGGCTTCGTCTGCCAGCTTGAGCAAAGCCTGAGGTGCATCACCCGGGCTGTAAGGCGCCATGCCGATGCAGGCCACCGGCGTGACGTCGGTGGCGCCGGTGTCGGCCAGGCTCTGCAGGGTCACTTCCAGGGCCTGGGCCAGCTGCACCGCTTCTTCATGCACCAGACCAGGCGCCAGCACGGCGAATTCACCGCCACGGCTACGGGTGATCAGGTTGTTGGTTTCCGGATAGTTGGCGCAGGTGCGCTGCAACTGCTGGCCCACGGCCTGAAGCAACTGATCGGTGCGTTGACCGCCGAGGCGCTGGTTGAGCCCGGCCAGGTCCTTGACCCGCAACAGCAGCAGATAGCCCGGCCGGGCCTCTTCGATGTTGCTGACCTGGGCGTTGAGCTGCATTTCAAAATAACGCCGGTTGGCCAGGCCGGTCAGGCTATCCTGGTAAGACTCGACCCGCAGCTTTTCACTGCGCTCGGCCTGTTCCTTGAACAGCGCCTTGAGCTTCTCGACCATCTGGTTCATGGCCTGTACCACCCGCCGCAGCTCAGGGGTGCTCGGCAGGTCGGGCAGGCTGAGGAACTCGCGGCGGGCAATGGCGTGGGACTGCGCCACCATGTAGTCCAGCGGCTTGAGCTGGCGACGCAGCAACAGCGCACCGAGCACTGCGCTCAAGGCACCACACAACAGCAACCAGCCCAGACTGCCCAAGGCGCTCTGCCAGAGCTTGGCCAGGGCGAACATCGGATGGCTGACCACCTCGACCCGCGCCGCCTGCTGCCAGCCGCGGCTGACAATCGCATCACCGCCAGCGGCCTCAAGGCCGATCAGGCGAATGAACCACGCCGGCACTCCGTTGGCATCAGCCTCGGCGTGACGCTCCACCAGCACGGCATTGGAGCCTAGGTCGATCACCTTGATGCTCGAGTAGTAACCGCTGTCGAAAATCGAACTGACCATCAGCTCGACCATTGCCGGATCGTCGATGTTCGGGGTCAGCGACAGCGCCAACGCCGTGGCCGCATCCTGGGCGTGCGAGCGCAGCTGGTTGACATACTGGCTACGCGAGCTTTCCAGGCTGACCATGAAGCTGCCGCTGAACGCGACTACCAGGAACAGGCAGATGGCAAGCAGCAATTGTTTGAACAGTGACATCTGTGCTCCTTTAGTAAACCGGTTCGGCCGGGAAACCTTCGGCCTGCATCTTTTTCAACAGATCCTGCCAACGCGACAAGCGTTTGGTGTCGCCGACCTTTTTATTGCCCGCAGAGCCGGTCAGCCACAGCCCTTCACCGTTGAAGGAGTAGACCGGTAGCAGGTCGGCACGCTCACTGGCGGGCTTGATCGCGTCCATCAGGCTGTCGAGCACCAGCGGCATGGCATTGGGGCTCGAATAGTAGGTCAGGACCATATGCGCGCGATTCTGGCGCAGCGCCTTGACGTAGGTAATGCGCAGTTTTTCCGCCGGGACCCCCATGCGTCGCAGGCTGAAGTACTTGGCGATAGCATAGTCCTCGCAATCGCCCTGTCCTTTGATCAAGGCCTGTACAGGCGTTGCCCAGTAATCGACCTCACGCCACAGATCGATGTCCTCGACGTAACGCAACTGGCGATTGAAGAACAGATTGACCCGTTTGAGCTGCTCGGTTTCGCTGCCCTGCTTTTCTGTCGCCAGCAGGTTCTGCCAGGCATCGATACGGCCTTGGCCCGCGCCTAACGGCCCGTAGAGCGACTGTGCGCGCCGGCTGATCTGGGAAAAATCCCAATCAGCCTGCAGGCTGCCCAGCAGCAGGCAGCCGAGCACCACGGCAAGGCCCAGCCGACGCATGGTCAAGTGAACAGCCCAACGTATCGCCACTGCGAAAACCTGCGCAGACCTGTGGAAAAGCACCGATGGTGCGGCCTTGCCCATTAAAAGACAATGGCATCTTACTATCACGGCAATATCAGTCGGCCTGCCTGCCGGCAGCCCCCGAACCCAGTACGTCGGCTCGACTTCCCTTGGAGAAAAACTTCATTCACGATAGCAACTACTGCCGCGCCAGCGCGGTTTGACAAGGGCTCCAGCGCTAACTAGGGTGATTGGATCCAATGACCAAAGCCATTCGACAGCAAGGACAAGGTAAAGCGTGACCGAAAAATCCAGACCTTTGAGCGAAATACTGGGCAGCGAGCAAGTGCCGCCGCACCTGGCTCGTAGTGTGATTGAAGAGCGGTTGCGCAGCGCCATCCTCGATGGCCGCCTGCCACCCGGTCGGGCCCTGCGCCAGCAAGAGCTGGCGACCTTGTTCGGGGTCAGCCGCATGCCGGTGCGCGAAGCGCTGCGCCAGCTTGAAGCGCAATCGCTGCTGCAGGTAGTGGCCCACAAAGGCGCCGTGGTCGCACCGCTGATCGGGGAAGACGCCGTGGACACCTACGCGCTGCGCGTGATTCTGGAATCCGAAGCACTGCGTCAGTCGATCCCGCTGCTCGATGCCGATGATATCGCCCTCGCCCGCAGCTACATCAGCCAGCTGGAAAACGAAACCCAGCATGCGGAAATCGGGCGCCTGAACCGTCTGTTTCACATGAGTCTGTACAGCAAGGCTTCGAACAAGAAGCTGTTGCACCTGATTGAAACCGAGCTCAACGAAGAAGAACGCTTCCTGCGCTTTCACCTGTCCTCGATGGGCCTGGGCAAACTCACCCAGGACGACCACAACGCCCTGGTCGATGCGGCCAACGACAAGTCGGTCGATGACGCCATCAGGGTGCTTGAGCGCCACCTGAACACCGCAGCGAAAACCATAAAAGCCTACCTGAACAGTCGACCGGTAGAGTGATCCCGAGCCTCTGAGCTACGCTTGGGCGGCCATCATCCCGGTGTGATGGCCGCCCCGACCTTCTGTGTTTCCCCCTCTCCTGCAGCCAGACATGGCAGCGTCCGCGTTTTCGGCACACTCTAGTTCCGCAGCGACTGCTGATCGCCCTCCAGGCGGACCAGGTCGGCTGCTCGTCGAAAACCCGCACAAGGAGCCAGTCGCCGGGCAAGGACCGATATCGATCAGCTGCCCACCGAACCCATATCCCACTAGCCCTGCCCCAGTAGTGCTCCGAGCGAGGCATTCGCTCATGCAGTTTTAATTCTGACTTTTAATTGTCGGAAGGAGCACTTACATGCCAATAAAACCTTCGCGAAGTGTTTTATACAACCAACTTATATTTAAAAATATTCAGCTGGAAATATAATCACAAAATGTATTGCGCCAAACTTGAAAGTTGTTCTAACTTTTTAATTGCCAGCCACCCGTGAGCCGCAACTTGCTCGCACCGCCCTATAAGCCCAAGCCTTCACGGGTCCTGACAAAAAGCCTGAAGCATTTTTTCGACTTTGCAATCGAGGCACTCGCTCGTCGCGAAATAGATAAAAACGCTTTATCGCCAATCACTAAGTGCTGATGAGGGAACATAATGACCACCTTTAAATCGACCCTGGCGCAATACAAACAGCAACTTGCCAATCATCCGATTTTTGCCGAGATCCACTCACTGCCGATACTTCAACGGTTCATGGAAACCCATGTGTTTGCCGTCTGGGACTTCATGTCACTGACCAAGCGCCTGCAACAGGAACTGACCTGCATTCAGCTGCCCTGGCTCCCCCCGCAAGATCCGCAAGCCGCACGCCTGATCAATGAGATCGTGCTGGGTGAAGAGTCTGATGAGTGCCTCGGTCAGGGTCACTACAGCCACTTCGAGCTGTACCTGGACGCCATGCGTGAAGTGGGCGCCAGCACCCGAGCCATCGAACGTTTCGTCGGCCTGCAACGTGAAGGCATCGGCTACGCCAGCGCCTTGCAACAGGCCGAAGCCAGCGATGCCGCCCGGCAGTTTGTCTGCCATACCCTCGACATTGCCCTCAATGCTCCGGCGCACAGCGTTGCCGCAGCGTTCCTGCACGGGCGGGAAAGCGTCATCCCGGGGATGTTCCAGCGCATCCTCGATGACTGGGGTATCACGGGCGAACAGGCACCGACTTTCCGCTACTACCTGCAACGGCATATCGACGTGGATGCCGAAGACCACGGCCCGGCCGCCGAGCAATTGCTCGCCCGCCTGGTCCAGCACGATCCGCAACGTGAGCAGCAGGTTTACCAGGCGGCCATCGCAGCGGTGCAAAGCCGTATTGCCCTGTGGGATCACCTGCGCCTGTCGATGCGCACGCCCCAGGTCGAGGTCAGCGTATGAACGCCGCTGACTATCGGTCCTTCGCCGAGACCTGGGAGAACCGGGCAAGCATCCGCACGCGGCCCAGGCGTATGGTCGAAGATGATCAGCGCCTGATCTACCCGCTCAGCCGCCAGCCGCTGGTGCTGACCGCGAGCTTTTTGCGTGAATGTCCGCAGTTGCGCGACCTGGCCCTGGTGCAGAGCCTCTACAAGTTCATCAACGACGTGGTGATTTTCGAAACCGAGATCGTTGATCGCACCGCCCGGCGAATCGCCAAGGACCGTTTCGCCATCCGCTTTCCCTTTGCCTGCCGCTACGACGCAATGACCGTGGTGGTCGACGAGGACTACCACGCCTTGGTGGCGATGGACTTCATGCAGCAGACCATCGCCCTGACCGGCATCGAGCCGATCAGCCTGCCCACGCAAATCGAGCTCAGCCGCGCCATCCCGGCGGCACTGGCCCTGGCACCCGCCCACCTGCGCGATGCCCTGGAGCTGATCTGTGTCGGCATTGCCGAAAACACCCTGACCGACGACGTTGCCGCCTTCGCCCGCGATGACACGGTAAAGCCCTCGGTCAAAGGGCTGATGGCCGACCACCTGCTCGACGAAGGGCGGCACTCGATGTTCTGGGCGCATCTGACACGGATCTTCTGGCAAAGCGCCGCAGAGCCGGATCGCCAGTGCATCGCCGACATCCTCCCGGTGTTTCTCGAGCAGTACCTGACCAACGAGATCCAGAAAGCCTTCGACTTCACCCTGATCGATCACCTGCCCGTAGCCCCTTCGGTACACCAGGCGCTACGTGAGGAAGTGCTCGCCATGACCTACCCAATCAATCACCAACATCCGCTGCTGGGCAACATCCTGGGCTTTCTACACAACAGCGCCCTGCTCGATTCACCTTGCGTGCAACGCGCACTGGCGCACTACCTGCCCGCGCCAAGGAGGGATTCATGAGACGTCTGGAAATACTGTTGATCGGCACCAGTCCGGCGCTGAGTAACGTCTGCCAAGCACTTGAGCAGCATGGCCATGGCGTGACCCTGGCCAGCACTGCCGAGGCGCTGCAACTGCACACAGGACAACCTGAACTGATCATCGAAGATGGCAGCCTGAAGCTTGATGCAGCAGCCTGGTGCAACCTGCCTTCGTGCGCGCTGCTGAGTCTGCGCCTGGGTGTCACCCGGCTGCCCGATCATGACCTGCCGCAGCTCGAACTACTGGGCTGGACCGGCCGCGCAACCACCCGGCGCCTGATCGAACGCCAGGCACTGACGGCCGATCCGGCGGGCAACGGCCAGCAGTTACGCTTGCAAGCGATGGACGCCCTGCAGGAGCTGGTCGCCCTGCAAGTCAGCCGCTTCGCCCGTAACCCTGAACATTTGCACCAGGCCCCGACCCTCCATTCAGGGCCTCATGACCACGAGCACAGCCTGGACTGGCTGGAACCACTGGCGTTGTTTCACCGCTTCAACCAGACCACGGACCCGGCGCTGTTGCACCACGCCGAAATCTTGCTGATCGAGCAGCTGGACCACAGTCTGCGTCAGCATGGGCATAGACCGGCACTGAACCTGGATGGCCAGCGCATTGCTTACCGGCAGTTGCACGCTCAGGCTTCGGCCATTCAGCGGCAACTGTTACACATACTGCCTGCCCTTGCTGACCCACAAAGCAACAGCGTGATTGGTGTCTGCCTGGGCAAAACGTCAGCGCTGTATGCCAGCCTGCTCGCCGTCCTTGGCTGCGCCGCGGTGTACCTGCCAATGGACCCAAGCCAACCGGCGCAACGCCTGCGGCATATCTTGCGTGACGCCGGGGCGAGCGCGCTGCTGCATGATGGCCAGATCGATGCTGACGACCCGGATCTGCCGACGCTGAATGTGCGGCGGTTGCCGTTCGCCGTGGAAGGCTCGCCAGCGGCGTTGATGCTTCAGCGCCCGGCCATGGACGCTCCCTGCGCGGCGATCTACACCTCGGGCACCTCAGGCCAGCCCAAGGGCGTACTGCTGAGCCAGCGCAACCTCAGTCACTTCCAGGCCTGGTACAGCGCCCATGTGCAGCTCCAGGCGCACAGTCGGGTGCTGCAATTCTCGACCATCGGCTTCGATGCCTCGCTGCTGGATATTCTGCCCACATTGATGTGCGGTGCCGAGCTGGTAGTGCCCAGTGAAGACCAGCGACGCGACCCTCAGCAACTGCTGAGGCTAATGCGCCAGCAGCAAGTCAGCCATGCCTTTCTGCCGCCCGCATTGCTGAGCATCCTGCCACTCGACCAGCCTCTGGGCCTGAGTCACTTGATCACCGGTGGCGATGTTTGCGAACCGGCGGTGATCGCCCGACTGGCCGGCCAGTGTCAGTTGCACAACATCTACGGGCCGACCGAAACCACGGTGCTGGCTACCACCCGGGTGTTCCAGGCTGGCGACAATCCGCGCAACCTCGGGCGTCCCATCGCCAACACCCGCGTGTTGATCCTTGATCAGGAGCTGCAACCCGTCGCCGAGCAACAACCCGGCGAACTGTACATCGACGGCCCCGGCGTCGGCCTCGGCTACCTGAACAACCCCGCCTTGAGTGACGAACGCTTCGTGCAACTGACATTGGCCGACGGCAGCAACCGGCGTCTGTACCGCACCGGCGACATCGGCAAGTGGACCGATGCTGGCATCGAACTGTGTGGCCGGCGTGACAACCAGGTGAAAATCCGTGGCTTTCGCGTCGAACCGGAAGAGATCGAGCATTGCTTGCGCGGCAGTGGGTTATTCCGCCAGCTGGCGGTTGTCATCGATGATCAGCGTCGAATACAGGTGTTCGCCGCACAGCCCGAGCCTGAGGCGAATGAAGTCGCCTTGCGCGAGTATGCCGAGCATCACCTGCCCGACTACATGCGTCCGGTTTTCTACCAGTTGCTGACGCAGATGCCCTACACCGCCAACGGCAAGGTAGATCGCCAGGCACTGCTTGGGCTGCCCAAAGAGCGGCTACAGCCGCAACGGCGCCTGAACCCGGGCAACCCTACAGAAACACGGCTGCGGGCCCTGTGGAGCGAGCTGCTGGGCTTGTCCGAGGTGGAAATCGCCATCGACGACAGCTTTTTCAATCTGGGTGGTCATTCGATCCTGTTGTCCCGCCTGCTGCTGGCGGTGCGCGAGCAGTTCGGCTGCGGTATCCCGATCAACCGCTTTATCGAGAGGCCGACCTTGCAACGCCTTGCGCAGCTGGTCAGCCCCGAGGCATCGATCAGCAATGCTCTCGATCCTCAGGTCGAACGCGATGTCTGCCGAGATCTGCAACTAAGCATCCGGCCAGTCGCGCAACTGGGCGATGTGCACAAGGTGATCGTCACCGGTGCCAACAGCTTTCTCGGTGTGCACCTGGTCGAAGCCTTGCTGCAATGGGGGGCCAGTGAAGTGGCCTGCCTGGTCCGGCGCACTGAGCAGCAATCGGCCCATGAGCGCTTCCTGCAGGCCCTGGAGGACAACCGTCTAGGTGCTCTGGATCTGGGTCGGGTGAAGGTATTCGACGCTGACCTGCGCCTGCCGCAACTGGGCCTGAGCGACAGCGATTACCACTACCTCGACAGCCAGTACGGTGCGCTGCTGCACAACGCGGCGCAGGTCAATCATGTACTCGACTACCAGACCCTGGCTGCCGACAACATCGAACCGCTGTTCGAGTGCCTGCGCCTGTGCGAAGGCCGGCGCAAGAAGATCTTCAACTTTATCTCGACCTTGTCGGCCTGCAGCGCCATCGACAGCGATGGCCAGGTACTGGAACAAGAGCCGGCGCAATCGCCGCCGATCTATCTACGCAACGGTTACAACCTGAGCAAGTGGGTCGGCGAACGCATACTTCAGCGCGCTCGTGCCGAGGGCGTGTGGGTCAACCTGTATCGTCCCGGGAACATCAGCTTCAACAGCCGTACCGGCGTCTGCCAACCGCAGCGCAACCGTCTGATGTTGATGCTCAAGGGTTCCCTGCAACTGGGCCAGGTGCCGGCGCTGGAGCTGAACTTCGACCTGATGCCGGTGGACTTCCTCGCACGTTTCATCGCCTTCCACAGCAGCCGCTACCAGGCCGGGCACGCCGTGTTCAACCTGCACAACCCGGAACCCCTCGGCTGGTGCGACTACGTAGAGGCATTTCGCAACCCCAAGCGCCCTTTTGAACTGGTGAGTGTGGCGCAGTGGCAAAGCCAGCTAAGGCGAGTCGATCGGAACAACGCGTTGTTCGATGTACTGGGCTTTTACCTCGACGGCTTCGGCGAGGACATCGGCGACATCTCCAACATCCAGCACAGCAACGCCCGTCTCGGTGTTGAGCGCATGGGCGCGCGCTATCCGGCCAAGACGCCAGAACTGCTGCAGCGCGGCTGCCAGTACCTGCGCGACATCCGTTTCATCTGACCCTCTTCAACCCACGCAGGAGATCCACAGCATGCACGTACTTCAACCCGATACCCTGATCCACAACCCACACGGCTGCCAGGTGGTTGCCAGCGTCGAGATCGCCGCGGACGCTGCCAGCGTCTGGAACATCGTCGGCAACTTTGCCGGCTTCCCGGTATTCATCCCGGCGCTTGCACACATTGAAATGACCGGCAGCGGCGTTCGCTCGGTGCGCAAGAAGCTGTTCAAGGACGGCAACGTGGTCATCGAGCAGCTCAATGCCCGCGACGAGCAGGCCATGTACATGACCTGGAGCCTGATCTACACCAGCCTTAACATCGGCAATCTGTGGGCGGCCATGCAGGTCGAGGCACTGGATGAACGACGCGCTCGTGCCACGTGGACCATTCAGGCTGAGCCTTACACTGGTGGTAATGATGCTCTGCCGGCGTTTCAGGCGTTTCTCCAGGGCTTTGCCGATGACGCGATGAACAACGTGCGCAATCTGCTGAACTGAAGCTGTAGGCCAGAAAAGACAAAACCCCTGTCTGCAGTGCAGACAGGGGTTCTGGAATTG
>NZ_JANHLE010000054.1 GCF_028682475.1 Pseudomonas putida
GGTTTGAAATGTAAAGGATGTCCCCGGTTTGTACCGGGGCAAGCCCGCTCCTACAGTCCCGCGCACCGGGTCAACTGCGATGCACCTTGCTCATCAGCTCCGCCTCAGCCTGGGTCAGGCCGCAGGACTGGGTGAGTTCGTCAACGCTGGCACCCATCCCCACCAGCCGCGCCGCCTGGGCGAACGACAGGCTGTTGGGGTCGCGCTGCTCCAGCTGCAGGAGCTTGTCGGGCAAGGGCGCCACAGTCGCGCGCAATTCGTGCAGGGCTTCGCCCATGCGCACGCTGCCGTTCTGGTAGTCGTCCAGGCGTTTGGCCAAGTCCTTGATGCGCTGATCGCGCAGCGCATCCCCCTGGGCCTGCTGGACAGCCAGCTCGCGCTGGCGCTTGCTGTAGTTGAGGAAAAACCACAGGCTCAGCGCCCAGAGCAACGCCAGAAATATGACTGCAACCTCTAAGATCAACTCAGATGTTCTCCAGCTCGGACCACTCTTCCTCGGTCATCATCTTGTCCAGCTCGACCAGGATCAGCAGTTCGTTGTTCTTGTTGCACACGCCCTGGATGAACTTGGCCGACTCTTCGTTACCAACATTCGGCGCAGTTTCGATTTCCGACTGGCGCAGGTAAACCACTTCAGCGACGCTGTCGACCAGGATACCGACCACTTGCTTGTCGGCCTCGATGATAACGATACGGCTGTTATCAGTGATTTCACTCGACATCAGGCCGAAGCGCTGACGGGTATCGATCACGGTGACCACGTTGCCACGCAGGTTGATGATGCCCAGCACATAGCTCGGGGCACCCGGGACCGGGGCGATCTCGGTGTAACGCAGGACTTCCTGCACCTGCATCACATTGATGCCGTAGGACTCGTTGTCCAGCTTGAAGGTTACCCACTGCAGGATCGGATCTTCGGAACCTTGTGCAGACGACTTTTTCATTCCCCTATCCCTCAAAATACGCCTTCGGCGCAGTGCTCAGTGCGGTCGCAGGCGCGACCGATTAATTAGGCTTGGCGTGCAGTTGCTTGACTGCGCCGCTGGCGATCAACTCGGCCAGTTCGGCAACGTCGAGCAACGCGCACATGTGTTCGATAACGGTACCGGCCAACCACGGGCGTTGACCGCGCTGACTGCGCCATTTGATCTCGTTGGGGTCCAGGCGCAGCGAGCGGCTGACCTGATGCACCGCCAGGCCCCATTCATAGCCCTGCACCGAAATCACATACTGCAGGCCCTGGCGAAAGTCTTCGCGGTAGCGGTCGGGCATGACCCAACGCGCCGTATCCAGCACCTTCAGGTTGCCACTCTGGCTCGGCAGAATGCCCAGGAACCAGTCGGGCTGGCCGAACAGCGGCGTCAGCTCGTGACCTGCCAGCGAATAGATCGAGCCCAGGCACACCAGTGGCACCGCCAGGGTCAGCCCGGCGACGTCGAACAACAGGCATTCGAACGGCTCGGCAGCCCAGGCCGGGCGGCCGTCAACCGTGGCCGGCGGTACCGGCTGGTTGGGCGCAGGAGGCAGGTGGACTTCCACCAGAGGCTCGACCGGTGCAGGCAAGTCGGCGGCGACTTCGACATTGACCGGTTCGGGCTCGGGCTCGGGCGCCACAACCGGCATGACCGCCGGGAGCACCACCGGCGCAGGCTCGGCGAAAGGCAAAGGCGCTACCGGGGCTACGGCCGGCTTGTGCAGCCGTGCAACCTGGGCATCACGTGCCTGCTCCTCAAGCACCGCTGCCTGAAACTCATCGATCTCAATCGATGGTTCGGCCAGCTCAAGCACTTCAGTGGCCTCATGCAGCAAACCGTCAAGGTACGACTGCAACGCCAGTTGCGGGCCGGTAGCAAGCTGTTGCGGGCGATTCATCAGGCCACCTGCTGGGCGATGTTGTGCGTCAGCAGGTGCTTGAGCAGCGCCCGGTAGGCCACCACCCCGCGGCTCTTGCCATCGAATTGCGACGGCGTCAGACCGGCCCGGCTGGCATCACGCAGGCGGGTATCGACCGGGATGTAGCCTTGCCAGATGTTCTCGGGGTAGGCGTCGCGCAGCACCCGCAAGGTGCCCATGGAGGCCTGGGTGCGGCGGTCGAACAGGGTCGGCACGATGTGGTAGGGCAAGGCCTGCTTGCGCGAACGGTTGACCATCGCCAGGGTGCTGACCATGCGCTCCAGGCCCTTGACCGCCAGGTATTCGGTTTGTACCGGGATCACCAGTTGCTGGCTGGCCGCCAGCGCGTTGACCATCAGCACGCCAAGCAAGGGCGGGCTGTCGATGATGGCGTAGTCGAAATCCTGCCACAGCTGCGCCAGAGACTTGGCGATCACCAGGCCCAGGCCGCTTTGGCCCGGCGACTGGCGCTCGAGCACCGCGAGCGCGGTGCTGGAAGGCAGCAGGGATATTTTTTCGTCACTGGTCGGCAGCAGCAATTGCCCGGGCAAGCCTTCGGGAACCGTCCCCTTGTGCAGGAACAAGTCGTAGCAGCTGTGCTCCAGCGCATCCGGGTTGTGGCCGAAGTAGCTGGTCATCGACCCGTGGGGGTCGAGGTCGACGACGACCACGCGCTTGCCCGCCTCGGCCAGCAAGCCGGCCAGGGCGATGGACGTGGTGGTCTTTCCGACACCACCTTTTTGATTGGCTACTGCCCAGACTCTCATGCGTTGCTTCCTCCCGGTACGGCAATCTGCCCGGCCGGGAACGGTTATAGGGTCGGTGACGGAGGATTGACGCGATTGCCCCCCACCGTCGGTGATAGCGCTGGCGGTGCAGTTTGTGTGCCAGCCCGCTTCATTGCCGCATCCGGTGTGGCGTTGGCGCTGCCAGTACCGGTCAGGCTGCGGCGTACTTCGAGATTGCGGGAAATCACCAGCACCACCCGACGGTTGCGCGCGCGGCCTGCGGCGCTGTCGTTGCTGGCAATCGGCTGGAACTCGCCGTAGCCGACCGAGGCCATGCGCGCCGGGTTGACGCCTTCCGTGGCCAGCAGGCGGACAATGCTGGCGGCGCGTGCCGAGGACAGCTCCCAGTTGGTCGGGTATTGCGCGGTGCGGATCGGCAAATCATCGGTGAAGCCTTCGACATGCACCGGGTTGGCGAACGGCTTGAGGATTTTCGCCACCTTTTCGATGATGTTGAACGCGACATCGCTGGGCATCGCGTCGCCACTGCCAAACAGCAGCGAGGAGTTGAGCTCGATCTCGACCCACAGTTCGTTACCGCGCACGGTCATCTGGTCGGATTTGATCAAATCGCCAAAGGCGTCGCGCACGTCATCGGTGATGGTCTTCAGCGGATCACTGCTGGTTTGCGCAAGACCGGCATCGACCTGGTCACTGTCCTTGATCAGCGGCTCGGCCGGTTTCACGGTCAGCGGCCGCTCATCACCGATGGGGATCGGGCGCATGCTCTTTTCGGGATCGTTGAACACCCCGATCAAGGCCTGGGAGAGGATCTTGTACTTGCCCTCGTTGATCGAGGAAATCGAGTACATGACCACGAAAAAGGCGAACAGCAAGGTGATGAAGTCCGCGTAGGACACCAGCCAGCGTTCGTGGTTTTCGTGTTCCTCAGGTTGTCGACGGCGCGCCATGTATTACTCCATGAAGCCCTGAAGCTTCAGCTCGATCGAGCGCGGGTTTTCGCCCTCGGCAATCGACAGCAGGCCTTCCAGGAGCATTTCCCGGTAGCGCGACTGGCGCATGGCCAGCGCCTTGAGCTTGTTGGCAATCGGCAGCAGGATCAGGTTGGCACTCGCCACACCGTAGATGGTGGCGACGAAGGCGACGGCAATACCATTGCCCAGTTGCGAAGGGTCGGCGAGGTTACCCATGACATGAATCAGGCCCATGACCGCGCCGATGATACCGATGGTCGGCGCATAGCCGCCCATGCACTCGAACACCTTGGCCGCCTGGATGTCGCGGCTTTCCTGGGTGTAGAAGTCCACTTCAAGGATGCTGCGGATGGCTTCGGGTTCAGCACCGTCTACCAACAATTGCAGGCCCTTGCGTGCGTAGGGATCGGGCTCGGCATCGGCTACGCCTTCCAGGCCCAGCAGGCCTTCCTTGCGGGCGGTCATGCTCCAGTTGACCACCCGGTCGATACCGCCAGCCAGGTCGATACGTGGCGGGAAAAGAATCCAGCGCACGATCTGCAACGCCCGCTTGAAGGCACTCATGGGTGACTGCAGCAGCGCCGCAGCCAAGGTACCGCCGAGCACGATCAAGGCCGCCGGGCCATTGATCAGCGCCGAGAGGTGACCACCCTCGAGGTAATTGCCACCGACAATCGCGACGAACGCCAGGATGATCCCGATAAGGCTCAAGACATCCATCAGACGCACGCCTCGACCAGGTGCTTGCCGATCTCGTCCAGGCTATAGACCGCGTCGGCCAGGTTGGCCTTGACGATGGCCATGGGCATGCCATAGATCACGCAGCTGGCTTCATCCTGGGCCCACACCGTGCTGCCGCCCTGCTTGAGCAGGCGTGCCCCTTCACGGCCATCGGCGCCCATGCCGGTGAGGACCACCGACAGCACCTTGTCGCCGTAGGATTTGGCCGCCGAGCCGAAGGTGATGTCCACACACGGCTTGTAGTTCAGGCGCTCGTCGCCCGGCAGGATCTTCACCGCACCGCGGCCGTCGATCATCATCTGCTTGCCCCCCGGGGCCAGCAGGGCCAGGCCGGGACGCAGCATGTCGCCGTCTTCGGCTTCCTTGACGCTGATCTTGCACAGCTTGTCGAGACGCTCGGCAAATGCCTTGGTGAACGCTGCGGGCATATGCTGAATCAATACGATCGGCGCCGGGAAATTGGCTGGCAGTTGGGTCAAAACCCGCTGCAGCGCCACCGGGCCACCGGTGGAGGTGCCAATGGCCACCAGCTTGTACGGCTTACGCTTGGGTGCCGGCGAGGCAGCAGATGCCGCCGCA
Source organism: Pseudomonas putida (assembly GCF_028682475.1). Lineage (GTDB taxonomy): Bacteria > Pseudomonadota > Gammaproteobacteria > Pseudomonadales > Pseudomonadaceae > Aquipseudomonas > Aquipseudomonas putida_AG. The sequence continues at coordinate 4,937 of NZ_JANHLE010000054.1, forward strand.
CGCACCGGTGCTGCCGCACGCGGCTGCGCAGTGCTGCCCAGGCCACTGACGCTTGGCTGCGAATGCGTAACCGGTTGCGTAGGTGCAGGGCTGGCATAGCTGATTGAACGGCGGTTACTGCGGGAAATGGTATGGACCTTTTCACACAACAGTTGCTTGACCTTCTCCGGGTTGCGCGAGATGTCTTCGAAGTTTTTCGGCAGATAGTCGACGGCACCGGCATCCAGGGCATCGAGGGTCACCCGCGCGCCTTCGTGGGTCAGCGAGGAGAACATCAACACCGGGGTCGGACAGCGCTGCATGATGTGACGTACAGCGGTGATGCCATCCATCATGGGCATTTCGTAGTCCATGGTGATGACATCGGGCTTGAGCGACAGTGCCTGGTCGATCGCTTCCTTGCCGTTGGTCGCGGTACCGACGACCTGGATTGTCGGGTCCGCTGAAAGAATTTCCGAGACTCGGCGGCGGAAGAAACCGGAATCATCCACCACCAGGACCTTGACTGCCATAAACACTCCATTAGGGGGCGCGGCGTGCGGGCCGCGCCACCGGAATCAAATACGCCGGGCGGCGTAACGCTTGAGCATGCTCGGAACGTCGAGGATCAGCGCGATGCGCCCGTCACCGGTAATGGTGGCGCCCGACATGCCCGGCGTGCCCTGGAGCATCTTGCCCAGCGGTTTGATGACCACTTCTTCCTGGCCGACCAACTGATCGACGACAAAGCCGATCCGCTGGGTGCCCACAGAAAGGATCACCACGTGCCCTTCGCGTTGCTCTTCATGAGCGGCAGAACTGACCAGCCAGCGCTTGAGGTAGAACAGCGGCAAGGCTTTGTCGCGCACGATGACCACCTCCTGGCCGTCGACCACGTTGGTGCGCGACAGGTCCAGGTGGAAAATCTCGTTGACGTTGACCAGCGGGAAGGCGAACGCCTGATTGCCAAGCATCACCATCAGGGTCGGCATGATCGCCAGGGTCAGCGGCACCTTGATGACGATCTTCGAACCCAGGCCCTTGGTCGAGTAGATATTGATCGAGCCGTTGAGCTGGGAGATCTTGGTTTTCACCACGTCCATGCCCACGCCACGCCCAGATACATCAGAGATCTCGGTCTTGGTCGAGAAACCCGGGGCGAAAATCAGGTTGTAGCATTCGGTGTCGCTCAGGCGGTCGGCGGCATCCTTGTCCATCACCCCGCGCTTGACCGCAATGGCACGCAGGACGTTGGCGTCCATGCCCTTGCCGTCATCGGAGATCGACAACAGGATGTGATCGCCTTCCTGCTCGGCCGACAGCACCACTTTGCCGCCGCGGGACTTGCCCGCTTCTTCGCGCTCTTCCGGGGTTTCGATGCCGTGGTCGACGGCGTTGCGCACCAAGTGCACCAACGGGTCGGCCAAGGCCTCGACGAGGTTCTTGTCGAGGTCGGTTTCTTCCCCGACCAGCTCCAGGTTGATCTCTTTCTTCAACTGCCGGGCCAGGTCACGAACCAGGCGCGGGAAGCGCCCGAAGACCTTTTTGATCGGCTGCATGCGGGTCTTCATCACCGCGGTCTGCAGATCGGCGGTGACCACGTCGAGGTTCGACACCGCCTTGGACATGGCTTCATCGCCGCTGTTCAGGCCCAGGCGTACCAGGCGGTTACGCACCAGCACCAGTTCGCCGACCATGTTCATGATCTCGTCCAGGCGCGCGGTATCGACCCGCACGGTGGTTTCCGTCTCGCTGGCGGCCTTGTCGCCAGCGGGCGCGGTTTGGCGCGCCGGGGCGGGTGCTGCGGCTTTGGCCGGAGCAGCGGCAGCGGGGGCTGGTTTGGCGACAGCAGGCGCTGGCGCTGCGGCAGGCTTGGCGGCAACCGCAGCAGCGGGCGCAGCGGTAGTTGCAACGCTGTCCGGGGCAAACTTGCCCTTGCCGTGCAGCTCATCGAGCAAGGCTTCGAACTCATGCTCGGAGATATGATCGCCCGACGCCGCAGCGGCCGGCTCTGGAGCGGGCGCTACCGCACCCGGCAAAGCATCGACGGCGAAGCTGCCTTTACCATGCAACTGGTCCAGCAACGCTTCGAACTCATCATCGGTGATTTCGTCGCTGCTGCTCTGGGTCGATTGCGCCACCGGCGCCGGTGCGCTGACGCTGTCGGGCGCAAACTGGCCCTTGCCGTGCAACTGATCGAGCAACGACTCGAATTCGGCATCGGTAATTTCGTCGCTGGCAGCAGCCGGCGCTGGCACCTGGGCTTCGGCCTCGGCCTTGACTGCATTGAGCGAGTCGAGCAGCTGTTCGAATTCGGTATCGGTAATGTCCGCTTCGGCGGGCGCTTCTGGCGCCTGTTCCAGCACCGGCTCAGGTGCGGCGACCGGCTCGTCACCGGCAGGTTCAGCCAGACGCGACAGCGCCGCCAGCAGCTCAGGCGTGGCCGGGGTGATATCGCTGCGCTCACGGACCTGGCCGAACATGCTGTTGACCGTGTCCAGGGCTTCCAGGACCACGTCCATCAGCTCGGCATCGACGCGTCGTTCACCCTTGCGCAGGATGTCGAAAACGTTTTCGGCGATGTGGCAGCACTCCACCAGCTCGTTGAGCTGGAGGAAGCCGGCGCCCCCTTTTACAGTGTGAAAACCGCGAAAGATCGCATTGAGCAGATCGGCATCATCCGGACGGCTTTCCAGCTCGACCAGTTGCTCGGACAGTTGCTCAAGAATCTCGCCGGCTTCTACCAGAAAATCCTGAAGGATTTCTTCATCGGCGCCGAAGCTCATTAAACGTGCTCCCTAAAAACCCAGACTGGACAGCAGATCGTCGACATCGTCCTGACCGGACACAACGTCTTCACGTTTATCGGCATGAATCTGCGGACCTTCACCCCGAGTCGGATGTTTTTCTTGATCTTTTTCAGCACGTAGCTGCTGGTGGTCATGTTCGATACCGGCAAAACGGTCGACTTGACTGGCCATCAGCACGAGCTTGAGCAGATTGCTTTCTACTTCGGTGACCAGTGCCGTGACACGTTTGATCACCTGACCGGTCAGGTCCTGATAGTCCTGAGCCAGCAGAATGTCGTTGAGGTGGCCGGCGACCTTGCGGCTGCCTTCCTCGCTGCGCTCCAGGAAGCGGTCGATGCGGTGCATCAGCTCGCGAAACTCCGGCGCGGCCACTTCACGGCGCAAGAAGCGCTGCCAGTCGGCGCGCAGGTCGCGGGCTTCGTCACTGAGCTCGTGGAGGACCGGGGTGCTCTCCTCGACCAGATCCATGGTCCGGTTCGCCGCGCCCTCGGTCAGCTTGACCACATAGGACAGGCGCTCGGTCGCATCGGTGATCTGCGAGACTTCCTCGGCCTGCGGCATTTGCGGATCGATCTGGAAACTGACGATCGCACTGTGCAGCTCACGCGTAAGCTTGCCGACTTCCTGGTACAGGCCACGGTCACGGGTCTGGTTCAGCTGATGGATCAGTTGCACCGCGTCGCCGAATTTGCCCCGCTCGAGACTGTCGACCAGTTCGTGGGCATGCTTCTTCAGTGTCGACTCGAAGCCGTCCAACGATGAATGTGTTTGCTCCATAGCGCCCCCGTGGCGTGTCTTAGCTGTTGACGCGCTCGAAGATCTTCTCGATCTTTTCTTTCAGCACCTGGGCAGTGAACGGCTTGACCACATAGCCATTGACGCCGGCCTGGGCCGCTTCGATGATCTGCTCGCGCTTGGCTTCGGCAGTCACCATCAGCACCGGCAGGTGCTTGAGACGTTCGTCGGCACGCACTTTGCGCAGCAGGTCGATACCGGACATGCCCGGCATGTTCCAGTCGGTCACGAGAAAATCGAAATGACCGCTTTCGAGCATCGGCAACGCGGTGTTGCCGTCGTCAGCTTCCTGGGTATTGGTGAAGCCCAGGTCACGCAGCAGGTTCTTGATGATCCGCCGCATCGTCGAAAAGTCGTCGACGATGAGGATTTTCATGTCTTTGTTCAATTAGACCTCCAAGCAGTCTTTAACGCGCTCAGCGCTGAACGCGCATTCAATCAATTCGGGCACTACATTTCGCGACTGCATTGAACCTGCGTTCAACGCGCCCGCCATTCCCCCAGGCGACCACGCAAACGCGCCGCGCACTGGCTGTGCAACTGGCTGACGCGCGACTCGCTGACACCCAGGACCTCACCGATTTCCTTGAGGTTCAGCTCTTCGTCGTAGTACAGCGCCAGGACCAGACGCTCGCGTTCAGGCAGGTTGGCGATGGCATCGGCCAGGGCTGCCTGAAAACGCTCGTCCTCCAGATCGCGCGAAGGCTCGAGCTGGGCACTGGCGCCATCCTCGTGCAGGCCTTCATGTTCGCCGTCCTGTAACAGGTCGTCGAAACTGAACAGGCGGCTGCCCAGGGTGTCATTCAAAATCCCGTAGTAATCATCGAGACTCAATTGAAGTTCGGCAGCAACCTCGTGATCTTTAGCGTCGCGACCGGTTTTTGCTTCAATTGCACGAATCGCGTCACTGACCATGCGGGTATTACGGTGGACCGAACGCGGTGCCCAGTCCCCTTTACGTACTTCGTCAAGCATTGCCCCACGGATGCGGATACCGGCGTACGTCTCGAAACTGGCGCCCTTGCTCGCGTCATACTTGTTACTGACTTCGAGCAGGCCGATCATCCCGGCCTGGATCAGATCCTCGACCTGGACACTGGCCGGCAAACGCGCCAGCAAGTGATAGGCGATACGCTTGACCAACGGCGCGTAGCGCTCGATCAGCTCGTACTGGCCATCGCGAGACGCGTTGCTGTACATCCGGTATCCGCTGGCGTTCATAGCACAGGTCCCGCACTCGTCGGCTGCACCAGGCGCTCGACAAAAAACTCCAGGTGACCACGCGGGTTGGCAGGCAGCGGCCAGGTGTCGACTTTCTGGGCAATGGCTTTGAATGCCAGCGCGCACTTGGAACGCGGAAAGGCTTCATACACCGCTCGCTGCTTTTGCACCGCCTTGCGCACACATTCGTCGTAAGGCACCGCGCCGACGTATTGTAGGGCGACGTCGAGGAAGCGATCAGTGACCTTGGTCAACTTGGCGAACAGGTTGCGCCCTTCCTGCGGGCTCTGCGCCATGTTGGCCAGAACGCGGAAACGATTCATGCCGTAATCGCGGTTGAGCAGCTTGATCAGCGCGTAGGCGTCGGTGATCGAGGTCGGCTCGTCGCACACCACCAGCAGCACCTCTTGGGCGGCGCGGACGAAACTGACTACCGAGTCACCAATACCGGCAGCGGTATCGATTACCAGCACATCGAGGTTGTCGCCGATCTCGCTGAAGGCCTGAATCAGACCTGCATGCTGGGCAGGTGCCAGGTGCACCATGCTCTGCGTGCCGGAAGCGGCGGGCACAATGCGCACGCCACCCGGCCCCTGCAGCAGCACATCGCGCAGCTCGCAGCGACCCTCGATCACATCGGCCAGGGTGCGCTTGGGCGTCAGGCCGAGCAATACGTCGACGTTGGCCAGGCCCAGGTCGGCATCCAGCAGCATGACCCGACGGCCAAGCTCTGCCAGCGCCAATGACAGGTTCACCGACACATTGGTCTTGCCGACGCCACCTTTGCCGCCAGTCACGGCGATCACCTGTACGGGATGCATGCTACCCATGTTTGTTCATTACCTTGTCTTGCTTAGACCGAGGCCACATGACCGGCTGCGCTTTCAACACCTGAAAAATGCCTGGCAGTCCATCAATGCAGATACTTTGCAACGTCTTCACAATCACCTCAGCCAACACGCTTGCCGGGGCTGTGGTAGAGATCAGCGAACATATCGGCCATGGCCTCTTCGCTGGGCTCGTCCTGCATCTGCACACTCACCGCGCGGCTGACCAACTGGTGGCGGCGCGGCAGGTGCAGATCGTCAGGAATGCGCGGCCCATCGGTAAGATAGGCCACTGGCAATTCGTGACTGATGGCCAGGCTCAGGACTTCGCCGAGGCTGGCCGTTTCATCAAGCTTGGTCAGGATGCAGCCGGCCAGCCCGCAGCGTTTGTAGCTGTGATAGGCGGCAGTGAGCACCTGTTTCTGGCTGGTCGTCGCCAGCACCAGATAATTTTTAGACGCAATTCCGCGTCCCGCCAAGGTTTCCAGCTGCATGCGCAGGGCCGGATCACTGGCTTGCAAGCCTGCGGTATCGATCAGCACCACGCGCTTGCGCAGCAACGGCTCCAGCGCCTGGGCCAGGGACTGGCCGGGATCGACGTGAGTGACCGAGACATTGAGGATCCGCCCCAGGGTCTTGAGCTGCTCTTGAGCGCCGATGCGGAAACTGTCCATGCTCACCAGCGCCAGGTTCTGCGCGCCGTACTTGAGCACATAACGCGCTGCCAGCTTGGCCAGGGTGGTGGTCTTGCCCATGCCCGCCGGTCCGACCATGGCGATCACCCCGCCCTCTTCGATCGGTTCGACTTCCGGCACATCGATACGCCGCGCCAGGTGCGCGAGCAGCATGCGCCAGGCATGGCGAGGCTCTTCGATGCCGGCGATCTGCGCCAGCAGTTCATGCGCCAGCGGCCCGGACAGGCCGATGCGCTGCAGGCGACGCCAGAGGTTGGCCTGCTGCGGCTGATTACCCTGCAACTGACTCCAGGCCAGCGAGCCGAGCTGAACCTCGAGCAGCTCGCGCAGCCCGCTAAGCTCCGAGCGCATGGCATCGAACAGGCGCGGGTCAACCGGCGCGGGAGCCGCGGCCACCGCTGCGGCCGGCGCTTCCACAGGCGTCTCGACCAGCGGCTCGGAGGCGGTCAGCGGCAAGCCGGCAAACAGCTGGCGGTTGCCGTCTTCGCTTTCGCTGCGGCTACTGAGCTCGGCCTGGGCGGTGACGATGCGCGACTGGGTCTTGCGCAGTTCATCTTCGAGCTCGACATTCGGAACCCGTGGCGCCAGGGCGGACAGCTTGTAGTCCAGCGCAGCCGTCAGCTCGACACCGCCAGCAATCCGTCGGTTGCCGATGATGGCGGCATCAGCCCCCAGCTCATCGCGAACCAGCTTCATGGCCTGACGCATATCGGCGGCGAAAAAACGCTTAACTTGCATAACCCACTACCTCAGCCGTTGGGGCCTACTGTGGCAACGATGGTAACTTGCTTGTTGTCAGGTATTTCCTGATACGCCAAAACATGCAAATTCGGTACAGCCAGGCGACCGAAGCGCGACAGCATCGCCCGTACCGGTCCTGCGACCAGCAGGATCGCCGGTTGCCCTTGCATCTCTTGACGCTGGGCAGCCTCGATCAACGAACGCTGAAGCTTTTCAGCCATGCTCGGCTCAAGAAGAACACCGTCTTCCTGACCTTGCCCGGCCCTTTGCAGACTATTGAGCAAAATCTGTTCCAACCTTGGTTCAAGGGTGATCACAGGCAGCTCGGACTCAACGCCGACAATGCTTTGCACGATAGCGCGACACAATCCGACGCGCACCACCGCCACCAGCGCGGCGGTATCTTGACTCTTGACCGCATTGTTGGCGATCGCCTCGGCAATGCTGCGGATATCACGCACCGGCACCTGCTCGGCAAGCAACGCCTGCAGGACCTTGAGCAGCCCCGACAACGAAATGACGCCCGGCACCAACTCTTCGGCAAGCTTGGGCGAGGCCTTGGCCAACACCTGCAGCAGTTGTTGGACTTCCTCGTGACCGATCAGTTCGTGGCAGTGCTTGTGCAGAATCTGGTTCAGGTGGGTCGCCACCACGGTGCTGGCATCCACCACGGTGTAGCCCAGCGATTGCGCCTGGCTGCGCTGATTGACGTCGATCCACACCGCTTCCAGGCCGAACGCCGGGTCGCGGGCGGCGATACCGTTAAGGGTACCGAAGACCTGCCCGGGGTTGATGGCCAGCTCGCGATCGGGATAGATCTCGGCTTCGGCCAGAATCACCCCCATCAGGGTCAGGCGATAGGCGCTGGGCGCCAGGTCGAGGTTGTCGCGGATATGCACCGTGGGCATGAGAAAGCCCAGGTCCTGGGAGAGCTTCTTGCGCACTCCCTTGATCCGCGCCAGCAGCTGCCCACCCTGATTGCGGTCAACCAGGGGAATCAGCCGATAGCCGACTTCCAGGCCGATCATGTCGATCGGCGTGACGTCGTCCCAGCCCAGCTCCTTGGTTTCCATGGCGCGCTGCGGCGAGGGCAACAGGTCCTGCTGGCGCTGAACTTCTTCCTGGGCTTTGAGCTTGACCAGGTTCTGCTTGCGCCACAGCCAATAGGCACCACCAGCAGCCACCAGGCCCAGACTCAGGAAGGCGAAGTGCGGCATGCCCGGCACCAGGCCCATGACGACCATGATCCCCGCCGATACCCCCAGCGCCTTCGGCGAAGTGAACATCTGGCGGTTGATCTGGTTACCCATGTCTTCGGAACCGGAGGCACGGGTCACCATGATGGCTGCAGCGGTGGACAACAGCAGTGATGGCAATTGCGCCACCAAACCGTCACCGATGGTCAGCAAGGCATAGACTTTACCGGCATCGCCGAAGGTCATGCCGTGCTGGAACATACCGACCAGCATGCCGCCGATCAGGTTGATGAAGAGGATCAGCAGGCCGGCGATGGCGTCGCCACGCACGAACTTGCTGGCACCGTCCATCGACCCGTAGAACTCGGCCTCCTGGGCCACTTCAGAGCGCCGCGCCTTGGCCTGGGCCTGATCGATCAGCCCGGCGTTGAGGTCGGCGTCGATGGCCATCTGCTTGCCCGGCATTGCATCGAGGGTGAAACGTGCGCTCACCTCGGAAATACGCCCGGCACCCTTGGTTACCACCACGAAGTTGATGATCATCAGAATCGCGAACACCACGATACCGACCACGTAGTTGCCGCCGATCACCACCTCACCGAAGGCCTGGATCACTTTACCGGCGGCGTCATGACCGTCTTGGCCATGGAGCATCACCACCCGCGTGGAGGCCACGTTCAGGGCCAGGCGCAGCAAGGTTGCGACCAGCAGGATGGTCGGAAACGCAGCGAAATCGAGGGGGCGCAGGGCGTAGACGCAGACCAGCAGGACCACGATCGACAAGGCGATGTTGAAGGTGAAGAACACGTCGAGCAAAAACGGCGGGATCGGCAACATCATCATTGCCAGCATAACCAGCAGCAACAGCGGCACACCCAGATTCCCCCGGCCTAACCCGGCCAGGTTGTTACGGGCATTGCTGATTAACTGAGAGCGGTCCACCGGTATTCCTCGTCTAGCTCAAGCAAAACTTTGACGCGTTTCTGACGCGCGCAGCGCTGCCTCTGCAAGAAGCTTTCCAACTTTGAGGAACAGGGCTGTTTT
>NZ_JANHLE010000055.1 GCF_028682475.1 Pseudomonas putida
CGATCAGGCGGATCGGGCCCATCAACCGATCACGCTCCCGGGGCGTCAGGTCTGCCAGCCACAAGGGCGTGATACGGGGGTCGTAATAGCGAAAAAAAGCCTTGGCATCGCCCTCGAAGCGGGCGTGAATCAGGCTGCGCAGGTGTTGCACTACCGCCGCCTCATTGACCTCGGATTCCAGCCAGATACCCGCCGTCGTACTCCACTCTTGGCTAAAGGCATGCGCCAGCGGGCTGTTCGCCACGACCGGCAGCAACACCGGGCTCACCGTTAACAGGGCGCTGTACGCGGTCTGTTGATACAGCAATTGATACGCCGTACTGCCGGCAAGCTCGAACAGGCGATTCGGCAGGTTGTCGATCAAGGCGCCATCGAGCAGCAAATACGCCTGACTCATGGGTTCGACTCCGCTAGTTTTTGACAGGCGGCACAGTGGGGTACAGAAGGGAAAAGTAATGCGAAGTGCGCAGCAAGGGTCGGTGCGAACATGCGCTTGTCCTTAAGCTGAAAAGTGGCAGCAGAGCGCGATGCCCATGTCATCGCCTGGGCCGGCTCAAATTTCAGCGCACGCTAACAAGGTGGCAAAGGGATTGATGCAGGAAGCTTCCTACGTTGGTGTGTGAATATTCGTTTTCTTGCACTGCAGTGACAACCTGCGAGAGTGACTTAGGATCTGTATGAAGTACGGCAGCAACGCCAGGTACGGTAAGGCGTCTGGGGAGGCGCGTTGTTCTTGGCTGTCGAGCTGGTAGCAGTTGTGGGGCAAGCCCGCTCCTACTGGTGGAAGCGAACGTGCCCTGCGATTGGCAGCTCAGGCCACAGGTCAGAGACCAGAAACACCCGCTGCACTTCCTCCCAATCGCCATCGAGACCTTCCACCAAGCGCACCAGCAGCTGTGCCGGTGCCAGCGGATCAAGCCCCAGCAGCCAGGCACTGAAGCGCTCCTGGCGCCAACGCTCTTCAGGCACGCAGCGCGCCGGCGCCAGCCAGGCCTGGCGCGGCAATGGCTGCCAGCAGCCATGATGGTGTTCGACGAAGGCTGGCCAATCCCGCTGATGCAACCACTGTCCACGCAAGTGCTGGGGGTGTGAGCCCTCAGGCGAGTCGGCATGGCCGGGCCAGGGATAAAACAGATAGCCTGCAAGCCAGAGTTGGGCACTGAACTGCTCGATATCCAGTGCCGCCAACGCCTCGCGGCTTTCTGCGCGGGCGGAAATCGGCAGTTGATGATCGGCCAGGTGCGCAAGTTTGCGGTCCAGGCGGTCGTGGCAGCCCGGGCCCAGCCAGTGCGCCGGGTCCTTGCCATCGCCGTCCGGTGGCCCCAGGTAGAGCTTGATGGCCAGCTCCTGGTGGTGCACGCCTTCAGCATCGCGCAGCAGAATATCCAGCTCACCCAGGGTGTGGCCGCCGCTGCGGATTGGTAAATTGGCGGCCAGCAACTCGACCCCTGGCACCTGCTGCAAGGCAAACTGCCAGAGACGTTCGTAGTACAGGCCCAGGCGCCGGGTTGCGGTCTGCGCCAGCCAGTGATCCAGCGCATGGCTGTCCCTGTCCAGGGCGTACAGCCACTGCTGCAGCCGTTCGGGATGCGCGACCCAGTCACTGGCAGCCAGCGGATGACGCTGGGGCCAGGGCGTGTCGCGCAGCATCGGCGGCGCGAGGATGACCCAGGCCAGGTCGCGCACCTGAGGCTGGCGCAACTGGCGGGGCAGGTCGATCAGGCCGGGAAAAGGGTTCATCCAGCGAGCATAGCCGCTAAGCCCCAGGCCTTGGCGATTTTCTCCAGTGTTTGCCGCTACCCGGCGCTTTCGCCCATAATCGACTCTTTGGCGAGTCCCGCCTCTTTACCCGCTGTAGCGCCTAGCAGGAGCCCCATGGAGCAATTTCGCAATATCGGTATCATCGGCCGCCTCGGTAGTTCGCAGGTGCTCGATACTATTCGCCGACTGAAAAAATTCCTGCTGGAACGGCATCTGCACGTCATCCTCGAAGACACCATCGCTGAAGTCCTGCCCGGTCACGGCCTGCAGACTTCTTCGCGCAAGCTGCTGGGTGAGGTCTGCGACCTGGTCATCGTCGTTGGCGGTGATGGCAGCCTGCTTGGCGCCGCCCGCGCCCTGGCCAAGCACAACACCCCGGTGCTGGGGATCAACCGCGGCAGCCTGGGCTTTCTCACCGATATCCGCCCGGACGAGCTGGAAGTGAAAGTCGCCGAAGTACTCGACGGCCATTACCTGGTGGAAAACCGCTTCCTGCTCCAGGCCGAAGTGCGTCGGCATGCCGAAGCCATCGGCCAGGGCGATGCGCTCAACGATGTGGTGCTGCACCCGGGCAAGTCGACGCGGATGATCGAGTTCGAGATCTACATCGATGGCCAGTTTGTCTGTAGCCAGAAGGCCGACGGCCTGATCGTCGCCACTCCGACCGGCTCGACCGCCTATGCGCTGTCGGCGGGCGGGCCGATCATGCACCCTAAACTGGATGCCATCGTCATTGTGCCGATGTACCCGCACACCCTGTCGGGGCGACCGATTGTGGTCGACGGCAACAGTGAGCTGAAGATCGTGGTGTCCAAGGACCTGCAGATCTACCCGCAGATTTCCTGTGACGGCCAGAACCACTTCACCTGCGCCCCCGGCGACACCATCACGGTGAACAAGAAGCCGCAGAAGCTGCGCCTGATCCATCCTCTGGATCACAATTACTACGAGGTCTGCCGGACCAAACTCGGTTGGGGCAGCCGCCTGGGTGGTGGAGGCGAGTGATGCTCGATCCGGCCCGTAGTTACGACCTGATTGGTGACGTGCACGGCTGTGCGCACACCCTCGAACGCCTGCTCGATGCCCTCGGCTACAAACGCCAGGGCGGGGTCTGGCGCCATGCCCAGCGTCAGGCGCTGTTCCTCGGCGACATCATCGACCGGGGCCCGCGGATTCGCGAGGCGTTGCATATCGTCCATGACATGGTCGATGCCGGTCAGGCCCGCTGCATCATGGGCAATCATGAGTACAACGCCCTGGGCTGGAACACCCCGGCCTTGCCCGAAACGGGCAAGCAGTTCGTGCGTGAACACAATCCGCGCCACGGCAGGCTGATCTACGAAACCCTGACCCAGTTCGAGCAGCATCCGGGTGACTGGCATGATTTTCTCGAATGGTTCTACGAGTTACCGCTGTTTCTCGATGCCGGGCGCTTTCGCCTGGTTCACGCCTGCTGGGACCATCGCTTGATCGATGCGCTACGCCAGCAACATCCCGACGGCTGCATCGACGAGCATTTCATCCAGGCCTCAGGGGTGTCCGACAGTTTTGCCGCGACGGTCTGCAACCGCTTGCTGCGGGGCACCGACATGCGCCTGCCGGACGGTCTGACCCTGACCGGCGGCGACGGCCTGACCCGCGCCTTCTTCCGCACCAAGTTCTGGGAAGAAGACCCGCAGACCTACGGCGATATCGTCTTCCAGCCCGACGCCTTGCCCGAGAAGGTTGCCAGTACGCCGTTGAGCCACACGCAGAAGAACGCCTTGCTGCGCTACGGCGAAGACGAGCCGATGCTGTTCGTCGGCCATTACTGGCGCAGCGGCAAACCGGCACCGATCCGTTCCAACCTGGCCTGCCTGGATTACAGCGCAGTGCTCTACGGCAAACTGGTCGCTTACCGTCTCGATGATGAAACCCGAATCGACCCGCGCAAGTTCGTCTGGGTCGATGTCGACCGGCCGGAGGCCAGCCAATGAGTGCAGTGGTGGTGTTACGCATGCCTTTGAACACTGACCTCAGCGGCTTTGTCGGCTTGCTGCGGCGTTTGCAGGTGCCGCACCGGGTCAGCGAGGAGGGCGGCGATCAAGTGCTGTGGGTGGCGGAAAACCTCGCCGAGGACGTGCGCGAGCTGTACCAGCGCTTTCCCGAGGGCGATGCCGATTTCCAGCTGCCTGCCGAAGCCGCCCTGAAGCCGCCAGCACGGCCGGGATTCGCCGAACAGTTGCGCGCCAGCAAGGCCACGGCCGTGGTGTTGTTGCTGTGCCTGATCGTCGCCGGCCTGACCGGTCTTGGTGACAACTTTGCCACCCTGAGCTGGCTGACCTTCCTCGATTTTCGCGTACAGGGCGACTACCTGTACTTCACCCCGCTGGCCGCGAGCCTGGCCGACGGCCAATGGTGGCGTCTGTTCACGCCGATGCTGGTGCACTTCGGCATCCTCCACCTGGCCATGAACGCCCTGTGGTACTGGGAACTGGGGCGGCGTATCGAGCTGCGCCAGGGGCCCTGGTCGTTGCTCAGCCTGACTCTGCTGTTCAGCCTGGTATCCAATGCCGCGCAATATCTGTTCGGCGGGCCGAGCCTGTTCGGCGGCCTGTCGGGGGTGCTCTACGGCTTGCTCGGGCACATCTGGCTGTACCAGTGGCTGGCGCCCAACCCGGTGTATCGAATGCCGCGCGGGGTGCTGGTGATGATGCTGGTCTGGCTGCTGCTGTGCCTGTCCGGACTGGTCAGCCTGCTGGGCTTCGGCCAGATCGCCAACGCCGCCCACGTCGGCGGGTTGTTGGTCGGTTGCCTCAGCGGGCTCTTGGGCGGGGCGCTGGCCCGGCGTAAACTTACGGCTTGATTTGGGAGACGCTATGTCCACTTTTGCGCAAATGATCGAGAACATCACCCCGGAAATCTACCAGAGCCTGAAACTGGCTGTGGAACTGGGCAAATGGGCGGATGGGCGCAAGCTCACCACCGAGCAGAAAGAACTGTCGCTGCAGGCGGTGATCGCCTGGGAGATGCAGAACCTGCCGGAAGAGCAGCGTACCGGTTACATGGGCCCGCAAGAATGCAGCTCGAAGTCGGCGCCGGTCGCCAACATCCTGTTCAAGTCGGACGCGATCCATTGATCGAACTTGGCCGCGGCTCCATCAGTAAAATGTCGGCACGTCTCGACGCGCCTGTGGTGCAGTACGCTTTTCGCCTGGGCGAGCAGGAAGTACCGGTCAACCCCTTGATCGGCAAGACCCTGCGCCTGGAATACCTCGGTGCCATCCATTGCACTCACTGCGGTCGCAAGACCAAGACCAGCTTCAGCCAGGGTTACTGCTACCCGTGCATGACCAAGCTGGCGCAGTGCGACGTGTGCATCATGGCTCCGGAAAAATGCCACTACGACCAGGGCACCTGCCGCGAACCCTCCTGGGGCGAGCAGTTCTGCATGACCGATCATGTGGTCTACCTGGCTAACTCCTCGGGCATCAAGGTCGGCATCACCCGCGCCAGCCAGCTGCCCACCCGCTGGCTCGACCAGGGCGCCAGCCAGGCGTTGCCGATCGTGCGGGTCGCCACCCGCCAGCAGTCGGGGCTGGTCGAAGACCTGTTCCGCAGCCAGGTGGCCGACCGTACCAACTGGCGGGCGCTGCTCAAGGGCGATGCCGAGGCGGTCGACCTGCTGGCGGTGCGCGATCAGCTGTTCGACAGTTGTGCCGAGGGCTTCAGTGCCTTGCAGACGCGCTTCGGCCTGCAGGCCATTCAGCCGCTGAGCGATGCCGAAGTCGTGGAAATCCGCTACCCGGTCGAGGCCTATCCAAGCAAGATCGTCAGCTTCAACCTGGACAAGAACCCGGTGGCTGAAGGCACGCTGCTGGGCATCAAGGGCCAGTACCTGATCTTCGACACCGGTGTGATCAATATTCGCAAGTACACGGCGTACCAGCTCGCCGTGCATCAGTAAAAAGGACCGCCACATGCGTACCGAACAGCCGCAAGTGATCTACCTCAAGGACTATCAGGCGCCCGAGTACCTGATCGACGAGACGCACCTGACCTTCGAACTGTTCGAGGACCACAGCCTGGTCCACGCGCAGCTGGTCATGCGCCGCAACCCCGCCCGTGGCGCCGGTCTGCCGCCGCTGGTACTCGATGGCCAGCAGCTGGAGCTGCTCAGCGTTGCGCTGGACGACCAGGCCCTGAGCGCTGACGACTACCAGCTCGATGGCAGCCACCTGAGCGTGCAGCCCAAGGCGGCGACCTTCACCCTCGACACCAGCGTGAAGATCCACCCGGAAAGCAACACCGCGCTGGAAGGCCTGTACAAGTCCGGCAGCATGTTCTGCACCCAGTGCGAGGCCGAAGGTTTCCGCAAGATCACCTACTACCTCGACCGCCCGGATGTGATGAGCAAGTTCACCACCACGGTGATCGCCGAACAGCATCGCTATCCGGTACTGCTGTCCAACGGCAACCCGGTCGGCAGCGGGCCGCAGGACGATGGCCGGCACTGGGCGACCTGGGAAGACCCGTTCATGAAACCGGCCTACCTGTTTGCCCTGGTCGCCGGTGACCTGTGGTGTGTCGAAGACAAGTTCACCCGTCAGTCGGGCCGTGACGTGACCCTGCGTATCTATGTCGAGCCGGAAAACATCGACAAATGCCAGCACGCCATGACCAGCCTGAAGAAGTCCATGCGCTGGGACGAAGAGGTGTATGGTCGCGAGTACGACCTGGACATCTTCATGATTGTCGCGGTCAACGACTTCAACATGGGCGCCATGGAAAACAAGGGCCTGAACATCTTCAACTCCAGCTGTGTACTGGCCCGCGCCGAAACCGCGACCGACGCCGCGCACCAGCGGGTCGAGGCGGTGGTCGCGCACGAATACTTCCACAACTGGTCGGGCAACCGCGTGACCTGCCGCGACTGGTTCCAGCTGTCGCTCAAGGAAGGCTTCACCGTGTTCCGCGATTCGGAATTCAGTGCCGACATGAACTCGCGCACGGTCAAGCGCATCGAGGACGTGGCCTATCTGCGTACCCACCAGTTCGCCGAAGACGCCGGCCCCATGGCCCACGCCGTGCGCCCGGACAGCTTTATCGAGATTTCCAACTTCTACACCCTGACCGTCTACGAGAAGGGCTCGGAAGTGGTGCGCATGGTGCGTACCTTGCTGGGGGCTGAAGGTTTCCGCAAAGGCAGCGACCTGTACTTTGAACGGCATGACGGTCAGGCGGTGACCTGCGATGACTTCATCAAGGCCATGGAAGACGCCAACGGCGTCGACCTGACCCAGTTCAAGCGCTGGTACAGCCAGGCCGGTACCCCGCGTCTGGCGGTCAGCGAGTCTTACGACAGCGCTGCGCAGACCTACAGCCTGACCTTCCGCCAGAGCTACCCGGCAACCCCGGACAAGGTCGAGAAAAAGCCGTTCGTGATCCCGGTCGAACTCGGCCTGCTCGATGCCCAGGGCAACGACATCGCCCTGCGTCTGCAAGGTGAAGCGGCGGCTGCTGGCACCTCGCGCGTATTGTCGGTGACTGAAGCTGAACAGACCTTCACCTTCACCTTCGTCGACGTCGCCGCCAAGCCGCTGCCGTCGCTGTTGCGCGGCTTCAGTGCGCCGGTGAAGCTGAGCTTCCCTTACGATCGCGACCAACTGATGTTCCTCATGCAGCATGACAGCGACGGCTTCAACCGTTGGGAAGCCGGCCAGCAATTGTCGGTGCAGGTGCTGCAGGAACTGATCGCCCAGCATCAGCAGGGCAGTGCGCTGGTGCTCGACCAGCGTCTGGTCACGGCGTTGGGCACAGTACTGGCCAACGAGCAGCTGGACCAGGCCATGGTCGCCGAGATGCTCTCGCTGCCAAGCGAAGCCTACCTCACCGAAATCAGCGAAGTGGCGGATGTCGATGCCATCCACGCGGCCCGTGAGTTCGCCCGCAAGCAGATCGCCGATCAGCTGTTCGACGCCCTGTATGCGCGCTACCAGGCTAACCGTGACCTGTCGCGCACGACCGAGTACGTCGCCGCGGCCGAGCATTTCGCTCGGCGCAGCCTGCAGAACATCGCCCTGTCGTACCTGATGCTCAGTGGCAAGCCTGCGGTGCTGGTCGCGACCCAGGAGCAGTTCGATGCCTGTGACAACATGACCGAGCGTCTTACCGCGCTGGCCGTGCTGGTCAACTCGCCGTTCGAGGCCGAGCGGGGCAAGGCGCTGGAAGTCTTCGCGGAAAACTTCAAAGACAACCCGCTGGTCATGGACCAATGGTTCAGCGTCCAGGCGGCCAGCACCCTGCCGGGTGGCCTGGCGCGGGTCAAGGCGCTGATGCAGCACCCGGCGTTCACCCTGAAGAACCCGAACAAGGTGCGTGCCTTGATCGGTGCTTTCGCCGGGCAGAACCTGGTCAACTTCCATGCAGCCGATGGCTCCGGCTATCGCTTCCTGGCCGATCTGGTGATCGAGCTCAACGCCCTCAACCCGCAGATCGCCTCGCGTCAGCTGGCACCGCTGACCCGCTGGCGCAAGTACGATGCGGCGCGTCAGGCGCTGATGAAGGCCGAGCTGGAGCGCATTCTGGCATCGGGTTCGCTGTCCAGCGATGTGTACGAAGTCGTGAGCAAGAGCCTGGCCTGACGGTCTGATCGCGGGGCAAGCCCGCTCCCACCGGTGTAGCTGAACCTGTGGGAGCGGGCTTGCCCCGCGATGATTTTTCCCGCTTAACAAAAGATAACGTCCCGTTCGTTGTCAGCCCTTCGCAAACCCCGATAGGATGGCTTTCAGCTTTTGCGGGGCTCTGGAACACGGTTTCTCCCAGCACCTGCAAATAGATTGACCCAAATAACAATAATCGGGGGACAGATCTATGACCGAGCCGTACATGGCAGGTCCCGGTTGCGCAGCGCGCGCACGACCAGGGGTATTGGCCGCCAGCGCAGTGCTGGTATTGGCAATGGGGCTGTGGGCCAGCACGGTCGAGGCGGCAGCCTCCGAAGCGCAGGTTTACTCCACCGAATCGGCCAAAGCCGAAAAAAGCCTGTTGCTCGACGTGACCCGTGCAGGTGCACGACTGGTCGCCGTTGGCGATCGCGGTCATATTCTCTTCTCCGATGACCAGGGCAAGTCCTGGACCCAATCCAAGGTGCCGACCCGGCAATTGCTCACGGCGGTGTATTTTGTCGATGACAAGCACGGCTGGGCGGTCGGTCATGACGCACAGATTCTCGTCAGCACTGATGGTGGCGTGACCTGGACCAAGC
Organism: Pseudomonas putida; assembly: GCF_028682475.1. Taxonomy (GTDB): domain Bacteria; phylum Pseudomonadota; class Gammaproteobacteria; order Pseudomonadales; family Pseudomonadaceae; genus Aquipseudomonas; species Aquipseudomonas putida_AG. Next base: position 9,008 of record NZ_JANHLE010000055.1, read on the forward strand.
AATTCGAAGACCTCAAGCGCGAAGCGCCGCTGCTGGATGTCTGGTTCAAGGACGCCGGGCACGGCTTTGCCGTGGGCGCCTACGGTGCATTGCTGGAAACCACCGACGGTGGCAAACAGTGGAGCGACGTTGCCGATCGCCTGGATAACGAAGACCAGCTCCACCTCAACGGCATTGCGCAAGTGAAGGACGCCGGCCTGTTCATCGTCGGCGAGCAGGGCAGCATGTTCCGCTCCAGCGACGACGGCCAGACCTGGGAGAAGCTCGAAGGCCCTTACCAGGGTTCGCTGTTCGGTGTAATCGGCACTGCCCAGCCACGCACACTGCTGGCGTATGGATTGCGCGGCAACCTCTACCGCTCCACGGATTTCGGCGACAGCTGGCAGCAGATCGAATTGAAAGCCGCCCGCGGCGCCCTCGAATTCGGCCTGGCAAGCGCTACGCTTCTCGAAGATGGCAGCCTGGTGTTGGTCGGCAATGGCGGCAGCGTCCTGCGCAGCAGCGACGACGGCCAGACGTTCAGCGTTTACAACCGCGCCGATCGCATCGCCCTGGCGGGTGTCAGCGGCAGAAACGGTGAAGGCCTGGTGCTGGTCGGTCAGGGCGGTGTGCACCTGGCCTCGGCCCAGGGTGCCGAAGGAGTGCAGCCATGAGCCAGCAGGAGCAGTTCAACATGAATCAGCAGCAACACCATCAGGACAAGGCGACGCTGCTTGAACGCCTGATTTTCAACAATCGTCCGGTGGTGATCCTCATCTGCCTGCTGGTCAGTGTGTTCCTGTTCTGGCAGGCCACGCAGATCCGTCCTTCGACCAGCTTCGAGAAGATGATTCCGCTCGAGCACCCCTTCATCGAGAAGATGCTCGAACACCGCAACGACCTGGCCAACCTCGGCAATACCGTGCGCATCTCGGTAGAAGCCACCGATGGCGATATCTTCAGCAAGGACTACATGGAGACCTTGCGCCAGATTCACGACGAGGTCTTCTACATTCCCGGTGTCGACCGCTCCGGGCTCAAGTCGCTGTGGAGCCCCAGCGTGCGCTGGACCGAGGTCACCGAAGAGGGCTTTGCCGGCGGCGAAGTCATTCCCAATACCTACGACGGTTCGGCCGACAGCCTCGATCAACTGCGCAACAACGTGCTCAAATCCGGGCAGGTCGGGCGGCTGGTGGGCAATAACTTCAAGTCGAGCATCATTGATGTGCCGCTGCTGGAGTCCTACCCGGATCCACAGGACCAGAGCAAGCTGATCAAGCTCGACTACCAGCAGTTCTCCCATCAGCTGGAAGAAAAGATCCGCGACAAGTTCCAGGCGCAGAACCCCCATGTGAAGGTGCACATCGTTGGCTTTGCCAAGAAAGTCGGTGACCTGATCGACGGCCTGGTCATGGTGGCAATGTTCTTCGGTATCGCCCTGGTGATCACCTGGATCCTGCTGTACTGGTTCACCTGGTGTATCCGCAGCACCATCGCCGTGCTGATCACCACCCTGGTGGCGGTAGTCTGGCAACTGGGGCTGATGCACGCGGTAGGCTTCGGGCTCGATCCGTATTCGATGCTGGTGCCGTTCCTGATCTTCGCCATCGGTATCTCCCACGGCGTGCAGAAGATCAACGGTATCGCCCTGCAATCGAGCGAGGCCGAGAACGCCCTGACCGCTGCCCGGCGTACCTTCCGCCAGTTGTTCCTGCCGGGGATGATTGCGATTCTGGCTGACGCCGTGGGCTTCATCACCTTGCTGATCATCGACATCGGGGTGATCCGCGAGCTGGCCATCGGCGCTTCGATCGGCGTGGCGGTGATCGTGTTCACCAACCTGATCCTGTTGCCGGTAGCGATTTCCTATGTCGGCATCAGCAAGAAGGCCATCGCGCGCAGCAAGAAAGACGCGACCCGCGAGCATCCGTTCTGGCGCTTGCTGTCGAATTTTGCCAGCGCCAAAGTTGCGCCGGTGTCCATCGTTCTGGCCTTGTTGGCCTTCAGTGGCGGCCTCTGGTACAGCCAGAACCTGAAGATCGGCGACCTCGACCAGGGCGCGCCGGAACTGCGTCCGGATTCGCGCTACAACAAGGACAACAGCTTCATCATCAACAACTACTCGACCAGTTCCGACGTGCTGGTGGTGATGGTCAAGACCCCGACCGAGGGCTGCTCGATCTACTCGACCATGGCGCCGATCGACGAGCTGATGTGGAAGATGGAGAACACCCCGGGCGTGCAGTCGGCGATTTCCCTGGTCACTGTGTCCAAGCAGATGATCAAGGGCATGAACGAAGGCAACCTGAAATGGGAAAGCCTGTCGCGTAACCCGGATGTGCTCAACAGCTCGATCTCCCGCGCCGACGGCCTGTACAACGCCGACTGCTCGCTGGCGCCGGTGCTGGTGTTCCTCAACGACCACAAGGCCGAGACCCTCGATCGTGCGGTCAAAGCGGTGCAGGAGTTTGCTGATACCCACAACAAGGAAGGCCTGGAGTTCCTCCTCGCGGCGGGTAACGCCGGTATCGAGGCGGCCACCAACGAAGTGATCAAGTCGGCCGAGCTGACCATCCTGATCCTGGTGTACATCTGTGTGGCGGTGATGTGCATGATCACCTTCCGCTCCTTTGCCGCGACCCTGTGCATTGTGTTGCCGCTGGTACTGACCTCGGTGCTGGGTAACGCGTTGATGGCGTTCATGGGCATCGGCGTCAAGGTTGCGACCTTGCCGGTGGTGGCGCTGGGTGTCGGTATCGGTGTCGACTACGGTATCTACATCTACAGCCGTCTGGAAAGCTTCCTGCGTGCCGGGTTGCCGTTGCAGGAGGCCTACTACCAGACCCTCAAGTCCACCGGTAAAGCAGTACTGTTCACCGGTCTGTGCCTGGCCATCGGTGTCTGCACCTGGATCTTCTCGGCGATCAAGTTCCAGGCGGACATGGGCCTGATGCTGACCTTCATGCTGTTGTGGAACATGTTCGGCGCCCTGTGGCTGTTGCCAGCACTGGCGCGGTTCCTGATCAAGCCGGAGAAAATGGTCGGTAAGGCGGGAGGTTCGATTTTCGCCCATTGATAGATGCTAATCGCGGGGCAAGCCCGCTCCCACCAGGCTATGAGGTTCAGCCGGTGGGAGCGGGCTTGCCCCGCGATGCTTTCAGGTATCATGCGTTCTTTGCCTGACGATACCTTCCAGATGACAACCCTTTCCCAAGTCCTGCAGTCCTGCGACATGCTCCTGATCGACGGCCTGCACGCCTTCGACTTCACCTTCGACGACACCGGTCTGCACATCGAGTGCATGGACGGCCGGGCCCTGAAGAAGTGGTCTTTCACGCCCGAGCAGATCGCCGCCGCCCGTGCAGACGGTGGGGATTGGCTGATCGCTGCCGACAGCGCCGAGCATCGACTAGTCTGTATGAGTGCCTTTCGCGCCCCGGACGAGGATGACGATGAAACGCCAGCTGAAGACCCTGCTGATCGCTAGTGCCATGAGCGTGTTTGCTACCGCCCACGGCTCGCAGTTGCTGGTGGGCAGTTACACCGATGGCGCCAGCGAAGGGCTCTACCGTTACGCGTTCAACAGTGACAGCGGCCAGATCGACGCCAAGCCGTTGCAGGTACTCAAGAGTGAAAACCCTTCCTGGCTGACCCTGTCGGTCGACAATCGCCTGCTGTTCGCGGTCAACGAGAACGGGGCGGGTAACGGCCAGGCCAGCAGTTTTTCCGTCAGTGCCAAAGACGGCAGCCTCAAAGCCCTCAACCAGGTCAGTAGTGCCGGCGACGAGCCGACCCACGCCAGCCTCAGCCATGACCAGCGCTACCTGTTCGTGGCCAACTACGGTGTCCAGCCGACCCCCGGTGGCAGCCTCAGCGTGTTGCCGGTGGCCAAGGACGGCAAGCTGGCGGCTTCGGTGCAGCAGGACCAGCACAAGGCCAGCGGCGCCAACCCGCAGCGCCAGGCGGGTCCACATGTGCATTCGGTAGTGTCTTCGCCCGACGGGCACTACGTGTTTGCCAGCGATCTGGGCGCCGACAAGGTGTTCATCTATCGCTATGACGGCGCCAGTCCCAAGCATCCGCTGAGTCCGGCGGATCCGGCGGCTGTCGATCTGCCACCCGGGAGCGGGCCGCGGCATCTGCTGTTCAGCAGCGATGGCAAGCAGGCCTACCTGACCCTGGAGATGAGCGCGCAAGTGGTGGTCTTCGCCCATCAGGACGGCAAGCTGGAGGAGCTTCAGCGCCTGCCGCTGACCGAGCAGAACGACGCTTCGGCCAAGGCCGCAGGCGCCTTGCACCTGTCGGCTGACGGGCGTTTTCTGTATGTCAGCAACCGCGGTACGGCCAACGAGTTGCTGGTGTTTGCTGTGGATGAAGACAGCGGCAAGTTGATGCAGGTGCAGCGCCGCAGTGTCGAGGGTGATCATCCGCGGGAGTTCACCATCGATCCGTCTGGCAAGTTCCTGCTGGTGGCCAACCAGAAAAGCAACGAGATCGTGGTGATCCGCCGCGATCCACGCAGCGGCATGCTCGGTGAGACGCTGCAGAAGCTGCCTCAGGACGCGCCATCGGACCTCAAGTTCATCGACTGACTATCAACCGCCTTGATAATCGCTACTGCTGCAATGAATTTCTGTGCGCCGCGCCAGCGGCGTAAGTTTGGACCACGGCCTGCAACGGCCACTTCAAACCACAGACTTCGAGGTCAGCGCCATGAACTTCAATCTCTTCCCAGTCATCGCCGCTTCTGCCATTTCTGCTTCGGTTGCCCTGCCTGCTCACGCGCAGGTGGAAATCAGCGAGCGTAAATCCTCCACCCTCAGCTACACCCAGAAATACCTGCAACAAAGCGCCAACTTCTATGCCGCGCTGGACCACAAGTCGCAGCACTGAGGCGTGTAAATATTCTGGCATTGGCATATCGCCATACTTTATTGAGGTTTGTCCTCTGGCAGTGTG
>NZ_JANHLE010000056.1 GCF_028682475.1 Pseudomonas putida
GGCTTGCCTCGCGATACATTGCGATACATTCAGCGAATATTGCCGGTCAGATAGTCCTCCGTGGCAAACACCTGGGCATAGGCGAACGCCAGCGAAGCCATGTAGGCAGCATGCACCTGGGCGGCAGGCACGGTCACACCGTTGAATTCCAGGTCGCGGGAGGCGCAGGCATCATGGATTACCGTGACGGCATAGCCGAAGTCGGCGGCGGCACGGGTGAAACCGTCGATGCACATATGACTCATGCTGCCGATCACCGTTACCGCTTCGATGTTGTGCTTGTCAAGCAGTGCCTTGAGCCCAGTGTTCAGGAACGAATTGACTTTATGCTTGAGCACGACGGGCTCATTTGCCAGCGCGGCAACCTTGGGGTGGATTTGCGCACCTTCTGACCCCGGGGTGAAAAAGGGTGCATCAGCAGATTCGAACTCATGGCGCACATGGACGACCAGGTCGCCTTTGGCCCGGGTAGCGGCAAGAATCCTGGCGGCATTGTCGGCGGCACGATCGGCGCCATCCAGGGTCCATTTGCCGCCTGGGAAGTAATCATTCTGAATGTCGATGATGATCAGGGCGTGCTTGCTCATTTCAAAAGTCTCTATGGGTGAGTGGTGGTGGCCTGGTGATAGTTATAGGCTGGAGCGCTACGCTTGCAGATTGGCGCGAACGACAAATTGGCGGGAAAAACTGACAATGACAAAAAGCGGCGACGCGCTGGAAATCGGTCTGTTGGTCTACCCTGGTGCGCAGGCGGCAGCAGTGCATGGGTTAACCGATCTGTTCGCTATCGCCAATCGCCTGCGTCATGAGCTGGGGGCGCTGGACCGCCCGCAGCTACGAATCAGTCATTGGAGCGAAACCGCCGATCAGCAGCTGACTGTAGTGTTTGATAGTCATCCAGGTGACCACCATCGGCTGCGGGCAATGATCATTCCGCCGAGCCTGACTCAGGCGCCGTCCTCGGAGCTGCTCGAACGCTATCGTCAGAACCTGTGCCAGTGGCATCGCGATGGCGCCTTGCTGGTGTCGGTGTGTGTCGGTGTGTTTTTCATCGCCGCCAGCGGCCTGCTCGATGGGCGGCCAGCCACGACGCACTGGAATTTCGCGCAATCGCTGGCTGAGCGCTTTCCGGCGATAAAAGTCGAGGCCAACCTGCCATTGCTCGATGACGGTGACATCATTACTTCCGCCGGATTGATGGCCTGGACTGACCTGGGGTTGAAGCTGGTTGAGCGTTACCTGGGCGAAATCCTGGCTGCCGAGACTGCGCGTTTCCTTGCGGTAGAGCGCGTCAGTGGCAGCGCCCCCGGCAGTGTTTTCAGTCCGCGCCTGGATCATGGCGACGAAGCGGTGCTCAAGGTTCAGCACTGGTTGCAAAGCAGCGGTGCGCGGGACGTTAACCTGAAAGTCATGGCTGATTGCGCAGGGTTGGAGTCGCGTACCTTTTTGCGTCGTTTCCGCAGTGCCACGGGCCTCAAGCCGACTGAGTATTGCCAGCAGGTGCGGGTGGGGCGCGCTTGCCGGATGCTGGAGTTCACCAACCGTAGCATCGACCAGATCGCCTGGGGCGTCGGGTATCAAGACCCCGGCGCCTTTCGCAAGGTCTTCCACAAGGTCACCGGGCTTGCGCCCAGTGATTATCGGCGTCGTGTGGCAGATCGTATCGGCTGATCCTGCCATGCCGGGGCTAATCGGCCGCTTCCGGTCCGGGCTCCAGTAGCTGTGGGCCCGGTCCGTGCTCACTCAGCTGGTCATCACAATTGCGCAACGGACAACTCTGCAGCGACATGCAGCCGCAGCCAATGCAGCCATCGAGCTGGTCGCGCAGCACCAGCAATTTGTCGATACGCCGGGTCAGGTCCTGGCGCCATTGCTCGGACAACCGTTGCCAGTCCGCGACGCTCGGCGCACGCCCCACGGGTAGCGTCTGTAATGCCGCATGAATGGTCGCCAGCGGGATACCCAGACGCTGCGCCATCTTGATCACCGCCACCCGGCGCAGGGTTTCGCGGGGGTAGCGCCGTTGGTTGCCGCTGCTGCGGGTGCTGTGGATCAGGCCCTTGCTTTCGTAGAAGTGCAGGGCGGTGACCGCAACCCCGCTGCGGGCAGCCAGCTGGCCGACGGTCATGATCTTCTCGGCGGTGCAAGGTTGAGGCATGGTAATAAATCTCTTGACCTTGAGTTAACTAGAGGTTTTACCCTGCCTGCCGTCGCGTCGCAAGTTCAATGGCAGGGAGAAAATGCCGATGATGGTTTCAGAGCGCAGCTTGTGCTTTATCCAGATGATCGAATTCGAGGTGATGCCAGTGCGTCAGCATGCTCTGGCCCAAGCGCTGAACGAGCGAAGTGAAGCGCTGGTGCTACGCCATCCGGGCTTGCTTGGTGCAAGCATCCAGGCCAGTGTTGATGGCAGCCGTGTACTGCAATACCTGCAATGGCAGTCGCGCAGCGCATGGGAAGCGGCGGCGAGCAGCTTTGCACAGGAACCTTTCCTGCAATTGATTCAGCAGCATCAGGCCAAAGGTGTGAACTTCGCCGCCTTTCAGACCTTGAGCAGCTTGTCACGCAGCGCGACGGAGGGGCTGCATTGCCAACTGCCGGTAGCTCAGGAATACCAGGGCGAGTGGTGAGGGTAGTGGTCCAGGCGGGCACCGATGACCATCTCGCTGACCCAGGCGCCGAGAATCGAGCTGTAGGCTTTCTGGCTGCGGTCGCTGGACAGCGCATGATCTGCGCCGTCAACGATTCGATGGGTCAGGGAATGGGCGCTGACGAACGCTGAGCGGTAACTCATCAGGGTGCTGTGCGGGACATAATCGTCCTGCTCCGACTCGACCAGCAGCACGTCACCGGCGAATTCGGCGCATGCCCCCAGGGCGCGATTATCGGCGGGCCCCAGCGGCCGCCGGCGGTAGTCGTTCAAGCGTTGGCGGTCAAGGCCGTGCTTGGGCATTGTCCAGTCATCGTCCCAGTACAGCGCCGGAACTCTCAGGGCCAGCCACTTCACCGGTCGCAAGGCGGTCAACAGGGTCGCCAGGTATCCCCCGTAACTGCTGCCGATCACGGCAATGGCGCGGGTGTCGACGGCGGGGTGCCCGACCAGCCGATCATAGGCTGCCAGCAGATCTGCCAGGTTCTGCTCACGGGTGACCCGCAGGCGCTGGCTCTCGGTTTTTTCATGGCCGCGCAAGTCGAAGGTCATGCACACACAGCCCAGGCCGGTGATCTGCTTGGCGCGGGCCAGGTCGCGCTGCTGACTGCCGCCCCAGCCGTGAACGAAGAGCATGCCCGGCACCTTGTCGCCGGGGCTGACGATGGTCGCGGCGATCGTCTCGTCATCGACGTGGATCTCGATGGGCTCGCTATGGATGGTCATAGTCGCGCAACCGTGCATATTTGCAGATTCTTCCGAGTTCACTGTCGTCCCCCTGATAGAAAATGGTCGCATCGGCGGGCAGGTCGGGTGTGCCAAAGGCTTCATGGGTAGAGGCGCGCAGACGTGTCAGTGCAGGGTCTGCGGCAAATGCTTGCAAGGCCAGGATTTCAGCGCTGCTGGCACCCCCAATACGCCAGGATTGCTCAAGCACGCCGCTGCGTGGTTTACCCTCGCCGTTCAGACCTCGGGCGACGTCATAGTTGCGGCGTGAAGCGATAAAGCCGGGAAAGTTCTGCAGCGCCGACTGCTCATAGGTTCTGGCCTGAGTGATGGCCAGGCGCAGAGCGTCTTCAAGCCCGAGTTGCAGCAAAATGTCGTAGTCACCGCGTACCAGCACCAGGTCCGAGCCGCCGTAGATTTCTTCGCCGCTATGGTCGCGAGTCAATTGCTGGGTGCCGTAGTAGCTGCACAGGATGCCGGCCACCAGCGCCTGACCGACACTGAAGGTCTGCACCTGGGTGAGGTTCTCTTCCAGGGTAAGCCCCCAGAGCGCCAGCTCTTTCTCATCAAGGCCGGCAAGCGCTTGTTCGACCTCTGTCATCGATGTCACCACGGTTTGCCCTCTGCCTGCCGTGGCGCGAACCGGTTTGATCCGCAATGGGCCGTCACGCAACAACAGTGCGGCTGCATGCGTGGCATCCTTCAGGCTGAATGCCGTGTAGCCACGGAGCAAGGCATCACTGGCCTGACGAGCAAAGTCATCGGTCCAGCCAAGCGGATAATGGGCATTGGCAGGCAGAGGATGGGAGATGGCTTTGGTGGCCATGTAGGGCCTGGCTACCACACCACCGAACAGGTCTTGGGTCGAGGCAATGCCGATCTCCTGATAACGAGCAGGATCGATCAGAGTTTCGGTGGGTAGGTAATAGAAGTTGTCGTAGGCGGTTGGGGGCCGGGTTGGCACAACCACCTGTGTATCGAGCAACTGCGCCAGACGTTCGGCAAGCTTCAGGTGCACGCTGTGTTCGTGTTCGGGGGTGTGCTGGCGGGTATCGAGCAGCACGACGCCTTGCTTGTGGTCGGTCGAACGGGGCATGGACGAGTTCCTCGGCGGCGTCAGGTCCTCCTTGCATGGGGTGATTCCCCATGCAAGGACTGTAATGTTGTGAAGGCCTGAGCGCTCGGAAGTTCACTAGAACTGAAGAGAAATGGATTTGTGGTTATATAAATATGATTATTGATAATTTATTATTCTAATTGAGTGTGAGGCACTATAGAGTCAATGCTTGCCTGCGCATATGAAAGCAGCGTCTTCTTTACTAGGCATGGACAACCAGAGAGCCTGCAGCAATGAACAGCTTGCCGTTGTATTTCGACTACGCCGCCACGACACCTGTCGACGAGCGAGTCATCCAGGTGATGGTCGAGTGCCTTGGTGCCTCGGGCAACTTTGGCAATCCGGCATCCGGGTCGCACCGCTATGGCCAGCACGCGCGCGTGGCTGTGGAGCAGGCGCGTGTCCAGGTTGCCACGCTGGTCGGTGCAGACGCCGGGCAGATTGTCTGGACTTCGGGGGCTACCGAGTCCAACAACCTTGCGCTCAAAGGCGTTGCCCAGGGGTACCGGGCAGGCCATATCATCACCAGTCAGATTGAACACAAGGCTGTGCTCGATAGCGTTTTTCAACTGGAGCAGGCAGGTTTTGCCGTGACGCGTCTGGCCCCTGATGCCCAGGGGCTGATCAGCGCTGAGGCTGTACGTGACGCGCTGCGCGATGACACCGTGCTGGTCTCACTGATGCTGGTCAACAATGAGCTGGGCACCCTCAATGATATCGCTGCAATCGGCCAGCTTGTTCGTCAACATGGGGCGTTGCTGCATGTGGATGCTGCTCAGGGGGTAGGCAAGGTCCATATCGACTTGAGGCAGTGGCCTGTAGACCTGATGTCGTTCTCCGCCCATAAGGTCTACGGGCCCAAGGGGATCGGTGCCTTGTATGTCGGCGAGCGTGCCCGGCCGTTGCTTCAAGCGCAAATCCATGGTGGCGGACATGAGGGCGGCTTGCGTTCAGGAACGCTGGCCACCCATCAGATTGTCGGTATGGGGGCAGCTTTTGCTTTGGCGGGTGATCTGCAGGCTGAGGAAGTGCTGCGAATTGGTCGGTTGCATCGGCGCTTGCTTGAACAGCTTGGTGAAATCCCCGGACTTGAGATCAACGGTAGTCCTGTGCAGCGCATTGCCCATACCTTGAGCCTGACCTTCAAAGGCGAGAGTCCGCACTTTGCGACGCTTGCCGATAGTCTGGCGTTCTCTTCTACCTCAGCCTGCAACTCATCGAGCGATAAGCCCTCGCATGTGTTGCTGGCATTGGGGCTCACACCGCAGTTTGCGCGCCAGACCATGCGCTTGAGCCTTGGCCGCTATACCCGGGAGCAAGACGTCGATCGGGCTGCGGCGGCCATCAAAGCCTCGTTACAGTCGCAACCTTTCTGGGCGGTTGCCGGGGATTGAAGCCTGATCCATTATCTGCGGCTATAACAACGGATGCCGTGGTAGCAGGAGTCAGCATGAACACTCAGTCTTCAACGCAGGGAGCGGTGAACGCACGCCTGGCAGCGATTCGCCAGGTGATGAATCGGGAGGAGGTCGACGCCCTGCTGGTGCCGTCGGCTGATCCGCATCTTTCCGAATACCTGCCGGAGTACTGGCAAGGCCGGCAATGGTTGTCCGGCTTTCAGGGCTCGGTAGGTACTTTGATCGTTACACCAGATTTCGCAGGCCTGTGGGCTGATAGCCGATATTGGGAGCAGGCCGAGAAAGAGCTGGCCGGTAGCAGTATTCAGTTGATGAAGTTGCAGCCGGGCAAGCCGGGGCCGCTGGACTGGCTGGCCGAACAAGTACCCGAGGGCGGAGCGGTGGCGGTCGATGGTGCGGTCATGGCGCTGGCTTCGGCACGTCAGCTGGCGGAGCGCCTCACGGCCCGCAATGCACGCCTGCTCACAAAGAACGACCTGCTTGCCCAGGTTTGGAAGGATCGTCCAGCCTTGCCAGGCAACCGGGTGTACCAGCACCTGCCGCCTGAAGCGACGGTGAGTCGCGCCGAAAAACTTGGTCAACTGCGCCAGACGCTACACGAGCGTGACGCCGACTGGCACTTCATTGCCACCCTTGACGATATCGCCTGGTTGTTCAACTTGCGTGGCAGCGACGTCTCCTACAATCCGGTGTTCGTCTCTTTCGCACTGATCGGCCAGGACAAAGCGATCCTCTTTGTTGCGCTCAGCAAGCTGGATGCATCGCTGCGCCAAGTGCTCGAGGCCGATGGCATTGAAGTGCGCGACTACACGGCTATCCATGCGGCATTGGCCGCAGTTCCGGGCGGCGATAGCCTGCTGATCGATCCGGTGCGGGTTACCCAGGGATTGATTGACAGTTTGTCGACTGAAGTACGTTTGGTCGAAGGTATCAACCCCACGACCCTGGCCAAATCGCAGAAAAGTACGCAGGACCTGACCCACATCCACAATGCCATGGAGCAGGATGGTGCAGCGTTATGCGAGTTCTTTGCCTGGCTCGAGGCCGCGCTGGGGCGAGAGTCGGTTACCGAGCTGACCATCGATGAGCAGCTCAGTGCTGCCCGTGCCCGTCGCCCCGGCTTTGTGTCGTTGAGCTTTTCGACCATTGCCGCTTTCAATGCCAACGGTGCCATGCCGCACTACCGCGCGACGGAAGCCTCCCATGCACGTATCGAAGGCAATGGTTTGCTGCTGATTGACTCGGGAGGGCAGTATCTGGGCGGTACCACGGATATCACCCGTATGGTGCCAGTGGGCACACCAAGCCTTGCGCAGAAGCAGGACTGTACCCGGGTGCTCAAGGGCGTGATTGCACTGTCACGTGCACGGTTTCCGCGAGGCATTCTTTCACCGTTGCTTGATGCTATCGCCCGGGCGCCGATCTGGGCTGATCAGGTCGATTATGGCCATGGTACCGGGCATGGTGTCGGTTACTTCATGAATGTGCATGAAGGGCCACAGGTCATTGCCTACCAGGCGGCAACGGCACCGCAGACAGCGATGCAGGCCGGGATGATTACCTCAATCGAACCAGGCACCTATCGTCCAGGGCAGTGGGGGGTGCGAATCGAGAATCTGGTTTTCAACCGTGAAGTGGGGCGCAGTGACTTCGGTGACTTCCTTGAGTTCGAAACCCTGACGCTGTGCCCGATCGACACTCGCTGCCTGGTGGTGGAGCAGTTGAGCGAACAGGAGCGTAGTTGGCTCAATGGCTACCATCAACAGGTGCGAGGGCGTCTTGCACCACTGCTCGATGGGGCAGCGCTGCAATGGTTGCACGACCGCACTCAAGCGCTCTGATCCTGAGGGTATCGCTTGTAAGCACAAAGGGCAGCCATCTGGCTGCCCTTTGTGCTGAATGTTCTTTATTTGCAGATTACGATCATGCTGCGACTGGTGTATCCCGCCGGGTTGAGTCCGAAAAGGAAGTCACCAGACTCCGCGTCGTCGTCGCCAGAGCGGGCAATCACCTTGTAGCCTTTTTCGCCGCAGGCCGTGGTCGCTTTGCTATAGCACTTGTCCCAGGATGACGAGAGGCCTGAGCAACTGATATGCAGGCCTTTCTTGCCGCGCTTGACTTCAGTTTTCGCAGTCGCCGCGCATCCGGCAATGGCCAACATGGCCAGGATGAGCAAAATTCGTTTCATTCCCGTCCTTAATACGTGCCGGATCTGTCGACCGGGTCTATGTCTGTCGCTTATTCCTGATGCTTTTTGCGTCCCTGTCTTGTCAATTAGATAACACCAAGATTGACGTTCCATGACAGCTTAAAGATCGTAGATGCGCGGCACAATGACCAGTTCTGATTTAAATGCAAATATTTCTCAAATCAGTCGGCTGCAATCAGGGCCGGGCTTTCCTTGCGCATTGACAGTGTTGCCCCCACCGATGCGGCAATGATTGCCCCGATGGCCAGCCATTGCGCAACACTCAGGACTTCCCCGAGAAACAGTAATCCCGAGAGCGCGCCAAAAGCAGGTTCGATGCTCATCAGCGTGCCAAAGGTTCGGGTAGGCATACGTGTGAGCGCGACCATCTCCAGGCTGTAGGGCAGGGCGGTTGAGAGTATCGCGACGCCAAGAGCGATCGGCAGTAGCGCCGGGTTGAGCAAGGCGCTGCCCGCATGGGCGATGCCGATGGGCGCTACAAACAAGGCGGCAATCATTACGCCTAGCGCCGCCGTCTGAATGCCGTTTTCGGCACCTGCCTTTTGACCATAAAGGATGTACAGGGCCCAACATACGCCGGCACCCAGTGCATAACCAGCGCCGATCAGGTCGATTCCGCCGCCGGTTTGGCCAATGGGGATCAGCAACAATAACCCCACCACAGCCAGGCCGATCCAGAAGAAGTCCACCGCTCGCCGCGAGGCATACAGGGCCACTGCAAGCGGGCCGGTGAATTCCAGGGCTACGGCAATACCCAGTGGCACGGTGCGCAAGGACATATAGAAGAGGAGGTTCATGCCGCCGAGCGCCATGCCGTAAATGATGACTGTACGCAGGGTGCTGGCGCTCAGACTTGCACGCCAGGGGCGCAGCAACAACAGCATGATGACGCTGGCGAAGATCAGCCGCAGGGTGGTGGTGCCTTGCGCGCCAACCACAGGGAACATGCTCTTGGCCAATGAAGCACCAGATTGAATCGAAGCCATGGCGATTAGCAGCAGGCCAATGGGGAACAGCGTGGCGGCCAGGCTGCGGGGTTGGGCGTTCATTGTGGAGAGGTGTTCCTTATAGATAGGTCAGGCGCACGAGGCCGATGTCTGTGGCTTATGATGCGCAAAGCCGGAAAAATGAGCAATATAGTGCACATTATTCTTTTATATAGGCTATTCCAAATTAAAGCTTGACGCTCGATTCAAACGCTCTATAATTCGCCCCACTTCCGGCGCAGTCGGAACGGAAAACTCCTTGAGATTCAATGAGTTAG
>NZ_JANHLE010000057.1 GCF_028682475.1 Pseudomonas putida
TGTGTTTTTTCGGTGGGAGCGGGCTTGCCCCGCGATGGATTCAGACCTCAGGCCAGAACGCCCGAATCCCCGCCACACCCTGAGCGCCATGCTGCCAGGCTTTCTCACGCTCGGCAGCACCCACGCCACCCAGCAGATACACCGGCTTGCTGAAGCCTTCGATCAACTGCTGCGCCTGCTCCCAGCCAAGCGGCTGAGCCTCAGGATGGGTCTGCGTCGCCTGCACCGGCGACAAGGTGACAAAATCCACCCCCATCTGCTCGGCCAGGGCCAGTTCTTCAGCGCTATGGCACGAGGCAGCCAACCAGCGCTGCGTCGGGAACGGCCGACCTTTGCTGGCGTACTTGCGCAGTTGTTCCGAGGTCAGGTGCCAGCCCGCAGAGGGGAAATCACCCAGCCATTCCAGCGGCCCCTTGAGCATCAGCTGTGCCTTGCCAGCGCACAGGCCTGCAGCGTCCACCGCCACGTCCCGGTACTTGGGGTCGTACATGTTCGGCGCGCGAAGTTGCACCAGTTTGATCCCGCCGGCAATGGCCTTTTGAATGCCGCGCAACATCTGCGGGACTTCCAGGCCTTCCGGGGTAATCAGGTATTCTCCCGGCAAGCGTGCCGCAGCGACGATCGGCCGATTGGCCTCGGGGAAGTCATACTGCGGCAGTTCACGGGCCGTCACCCAGGCCAGCGGCTGGCCTTCGGCACCATGGGGCTCGCCGGTAAAACCACTGACTTCCCAGACATCCAGCAGCACCTGCTTGTCCGGATAGTCGTGGTGGATCTTGATCAACGGCCGCGCGGCCGTGACGGTAATGCCCAGCTCTTCGTTCAGCTCACGGGCCAGGGCGATTTCCACCGCCTCGCCGTCCTCGACCTTGCCGCCCGGGAACTCCCACAGACCGCCCTGATGCTGGCTATCGGCGCGCCGGGCAATCAGGATACGGCCGTCAGCGCCACGAATGACCGCAGCGGCTACATGTATGCGCTTCACCCTTCACGCTCCGCCAGACCAGCCTTTTGCCAGGCCTGGAAGGCTGGCCACTGGTAGATGGTCTCGATATAGGCTGCCGCCTCAGCAGGCACTTCCACGCGGTAGGTACGCAGACGCACCGCGACCGGGGCGAAGAACGCATCCGCCAGGCTCGGCGTGCCGAACAGGAACGGACCGGCTTCCTTGGCAGCCAGACGGCACTCGGACCACAGGGCGACGATGCGGTCGATATCGACCTGCACATCCAGCGGCATGGTCTCCAGCGCTTCATCACGCGACAGGTCGAACGGCATATTGCCGCGCAGGGCGAAGAAGCCACTGTGCATTTGTGCGCAGGCAGAGCGCGCCTGGGCACGGGCGGCGACGTCGGTCGGCCACAGGTTGGCCTCTGGGTGACGCTCGGCCAGGTATTCGGCAATCGCCAGGGAGTCGGCGATGATGCCGTGCTCGCATTTGAGCAGTGGCACTTTCGCTGTCGGCGAGTATTCCAGCAGCCGCGCACGGGTGTCGGGCTGGTTGAGCTTGATCAGGGTTTCATCATAGGTGGCACCGGCCAGTTCAAGGGCCAGGGCACCGCGCAGCGACCAGGAGGAGTACAGCTTGTCGCCGATGATCAGGTGGTAACTCATGGTTCGGCTCCATCAGGGGGACTGTCGCGGGGCAAGCCCGCTCCCACCGGTACTGTGGGAGCGGGCTTGCCCCGCGATGAAGTCAGGTACGGTATTCGGCGTTGATCTTCACGTACTCGTGGGACAGATCGGTGGTCCAGATCGTTTCGCTGCACTGGCCACGGCCCAGCTCGATACGGATGGTGATTTCCTCTTCGGCCATCACCGCCGCGCCCTGAGCCTCGGTGTAGGTGGCGCTGCGGCCGCCTTTGCTGGCGATGCAGACATCCCCCAGGTACACGTCGATCAGGCTGACGTCCAGCTCAGGCACACCGGCACGGCCAACAGCAGCGAGGATGCGGCCCCAGTTCGGGTCGGAGGCGAACAGCGCGGTCTTGATCAATGGCGAGTGCGCCACGGCGTAACCGACATCCAGGCATTCCTGATGGTTGCCGCCGCCGTTGACTTCAACGGTAACGAATTTGGTCGCGCCTTCGCCGTCACGCACGATGGCCTGCGCCACTTCCATGCACACCTCGAACACCGCTTTTTTCAGTGCTTCGAACAGTGGCCCACGGGCCTCGGTGACTTCGGCGACAGCCGCCTTGCCGGTGGCGATCAGCATGCAGCAATCGTTGGTCGAGGTATCGCCGTCGATAGTGATGCGGTTGAACGACTTGTTGGCGCCGTCGAGCATCAGGTCCTTGAGCACCTGCGGCGCGACCTTGGCGTCAGTGGCGATGTAACCGAGCATGGTCGCCATGTTCGGACGGATCATCCCGGCGCCCTTGCTGATACCGGTGACGGTGATGGTCACACCTTCATGCTGGAACTGACGGCTGGCACCCTTGGGCAGGGTGTCGGTGGTCATGATGCCGGTAGCGGCGGCAGCCCAGTTGTTTTCCGACAGGTCATCCAGGGCGGCCTGCAGGGCGCCTTCGATTTTCTCCACGGGCAGCGGCTCGCCGATGACACCGGTGGAGAATGGCAGTACGGCACTGGCATCGACACCGGTCAGCTCGGCCAGCCTGGCGCAGGTGCGCTCGGCGGCGGCCAGGCCCGGCGCGCCGGTACCGGCGTTGGCATTGCCGGTGTTGGTCAGCAGGTAGCGCACGGTGCCTTGCACGCGCTGCTTGGCGAGGATCACCGGCGCTGCGCAAAAGGCATTTAGGGTGAACACACCGGCGACGCTGGAGCCTTCGGCACAGCGCATGACTACCACGTCCTTGCGCCCCGGGCGCTTGATACCCGCAGAGGCGATGCCGAGTTCAAAACCTGGAACCGGGTGCAACGTTGGCAAAGGACCAAGACCAACAGCCATGTAAGCGCTCCTAGAAAAAGTACACCGGGTCGAAAAGGCCGGTGCTTGAGATGGAACAACGCCGCGACGGTACGGGACCGGTCGCGGCGTGGTGTTCGTGAATCAGCGGACTGCCGGGCAGATGAGGTTAGTTGATCTGGCCGTGGCAGTGCTTGAACTTCTTGCCCGAACCACACCAGCACAGTTCGTTGCGGCCCAGCTTCTGCTCGTTGCGCACCGGGGCAGCGGCGACGGCGACTTCAGCGCCCTCCTCCTGCTCCTCGGCTTGCTCCAGACCTGGTGCTGCAGCGTGCTGGAACTGCATGCGTGCAGCCAGCTCCTCGGCCTCGCGGCGCAGGCGGGCTTCTTCTTCGGCCGGATCTTCGCGGCGCACCTGAACGTGCGAGAGCACGCGAATGGTGTCGCGCTTGATCGAATCGAGGAGTTCCTGGAACAAGTTGAACGACTCGCGCTTGTATTCCTGTTTCGGGTTCTTCTGAGCGTAGCCGCGCAGGTGGATACCGTGACGCAGGTGATCCATGGTCGACAGGTGGTCTTTCCACAGGTCGTCCAGTACACGCAGCAGAATCTGCTTCTCGAAGGTGCGCAGGGCTTCGGCGCTGGCCTGCTCTTCCTTCTCGTTGTAGGCCGCCAGCAGCTCGGTCATGAGCTTCTCGCGCAGGGTTTCTTCGTACAGGTGATCGTCTTCGTCGAGCCACTGCTGAATCGGCAGTTTCACGCCGAAGTCACTGGCCAGCGACGCTTCCAGACCGGCCACGTCCCACTGTTCAGGCAGCGATTGCGGTGGGATGTGCTGAGCGACGGTGGCGTCGAGCACTTCCTGACGGAAGTCGGCGATGGTGTCGCCAATGTTGTCGGCTGCCAGCAGGCTGTTACGCATGTGGTAGATGACTTTACGTTGCTCGTTGGCCACGTCGTCGAATTCGAGCAATTGCTTACGAATGTCGAAGTTACGACCTTCGACCTTGCGCTGGGCTTTTTCGATGGCGTTGGTGACCATGCGGTGCTCGATGGCCTCGCCGGACTGCATGCCCAGCGCCTTCATGAAGTTCTTCACCCGATCGGAGGCGAAGATGCGCATCAGGCTGTCTTCCAGCGACAGGTAGAAACGGCTGGAACCCGGGTCCCCCTGACGACCGGCACGACCACGCAGCTGGTTGTCGATACGGCGCGATTCGTGACGCTCGGAGGCGATCACATGCAGGCCACCGGATTCGATCACCTGCTGGTGACGCTTCTGCCAGTCGGCCTTGATCTGCGCGATCTGCTCAGGCGTCGGGTTGTCCATGGCCGCGACTTCCACTTCCCAGTTACCGCCCAGGAGGATGTCGGTACCACGACCGGCCATGTTGGTGGCGATGGTCAGCGCACCCGGGCGACCGGCCTGGGCGATGATCTCGGCTTCTTTTTCGTGGTACTTGGCGTTCAGTACCTTGTGATCGATGCCTTCCTGCTTGAGCAGGTTGGACATGTGCTCGGAGGTCTCGATGGTGGCCGTACCGACCAGCACCGGACGGCCCTGGGCCATGCTTTCCTTGATGTCGGCAATGATCGCCGCGTACTTCTCGTCGGCGGTCAGGTAGACCAGATCGTTGAAGTCCTTACGGGCCAGCGGCTTGTTCGGCGGAATGACCATAACGTTGAGGTTATAGATCTGGGCGAACTCGAAGGCTTCGGTGTCAGCGGTACCGGTCATGCCGGACAGCTTGCTGTACAGACGGAAGTAGTTCTGGAAGGTGGTCGAAGCCAGGGTCTGGCTTTCGGCCTGGATATTCAGGTTTTCCTTCGCTTCGATGGCCTGGTGCAGGCCTTCGGACAGGCGGCGGCCCGGCATGGTACGACCGGTGTGCTCGTCGATCAGCAAGATCTGACCGTCCTGGACGATGTACTCGACGTTGCGATGGAACAGCTTGTGCGCGCGCAGGCCAGCATAGACGTGGGTCAGCAGACCGAGGTTATGCGCCGAGTAGAGGCTCTCGCCCTCGGCCAGCAGGCCGACCTGGGCCAGCATCTCTTCGATGAACTGGTGACCGGCTTCGTTGAGCTCGACCTGGCGGCTCTTCTCGTCGATCTTGAAGTGACCTTCCTGGGTGACTTCGCCTTCGACTTCCTCGATGTGCTGCTTGAGGCGCGGGATCAGCTTGTTGATCTCGATGTACAGCTTGGAGCTGTCTTCGGCCTGGCCGGAGATGATCAGCGGAGTCCGCGCTTCGTCGATGAGGATGGAGTCGACTTCGTCGATCACGGCGAAATTCAGCTCGCGCTGGAATTTCTCGTCCATGCTGAACGCCATGTTGTCGCGCAGGTAGTCGAAACCGAATTCGTTGTTGGTGCCGTAGGTGATGTCGGCAGCATAGGCCGCGCGCTTTTCTTCCGGCGGCTGGAACGGCGTGACAACGCCGACGGTCAGGCCGAGGAATTCGTACAGCGGACGCATCCAGTTGGCGTCACGGCGGGCCAGGTAGTCGTTGACCGTGACCACGTGCACGCCCTTGCCGGACAGTGCATTGAGGTACACGCCCAGGGTTGCGACCAAGGTCTTGCCTTCACCGGTACGCATTTCTGCGATAGTGCCTTCGTGCAAGGCCATGCCGCCGATCAGCTGGACATCGAAGTGGCGCATGCCCATGACCCGCTTACCGGCCTCACGCGCGACGGCGAAGGCCTCCGGCAGCAACTGGTCGAGGGTCTCGCCTTTGGCCAGGCGCTCTTTGAACTCTGCGGTCTTGGCGCGCAGCTGTTCGTCCGAGAGGGCGACCATCTTCTCTTCGAAGGCATTGACGGACTGCACCGCCTTGAGCAGGCGTTTCACCTCGCGCTCGTTCTTGCTTCCAAAAAGTTTTTTTAACAAAGGCGCAAACATATCGACAGGATCTTCCACACATAGGGATGGAGGGCGGCCCCGTGAGTCGCCCGTGCAGCCCTTATGGCCGCATGCGAACGAGCATTCTACCCGGAAACGACGGTGAAGAAAGTGGCGGATTTCCACGATGCTGGCACAGCGCTTTGACGGGGCTTTTTTACAATAAGGGCTTTTTCCACAACTTCAACCCATTGGCTACATGAAGTTTTGCCACAGACACCCGGACAAGGCGCTCGCCGGGGGATCTGATAAGATGCCGCTACTGTAACTTCAGGTGTCTCCCCCATGGCTTTTCGCCCCTTGCCAGCCCGCGCGCCCGCTGTACTGTTGCGCGAAGCCCGGCCGCTCAAAGCCCTGTTCAGCCAGGCCCAGCGCCTGGCGCAGCTGCAAAAACTACTCGACAGCCAGTTGCAGCCAGCGGCGCGTGAGCATTGCCATATCGCCTCCTGGCGCGAAGGCACCCTGCTGCTGATCGTCACTGATGGCCACTGGGCGACCCGCTTGCGCTACCAGCAAAAGCGCCTGCAACGCCAGCTGCAGACCCTGGACGCCTTTGCCAGCCTGACCCGGATCCTGTTCAAGGTGCAGCCACCGACCACCCAGAGCCGGGCGGCCCCGCATACCGCCGACCTGTCCACGCGTGCCGCCGAGAGCATTCAGGCAACCGCCGACGGTATCAGCGATCCGAAACTGCGTGCGGCGCTGGAGCGCCTGGCCAGCCATGCGCGGGACAAAGGGCCAGCGGACAGCTGACTCCCGCCGGCC
>NZ_JANHLE010000058.1 GCF_028682475.1 Pseudomonas putida
GTGTAAACCATGTCTCCGGTTTACTGTGTAAAGGATGTCTCCGGTTGTACACCCCCGACAGCGTTCTGTCAGTCACATCGTTTCGCGGGGCAAGCCCGCTCCCACCACAGACAGTTGCTCCTACCGAAGGCCTTAATCGCGCTGCAGGTCCGGCGGGATGGGCAAGTCCTTGAGCGGCTCTGGCGGCTTGCCCTTGCCAGCCCGGTACTGGCGGATCTGGAAGACATAGGCCAGCACCTGGGCCACTGCCAGGTACAGCCCAGCCGGAATCTCTTCCTCAAGCTCGGTTGAGTAGTAAATTGAACGCGCCAGCGCCGGGGACTCAAGCACCTGGATCTTGTGCTCGTTGGCAATTTCACGAATTTTCAAGGCAATGAAGTCAGTACCCTTGGCCAGTAGCAAAGGTGCAGCACCCTTCTCCGGGTCGTACTTGAGCGCCACGGCATAGTGGGTCGGGTTGGTAATGATGACGTCCGCTTCGGGGATCGCCGCCATCATCCGCCGCTGCGACGCTTCGCGCTGGAGCTGGCGGATACGCTGCTTGACCTCCGGTTTGCCTTCGCTGTCCTTGTACTCGTCACGCACCTCCTGCTTGGTCATCAGCATCTTCTTGTGCGTCTGCCAGAGCTGGATCGGCACGTCCGCCGCGGCAATCAGCAGCAAGCCGGCAGCCATCCACAAAGCACTCCAGCCCACCACCTGAACGCAGTGAATGATTGCCTGATCCAAGGGCTCATTGGCAATCGCCAGCAGGTCGTCACGGTCCGCCGACAGCACGGCCAGGGCCACGATCAGAATCATGAAGAACTTGGCAAATGCCTTGAGCAACTCGGACAAGGCGTTGACCGAGAACATTCGTTTGATCCCGGACAGCGGGTTCATCCGACTGAACTTGGGCTGCAACAGACTACCGGAAAACAGGAAGCCGCCCAGCGCCACCGGGCCGATGATCGATGCCACCAGCAATACCAACAACACCGGCTGCACCATAAGCAGTGCAGACTTACCGGCTGCCATGAGGAAAATCCCCATGAAGCGCTCATCAGTGATCACTTCGCGAGTCAAAATGAAGTTGCTGCGCATCAACTCCATCATCGCCTGAGCCATACCTCCACCAAATGCCAACAACGCGCCTGCGCCGGCCAGGGTCACCGCTACCGTATTGAGTTCCTTGGAGCGCGCGATCTCGCCCTTTTCCCGCGCGTCCTTCTTGCGCTTGTCGGTGGGGTCTTCTGTTTTGTCCTGACCGCTTTCGCTCTCTGCCATGCTCAGCGCGCCCGTGCCAGCTCACGCATCCATTGCAAGGCCTCGGAGGCCAGTGCCTGGTAATGCGGAAGAATGTCAGCCAGGACAATCCAGAAGATCCCGAGCCCCAGCACCAGTATCAGCGGAAAGCCGATGGAAAAGATGTTCAGTTGCGGCGCCGCACGCGTCATCACACCAAAGGCGATGTTGACCACCAGCAACGCGGTGATGGCCGGCAGCACCAGCAACAACGCAGCGCCCAGCACCCAGCTCAGGCGTCCGGCCAGATCCCAGAAATGATTGACCAGCAAACCACTGCCCACCGGCAAGGTGGTGAAGCTCTCGGTGAGCACCTCAAAGACCACCAGGTGACCGTTGATGGCCAGAAACAACAGGGTCACCAACATGGTCAGGAACTGGCCGATAACCGCAACGTTGACGCCGTTGGCCGGGTCAACCATAGAGGCGAACGCCATACCCATCTGGACCGCGACAATCTGCCCGGCAATCACGAAAATCTGGAAAAACAGTTGTAGCGACAGGCCGAACAGCGCGCCGATGATCACCTGCTCGGCGATCAGCAGCAACGCACTGAGGTCAAGCGCATGGACCTCAGGCATCGGCGGCAAGCCGGGCACGATCACCACAGTAATGGCCAGGGCAAAATACAGGCGAACGCGCGCCGGCAGCAGTGTGGTACCAAACACCGGCATGGTCATCAGCACTGCGGTCACACGAAACAGCGGCAGGATGAAACTGGCCACCCACGTGCTTATCTGCGCATCGGTCAGCTCGAGCATGGGCGCGTCAGCCGATCAGTTGCGGAATGTTGCCGTACAACGACAGGATGTATTCCATGAACTTCTGCACCAGCCACGGCCCGGCCACGATCAGGGTCACCAACATCACCAACAGGCGCGGGAGAAAACTCAGGGTCTGTTCGTTGATCTGCGTCGCCGCCTGGAACATCGCCACGATCAAGCCCACCAGCAGGCTCGGCACCACCAGCACGGCGACCATCAGGGTGGTCAGCCACAGCGCATCACGAAACAGGTCGACGGCAACTTCAGGGGTCATGGTCCACTTCTCCTTGCGGCGTCAGACGCCGCCGAAACTGCCGGCCAGGGTGCCCATGATCAGGGCCCAGCCATCGACCAGCACGAACAGCATGATCTTGAACGGCAACGAGATGATCAGCGGCGAGAGCATCATCATACCCATGGCCATCAGCACACTTGCCACCACCAGGTCGATGATCAGGAACGGAATGAAGATCATGAAACCGATCTGGAAGGCGGTTTTCAGCTCCGAGGTGACGAACGCCGGCACCAGGATCGTCAGCGGCGCCTGATCGGGGCTGGCAATGTCGGTGCGCTTGGACAGGCGCATGAACAGGTCCAGGTCACTCTGGCGAGTCTGGGCGAGCATGAAATCCTTGAGTGGCACCTGCGCCTTGGCAATTGCCTCCTGAGCCACCATCTGTTCATTCAGGTAGGGCTGCAGGGCGTCCTTGTTCACCCGGTCGAACACCGGCGCCATGATGAACATGGTCAGGAACAGCGCCAACCCAGTAAGAATCTGGTTTGATGGTGTCTGCTGCAGGCCCAGTGCCTGGCGCAGGATGGAGAAGACAATGATGATGCGGGTGAAGCTGGTCATCAGGATGACGAACGCCGGAATGAAACTCAGCGCCGTCATGATCAGCAGGATCTGCAGGCTGACCGAATACTCCTGCTGCCCGTCCGCACCATTGGACAGGGTAATGGCCGGGATCGACAACGGATCGGCGGCCAGGGCCAGTGGCGCTGCCAACAGCAACAGCAGCGACAACATCATGCGCAATGCGCCCATTACGACCTACCCTTCTGATCCTTGCCCATCAGCTCCATCAGGCGCTGGGCGAATTCTGGTGTTGCCTGACGCGCACCGGCAGGCACCTCGACCGGCTCCGCCATCACGTGCAATGCCTCGATGCTGCCAGGCGTATGGCCGATCAGGATCTGCTCCTTGCCGACCTGTATCAGCAACAGGCGATCCCGCGGGCCCAAGGTGCGACTGCCGAGGATCTCGATGACCTGACCGTTGCCTGGCGCAGCGTTCTGCACCCGGCGCAACAGCCAGGCGAGCAGAAAAATCAGCCCCAGCACCAACAGCAACCCCAGCACCAACTGGGTCAATTGCCCGGCGGCACTGCCACCACTGCCCGACGCCACTACCGCGGCAGTCGGCTGCACAGTGGCCAGGGCCACGTCCATATACAGGGCGCCAGCCAATGCCAGGCCGCGCGGCAGAAGGCGGCTCACTCAGCGCAGCTTCTTGATACGTTCGCTCGGACTGATCACGTCAGTCAGGCGAATGCCGAACTTTTCGTTGACCACCACCACTTCACCGTGGGCGATCAGCGTGCCGTTGACCAGCACATCAAGCGGCTCACCGGCCAGACGATCCAGCTCGATCACCGAGCCCTGGTTGAGCTGCAGCAGGTTGCGGATGTTGATCTCGGTGCTGCCCACTTCCATGGAGATGCTCACTGGAATGTCCAGGATCACGTCCAGGTTCGGGCCATCGAGGGTCACCTGCTCGTTGCTACGCGGCGAGCTGCCGAACTCTTCCATAGGCAAGCGGTTGGATGCCGGCGCGCTGCCGACGTCCGCGGCCAGCAAGGCGTCAATGTCGGCCTGGCCGGCGTCACCGGTTTCTTCCAGGGCAGCCGCCCACTCATCGGCCAGAGCCTGCTCTTCCGGAGAGGTGATGTCGTTTTCGTTAGCCATTTTGTCCTCGACGGGCAATCAATTCGGAGTTGGAACAACCGGCGCCGTTCAGCGGCGCTCGATCGGATCGATAATCTGCAAGGCCAGGGTGCCTTTGTGCGAACCCAGCTTGGCCTTGAACGACGGCACGCCGTTGGCCCGCAGGATCAGCTCATCAGGCAGCTCGACCGGAATCACATCACCGGGCTGCATGTGCAGAATGTCGCGCAGCTTCAGCTGGCGGCGGGCGACCGTGGCGCTCAGCGGTACGCTGACATCCAGTACGTCTTCGCGCAGGGCTTTGATCCAGCGCTCGTCCTGGTCGTCCAGGTCGGACTGGAAACCGGCGTCGAGCATTTCGCGCACCGGCTCGATCATTGAATACGGCATGGTCACGTGCAGGTCGCCGCCACCGCCATCGAGTTCGATGTGGAAGGTCGAGACCACCACCGCCTCACTCGGCCCGACGATGTTGGCCATTGCCGGGTTGACCTCGGAGTTGATGTACTCGAAGTTGACCGGCATGATCGCCTGCCAGGCTTCCTTGAGATCGACGAACGCCTGGTCCAGCACCATGCGCACCACGCGCAGCTCGGTCGGGGTGAACTCCCGCCCCTCGATCTTGGCGTGACGACCGTCACCACCAAAGAAGTTATCCACCAGTTTGAACACCAGCTTGGCGTCGAGAATGAACAGCGAGGTCCCGCGTAGCGGCTTGATCTTCACCAGGTTCAGGCTGGTGGGTACATACAACGAGTGCACGTACTCACCGAACTTCATCACCTGCACACCGCCAACCGCGACGTCGGCAGAGCGACGCAACAGGTTGAACATGCTGATGCGGGTGTAACGGGCGAAGCGCTCGTTGATCATTTCCAGGGTCGGCATGCGTCCGCGAACGATGCGATCCTGGCTGGTCAGGTCATAGCTTTTGACGCTGCCAGGCTCAGCGTGGCTCTCGGTTTGTACCAAACCATCGTCGACACCATGCAGCAAGGCATCGATTTCATCCTGGGACAGCAGGTCCTGCACGGCCATCGGTGGCTCCTACTGCAATACGAAATTGGTGAACAGCAACTGGTCGATGACCGGCTTGCCGACTTCCTTCTGGGCGACTTCCTGAATGCTGGCGGTCGCTTTCTGGCGCAACATCTCCTGGCCAACGGGGTTTGCCAGCGCGTCGAAACCCTGCCCGGAAAACAGCATCACCAGGTTGTTGCGGATCACCGGCATATGCACTTTCAAGGCATCCAGCGCGGCCTGGTCGCGCCCCTGCAGGGTGATGCTTACCTGCATGTAACGCTGACGACCGTTCTGGTTGAAGTTGACCACGAAGGCTGGCGCCAGGGGCTCGTAGATCGCCGCAGGCTTGAGGTTGCCGGCCAGTGCCGGATCCGCCGCCGGCTTGTCCTCTGACTTGTGCAGGACGAACCAGGTAGCGCCCACCGACAGACCGATGGCCAGCAGCAATGCCAGCACCAGTAGCAGGATCAGCTTGAGTTTGCCTTTAGCGGTGGGGTCTTTCTCTGCGTCGCTCTTCGCCATGCCAATATTCCGTCATTCATCGGAGAATTCAGTCACATGGCGTGGGGTGAGCAAGTGTTATGCCAACCTGGGTGTAGGAGC
>NZ_JANHLE010000059.1 GCF_028682475.1 Pseudomonas putida
AGTGCAGTGACCAACTCAAGCTGGTTTACTGCACCGCCGCTTCCTGTACCACGCGGATCACCCGCTGCGGGAAGGGAATATCGATACCCTCTTCCTTCAGACGATCGCGTGCATGCTCGTTGAGCATGAACAGCACATCCCAGTAGTCCGCCGTGTTCACCCAGATCCGCAAGGACAGCGTGATCGAGCTGTCACCGAGCAGCGAAACCACTGCCTGTGGCGCCGGGTCCTGATGTACGCGTGGATCCTTGGCCAGCTCCAGCAGCACCTGACGGGCTTTCTGCAGATCAGCCTCGTAATTGACGCCAACATCGAACACGACCTTACGGGTCGGCTGACGGTTGGTGTTGGTAATGATGCCGTTGGACAGGCTGCCGTTGGGCAGGATCACCGTCTTGTTGTCACCGGTACGCAGCACGGTGTGGAAGATCTGGATGCTGTCCACGGTGCCCGCCACGCCCTGGGCTTCGATCCAGTCGCCCAGACGGAACGGACGGAACAGCAGAATCAGCACGCCGCCAGCGAAGTTCGCCAGGCTGCCTTGCAAGGCCAGACCGATGGCCAGGCTGGCCGCACCGATGGCGGCGACGAACGAGGTGGTTTCGATACCGATCATCGAGGCGACGCTGATCGCCAGCAATATCTTCAGGATCACATTCGCCAGCGTACTGATAAAACCTTGCAGCGCGAGGTCGGCATTGCGCAGGGCAAGCAATTTGCCCAGGCGGTGGGTCACCTTGTTGATCACCCACCAGCCAATGGCCAGGGTCAGCAGCGCCAGCAACAGGCGGCTGCCGTATTCCATGATCAAGGGGATCCAGGTTTGCGACGTTTTAACCAGCTGATCGACTTCAGCACTCAAATCCATAATGTTCTCCTGATGCCGAAGGGCAAAAGCTGTAAAAATCGCGCCGCAATCGTTTCAGCGACTAGAGAGACCTCGGACGCCAAAACGGCGCCAAGGTTCCCGATGTGCTTCGCTCAGTCGCGGAAGTTGTTGAACTGCAGCGGCATGCCGAACTCTTTGCCACGCAGGGCGGCGATGGCTTCCTGCAGGTCGTCACGCTTCTTGCCGGTGACGCGTACCTGCTCGCCCTGGATGGCGGCCTGGACCTTGAGCTTGGCGTCTTTGATGTGAGCGACGATCTTCTTCGCCAGCTCCTTGTCGATGCCTTCCTTGAGGGTGGCGTCCTGCTTCATGACTTTGCCCGACGCGTAGGCATCCTTCACTTCCAGGCACTGCACGTCGATCTTGCGCTTGACCAGGGCCAGCTTGAGGATCTCGATCATCGCTTCGAGCTGGAATTCGGCTTCGGCGGTCAGGGTGACGGTCAGTTCCTTTTCCTTGAATTCGAAGCTGCCCTTGCCCTTGAGGTCATAGCGACGGTCGAGGTCCTTGACCGCGTTTTCCACGGCGTTGGTGACTTCGTGCTTGTCCAGTTCCGATACCACGTCGAACGACGGCATACCTTCTCTCCATAAAATAAACGCACGCTCGCGGCTCTGATGAAAGAGCGCGATGGAGCGCGCAGGGTTTGACGGTTAAAATACCGGCTCATTATAACGGTTGCGAAACGCTGATGAGCAGCACCTGGCATATTCTCGGCGCCGGCAGTCTGGGCAGCCTCTGGGCCTGCCGTCTGGCCCGTGCGGGCAAAGCGGTCCGGCTGATCCTGCGCGATGCAGAGCGCCTGAAGGCCTATGAAGCGGTGGGTGGCCTGACCCTGATCGAAAAAGGCCAGGCCCAGCTGCATGCGATTCCGGCGCAAACCGCACACGACACCACGCCCATCCATCGCCTGCTGGTCGCCTGCAAGGCCTATGATGCCGAGCACGCAGTGGCGCAACTGGCGCCACGCCTGGCCCACGGCGCCGAACTGATCCTGCTGCAGAACGGCCTGGGCAGTCAGGACGCGGTCGCCAATCAGGTCCCCCACGCCCGCTGCATCTTCGCCTCCAGCACCGAAGGCGCATTTCGCGAGGCGGACTGGCAGGTCAATTTCGCCGGGCACGGCTTCAACTGGCTGGGCGATCAGGCCAACCCGCTGGCCCCGGAATGGCTCGATGACCTGAGCGATGCCGGCATCCCCCATCAGTGGACGCCTGACATCCTCACCCGTCTGTGGCGCAAGCTGGCCCTCAACTGCGCCATCAACCCACTGACCGTGCTGCACGATTGCCGCAACGGCGGCCTCGAGGAGCACCACTGCGAAGTGGCGACCCTCTGCGCCGAGCTCACCGAGCTGTTGCAATGCTGTGGCCAACCGGAAGCCGCCGATGGCCTGAGCGAGGAAGTGGAACGGGTGATCAAGGCCACCGCCGCCAACTACTCTTCCATGTACCAGGATGTTCGCCAGGGTCGACGCACCGAAATCCACTACCTGCTCGGCCACGCCTGCCGCGTCGCCAGCCGCCACAGCCTTGAGCTGCCGCACCTGGAACGCCTCTACCGGCGCCTGCTCGAACACCTGAGTGCACGCGGATTGCCCTGCGACTGAACGCAGCGTTACCCTGCCCTTTCACCCACCGACCGGGATCCCGCTTTCACATGACGCTGCGCGAACGCCTGGAAAACCTGCCGGTCGGCCAGAAACTGCTGGCCGCCCTGCTGGTGCTGTTGATCACCATTTTGCTGGTGGCCAACCTGACTTTCATCAGCGCCGCCTACTGGATTTCCCAGGAGAGCATGGCGCCACAGGCGCTGCAGACCATTGGCCGACTGGTGGCCAACCCGCAGCTCGCCTCTCAGGCAGCCGACTCACCCGAAACCGCCAAGGCCCTGCTCAAAGAGCTCGACAGCTACACCCCTCTGCGCGCAGCCGCGGTGTACGGCAGCGATGGCAAATTGCTCGCGCAATTGCAGCATGGTGAACAACTGCCTTTGCCCACCCGCTACCGCCATATCGAGAACTGGCGCCTGACCGAGTTTCGCAGCACCCAGCTGACCAAACTGGTGCGCCCGGGCAGTCCTCCCGGCTACCTGTTGATGGTGGCCAGCAGTGAACTGCCGATGGCCTTCTACACCGGCATTCTTACCGCCAGCCTGGGCATCCTGGTGTTCAGCATCCTGCTATGGATGATCATCGCCCGGCAGATCAAGCGCCTGATTACCCAGCCGATCAACCAGCTCGAACAACTGTCGCGCCAGGTGACCCGCGAGGAGAACTACTCCCTGCGCGCCCAACGCGGCAACGACGATGAAATCGGCAGCCTGGCCGAAGCCTTCAACACAATGCTCACGCGCATCGAGGCGCGTGAGCAGCAGCTCAAGCGCACCCGTGACGAGTTCCAGGAAGCCTACGACCAGGCTCAGGGCCTGGCCGAGGAAACCCGCCATACCAACCGCAAGCTGGAGCTGGAAGTCCAGGTACGCAGCAAGATCGAGAAAAAGCTCACCGGTTTTCAGAACTACCTCAACAGCATCATCGACTCCATGCCCTCGGCATTGATCGCCCTCGATGAACAGCTCTACGTCACCCAGTGGAACCAGGAAGCCAGCGCCCTCTCCGGCACGCCGCTGGACGAAGCGCTGAACCAGCCGATCTTCCTCGCCTTCGAGCCGCTCAAGCCGTTCCTGCCGCAACTCAAGGAAAGCGTCGAGAAGCACCGGGTGGCGAAGATCGAACGGGTGACCTGGACCAAGGGCGACGATGCCCGGCACTACGCCCTGACCTTCTACCCGTTGATGGGCGGCGGCGGGCGCGGCGTGGTGATCCGAATCGACGACATCACCCAGCGCCTGTCGCTGGAAGAAATGATGGTGCAGTCAGAGAAGATGCTCTCAGTCGGAGGCCTGGCCGCTGGCATGGCTCATGAGATCAACAACCCGCTGGGGGCGATCCTGCACAACGTGCAGAACATTCGCCGGCGCCTGTCCCCCGATCTGGCGAAGAACCAGGAGCAAGCCGCCGAGCTGGGTATCGATCTGCCGGTGGTCAACCGCTACCTGGAAAGTCGCGAAGTCCCGCAGTTGCTGGACGGCATCCAGCAGGCCGGGGCCCGTGCGGCGAAAATTGTCACCCACATGCTCAGTTTCAGCCGCCGCAGCAACCGCCAGCTGGCGCCCTGCGACCTGCCGGCGCTGATCGATCAGGCGGTGGAAATTGCCGGCAACGACTTCGACCTGACCATCGGCTTCGACTTCAAGGGCCAGGCCATCATCCGTCAGTTCGACCCCAACCTGGGACCGGTGCCGTGCACCGCGAACGAACTCGAGCAAGTGCTGCTCAACCTGTTGAAGAACGCCGCCCAGGCCATCCACCTGCGTGAAGACGACAGCGAGCCGGGACGCATCATCCTGCGTACCCGGCTCAATCCGCCGTGGGCGGAGATTCAGGTGGAAGACAATGGGGTCGGCATGCCGGAAGCGGTGCGTAAACGCACCTTCGAACCGTTCTTCACCACCAAGGAAATCGGCCAAGGCACGGGCCTGGGCCTGTCGGTGTCGTATTTCATCATCACCAACAACCACAAAGGCCAGATGGAGGTGCAATCGGCACCGGGGCAAGGCACCTGCTTTACCTTGCGCCTGCCGCTGGCCAACAGCTCGCCGACCGTGGTCGAGCCCCACAAAATGGAGTCATGAACATGGGCTTTCGCTTGTCGAAGATCTACACCCGTACCGGCGACAAAGGCGAAACTGGCCTGGGTGACGGCCGTCGGGTGCCCAAGGATCATCCGCGGATCGAGGCCATTGGTGAGGTCGACAGCCTCAACAGCCAGTTGGGTCTGCTACTGGCCGGGTTGGCCGAACACAAGCTGAACGAAGTGATCGAGGTTCTCGCGCCTTGCCAACACCGCCTGTTCGATCTGGGCGGTGAACTGGCGATGCCCAGTTATCAGGCGCTGAACGCGGCAGAAGTGGAACGCCTGGAAGCGGCGATCGACCGCTGGAACGAAGAACTGGGACCGCTGAAAAATTTCATCCTGCCCAGCGGCTCGGCGCTGATCGCCCAAGCCCATGTGTGCCGCAGCCTGGCGCGCAGTGCCGAGCGGCGTTGCCAGCAATTGAACAGCGTCGAACCGCTGGCTGGGGTTGGGTTGGCGTATATCAACCGGCTGTCGGATTTGCTGTTTGTGGCGGCGCGGTTGATTGCCCGGCGCCAGGGGGTGGCTGAGGTGCTTTGGCAAGCGGCAGCGAAACCTTGAGGGCCTC
>NZ_JANHLE010000006.1 GCF_028682475.1 Pseudomonas putida
GGTATGTGGGAGCGGGCTTGCCCCGCGATGCTTTCACAACAACGGCGCGACAGGAGGCTCCTGCCGCGGCCAGGCATCGAGCACTGCCTTGAACAGGGTCGCCAGCGGAATCGCAAAGAAGATCCCCCAGAACCCCCACAGCCCGCCAAACAGCAAAACCGCGCAGATGATCACCACCGGGTGCAGGCTCACCGCCTCGGAGAACAGCAGCGGCACCAGAACGTTGCCATCCAGCGCCTGGATGATCGCGTAGACCGCCATCAGGTAGATGAACTGATCGCCCCAACCCCACTGGAACAAGGCAATCAGCGTGACCGGCACCGTCACCACCACCGCGCCGACATACGGCACCACCACCGACAAGCCCACCAGCAACGCCAGCAGCGCCGCATAATTGAGCCCCAGGGTGATGAAGGCAATGTAAGTCGCCCCACCGCAAATCAGGATTTCGATGCCTTTGCCACGAATGTAGTTGGCGATCTGCCGGTTCATTTCTTCGGCCACCCGGTTCATCAACGTCCGCTCACGCGGCAGGTAACCGCTGACCCAGCGGGCAATCAGCTCGCGGTCCTTGAGGAAGAAGAACACCAGGATCGGCACCAGCACCAGGTAGATCATGATGTTGACCAGCAACGGCAGACTGGACAGCGAAAAGGTCAATGCCCATTGGCCGAACTTACCAATCTCCCCGCGCAGGGCCTCAATCGCGCGCAGCACCTGTTCATCGGAAACCAGGTGCGGATAACGCTCAGGCAACAACAGCAACAGCGATTGCCACTTACCCAGCATCCCCGGCAGTTCGTTCAGCAAGGTGATCAACTGATGCCAGAGCAAAGGCACCAGCACCAGCAAGAACACCCCCAGAGCCCCCATGAACAGGGTGAAAACCAGGCCGACGGCATAGCGGGTCGGCACCCGCAGACGCTCCAGGGCGTTGACCAGTCCCTGCATGAGGAACGCCAGGACCATACCGGCAAGCACCGGCGCGAGCATGCCGCCCAGGGTCAGGACGGCGGTGAAGGCCAGAAACAGCAAGACCGCCAATACCACCGCTTCTTCATCCGAGAAGTAGCGTTGCATCCAGTCGCGAAGCACCTTGAACATTGACGATCCTTAGGGGAAAAAACTCAGGCTTTGCGCAGCCAGTAGGTGTACACACCTGCCTCGGCTGTTTCGAGCAGCAGCGTATGACCGGCCAATTTGGCAAAAGTGCGAAAATCGCGCTGCGATCCGGCATCGGTGGCGATCACCTTGAGTACCGCACCACTGGCCAGGCGATTGAGCTCCATCTTCGCCTTGAGCAGCGGTAGCGGGCAGTTCAGGCCGCAGGCGTCGAGTTCAGCGTCAAACGTCGGGGTATCGCTCATCGGTTACTCCTGGCAGGCAGAATCAATCAAGCTGGGTAGAATACCGCCACTGGTCGCCAACGTGTGAGCCAGCTACAGTAAGGCTCTTTGTCGACCAGAGCTTCGTGCATGAATTTTCTGCGCCCTACCCTGCTGACGCTGGCCTGTTTGATGGCGCTCCCCAGCCATGCCGACGACCTGCCGTCACTTGGCGACGCCAGTTCTGCCATTGTTTCCCCGCAACAGGAACACCAGCTGGGCCGCGCCTGGCTCAGCCTGCTGCGGGGCAATGTCAATCAACTGAACGATCCCCAGCTCAAGGACTATGTCGAAACCAGCGTCTATCGCCTGGCTGAAACCAGCCAGTTGCAGGACCGGCGCCTGGAATTCATCCTCATCGACAGCCGGGAACTCAACGCCTTTGCCGCCCCTGGCGGGATTGTCGGGGTCAACGGCGGCCTGTTCCTCAACGCCCAGACCGAAGGCGAGTACGCCTCGGTACTGGCCCACGAACTGGCGCACTTGTCGCAACGCCACTTTGCCCGCGGCGTCGAGGCCCAGCAGCGTATGCAGTTGCCGATGATGGGTGCGCTACTGGTCGGCATCGTCGCTGCTGCCGCCGGTGCCGGCGATGCCGGTATCGCCGCGATTGCCGGCACCCAGGCTGCAGCCATTCAGGAGCAGCGGCGCTTCTCGCGGCAAAACGAACAGGAAGCCGACCGCATCGGTATCCAGAACCTGGAAAAAGCCGGTTACGACCCGCGCAACATGCCAAGCATGTTCGAACGCCTGATGCGTCAGTACCGCTACGACGCCAAGCCGCCGGAATTCCTCCTGACTCACCCGGTCACCGAATCGCGTATCGCCGACACCCGCAACCGTGCCGAGCAGGCGCCCCAGGGCGGCACCGAAGACAGCGCCCGCTATCAATTGATCCGCGCCCGTGTCGCACTGATCTACGAAGGCACCCCGGGCCTTGCGGCCAAGCGCTTCCGCGCGCAACTGGATGAGAACCCCAAGCTCGACTCAGCCCGCTACGGCCTGGCCCTGGCGCTGATCAAGGGTGGCCGCCTCAACGAAGCGCGGGATGCGCTCAAGCCGTTGCTCGACAAAGCGCCCAACGATGTCACCTACAACCTGGCGCAGATTGACCTGGACGTGACCAACAATCGCCTGGCCGATGCCCAGCAGCGGGTCGAGCGCATGCGTACGCTGTACCCGGCCAACTACCCGCTGCAGCAGGCGCGGATTGACCTGCTGCTCAAGCAGAACCGTCCGGCCGAAGCGGAAAAGGCCCTGGATGCGCTGCTCAAGAATCGTCCGCAAGATCCGGACGTCTGGTATGACGTGGCAGAGGTTCGCGGCTTGTCCGGCAATACCATCGGCTTGCACCAGGCGCGTGCCGAGTACTTTGCCCTGGTCGGCGACTTTGATCAGGCGCTGCAGCAGCTCGACTACGCCAAGCAGCGGGCTGGCAACAACTTCGTGTTGGCGTCGAAGATCGATGCGCGTCAGCGCGAGCTGCTGGAGCAGCAGCGGATGGTCAAGGACATGATGCGTTAATGATGTGACAAGCATCGCGGGGCAAGCCCGCTCCCACAGGCGCTGTGGGAGCGGGCTTGCCCCGCGATGTGGGATTCCTCAAGCGTTACCGGACAACTTCATCCGCGCCGCCTGAGTAAAATCGAGCATGCGCTTGAGCGGCTTGATCGCCTGGGGAATCAGCGCAGGCTCGACGAAGATCTCGTTACTGCCCTCACGCAGGCACTGCAGGGTGCGTTCCAGGGTGTTCATGGCCATCCACGGACAGTGAGCACAGCTACGGCAAGCTGCGCCGTTACCGGCCGTAGGGGCTTCAATGAAGACCTTGTCCGGGCACAGCTGCTGCATCTTGTAGAAGATGCCGCGGTCGGTGGCGACGATGAAGGTCTTGTTCGGCAGCGTTTGCGCCGCCGCAATCAGCTGGCTGGTAGAGCCCACGGCATCCGCCAGATCAATCACCGCCTCCGGCGATTCCGGGTGCACGAGGATCGCAGCATCAGGGTACAAGGCCTTCATATCGGCCAGCTGCCGCGACTTGAACTCTTCATGGACGATGCAGGCACCATCCCAGAGCAGCATGTCAGCGCCGGTCTGTTTCTGGATGTAGCGGCCCAGGTGCTGGTCCGGGCCCCAGATGATGGTTTCGCCGTTGTCCATCAGGCTCTCGACGATTTCCAGCGCGCAGCTGGAGGTCACCACCCAGTCGGCACGGGCTTTGACCGCTGCCGAGGTGTTGGCGTAAACCACCACGGTGCGCTCCGGGTGCTTGTCGCAGAACGCCGAAAACTCTTCGACCGGGCAACCCAGGTCAAGCGAGCAGGTCGCTTCCAGGGTCGGCATCAGGACGCGTTTTTCCGGGTTGAGGATTTTTGCCGTCTCGCCCATGAAGCGCACGCCGGCGACAATCACCGTGCTGGCTTCGTGCTTGTTGCCGAAACGGGCCATTTCCAGCGAGTCGGACACACAGCCGCCGGTTTCCTCGGCCAGCGCCTGGATCACCGGATCACAGTAGTAATGGGCAACCAGCACCGCGTTCTGCGCCTTGAGTTCGGCGGCGATGGCGGCACGGTAGTCAGCCTCTTGCTCAGGCGTCAGCGGCTTGGGCTGCTTGGCATCGAGGTGGGCTTGGACCAAAAGGCGTTCGGAAATCTGGGTCATGATCGCTGGACCTGCAGGCGCTTGTGCGCGTAAGTCGAGTGTATCACCGAGCCCTGGCAAATCGGTTAGCGGCTCTGCAAGCAAGGCGCTGAACGGCGCTGCTGGCAGAACCAAAGACCTTCTGCGGCCTCGGGTTTTTATGGGATGCCGAAGGCTACAGATAATCGGATGAATTCAAAAGGTTTTTTTAGTCAAACAAGCCCCGGAGCGACTGACCGCTCCGGGGCAAGCCATCACCCTTCGGCCGGGTGCATGGCACCAAGGTTGGCCATGATCAGGCTGGCAAACTGCTCGACGGTCATTTTCTGGCCGTTGAAGTCGACCATGCCGTCGGCATAGTGCACGTTCGCCAGGATGTCGTTGCCCTGTACCGTGGCCATCTGGCTCTGCACGGCCATCATGCCGAGCATCTCCCCGGTTTGCGACGCTTGCTGGGCCAGCAGCTGCGCGTCGCTCTGGCCCTGCAGGCGGGCCTGCAAGGTAGCCAGGTCGCCAATCATGGGTTTGGACAACTGCAGCGTGCTTTGCACCTGGGTGATCATCTGCTTGTACAGTTCAGCCGATGGCAGTTCCAGGGAAGACGGCTTGCCCAGGTCGACACTCAGCTTGAAGTGGCTTTCACCATTGGCCGTCTTGAACGAAAAGTCCTCCAGGGCAATCTGCGGCTTCGCCGCCAGCAGTTGCTGGACGTTGGCGCTGACCTTGGTCTTTTCCGCCTCGGTCATCGGCAAGGTCGGCAACACCTGACCTTGCGCGGCAGCCGCCTCGAACTCCGGCAGACGGCTCTGGTACCACGCAATCAGGGTCTGCATGGCAGGCATATCGATGTTCTTCATATTCCAGACCATTGCACTGGAACCGACCGGCTGGCCATCAAAGTTGATGTCGCCAACCTTGTAGACGATGCTGCCGCCAAACTGATCGCC
Source organism: Pseudomonas putida (assembly GCF_028682475.1). GTDB lineage: Bacteria > Pseudomonadota > Gammaproteobacteria > Pseudomonadales > Pseudomonadaceae > Aquipseudomonas > Aquipseudomonas putida_AG. Next base: position 4,973 of record NZ_JANHLE010000006.1, read on the forward strand.
ATCCGCGCGGGACTCGCTGTTCTGCTCAAGTTGCTTGAGCAACAGGACCTTCTGCTCCTCGCCCAGGCTCGCACTGACCTGCTCAAGCTTCATGTCGGTGCTGCCGACATAGAAACCATAAGGCGTCTTGTTCAAGTCACCGACAAGGCTCAGGTTCTTCAGTTCCAGCTTCAAGCGCCCGCTTTGCTCATCAACATGGTTCAGGCTAAAGCTTGGCGCAACACCGCTGAACTTGATCTGCTCGCCATCGCGCGTACCGCTGGCCTGAATGGTCAGACCGGAGAATTGAGTGACGGCCCCGCCCACCTCGGTCACTTGCATGGGCGGCATGATCAGCGTGCCGTCTGTCGAGCCGTCGTAGCCCAGGCTGTTCTGCCCGTATACCGGCGGCACCTCAGCGCTGGCGGCGAACCACTGGGCAGTGAACGCGTCCTTCTCCAGGGCGTAGTTACTGGCCGCCATAACCGGCATGAGCTTCAACGCCTTGACCCGGCTCCAGGGCAACGGGCCGTGCTCGATCTGATCGACAAAGCCCAGCTCGAAACTCTCCGTCCCCTCAGCGCCCTTGAGCTCGGTGACCTTGACCCGGTACCGCGCGGTGCTGGAGAACAGGTGCGATTCCAGCGATGCCAGCTCCAGGGTCACTTTGCCGCTCAACCCCGACGACTGCTTGAGCTGGACATTGGCTTGCGCCATGGCCTGCTCGAGCACTTCAGGCAATTGCTTGCCGGTGTACCAGGCGCCGGCCGTGCACACTGCAGCCACGGCAACTACCAGACCTGAAAGTACACCCACTGTTTTCTTCATGAATTGTTCCGCTTGTCCATTTGTTGAGAGTTGTTGCAGCAAGGCCAGTGGCCTATTCGTTGACGTCCATGAACTCACGCGCCCAGACGATGTAGTCGCCCGGTACGGTGTAGGTATGGGTAAGTTCGGTAGCGCTCAGGTCCGAGGCGCTGCTGGTGATCCGGCGCTGTTCGCGCAGGCAGTCGTAGGTGGCCTTGATCGCGGCGAAATAAGCGCCGTGACCATCGACGGCAATGCGCACGCCCAGTTGCGCCAGGCGGGCATCGTCGTGCAGTTGCGGGTTGCCGTAGGTCACCAGCATCAACGGCACGCTGAGGTGTTTGGCGATCTGTTCCAGGTGGTCGAAATCACGGATGCCGACCATGCACAGCGCGTCGGCACCGGCATTCTGATAGGCCACGGTACGGGCAATCACTTCTTCGACCGGAATCAACGCGGCGTTGGTCCGGGCGATGATCGACAGCTCCGGGTCGACGCGCGCTTCCAGGGCCGCGCGGATCTTGCCGACGCCCTCGGCAATGCTGATCAGGTCGGTGGACTTGCGCCCGAACTGGGCGGGCAGCAGGGTGTCTTCGATGGTCAGCGCGGCGATGCCGGCACGCTCCAGCTCAGTGACCGTGCGCATCACGTTCAAGGCGTTGCCGTAGCCGTGGTCGGCGTCGGCAATCACCGGCAACTGGGCCACCCGGCCAATGCGCGTGGCCTGTTCGGCGAACTCGCTGAGGGTAATCAGGGCAAAATCAGGTGCAGCCAGCACCTGCAGGGAAGCGACCGAACCACCGAGGATACCCACCTCGAAACCCAGGTCGGCGGCGATACGCGCCGACATCGGGTCAAACACGGAAGCCGTGTGGTAACAGGCAGGGGAAGCAAGGAGTTGACGAAACGCGCGACGCAGGTCTTGGTGGGAGGCTCTTGGCATGGTCTTTCCAATCTATCGACTTCATTTATTCGACAGAACATACCACTGCAGGCCCTCTCGCCGACAGGGTCAGATACGCAGCTTTTATCCGCTCAAGTGCGCCGTTGAGCGCGTTTGAGGGTTTCGCTGGGCAACTCCTTGAACAGTTGCTGGTAGCTGCTGGAGAAGCGGCCCAGGTGCCAGAACGACCAGTGCATGGCCACTTCGGCCACGGTACTGGCGCCCGCGCGGCTGCCCAGCAGCTCACGGCGCGCACTGTTCAGGCGGCGCAAACGCAGCCAGTGCGCCGGGGTCATGCCGGTAAAGGCCTTGAACGCCTGCTGCAGCTGACGCAGCGATACCCCGGCGACCTGCGCCAGCTCCAGCAGGTTGAGGGTCTCTTCCGGACAGTCAGCAGCCCACTCGCCGACCCGGCGCATGATCGTGCGCTCCTCGGTACGCCGCCACAGCGCGCCGCGGTCCAGGCGTACACAGGCGTTGTCGAGAATGAACAGGCAGTCTTCCAGCAGTTGCTCGGCCAGCGCTTCCCGGTTCGGCAGGTCGCTCTCCTCGCCCAGGCGCGTCAGGGTGCTGCTCAACCAGCGCCCGAACAGCGCGTTCTGCACCGAATTGAGCGGCGCCATGAACAGCCCTTCGAGGCGGGCGATATCCAGGCCGTGGCGCTGGACGAACTCGGGGCCGAACACCACCGCCACTTCCTGGTAGTTCTCCGGAGTGATCCAGATGTTGCGGCTCTCGCCGTTGAGCAGGTACAGGCTGTTGTCGGTGCGATCGAAGCAGAACGCCAGGGCGCCCGGCGGCGCACTGAAATTCTGCTCGACCCGGGTGTTCATGAATTCTTCGTAGATCTCCACGCCCTGCAGGTCCAGGCAACGCACCTGACCGGCAAAATGCCCGGGTGACATTTGCTGGTAATGCTGAGTCCAGCTGGGGGTGGCACGCACTTGTTCGCCGACGTCGGCGGTGCTGAAAGCTTGTACCTGAAACGGACTGTCCGTTGTCATGAGCGGCTCTTTATGCACTCTTTTGGTGCATTTTATCCTGCGAAAAGTGGATAGATGGATGTTCAAGGCTCACCCAAGATAGACCTCAACGCGCTGCAGGGGAAGTCGTCCAGACGGCATACCGGCCTTGATCGCTGGTCCTGGCGCGGAATAAAACCAATAACGAGGTCTTTATGAATGCCCCTTTCGATCAGCTGTCTGCGTGGCTGAAAGAACACAAGATTACCGAAGTCGAGTGCGTGGTCAGTGACCTGACCGGGATCGCCCGCGGCAAAATCGCACCCACCAACAAGTTCCTGCATGAGCGAGGCATGCGCCTGCCGGAAAGTGTGTTGCTGCAAACGGTAACCGGGGATTTCGTCGACGACGACATCTACTACGACCTGCTCGATCCGGCCGACATCGACATGGTCTGCCGCCCGGACTCGGCCGCGGTGTACGTGGTGCCATGGGCCATCGAGCCGACCGCCATCGTCATCCACGACACCTTCGACAAGCAAGGCAACCCGATTGAACTGTCGCCGCGCAACGTCCTGAAAAAAGTGCTCAAGCTGTACGCCGACAAGGGCTGGCAGCCAATCGTTGCGCCGGAGATGGAGTTCTACCTGACCCAGCGCTGCGAAGACCCGGACCTGCCCCTGCAGGCGCCGCTGGGCCGTTCAGGCCGTGCCGAAAGCGGCCGGCAGTCGTTCTCCATTGATGCCGCCAACGAATTCGATCCGCTGTTCGAAGACGTCTACGACTGGTGCGAAGCCCAGGGCCTGGACCTCGACACACTGATCCACGAAGACGGCCCGGCGCAGATGGAGATCAACTTCCGCCACGGCGACGCCCTCGACCTGGCCGACCAGATCACCGTGTTCAAGCGCACCATGCGTGAGGCGGCGCTCAAGCACAACGTCACCGCCACTTTCATGGCCAAGCCTGTGGGCGACGAGCCCGGCAGCGCCATGCACCTGCACCAGAGCGTGGTCGACATCGCCACCGGCAAACCGATCTTCGTCAATGAAGACGGGCAGATGAGCGAGCTGTTCCTGCAGCACATCGGCGGCCTGCAGAAGTACATCCCCAAGGTGTTGCCGATGTTCGCCCCCAACGTCAACTCGTTCCGCCGCTTCCTGCCCGATACCTCGGCACCAGTGAACGTCGAATGGGGTGAAGAGAACCGCACCGTGGGCCTCCGTGTACCGACCTCGAGCCCCGAGGCCATGCGTGTGGAGAACCGCCTGCCGGGTGCCGACGCCAACCCGTACCTGGCGATTGCCGCAAGTCTGCTGTGCGGCTACCTGGGCATGGTCGAGAAGATCAACCCCAGCGCCCCGGTGCAGGGCCGCGCCTATGAACGACGCAACCTGCGCCTGCCGATCACCATCGAAGACGCCCTGGCCAACATGGAAGACTGCCCGAGCATCGAGCAGCACTTGGGCAGCAAGTTCGTGCGTGGCTATGTCGCGGTCAAACGCGCCGAACACGAAAACTTCAAGCGCGTGATCAGCTCGTGGGAGCGGGAGTTCTTGCTGCTCAGCGTCTGAGCCGCGGCCAGTCACAAACATCGATAAAACAATTCCAAGAGGTGTCGATATGCGTTCATTGAAAACAGTTGCAAGTGCGACCCTGGCGCTGCTGGTCAGCGCCACAGCCCAGGCCCAGCCCAGTGTCAGCGTGTACAACTGGACCGACTATATCGGTGAAACCACCCTGGCGGATTTCCAGGGCAGCACCGGTATCAAGGTCATCTATGACGTGTTCGACTCCAACGAAACCCTGGAAGGCAAGTTGCTGGCCGGTCGCACCGGTTACGACGTGGTCGTGCCTTCCAACCACTTTCTTGCGCGCCAGGTCAAAGCCGGCGCGTTCCTGAAGCTCGACCGCGAACAGCTGCCGAACTGGAAAAACCTCGACCCGGTGCTGCTCAAGGCCCTGGAAGAGAACGATGCCGGCAACCAGCATTCGGTGCCCTACCTGTGGGGCACCAACGGCATCGGCTACAACGTCGACAAGGTCAAGCAGGTACTGGGGGTCGATCACATCGACTCGTGGGCGGTGATGTTCGAACCGGAGAATCTCAAGAAACTGAGCAAATGCGGCGTGTCCTTCATGGACTCGGCGGATGAACTGTTCCCGGCGATCCTCAACTACATGGGCATGGACCCGCGCAGCAACAGTGTCGAGGACTACAAAAAGGCCGAGGCCAAGCTGCTGACCCTGCGCCCGTACATCACCTACTTCCACTCCTCCAAGTACGTCTCGGACCTGGCCAACGGTGATATCTGCGTAGCCTTCGGCTACTCCGGCGATGTGTTCCAGGCGGCCAACCGCGCCAAGGAAGCCAACAATGGCGTCAACATTGCCTACGCCATTCCCAAGGAAGGCGCCAACCTGTGGTTCGACCTGCTGGCGATTCCCGCCGATGCCAGCAACCCGAAAGAAGCCTATGCCTTTGTGAACTACCTGCTCGACCCGCAAGTGATCGCCAAGGTCAGCGCCACCGTCGGCTATGCCAACGCCGTTCCACCGTCCCAGCAGTACATGGACGCCGACCTGGTCAAGAACCCCGAGGTGTACCCGCCGCAGGCAGTGCTGGACAAACTGTACGTTTCCAACACCCCGACCCCGCAGATCATGCGCCTGATGACCCGCTCCTGGAGCAAAGTGAAGTCGAACAAATGAACCACGGAGCCTCTATGAATCCTGCTGCGCAACATGCCAGCTCCTACTACCGGGCATCGGTCGCTGCGATGCCTGAACACCCGGTGTTGAGCGCTGAACTGAGTGCCGACGTGTGTGTGATCGGCGGCGGCTTTACCGGCGTCAACACCGCCATCGAACTGGCCCAGCGCGGCCTCTCGGTGATCCTCCTGGAAGCCCGGCGCATCGGCTGGGGTGCCAGCGGGCGCAACGGTGGCCAGCTGATCCGCGGCATCGGCCATGAGGTCGAAGGTTTTGCCCGTTACGTTGGCCAGGACGGGGTGAAATACCTGCAGCGTGCCGGCATCGAGTCGGTCGAAGTGGTGGCCAAGCGCATCAACGAGCACAACATCGACTGCGACCTGCGCTGGGGCTTTTGCGAACTGGCCAATACCCCGGCCCAGTTCGCCGCCTTTCGCGCCGAGCAGGACAGCCTGGCAGCCCTGGACTACCGCCACGAAACCCAACTGATCGGCCCTGAGCGGATGCACGAAGTGGTCGCCTCCTCGGTGTACGCCGGCGGCTTGATCGACCGTGGCTCGGGCCACCTGCACCCGCTCAACCTGGTGCTGGGCGAGGCGCAGGTGGCGGCCTCCCTCGGGGTGCGAATCTTTGAACACAGCCCGGTGCTGGAGATCAACCACGGCGCCACCGTACAGGTGCGCTGTGCCCACGGCAGCGTGCGGGCCGGCAGCCTGGTGCTGGCCTGCAACGCGCACCTGGAAGAACTCGAGCCACGCCTGAGCGGCAAGGTGCTGCCTGCAGGCAGCTACATCATCACCACCGAACCTTTGTCAGCCGCACAGGCCAAAGCACTGATCCCGCAGAACCTGGCGCTGTGCGACCAGAAAGTCGGCCTCGACTACTACCGGCTCACCGCGGACCGGCGCCTGCTGTTCGGCGGTGCCTGTCACTACTCCGGGCGCGACCCGCTGGACATCGCAGCGTACATGCGCCCGAAGATGCTCAAGGTGTTCCCGCAACTGGCCGACGCCCGCATCGAGTTCCAGTGGGGCGGCAAGATCGGCATCACCGCCAACCGCTTTCCCCAGGTTGGCCGCCTGTCGCAGCATCCCAACGTGTACTACGCCATGGGCTATTCCGGGCATGGCCTGAACGTCACCCACTGGACCGCCCGGCTGCTCGCCGAGGCGATCGATGTCGGCCACAGCCAGGGCATGGATGTGTTCAGCGCCGTACCGCACATGACCTTCCCCGGCGGCAAGGCCCTGCGCTCGCCGCTGCTGGCGCTGGGCATGATGTGGTATCGGCTGCGTGAAGTGCTGGGCTGAGACTCGCGCTCCCTCCTCCAGGCCCTTGCCAGCGAAGCAATTGCAGCTACTGTCAGTTGAATTGCAGTTGCGCTGGGCAACGGCCACGGAGGAGAGAAACGATGAGGACAATCAGCAAACTCTGCTTTTCAGGTGCGCTGCTGCTGGTGTTAGCCGGCTGCAGCAGCATTGATGCACGTACAACCGAGTACGTCGGGGTTGCCCATGCTGCCCCCACCAGCGCCGCCAATGTCGAAGTGCTGCGCCGCGAACCGCTACGCCCACACGAACGACTGGGTGAAATTCTGGTCGATGCCAGCGTCGAGCCGGCACCGCCGATCAGCGAGGTCGAACAGAAGCTGCGTGACGAGGCCGCGAAGATCGGCGGTGATGCCGTGGTGGTGGTCTACGACCGCATCCAGCCGCAGTCGGCCTATGTCAGCGGACCACTATGGGACCGTGACATCCATACGGTCGAAGGACGCAAACTCAAGGGCATCGTGATCAAGTACCAGTAGTTCAGCTTTCGGCGGGGAGCACGCTCAGCGGATTGACCGGTTTGCCGTTCTGGCGAATCTCGAAGTACAGCTGCACGCGATCAGCATCCAGGTCCCCCGCTTCGGCGATCTTCTGGCCCTTGCTGACGGTTTGCCCTTCCTTGACCAGCAGCTTGCTGTTGTGGCCGTAAACGCTGGCATGGGACGTACCGTGCTGGAGGATGATCAGGTTGCCGTAGCCGCGGATGTTAGTGGCGAACGCCACCTTGCCGCCGAGGCTGGCAAACACCGGCTGTCCCGGTTTAGCGGCAATGCGAATGCCCTTGCTGAGCTTATCCGCTGCTGAGTAGCGGCCGATCACCGTGCCCTGCAGCGGCCACGCCCAGCCGCGCAAGGTTACATTGGTAGCCGGTGCTACCGGCTTGCCCTTGCTGGCCGTGGTGGTCGTGGTACGCGTCGACGTTTTTGAGCCACCAAAGCGAATGGTCTGCCCCACATTCACGGCGTAAGGGGCGCTGATGCCGTTGTAGCGCGCCAGCTCCTTGAAATTCCAGCCATGGCGCGAGGCAATCGAATACAAGGTATCGCCGCGCTTGACCTTGTAGGTGCCGGCCACGACTTTCGTGGAGGCCACCCCTGGGCCGGTGGGTTGAGAACTGCATGCAGAAATCGCCAACAACATGGCGACCAGAACTAATCTGAACAACACGGCGCTTGCACCCACTGCTAAGGAAAAAATGGCCGGAAACGAAAAAGCCCGCGACCTTCTCAGGACGCGGGCTCTCTCTTACAGCGTATGGTGGGTCGTGTAGGATTCGAACCTACGACCAATTGGTTAAAAGCCAACTGCTCTACCAACTGAGCTAACGACCCGTTGGATGGCGCGTATAATACTGATTTCTAACAGGAAATCAACACCCCATCGCAAAATAATTTAAAAATATCGTGTTGGGTCTTCTACACCCGCCGCTTTGAAGCCGTCGGCACGCAGGCGGCAGCTGTCGCATTTACCGCAGGCACGGCCTTCATCGTCGGCCTGATAGCAGGAAACCGTCAGGCTGTAGTCCACGCCACGGGCCATACCGGCCTGGACGATCTGTGCCTTGCTCAGGTTCTGCAGCGGCGCCTGGATGCGGAAGCCCTGGCCTTCAACTCCGGCCTTGGTGGCCAGGTTGGCCATGCGCTCGAACGCCTCGACAAACTCTGGTCGGCAATCCGGATATCCGGAATAGTCCACGGCGTTGACACCGATAAAGATATCCCGCGCTTCCAGCACCTCGGCCCAGCCCAGGGCCAGGGACAGGAACACCGTGTTGCGTGCCGGCACGTAAGTGACCGGGATCCCCTCGCTCGGCGCCTCGGGCACGTCGATGCTACTGTCGGTCAGAGCCGAGCCGCCGATGCCGTCCAGGTTCAGGCCGATGACCTTGTGCTCAACCACACCCAGGTCGCGGGCGACCCGCGCAGCGGCGTTCAGCTCGGCACGATGGCGCTGGCCATAGTCGAAGCTCATGGTGTAGCAGCTGTAGCCTTCGGCTTTGGCCATGGCCACCACGGTGGCCGAGTCCAGGCCGCCGGAAAGCAGAATTACCGCACGTTTCTCAGTCATTGCATCGCACTCCTGTCAGCGTCCCGGCTCGTCGTTCCACAGCAGCTTGTGCAGCTGCATCTGAAAACGAACCGGCAAATTATCGGCCACAATCCAGTCGGCAAGGTCGGTGGCGCTCACCTGATGGTGGCTTGGCGAGAACAGCACTTCACCTGCGCGTTTTTCCAGGCCGTACTGAATGAGTTTGGACACCGCCCAGTCGTAGTCTTCACGCGAACAGATGACGAACTTGACCTGATCATTGGCGGTCAGCAGTTCGATGTTCTCGTAACGGTTACGGTGTGCTTCCTCGGAGCCTGGGGTTTTCAGGTCAACCACCCGACTTACACGCGGGTCCACCCTGGAAATATCCAGCGCGCCACTGGTCTCCAGCGAAACCTCATAGCCCGCATCACACAACTGTGTGAGCAAGGGAATGGCATTGGGTTGGGCCAGTGGTTCGCCGCCGGTGACGCAGACATAGCGCGGCTTGAAGCCTGCGACCTGCTCGAGGATCGAATCCAGGGTACGGACAGTGCCGCCACTGAAGGCGTATTCGCTGTCGCAGTACTGGCAGCGCAGCGGGCAGCCGGTGAGACGGACAAATACCGTGGGCAGGCCAGCGGTACGCGTTTCACCCTGCAACGAGTAAAAAACTTCGGTAATACGTAATGTGTCTTGCATAGTCGCCACGGGCGTAACAGCTAAACAGGCTGTCCGCCTCCGTCAGGCACCGCTGAAAACCCGTCATCGCGTAGTTCACAGCAGCGTATTTCAATAAAAGGGCAGAGATTCTAACGAAAAAACCCGCGATTAGCGCGGGTTTCTTGCTAAACGGCTGACTCAGAGCTTCTGCAGGTCGCGCTGGGCCAGTTGTGCAGCCGAAGTACCCGGGTACTGGGTAATGACTTGCTGCAGAATGCCTTTGACCCGGTCAGTGTGACCCAGGCGGCGCTCTACGTCGGCCAGCTTGTACAGCGAATCCGGCACCTTGTTGTGCTTGGGATACAGCTGGCTGACCTTGGCAAAGGCCTGCCCTGCGGCTTGCAGGTCACCTTTGGCCAGGTTCACCTCGCCCAGCCAGTACTGGGCGTTGCCGGCGTACTGACTGTTGGGGTACTTGCGCAGGAAGGCGTTGAACGCCTGGCTGGCCTTGTCGAAATCCTTGGCTTTGATCAGGTCAAAAGCAGCGTCGTAATAGAGCTTCTCTTTGGCCGGATCGCCAGGTTCGCTGCTGGCTGCGGGGGCTTGCGCGGCGGCAGCACCTGCAGCAGCGCCGGCGGCGGCTTCGCCACCGGCTGGAGAATTCTGTGGAGCCTCGGCAGGAGCGCCGGTTCCAATACGCCGATCCAGGTCCTGGTAACGCTCCAGGCTTTCCTGTTTCATGCGCGCAACATCGTTTTGCAGCTCTTCGATGATGCCTTGTTGACGCGATAGCTGATCCTGCATCTGCTGCAGTTGCAGGAACAGCTGACCCTGCGCCGAGGCAGGGGCGGTAACCCCTCCCCCGGCGTAGGCGCCGTTCGTACCATAACCCGCGGGCGGATAGCTGCTTGCGCCGCTATAGCCAGCGTTGTCATCAACAACAGGAACCTCAGCCCAAGCCACGAGTGGCAGGCTGAGCGCCAGGACGGTTACAGCACGACGGCACATTCGCATATCGAATTACTTACGCAGTTCGACGCGACGGTTCTGAGCCCAGGACTGCTCGTCGTTGCCGGTGGCAACTGGACGCTCTTCGCCGTAGGAAACCAGTTCCAGCTGAGCAGGAGAGACGCCTTGCAGTACCAGGTAGCGTTGAACGGCTTTCGCACGACGCTCGCCCAGAGCCATGTTGTATTCGCGAGTACCACGCTCGTCGGTGTTACCTTCCAGCACGACGCGAGCGCCGTTGCCTTTCAGGTCCTTGGCATGAACGTCCAGAGCGCGCATGGCTTCTGGCTTCAGGTCCGAGCTGTCGTATTCGAAGTAGAAGGTGGTGATTGCGCGCAGAGCTGCTTCTTCGCTCAGGCTGCCGTCAACAGCGCCAGTGTTGGCACCGTAGCCAGCGTTAGGGTCAACAGCGCCTTGACCAGCGTCGTCGCCGCCTTTCGAAGAGCAACCTACAGCTACGGCCATGGCCAGAGCCAGCGCAGCAAACTTACCAAACTTCAGCATTTCCATCGTGAAACTCCTAATGAACAACCCCAATGTGTTAAGTCAAGCGTAAAGCGTAAAGCGCCGCGTCAGTTCAGGTAAGGGGACCAGGACGGTTCTCTGACTTCGCCTTGAGCGGTAGGAAGCGGGAGCCTCACGCGTCCGTTGAGAGAGACGAGCATCAAGACTCCCCGGCCCTGCTGGCGGGTGGCGTAGATTAGCATGGTGCCGTTGGGCGCAACAGTAGGAGACTCATCAAGACTTGTTTCTGAGAGAATCTTTACACTGCCACGTTGCAAATCTTGTGCAGCCACCTTGAAGTTGGTGAAACCTTGTTGACGATGAATCATCACCAGGGTCTTTTCATCCGCCGAAAGTTTAGGGTTAGCGTTGTAGTTGCCTACAAAAGTTACACGCTCGGCACCACCACCGGAAACATTGGTTTTATAGATCTGTGGTTTGCCGCCACGGTCGGAAGTGAAATAAATGGTCGAACCATCTTTACCCCAGAACGGTTCGGTGTTGATACCAGGACCGGCAGTTACACGCGACAGCTGACGCGAGCCCATGTTCATCACGTAGATGTCCGGGTTACCGTCCTTGGACAGCACGAATGCCAGGCGCGAACCGTCCGGCGACCAGGCCGGGGCACCGTTGAGGCCTTCGAAGTTGGTGATCTGCTCGCGGCGACCGGTATCGATGTGCTGAACGAAGATGCGCGGACGCTTCTGCTCGAACGACACGTAGGCGATACGCTTGCCATCGGGTGCAAAACGCGGCGACAGGATCGGCTCACGCGATTGCAGCAGGGTCACCGCACGTGCACCGTCGTAGTCCGAACGTTGCAGGGTGTAACGCGTATTGTTGGTGGAGAAACGCTCAGCGGTCACGTACAGCATGCGGGTAGAGAACGCACCCTTGATGCCGGTGAGCTTCTCGAACGACTGATCGGCGATGTAGTGCGACATGTCGCGCAGCTGATCGACACCGCCAGAGACGCTGCCGGTCAGCACTTGCTGCTCGGTGGCGACGTTGAACAGTGCGTACTGCACCTGCAGGCGACCGCCGGCCGGCACAATGCTGCCGACCATGACGTACTGGGCGCCCAGGGCTTTCCAGTCACGGAAGATCACTTCGCTGGCCTGGCTCGGCTGGCTGATCATGTTCTGCCGCGGAATCGGCGAGTAATAACCGGAGTTGCGCAGGTCATTACCGATAATGTCAGCCATGTCTTCCGGCAGCACGCTACCGCCCTGCAGACCGAAAGGCACGACTGCGATAGGCGTGGCGCGATCACTGCCGCTGGTGACCAGAATGTTCTTTTCTTCTGCCACGGCCATCCCTGCTGCGCAGCAGAGAACGACCAGCAGTCCTCGAAGAAGTTTAATCACAAGGCTAGATCCTCAGGTGTGAATGTCATCTTGAATGAACGATAGGGATTGAATTCGCTCGGTTTCAAACCCTGCATCTCGGTTAAGCGACCAATGTTCTTGACCGCGGCAACGGCCGAACTGTCAAACGGACCATCGCCACTGGAGCGTGCAACGCTCACCGACGTAATGGTGCCATCAGGCAGCATGCCGATCTGCAGAACCACCGTCATGTTCTTGCGCGCAGAAGGTGGACGGGCCCAGCCCTCGGCCGCACGGGCGCGGATCAGGTCGTCGAAATCGCCGGCTACCTGGTCACCCTGCTCGTCAGCCAATGCCTGCTGCCGTTCGGTGGTGTCGGACAGAAGCTCGGCCAGGGCCTGGGCTTTCTTGTCTTCCGCCGCCTTGCGGGCTGCATCCTGTGCCTTCTTCTTGGCTGCATCAGCTGCAGCTTTCTTCTTCGCGTCTTCAGCGGCCTTTTTCTTCGCCTCTTCGGCCACTGCTTTCTTCTTGGCATCCTCGGCCGCCTTCTTCTTGGCGTCCTCGGCTGCTTTTTTCTTGGCTTCTTCAGCCGCCTGCTTCTTGGCCTCTTCGTCAGCCTTTTTCTTGGCTTCCTCTTCGGCCTTCTTCTTGGCGATATCAGCCTGTTGCTTCTCGGCAGCCTTCTTGGCCTCTTCGGCTTTCTTGGCGTCGGCGGTCTTCTTCGCTTCGTCAGCCTTCTTGGCTTCCTCGGCCTTCTTGGCCTCGGCTTCGGCGCGCGCTTCTTCCGCCTTTTGAGCAGCTTCTTCCTTCTTTTGTTCCGCAGCCTTCACTGCTTGCTGCTCGACCTTTTTCTGCTCCATCTGTTCTTCTTCGGTCTGGCGCGAAGCGGTTTTCTTCGCTTCACCCGCAATCTTCTGATTGGTCTGGGTGGTGGCCTGACTTTTCGATTTCAGCTGGTACAGAGTTGCCTGGACAATAGGCTTGGACGGCGGCAATTCCGGGGTCATGGCAAAACTGACGAACAGCATGCCGAACACCAGAACGTGCAGCGCAATGGCCCAGACACTGGGCCAGAAATAGCTTTCCGAGGCGGATGGCTCTCGCTGTTGCATCAGGGCGCCTCGGTAATCAGGCCAACGTTACCGACACCTGCTTTCTGCAACCCGCCCATGGCACCCATGACCGCGCCGTAGTCGACGGACTTGTCGCCACGGATGAAGACCTGGGTCTGTTTGCCCTGGTCACGTCCGGCGGCGATGATTTTGGTCACCGCGTCGGTCATTTGCGGCAAGGTCATGGCCTTGTCCATCTGCTTTTCGGTGTCGACTTCGCTGCCAAGGTTCCAGAAGTAGGTCTTGTCAGCCTTGATCGAAATGGTCAGGACCTGGACGTTGTTGTCCTGCGGCAAGGCTTCGCTGGAAACCTTGGGCAGGTCGACCTTCACGCCCTGGTTGAGCATCGGTGCGGTCACCATGAAAATGACCAGCAGTACCAACATCACGTCGATGTAAGGCACCACGTTCATCTCGGCGACCGGCTTGCGTTTGTGGCGAACTCGGGCCATGGGCTTTTACCTGATCACTCTTCGCTGGTGTGCACTTTACGGTGCAGGATGGCCTGGAACTCGTCGGCGAACGTGTAGTAACGGCCGATCAAGACTTCACTGCGGGCAGCGAAACGGTTGTAGGCAATCACCGCTGGAATCGCGGCAAACAGGCCGATCGCGGTAGCGATCAGGGCCTCGGCGATACCCGGGGCGACGGTGGCCAGGGTGGCCTGCTGGGCGCTGGCCAGGCCGCGGAAAGAGTTCATGATGCCCCACACGGTACCGAACAGACCGATGTACGGGCTGGTGGAACCGACGGTCGCCAGGAACGGCAGGCTCTGCTCAAGCTTCTCTTCCTCGCGGGAGATCGCTACGCGCATGGCCCGGCCAACACCTTCCATGACCGCATCCGGGTCGACACCAGGCTGCTGGCGCAGACGGGAGAACTCTTTGAAGCCGGCACGGAAAACCTGTTCGACACCCGAGTCCGGGTCCGGGTTGCTACCGGCCTGACGGTACAGCTTGGACAGGTCGATCCCCGACCAGAAGCGCTCTTCGAAGCTGTCCAGGGCTCGACGACCGGCGCGCAGCATGGTGCTGCGCTGGAAAATCATGATCCATGACGTTACCGATGCGGCAACCAGAATCAGCATCACCAGCTGTACCACGATGCTGGCATTGCTGACCAGGCTCCACATGGAGGTATGGTCGACGACGTTAGCTTCCACGCTTAATCTCCTGCATTTGAATGAGTACCCGGATCGCCAGCCTCGGCAAAGGCCGTACGCAGCGCTGGGGGAATGGCCCGGGGTTTGAAAGTATCGGCGCGCACACAGGCCACCAGGAACTGCCCTTCGCAGAGCAGCGTTGCATCTTTTTCGCGCCACACCTGCTGCACGAAGCGCAAGCTGGCGCGGTTCAATTCAAGCACTTGCGCGGTAACCCGCAATTCGTCGTCCAATCGCGCTGGCGCGTGATAGCGCGCCTCGCTGGAGTGGACCACAAACAGCAGGTTGTCCTGCGCCAAGGCCGACTGGGCAAAGCCCAGTGCGCGTAACCGCTCGGTGCGGGCACGCTCCATGAATTTCAGGTAATTGACGTAATACACCACGCCGCCCGCATCAGTGTCTTCGTAATAGACCCGACAATGATGTGCGAACGGCTCAAGCCCATTTTGCGCGCGCATACTCTAGTGCTTACTCCTCAGCTTGCCAATCCGCTCCGGCAACTGTTTTTCATCGATTATGTCGAATTGCCATCGCGGTCCTTCCATGACAGCCGATAGGACCACGAAAACAGCAGATAAATCTGTCATTCATCGGGCGGGGCGGAAAAACCTTCGCCATTGACCGACTCGCCGAGGCGATTGGGGATGTTCAAGCCGAAATGCAGGTAGGCATGCCGGGTCACCACCCTGCCCCGTGGGGTGCGCATGATATAGCCCTGCTGAATCAGGTAGGGCTCGAGCACATCCTCGATGGTGTGACGCTCTTCACTGATGGCTGCCGCCAGGCTGTCGACGCCGACCGGACCACCGTCGAACTTCTCGATCATGGTCAGCAGCAGGCGACGGTCCTGGTGATCGAAGCCGCGCTCGTCGACATCCAGCAGGTTCAACGCCATATCGGCAATCGGCTTGGTGATATGGCCCTTGCCACGCACTTCGGCAAAGTCTCGCACCCGACGCAGCAGACGGTTGGCGATCCGCGGCGTACCACGGGCGCGCCGGGCGATCTCGAAGGCACCTTCGTCTTCGATCGGCAGACCGAGAATGCCACCGGAACGGCTGACGATGGTTGCCAGGTCTTCGGTGTTATAGAACTCGAGGCGCTGGACGATACCGAAGCGGTCGCGCAACGGATTGGTCAGCATGCCGGCGCGAGTGGTGGCGCCGACCAGGGTGAACGGCGGCAGGTCGAGTTTGATCGAGCGCGCCGCCGGCCCTTCACCGATCATGATGTCGAGCTGGAAGTCCTCCATGGCCGGGTACAGCACTTCCTCGACAATGGGCGACAGACGATGGATTTCGTCGATGAACAGCACGTCGTGCGGTTCAAGGTTGGTCAACAACGCCGCCAGATCACCCGGACGCTCGAGAATAGGCCCCGAGGTGCTCTTGATCGATACGCCCATTTCCTGGGCAATGATATTGGCCAAGGTGGTTTTACCCAGCCCCGGCGGGCCGAAGATCAGGGTGTGATCCAGCGACTCGCTGCGCCCGCGGGCCGCCTCGATGAACAGGGCCATCTGCTCACGCACCACTGGCTGGCCGATGTACTCGGCCAGGCGCAGTGGACGGATCGCCCGGTCCTGGACCTCTTCGCGGTCACGCCCGGTGGCGGCTATCAGTCGATCGGCTTCTATCACTTAGATCATTCCCTTCAGGCTGCGGCGGATCAGTTCTTCACTGCTCAAACCTTTAGCATCGACGGCGGCCACTGCCTTGCTGGCTTCCTGGGGTTTGTAACCCAGGGAGATCAAGGCACTGACGGCATCGGCTTCGGCACTGGAGACAGTGGCCAGCGGCAGAGGCCCATTGGGTACCAGGGCAAACATGGCTGGGGAAGTTTCCCAGGCCTTGAAACGGTCTTTGAGCTCCACCAGCAGGCGCTCGGCGGTCTTCTTGCCGACACCCGGCACCTTGACCAGGGCCGAAGCATCCTGCGCCTGCACGCAGCGCACCAGTTCATCGACATCCAGGCCCGACATCAACGCCAGGGCCAGCTTGGGGCCGACGCCGTTGAGGCGGATCAGCTCACGGAACAGCTCGCGTTCACGCTTCTCATGGAAGCCGTACAACAGGTGGGCATCCTCACGCACCACCAGGTGGGTGTGCAGGGTCACTGCCTCACCGACCTTGGGCAGGCGGTACAGCGTGGTCATTGGCACTTCGAGCTCGTAGCCCAGGCCATTGACATCAACAATCAGGTGCGGCGGCTGCTTTTCAGCCAGAGTGCCGCGCAAACGTCCAATCACGTTGCAATCCTTCCTCATGGGCGCCGGCAAACAACCGGTCAACCCTAACAGCAAATGCAATGGCCGATGGCATTGCCCGGTCAAAATTTGTTTCAGCGCATGATGCTATCAGAGCCGCAGGCGCCCGCTACGGCTACGTGCAGTGCCCAGGCCATGAGGCAACAGGCTTGAGCGGGTATGGGCATGGCACAGGGCGATGGCCAGGGCGTCGGAGGCATCGATCTGTGGCTTCTGGGTCAGTTTGAGCAGGTGCATGACCATCATCTGCACTTGTTCCTTGTTGGCCCCGCCTGTACCGGCGACGGCCTGCTTGACCTGGGTGGCGCTGTATTCGGCGATTTCCAGCCCTTCTTCAATGGCAGCGACGATGGCCGCGCCACGCGCCTGCCCCAACTTCAGCGCCGAGTCGGCGTTGCGCGCCATGAACACGCGCTCGATGCCCATGGTCACCGGGCCGTACTGGCTGATGATCTCGCGCACACCGCGAAACACGATCTGCAAACGCTCCGGCAACTCGCCGCTGCCGGTTCGAATACACCCGGAAGCCACATATTCGCAGCCCCGAGGCCCCTGGCGCACCACGCCGTAGCCGGTGATGCGCGAACCAGGGTCGATGCCAAGAATCAGAGTCATAACGCCTGCATCTTCAATGACGCGTGATCGCGCCGTACTAAAAACAGAAGCCGGACCGACTTGCAGGTGCAATGCAGCTGCAGGCAGATCCGGCCTTCGGACCGGTAGGAGCGGGCTTGCCCCGCGATTGTGGACTGTCAGTCACACCGCATCGCGGGGCAAGCCCGCTCCCACAGGGAGACAGTTGCGCCCACCTAGCCGAGCTGCTCCATGATTTCGTCGGAAATCTCGGCATTGGAGTAGACGTTCTGCACGTCATCCAGATCCTCAAGCATATCGATCAGCTTGAGCACCTTTTGCGCGCCATCCAGGTCCAGTTCGGCACTGGTGGTCGGCTGCATGACGATTTCCGCATCCGCCGCCTTGAAGCCCGCCTCTTCCAGCGCGTTACGCACGGCATAGAAGCTGGCAAAGGAGGTGAACACATCGAAGGAGCCGTCTTCATTGCTGACCACGTCGTCAGCATCGGCCTCCATCGCCGCTTCCATCAGCGCATCTTCATCGACGCCTGCGGCAAAGCTGATCTGCCCCTTGCGTTCGAACAGGTAGGCCACCGAGCCGTCGGTGCCAAGGTTGCCGCCGCATTTACTGAAGGCGTGACGCACGGCAGCAGCGGTACGGTTGCGGTTGTCGGTCATGGCCTCGACCATGATCGCCACACCACCTGGGCCGTAACCTTCGTAGCTGAGCTCTTCAACGTTATCGGCTTCGGTCGCGCCCGCACCACGGGCAATCGCCCGGTCGATGATGTCGCGACTCATGTTGGCACCCAGGGCCTTGTCCAGAGCCAGGCGCAGACGCGGGTTGGAGCCCGGATCGCCACCGCCCTGCTTGGCGGCGACGGTCAGTTCACGGATCCACTTGGTGAAGATCTTGCCCCGCTTGGCGTCCTGACGCTCTTTGCGGTGCTTGATGTTTGCCCATTTGGAATGACCAGCCATAACGACTCCGAATCCTTTGAAACAATGCCATGCCCCTGCCCGGCGCAAACCGGGCAGAAACCATAAAATCAGTACTGCTTAACGCAAAGGCGCATCCATTTGGATGCGCCCGGGGTCCACTTACTCAGCCTTGGGCTGTTCGCGCAGACGGATGTGCAGCTCACGCAAGGCCTTGGCGTCGACCAGGCCTGGTGCCTGGGTCATGACGCACGCAGCGCTCTGGGTTTTCGGGAAGGCGATGACTTCACGAATCGACTGGGCGCCGGTCATCAGCATGACCAGACGGTCCAGACCGAAGGCCAGACCACCGTGCGGTGGCGCGCCGAACTTCAGGGCGTCGAGCAGGAAGCCGAATTTCTCTTCCTGTTCAGCCGCCTCGATACCCAGCAGACGGAACACCGCCTGTTGCATTTCCTTACGGTGGATACGGATCGAACCACCACCCAGCTCGGTCCCGTTGAGGACCATGTCGTAGGCACGCGACAGGGCGGTGGCCGGGTTGG
This sequence comes from Pseudomonas putida, assembly GCF_028682475.1. Taxonomy (GTDB): domain Bacteria; phylum Pseudomonadota; class Gammaproteobacteria; order Pseudomonadales; family Pseudomonadaceae; genus Aquipseudomonas; species Aquipseudomonas putida_AG. Next base: position 23,837 of record NZ_JANHLE010000006.1, read on the forward strand.
CCTCCAGCTCTTCAGGGCTGCACTTCGGCGCGGTGAACGGGTGGTGCAGTGCAGTGAAGCTGCCGTCGTCGTTCTCTTCGAACATCGGGAAGTCGACAACCCACATCGGCGCCCACTCGCAGGTGTACAGGTTGAAATCGGCACCCAGCTTGATACGCAGCGCGCCCAGGGCCTCGCTGACGATCTTGGCCTTGTCGGCGCCGAAGAACACGATGTCGCCGTCGACCGCACCAACGCGATCAAGGATCACGTTCAGGTTGCCCTCAGGGATGTTCTTGACGATCGGCGACTGCAGGCCTTCAACGCCTTTGGCGCGCTCGTTGACCTTGATGTACGCCAGGCCCTTGGCACCGTAGATGCCGACGAACTTGGTGTACTCGTCGATCTTGCTGCGCGGCATGCTAGCGCCGCCTGGCAGACGCAGAGCGGTGACGCGGCATTTCGGATCGTTTGCCGGGCCGCTGAAGACCTTGAACTCGACATCCTTGAGCTGATCGGCAACGTCAACCAGTTCCAGCGGGATGCGCAGGTCCGGCTTGTCGGAACCGTAGCGGCGCATGGCTTCTTCGAAAGTCATGTGCGGGAAGTCGCCGAACTCCAGGTCGAGGACTTCCTTGAACAGCTTGCGGATCATGTTCTCGGTCAGGCCCATGATCTCGGATTCATTGAGGAAGCTGGTCTCAATGTCGATCTGGGTGAATTCCGGCTGACGGTCGGCACGCAGGTCTTCGTCGCGGAAGCACTTGGCGATCTGGTAGTAACGGTCGAAACCGGCCACCATCAGCAGTTGCTTGAACAGCTGCGGCGATTGCGGCAGGGCGAAGAAGCTGCCAGCGTGGGTGCGGCTCGGCACCAGGTAGTCACGCGCGCCCTCTGGGGTGGCACGGGTGAGGATCGGCGTTTCGACGTCGAGGAAGCCGTTTTCGTCGAGGTAGCGACGGATGCTGGAAGTGATCCGCGAGCGCAGGCGCAGCTTCTCGGCCATTTCCGGACGACGCAGGTCGATGAAGCGGTAGCGCAGGCGGGTTTCTTCGCCGACGTCGGAGTATTCGTTCAGCGGGAACGGCGGGGTTTCGGCTTCGTTGAGCACGGTCAGCTCGTAACCCAGCACTTCGATGGCACCGGAGGCCATGTTGGCATTCACGGCGCCAGCGGGACGCGGACGCACCTTACCGGTGATCTGCACCACATATTCGCTGCGCACGCGATCGGCAGCGGCGAAGCTGTCTGCGCGATCCGGGTCGAATACGACCTGGGCCATGCCTTCGCGGTCACGGATATCGAGGAAAATCACCCCGCCGTGGTCGCGGCGACGATGGACCCATCCGCAAAGGGTAATTTCCTGACCTTCCAGGCTCTCGTTCAGTTGGCCGCAATAATGGCTGCGCATCATGATGGTGGTTTCGCTTCTCGTCATTCGTGTGTTCAGTGGAGGCCTTGGCGCCACAAAGGGCTAATAGTGCAAGACCCTGCCGGTGCAATTCAACTCAGTCGGCCTTGTCGCCGCCTGCAAGGTTCTTTTTCGCACCGGTCTTGAAGTCGGTTTCGTACCAGCCTGTACCGCCAAGGCGGAACCCCGGGGCGGAAATCAGCTTCTTCAGCTCGGGCTTCTGACACGCCGGGCAATCGGTCAGCGGCTCGGCGCTGATCTTCTGGAGGACTTCCATCTGGTGATCACAGGAAGCACATTGATAGTCGTACAGGGGCATAGGCGTGTCTCGTTAACCACAGCGAGGGCTGGTTCAGGCAGTAAAGAGCGGGATTATATATGGTTAAGGAGTGCTGTGCAGCCCGGTAACCGACTAGCGTGTCACCTGTGTACCCAGCAGAAAGACCACACAGACCACACGGATCAGGCCACTGAAATTTTTCACCCCGCCGTAACGCAGGTGTACCTCGCGGTCCACGTAGGACAGCACGGCATTGACCGAACACTGGTTCACCTCGGCGATCCGCTCAAGAATTCGCCAATAGACCGCTTCCAGCCGCAGGCAGGTGGCAAACCCGTTCAAGCGCACCGAGCGCGACAGCGGCTGAGCCAAACCCATGTTGAAGTTCGCCTCGAACGGATCGACGCCCTCCTTACCTGGCCCGCCCGCTACACGCCCTGCGCGATTCATCCATGAAGACATACAAGCACCACGCGATCTGACTAACAGGGAAATAACCCCGAGTAATGCTTATCACTCAGAGACATACCCTAATAAAGCGCTGCGGTGCGGTTTGCTTCCAGCAGACCTGCTTACTCTGGCTGTAGGATTGCTCGGCAAGACAGGATGGATCGCATCACCATAGAACGCCTTCCTTATTAACGCTCAATGCCCGGCCACCTGAAGGGTCCGGGCATTTTTGCCAAAGCGTTTACTGCCCTGCCGGCCTATTTACCTTCGAGCAACGAGCGCAACATCCAGGCGGTTTTTTCGTGCACTTGCATACGCTGGGTAAGCAGGTCTGCAGTCGGCTCGTCACTGACTTTATCGAGCAGCGGGAAAATGCTTCGTGCCGTCCGGGTCACGGCTTCCTGCCCGTCCACCAGCTGCTTGATCATTTCCTCGGCAGGCGGCACGCCCTCTTCTTCCTTGATCGAAGACAAACGGGCATAGATCGAATAAGCGCCGGGCGCGGGAAAACCCAGGGCCCGAATGCGCTCGGCAATGGAGTCCACGGCCAGGGCCAGCTCGTTGTATTGCTCTTCAAACATCAAGTGCAATGTGCGAAAGGCCGGGCCCGTCACGTTCCAGTGGAAGTTATGGGTCTTCAGATAGAGTACATACGTATCCGACAACAGCCGCGACAGCCCATCGACAATGGACTTGCGGTCTTCTTCACTGATACCGATATCAATAGCCATGCGATTCCCCTTTACATGATGTTTGAAGATCAAGCAGGTACACCCCACTGTACCAATACTTGCCACTGACTGCAGCGCTGCACCTGCGACACAGCGCTGCAGGCACCGGCAGCTCGGGCCCGGAGCAGGCGACACACGGTTTGCCGATGATTTGAGAAGCCTGGGGCTTTGCTGTTAAATAGGCGGCGTGCCGCCCCTGACGATTGTCAGTGCAGGGGCGCATAGGCTGGCCTTTTCTCACGTTTTTGCGCTTCTCAAGCCAATGCGCGCCGTGATGTCAGCTCTTCCTGTGATATGCCTTATCAATGTGAGCCAACCAACATGTTCAAGATCGTCCACCTGTTGACGGGCGCTGCAGCTTTGCTGCTGTCCTTCATCCCCAGCCTGAGAACCGATGCAGTTCCCCTGCTGCAGCAACCGGAAGCCATCTACCTGGCGCTGTTCGGCCTGCTCAACCTGCTCCTCGCCCCCGTGGTCCCCCACTACAAAGGCGCACGCCTGCAGCTTCAGCGCGTGAGCAGCGTTTTGCTGGTGCTGGCTGTAGTGCTGCAGACCGTGACCCTGCTGGCCCGCCCCGAGCTGGGCAACCTGCCAGCGCTGGCTGTCACCCTGCTGGCCGTCGTGCTGCATCTGATCGCCGGCTTCATCAAAACCGCCAGCGCGCGCAGCCAACACACCCAGTACGACATGAGCAACCGCGATACCGGTACGGTCAAGTGGTTCAACACGTCCAAGGGCTTTGGCTTCATCTCCCGCGACTCGGGTGATGACATTTTTGTCCACTTCCGCGCCATTCGTGGCGAAGGCCACCGTGTCCTGGTCGAAGGCCAGCGTGTGGAGTTCTCGGTGATGAACCGCGACAAGGGCCTGCAAGCCGAAGACGTGATCGCCGCCCCACGGCGCTGATCCTGCGACAAATAAAAAACCGCGGCGCCTGGGCGACCGCGGTTTTTTCATGCCTGAACGCTAGCGCTCAATAATGTGGCGGCGGCGCCTCTTCTTCGCTGGTCTGGTATTGGCCGACCATTTCCTCGTAACGCTTGAGCAGTGCCGCCATCTGCAGCTGCAAGCGCTCAACCACCCGCTGCTGTTCGACCAGCACATCGTTAAGGGCCTGGATTGTATCGTCCTGGAAGGCCACGCGGCTTTCCAGCTCGGTTACCCGTGCTTCAAGTGTCATTTCTCACACCTCGGCGAATGTGAAGTTGTCATCGAGCACTGTCGCCAGACGCTTGCGAACATCCGCAAGCTGCTCGGCGGTATAAGCAGTTGCCGGTTTGTTACCCCAGACCGGAGCAGGCCAGGCCGGGTCGTTACGTCGCCGCACGATGACATGCATATGAAGTTGACTGACGACATTGCCCAGCGTGGCGACATTCATTTTATCGGCGGCAAAACTGTCCTTGAGGTTTTCCGCCAAGGCTGTGGTCTCTTTCCACAGTTGCGCCTGATCGCTGTCATCCAGTTGAAACAATTCACTGATATCGGCGCGACGCGGTACCAGGATAAACCAGGGATAGTTGGCGTCCTTGCTCAGCAACAGCCGACAAAGAGGAAAGTCCCCGAGTACATAGGTGTCTTCTTGTAGACGTGAATCCAGAACAAACACAGGGCATCTCCTACAACTGTTTAGTACCTTGCCCGCGCGCAGCCAACCCGGCGCGACAGACGGAATGCTGCAGGATACCTCTGTTCGCGTAGCGGAGCATTGCCAGGTAGTCAGTAAAAGTAGAAACGCACCGGTTTGGCCGTAATTCTCCCCCCTGCTCCCGACAAACGAAGCGGTAACAGCCCGCCAAGCCCGGAAACGCTACTTTTCGCACCAAAATGAGGCTTGCCTCCTGTGTCTGGCACCCAAAGTATCCGCAAACTACCCAGCACAGTGTTTCCATGGTAACGCTTTGACTTAAAGGACAGTTTTCCCCTTATTCCAGAACGCCCCGCCCATACGAACCTTTCGATCTTAGCTCCCCCGGATTTACGGCACTTGGCGGCCTTTCTGCGGGGGGATGTGAAATTTTTGTGAACCACTCGCGCTTTTGAGCACGCTTGTTGCATTCTCATCCGCCACAGTCGGCACGACACCTGCACTGATGCGGTGAAGCGCGACAAATAACAACAGTTGCATGGGTAAACCAGGGAGTACCGGGGCCGGGGGGCTAGATTGTTTTTACCTATCCTTAAGCCGTCCGGAACAGCGCTGGAGTTGTACGCCCCGTAAAATCGGGACGTGATTTGCGACAGGGACTTAACCGTTAGCGACATGACCGTAAAGTTACCGAAAGGTTCTTTCCCCCCATATCGCCAACTACAGTCTGCGTGATATACATTTCCGCCGACACAAAAAGAAAGAGCCGCGCCGCATAAAAAAACCAATGGGCGACGGCAGTACTCTTCCTAAAAACCAAAGGAGCAAATCACGATGCGCGTGATGAAGTGGAGCATAATCGCCCTGGCTGTTGCAGCAGGCACCTCGCAAATGGCATTCGCCTCTTCGCAAAGTGAATCCAAGGGCTTTGTTGAAGACAGCTCGCTGAACGTCAAAACCCGCATGCTGTATTTCAGCCGTGACCCACGCAACAGCACAGCCCCGACAGACGGTAGCCCACGACGCTCCGAAGAAACCGGCCTGGGCTTTCTCGGCACCTACGAATCCGGCTTCACTCAAGGCGCCGTCGGTTTCGGTGTTGATGCCATTGGCATGCTTGGCATAAAACTGGACAGTGGCAAGGGCCGTACCGGCACCGGCCAGTTCCCAACCGGCTCCGACGGGCGCTCCGAGGATTCCTTCTCTGAAGGCGGCGGCGCAGTTAAAATGCGCATCTCCGAGACCGTCCTCAAGTACGGCACCCAGTTCACTTCCATGCCGGTTCTGGCCACCGACGACAGCCGCCTGCTGCCAGAAACCATTGAGGGTTTCCTGCTCACCAGCAAGGAAATCAACGGCCTGGAGCTGAACGCCGGTCACTTCACCGCGCTCAACGCTCAATCGCAGTCGTATCACGACAGTATCGGCGGTGTTGACAAAGTAACCCGCCAGAAGAACCCTGGCCTGACCAGTGCCGACGTTTTCGGTGGTAGCTACTCCTTCACCGACAACCTGAGCACCAGCCTCTACTACTCCAAAGTTGAAGATTACTGGCGCAAGTACTACGCCAACGTCAACTGGGCGCTGCCAATCAACGACAACCAAGGCCTGGTGTTCGACGTCAACTTTTATGACACCAAGAGCGAAGGCGCTGCCCTGTATACCGCCTATGACGGCGACGAGCTGGACAACCAGGCATTCAGCCTGTCGGCTGCCTACAACATTGGCGCCCACACTTTCACCCTGGCTCACCAGCGTGTAGTCGGTGAAGGTGACTACGGGTATGGCATTGACGGTGGCGGCTCGATCTTCCTGGCCAACTCCGTGGCCCGTTCCGACTTCAACGCCGAAGACGAGCGCTCCTGGCAGGCTCGCTACGACCTGAACATGGCCAGCTATGGCGTACCGGGCCTGAGCTTCATGACCCGTTACGTGACCGGTGAAGGTGCCAACGTCGAAGGCACCACCAACGGTAAAGAGTGGGAACGCGACATCGAAGCCAAGTACGTCCTGCAAGAAGGCCCTGCCAAGGACCTGAGCTTCCGCGTACGTCAGGCCACCTACCGTTCCGCCGACGGCGTTTACTACGGTTCGCCATCGCTGGACGAACTGCGCCTGATCGTCGAGTACCCGCTGAGCATCCTGTAAGCCCCGGGCTTTCAGTATCCCCAGTACGAAAAAGCCCGGCATTGCCGGGCTTTTTCTTGTCTCGATCCGGGCTGACAACGCCTTCGTGCTCCGGCATCCTGTACGCCACCGAATCGCCCCCGTACAATGCGGGGTCATTTAAAGTCTTAAGCAACCGACAACGGCCTACCATGCGCACCAGTCAATATTTGCTCGCTACCCAGAAAGAAACCCCTTCCGACGCGGTCGTCATCAGCCACCAGCTCATGCTGCGTGCCGGCATGATCCGCAAGCTCGCATCCGGCCTTTATACCTGGCTGCCGATGGGCCTTCGGGTAATGCGCAAGGTTGAGACCGTGGTCCGCGAGGAAATGAACGCCGCTGGCGCCCTCGAAGTGCTGATGCCAAGCATCCAGCCGGCCGAGCTGTGGCAGGAATCCGGTCGCTGGGAACAGTACGGCCCTGAGCTGCTGCGCCTCAAAGACCGTCACGGTCGCGACTTCTGCGTGGGCCCGACCCATGAAGAAGTCATCACTGATCTGGCCCGCAACGAACTCAACAGCTATAAACAGCTGCCGTTGAACATGTACCAGATCCAGACCAAATTCCGTGACGAGATCCGTCCGCGCTTCGGCCTGATGCGTGGCCGCGAATTCATCATGAAGGACGCCTACTCCTTCCATGCCGACCAGGCTTCCCTGCAGGAAACCTACGACCGCATGCACCTGGCCTACAGCAACATCTTTACCCGCCTGGGCCTGGACTTCCGTCCTGTACAAGCCGACACCGGCTCGATCGGCGGTAGCTACTCCCACGAATTCCATGTGCTGGCCGAGTCCGGTGAAGACGATGTGATCTTCAGCGACAGCTCCGACTACGCCGCCAACATCGAGAAGGCCGAGGCCATCCCACGGGAAACCGTGCGCCCAGCGCCTACCGAAGAACTGCGCCTGGTCGATACCCCGGACGCCAAGACCATCGCGCAACTGGTGGAAAACTACGGCCTGGCGATCGAAAAGACCGTCAAGACCCTGATCGTCCACGCCGCCGAAGAAGGCAAGCTGATTGCCCTGATCGTCCGTGGCGATCACGAGCTGAACGAAATCAAGGCCGCCAACCTGCCAGAAGTGGCCAGCCCACTGGTCATGGCCAGCGATGAAGAACTGCGTGACGCCATCGGCGCTGGCGCCGGCTCGCTCGGCCCGCTGAACCTGCCGCTGCCATGCATCATCGACCGTTCGGTCGCGCTGATGAGCGACTTCGGCGTGGGTGCCAACATCGACGACAAGCATTACTTCGGCGTCAACTGGGAGCGTGACCTGCCCGTTCCACAAGTAGCCGACCTGCGTAACGTCGTCGAAGGCGACCCAAGCCCGGATGGCCAGGGCACCCTGGTGATCAAGCGCGGTATCGAAGTTGGACACATCTTCCAGCTCGGCACCAAGTACAGCGAAGCGCTCAAGTGCCAGGTACTGGGTGAAAACGGCAAGCCGGTAACCCTGAGCATGGGTTGCTACGGTATCGGCGTGTCCCGTGTGGTGGCTGCGGCCATCGAGCAGAACTACGACGACAAGGGCATCATCTGGAGCGACACCCTGGCGCCGTTCCAGATTGCCCTAGTACCGCTGCGCTACGAAACAGAAGAAGTCCGCCAGGCGACTGACAAGCTGTACGCCGAACTGACCGCAGCCGGTTTTGAAGTACTGCTGGACGACCGTGACAAGAAAACCAGCCCCGGCATCAAGTTCGCCGATATGGAGCTGATTGGTATCCCTCACCGCATCGTCGTCAGCGATCGCGGTTTGGCCGAAGGCAAGCTGGAATACAAACAACGTACCGAAAGCGAGGCCCAGTCCTTGCCGGTAGCCGATGTCCTGTCGTTCCTGCAGGCCCGCATTCGTCGCTGATAGTCAAACAAGAGTAATCATGTTCAAGCGAAGTACCTTTACCCTGGGGGGCGCCGCACTGAGCGGCGCCCTGTTGCTCAGCGGTTGCGCCAACCAGATGTCCCAGCGCAGCGAGCATGAGGAACGCATCGAGCGCAAGCTGCTCGAACACAGCCTGCAGATTGATGTCGGGGACCCGAAGGTACTCGAACTGCCCCAGCGGCGTGTGCGCATTCATGAACAGAAGAACTTCGAAGTCACCGAATTCGAAGTCACCCGTCGTTATGATCGCTACACGCCCTACCAACCCTGGCGGGAAGTCTACGAGATTCCCCTGGGGGCGATGGCGGTGGTGGCCGGTGTCGGTGCCAACGTGGTCAATATCTTCGCGCTGGGCAACCTGCCCGATAGCGTTACCCGCGACTGGTTCAGCTACGGTATCGATGGCCTCAACCCGTTCATGAACGCTCAGTCCAATGGCCGCGCCCAGCAGAACCTTGCCGGGATTACCGAGGTACAGAAGGACAAACGCCAGGAGTACACCAGCCTGCCGTGGAACGATCGTCCGGTCGAGGTCAAGGCCGGCAAGGTGAACCATACGCTGACGACCGATCGCAACGGTGTGCTGTTGCTGAACCTGCTCGACAGCCCGTTCTCCGAACAGAACCTGACCCACATCGGTACCCTGCATCTGCAGGTCGCCGATGAAGACAACAACGTCCGCGGCGATGCCAGCCTGCTGATCAGCAGCACCTTGCGCAACAAGCTGGTGGAAGCCCACGACCTGATCTTCGACGATCTGGAAGACGATGAAGTCAGTCAGTGGGTGCACCGGGTCAAGCGTCTGTCTGAACTGGGACTGGAAGAAGAAGCCAGCGAGCTGGAGCAGAGCCTGATCGAACTCACCCGCAACGACCCTGAGCTGCAACAGGAGTTTCTCCAGTCGCTGACCAAGGATGCCGGCCGCCTGGTCGCCGATCCTGGCGTGCATTGATCTATCGCGGGGCAAGCCCGCTCCCACCGAGTTATGCAATACCTGTGGGAGCGGGCTTGCCCCGCGATAGCATTCCAGTCAATCGTGGTTAAACAATTCCAGCTGTTCATGAGCACCACGCAAATCCTGCAAACGCACTCCGATACCCAATAACCTCACCGGCTTGCCGCCTCGGGCAAACGCCTGACTGAGCAATAGCTGATAACTGCCCAGGTCACGCCCGGCACCGGCCTGCTCCAGGGTGGTCTGGGTAAAATCGTGGAACTTCACTTTGACAAAGGGTTTGCCCGGTCGATAACTGTCGTCGATTCGCGCCATGCGTCCGGCCAGGGTGTCCAGCAACTCCGGCAATTTCTCCAGACAACTGGCCAGATCAGGTAGATCCGTGTCGTAGGTGTTTTCGACACTGACCGACTGACGACGACTGTCGTTGTGCACCGCACGCTCATCGATACCCCGCGCCAGCCCCCACAGACGCTCGCCAAAACTGCCGAACTCACGGGCCAGCGCCAGGCGACTCCAGTCGCGCAGTTCCAGGCAGTTGGTGATCCCCAGGCGACCAAGCTTGTCCGCAGTCACCTTGCCCACGCCGTGCAGCTTGCTCACCGGCAATGCCGCCACAAATTCTTCGACTTCATTGGGCGTGATCACAAACAAACCGTTGGGTTTGCGCCAATCACTGGCGATCTTGGCCAGGAACTTGTTCGGCGCCACCCCGGCTGAAACGGTGATGTGCAGCTGTTGCGCAACCCGGCGACGAATGTCGGCGGCAATCCGTGTAGCGCTACCGGCAAACCAGGAGCTGTCCGAGACATCCAGGTAGGCTTCATCCAGCGACAACGGTTCGATCAGATCGGTGTAGTCGCGGAAGATGGCGTGTATTTCCCTGGATGCTTCTTTATAGGCATCCATGCGCGGCTTGACGATCAACAGATCAGAGCACAGGTTGAGCGCATGCCGGGACGACATGGCCGAGCGCACACCATAAGCCCGCGCCTCATAATTACAGGTGGCGATGACCCCACGGCGCTCGGCCGAGCCACCTACCGCCAGCGGCCGCCCGCCCAGACGCGGGTCGTCACGCATTTCAATAGCGGCGTAGAAGCAATCGCAATCAATATGGATGATCTTGCGCTGGGACATCGGCAACCGTGGCTACAGGTGAACAATCGTGTAGGCAGTATCTCATTCCACTGCACGGTACGCACCACAGGCACTGGATAAACATACACACTTTAACCCTACAAGCCCCGGCACAGCTGCCTTGCAGTACTAAAAGAGAGCGCTAAGCATTTGAACAAAAAAGGATTTCTTCAAATGAGCGCTTGACACCCCAGCGCATAACTGTAGAATTCATCTCACAGGCGCGGGATGGAGCAGCCTGGTAGCTCGTCGGGCTCATAACCCGAAGGTCGTCGGTTCAAATCCGGCTCCCGCAACCAGATTAAGAAAAGGCCACTCTTCGGAGTGGCCTTTTTCTTTGCCTGAAGAAAGTGCTCAGGCATAAATTTATTGTAAATCAACAATTAAGCGTTGACAGCCTAGCCAAAGGCTGTAGAATCCGCCACATCAGACGCGGGATGGAGCAGTCTGGTAGCTCGTCGGGCTCATAACCCGAAGGTCGTCGGTTCAAATCCGGCTCCCGCAACCAAACAACAGAAAAGGCCACTTTGCAAAAAGTGGCCTTTTTTGCATCTGCGATTCAGCCTCCCCGCCCCAAGCCCCTGCGGCAATATAAATTTTCTTTAACTATCCTCCAGGCAGGCAGCGGCCCGATCATAGTCGCCACTACTTTCCATAGGGATTGGTACCTTGGCTGGATACGTTCCTCCTGGCGTGCACCCTCCACGAGGTGCTTGATGCACAGCCAGACACCCGAAACAGAAGCGCCCGTCACCTCCGCGTTGCCCAACGCCGCCCAGCATTTACGCTGGCTTGAGCGCTTGAGCCGCTACCGCCAGCCGATCGGTCTGGCGGTGACCTTGCTGTTGTTCACCATCGCCCTGATCGCTTGCCGTCATCTACTCAGCGAACTGGACATCTATGCCCTGCATGATTCGCTGCTCAGTGTGCCGCCCGCGGCCCTGACCGGCGCATTGCTGGCAACAATCGCCGGCTTCATCATCCTGCTGAGTTACGAGTGGTCCGCCAGTCGCTATGCCGGCGTTCAGTTACCGCCCCAGACCCTGATCATGGGTGGATTCAGTGCCTTCGCCATAGGCAACGCCATCGGCCTGTCGCTGCTCTCCGGTGGATCGGTGCGCTATCGACTGTATGCTCGCGAGGGTATAGGCGCCGCTGAAGTCGCGCGCATGACCTTGTTTGCCAGCCTCTCGCTCGGATGTGCACTGCCACCACTGGCAGCCCTGGCAACCCTGAGCAATCTGCCGGCAGCGGCGGCTGCCCTGCATCTTCCACAAGCACTGCTGGCCAGTATTGCCGTGGCGGTGCTGGGCCTGGCGGCGCTGCTGGCCTACGGTCTGTACCGTCGACGCCTGCCGGAGCAGCCGCGGGTAGACAACCTGCTGGTCCGCGTCGGCCGTCGCACCCTGCGCCTGCCCGGCGCACGCCTGACCGCCCTGCAATTGCTGATCACCGCCCTGGATGTTGCCGCTGCGGCGACCGTGCTGTACCTGCTGCTACCAGAAGCACCGCCGTTCGGCGCATTCCTGCTGGTCTACCTGCTGGCCCTCGCAGCCGGGGTGCTGAGCCATGTTCCCGGTGGTGTCGGGGTGTTCGAGGCGATTCTGCTGGCCGCTTTCGCCGATCAGCTGGGCGCCGCGCCCCTGGCCGCCGCTCTGCTGCTCTATCGCCTGATCTATGTGGTATTGCCGTTGCTGCTGGCTTGCGCCTTGTTACTGGTCAACGAAGCACGACGGTTTCTGGTTACCCGTCAAGCCATCAAAGCAGCATCGGGACTGGCGGCGCCGGTGCTGGCAGTACTGGTGTTTCTCTCTGGAGTAGTGCTGCTGTTTTCCGGCGCGACCCCAGAAATCGACGAACGCCTCGAACACCTGGGTTTTCTCATTCCTCATCGCCTGATCGACGCCTCACATTTCGGCGCCAGCCTGATCGGCGTGTTGTGCCTGCTGCTGGCTCAGGGCCTGCGCCGTCGCCTGTCTGCCGCCTGGATGCTGACCACCATCCTGCTGCTGGTCGGCGCCCTGCTCTCGCTACTTAAAGGCTTTGACTGGGAGGAAGCCAGCATCCTGACCTTTACAGCCTGCCTGCTGGCGCTGTTCCGGCGCTCCTTCTACCGCCCCAGCCGCTTGCTGGAACTGCCCTTCTCGCCGGTCTATCTGGTAGCCAGCGCTTGCGTCATTGGCGCGTCGATCTGGCTGCTGCTGTTCGCCTATCAGGATGTGCCTTACAGCCATCAACTGTGGTGGCAATTCACCCTGGATGCCGACGCTCCACGCGGGCTGCGCTCGGCGCTGGGCAGCGCGGTACTGCTGGTGGCGGTCGCGCTGACCTGGTTGCTGCGCACCGCACGCCCGGTGATTCACCTGCCAAATACCGAGGAGCTGCAGCGCGCCAACCATATTCTGCAGGCTTCGGACCAACCGGATGGCGGCCTGGCGCTGACGGGAGACAAGGCATTGCTGTTCCACCCCGATGACGACGCCTTCCTTATGTACGCCCACCGTGGCCGCAGCCTTGTCGCCCTGTACGACCCTATCGGCCCCGCGCACAAGCGAGCCGAGATGATCTGGCAGTTCCGCGACCTGTGTGACGTGCACCACGCCCGCCCGGTGTTCTACCAGGTGCGCGCCGAGAACCTGCCGTTCTATATGGATATCGGCCTGACCGCGATCAAGCTCGGCGAAGAGGCACGGGTCGACCTCAAGCGCTTTGACCTGGACGCCAAGGGCAAGGAGATGAAAGACCTGCGCTACACCTGGAACCGCGGTGGCCGCGACGGTCTGAGCCTGGAAGTGCATGAACCGGGGCAAGCACCACTGGAGGAACTCAAGGTCATCTCCGACGCCTGGCTGAGCGGCAAGAATGTGCGTGAGAAAGGTTTCTCGCTGGGCCGCTTCAGCCCCGAGTACCTGCAACATTTCCGGATTGCCCTGATCCGCTTCGAGGGTCGCCCGGTAGCCTTTGCCAACTTGCTCGAAACCCACAGCCGCGAACTGGCCAGCCTCGATCTGATGCGTGCTCACCCACAGGCGCCGAAGCTGACCATGGAATTCATGATGATCGGCCTGATCCAACACTATAAGCAGCAGGCCTACGCCCGTTTCAGCCTGGGCATGGTGCCACTCTCAGGCCTGCAACCGCGCCGTGGCGCACCGTTGACCCAACGCCTGGGCTCGATCGTGTTCCAGCGTGGCGAGCAGCTCTATAACTTCCAGGGCCTCAGACGCTTCAAGGACAAGTTCCAGCCTGACTGGGAACCCCGTTACATGGCCGTGCCTGCCGGACTCGATCCGCTGGTGGCACTGGCTGACACCGCCGCCCTGATCGCCGGCGGCCTGACTGGATTGGTGAAACGCTGATGATTCGACGCTATTGGTTACACCTTCTGGCCACACTGCTCCTGGGCTTGCTGGTCGCAGCTTTGGGCTTCTGGCTGTGGACCCGTCCAGCGCCTGAGCCGCGCCTGGAACACTTGACGCTGGGCGATGGCAGCAGCCTGATCCGGGTTACCCCGGGCAGCCACGCCAAAGCCCGGGTGGCTATTGCCGTGCCCCAGGATCAGGCCCTGACGAATAAACAACTGCTGAACCTGAGTCAGAGCGGCGAAGCGCAGCTGGTTCAGGTGATCCTGCCGCCAGCCGACTGCACCTTGCAAAAAGCCGCCGTGCAACAGGCCCTGCAACAACTGCAAGGCCCGGCAACCCTGGTAGCCGGTATCGGCCCTGGCGCGGCCCAAGCCTGGGACTGGCTGGCAGGCCAGAGCGATGACAAGGCCCAGGCCATCTCGGTAGATTTCAGCATCGAACGCCCGGGCTGCGCCACCCCACTGCCCAAGTCGGCAGCTCACGGCCACTGGAGCGTTGCCTGGAACGACAACCCGGACGACGCCAGCGCCGCCTTCGTACGCGATCAGGCCAACGCCGAAACCAGCATCAGCGATTACGACATCCACCTGCCGCAAGTGCTCAAGGCACAGCTTACCCAGGCTCTGGTGGGTGAAGAGGGCAACGCCATGAGCATCCCGGTGGTCGAAGTCCCGGCCGGCCAGACCACCGACACCGTGACCCTGTTCCTCTCCGGCGATGGTGGCTGGCGTGACCTGGACCGCGACGTGGCTGGCGAAATGGCCAAGCTTGGCTATCCAGTGGTCGGCATCGACACCCTGCGCTACTACTGGCAGCACAAGACGCCGGAGCAAAGCGCCATTGACCTGTCGGAGCTGATGCAGCACTACCGCCAGAAATGGGGCACCAAGCGTTTCGTACTGACCGGCTACTCCTTTGGCGCAGACGTCTTGCCGGCGATCTACAACCGTCTTCCCGCTGAAGACCAGCAACGGGTTGACGCCGTCATCCTGCTGGCCTTCGCTCGCAGCGGCAGTTTCGAGATCGAAGTCGAAGGCTGGCTGGGCAACGCCGGCAAGGAAGCCCCTACCGGCCCGGAAATGGCCAAACTGCCAGCGGCGAAAGTGATCTGCATCTACGGCGAAGAAGAGGCCGATGAAAGTGGCTGCACCGACCACACCGCGGTTGGCGAACGCCTGAAGCTGCCGGGTGGGCATCATTTCGACGAGAATTACCCGGCGCTGGCCAAGCGCCTGATCAGTGATATCGAAAATCGCCAGGGCAAGACCAGCGTTGCTGAGCACTGATTCCTGTGGGAGCGGGCTTGCCCCGCGATGCGATTTGACTGACAGACCGCAATCGCGGGGCAAGCCCGCTCCCACCGCGCAGGTCAAATCTCGACTTGCGTTCCCAGCTCGATCACCCGATTCAACGGCAGGTTGAAGAAACGCAACGTGCCATTGGCGTTCTTCAACAGAAACGCAAACAACATCGCCCGCCAACGCGCCATCCCCACCAGCCGCGAAGGGATCACCGTCTCGCGGCTGAGGAAATAGGTGGTGCGCATCGGACTGAAGTCCAGGCCCTCCAGATGGCACAGCTTCAGCGCCCCGGGCACATCGGGTTCGTCCATGAAGCCGAAATGCAGTAATACCCGGTAGAAGCCCTCCCCATAGGCTTCGACTTCGAACTGCTGCTGCGCCGGAACTCTCGGCGTGTCCTCAGTGACCACTGTGAGCAACACCACCTGGTGATGCAGCACCTGGTTATGCAGCATGTTGTGCAACAAGGCATGAGGTACGGCATCGGCACGCGCCGACAGAAACACTGCAGTGCCCTCGACCCGGTGCGGTGGCTGCACGCGAATGCTGCTAATGAACAGCGGCAGCGGCAGGCTGCCCTCGTCCAGGCGTTCGACCAGAATCTGTTTGCCACGCTTCCAGGTCGTCATCAGCGCGAACAAGGCAATCCCCGCCAGCACCGGAAAGGCCCCGCCCTGCACCACTTTCGGTACGTTGGCGGCAAAGAACAGGCCGTCAACCAGCAAAAAGCCAAGCAACACCGGTACCGCCAGTACGGGTGGCCATTTCCACAGCAAGAGCATGACGGAAGACACCAGCAGGGTGGTCATCAGCATGGTCCCGGTCACTGCCACGCCATAAGCCGAGGCCAGCGCATCGGACGACTCGAAGCCGAGCACCAGGAGGATCACCCCGACCATCAATGCCCAGTTCACCGCACCGATGTAGATCTGCCCCTGTTCGTGGCTTGAGGTGTGCTGGATCTGCATGCGCGGTACATAACCCAGCTGGATCGCCTGGCGAGTCAGGGAGAAGGCTCCGGAAATCACCGCCTGTGAGGCAATCACGGTCGCCAGGGTGGACAGGCCGACCAGAGGAATCAACGCCCAGGCGGGGGCCAATAGATAGAAGGGGTTACGCGCCGCCTCAGGGTTCTGCAACAGCATGGCGCCCTGGCCGAAGTAGTTCAGCACCAGGGCCGGCAGTACCAACACGAACCAGGCCCGGGCAATCGGCTTGCGGCCGAAGTGGCCCATGTCGGCATACAACGCCTCGGCGCCGGTCAGGGCCAGGACTACAGCGCCGAGGATTGCCACCCCCATCCCCGGATGAAGAATGAAGAAGCGCACCGCCCAGACCGGGTTGATTGCCTTGAGCACTTCTGGGCTCTGGGAGATACCGTGAACGCCCAACGCCGCCAGGACCAGAAACCAGGTGACCATTACCGGCCCGAACAGAATACCGATCCGCGCGGTGCCATGCTTCTGGATCAGAAACAACGCCACCAGCACCACCAAGGCTATAGGCACCACCCAGTGATCGATACCGTCGAAGGCCAGCTCCATGCCCTCCACTGCCGACAACACTGAAATGGCCGGGGTGATCATGCTGTCGCCATAAAACAGCGCCGCGCCGATCAGGCCGCAAACCACCATAACCGCTTGCAGCTTGGGATAAGGGGCCGAAGCACGCCTGGCCAAGGCGGTCAGGGCCATGGTGCCACCTTCGCCCTGATTGTCGGCACGCAGGATAAACACCATGTACTTGATCGAAACAACCCACACCAGCGACCAGAAGATCAGCGCCAGTATGCCCAGCACCCCGTCATGGTTGACCGGCACCCCGTAGTCACTGGAGAACACCTCCTTGAGGGTGTACAACGGACTGGTGCCGATATCGCCATACACCACCCCTACCGCCGCTACCAGCAGGCTCAACGGCTTCGCCGCCGAATGCCCGGAATCAGCCTGTTCGCTTGCCTGAACCATCCGCCACTCCCGCAACCAAGACCCTTGGGGCCGGTAAAATTCACGTCAGACGCTGAGACTTTAGCTACCGCACCGCTGGCGCCAACAGGACCCGATAGAAACACAGGCATATAGCCGCGAAGCATAGCCCAGGGTACAGCACATGACTGCTAGCTAAGTGACATCACAGCCGTTAGGATTGCGCATTTTTCGATCAGGGAGCGGTACATGCGTCACCTCAGGAGCCTTACCCGAACGCTGCACAAACAGGATATTGAGGGCATTACCTTTCATTTTGATCCGCACCATCACCAGGAACTTGCCAGTGCCGTTCGACGCTTCCTGGCAACACCGGCACAACACACCCCGCTGGACACCCCGGAAGCGACCCGCGGCGTTTTCCTGCTCGAAGGTGAGCGCAAATGGGTCCTCAAGCACAATCGCCTGACCCATTGGAAAAAGCAGCTGCAGAACTACCTGGGCCTGAAGAAGGCTTTCGGCCTGCATGATCTGACCAACGAATTCATCAACCTGTCGGCGGTATCCGCTAAATCGGCCTGCGCCCCCAGCGTTGCTGCCTTTGGCTACAAAGGGCGGTTTCCGTTTCTCAAGGAAGAATACTTGCTGGTCGGCTTCCTGGACGATCATTGCAGCGTTGATGATCGCTTGATCGCCCACCCTGAACAGGCCTCAACATTGCTGCCACAGGTTTTCGATCTGTTCGCACGCATGCTCGATGAAGGCTTCGTGCACATGGACCCTCACCCGAAGAACATCCTGATCGCCCCCGATGGCCAGCTGCGCTTGATCGATTTCGAGTGCTGCGCACACTCGGTGATTGATCGCGATTTCAGCCTGGGTTTTTTAATGGGTTACTTTTTCCACTACTGGATCAAGCGCTTCATCAGCATGGACGACTACCGCACTTGCTGTGAAAACTACCTGAAGGCCGAGCAGCCAGCATTGGACCGCAGTATCTTCATGCCTGTTTTCGAGCGTTTTCTCACAGGAAAAGTATCCCGTACAACACGTTACGCGATCCTCACCAGCCCGAAGGCGCAAGCGGCGTTCAAGGCGCAGTAACCCCTATGCCCCCTAGACGGCGGTAGAAAGCCGCTTTGCTGGAGCCTGGCCGCGTAAAGCACTCGTCGTATTTCCCCGTTTAAAGCTGGTCAACTCCGTTGCGCACCGCTAGAATTGCGCACTTTTTGATCAGAGGCGCTGCTAGCGCCCAACAGGACAGCGGCGCTTGCGCACGGCTGTCCCCATTACACCGAGGTTAGTCATGTCCACCACTCCTGCGCCAACCACGCCAAAGGTCGGCTTCGTTTCCCTAGGCTGCCCCAAAGCCCTGGTCGATTCCGAGCGCATCCTGACCCAGCTGCGCATGGAAGGCTATGAAGTCGTGCCCACCTATCAGGATGCCGATGTGGTGGTGGTCAACACCTGTGGCTTCATCGACAGCGCCAAGGCCGAGTCCCTGGAAGTGATCGGCGAGGCCATCAAGGAAAACGGCAAGGTCATCGTCACCGGCTGCATGGGTGTAGAGGAAGGCAGCATCCGTGACGTGCACCCGAGCGTACTGGCCGTGACCGGTCCGCAGCAGTACGAGCAGGTGGTCAACGCTGTGCACGAAGTGGTACCGCCGCGCCAGGATCACAACCCGCTGATCGACCTGGTGCCACCACAGGGCGTCAAGCTGACCCCACGTCACTACGCCTACCTGAAGATTTCCGAAGGCTGCAACCACAGTTGCAGCTTCTGCATCATCCCGTCGATGCGCGGCAAGCTGGTCAGCCGTCCGGTCGGTGAAGTGCTCAGCGAAGCCGAGCGCCTGGTCAAGGCCGGGGTCAAGGAAATCCTGGTGATCTCCCAGGACACCAGCGCCTATGGCGTCGATGTCAAATACAAGACCGACTTCTGGAACGGTCGCCCGGTCAAGACCCGCATGCTCGAACTGTGCGAAGCACTGAGCAGCCTGGGCGCCTGGGTTCGCCTGCACTACGTTTATCCGTACCCGAACGTCGACGACATCATTCCGCTGATGGCGGCCGGCAAAGTCCTGCCGTACCTGGACATCCCGTTCCAGCACGCCAGCCCGAAAGTGCTCAAGTCGATGAAACGTCCGGCCTTTGAAGACCGGACCCTGGCGCGTATCAAGAAATGGCGCGAACAGTGCCCTGAGCTGATCATCCGCTCCACCTTCATCGTCGGCTTCCCGGGCGAAACCGAAGAAGACTTCCAGTACCTGCTCGACTGGCTGACCGAAGCCCAGCTCGACCGCGTCGGCTGCTTCCAGTACTCGCCCGTCGAAGGCGCTCCGGCCAACGACCTGGGCCTGGAAGTCGTCCCCGATGACGTCAAGCAAGCGCGCTGGGACCGTTTCATGGCCCACCAGCAGGCGATCAGCAGTGCCCGCCTGCAACTGCGCATCGGCCGCGAAATCGACGTGCTGATCGACGAAGTGGAAGAAGAAGGCTCGGTAGGCCGCAGCTACTTCGACGCCCCGGAGATCGACGGCAACGTGTTCATCGATGGCAACCACGGCTTCAAGCCGGGTGACACCGTGCGCTGCCGGGTCACCGACGCCGACGAGTACGACATGTGGGCTGAACCGATCTGATCACACCCCGCTGAAAAATAGCCCTGCCGACCCTGGCGGGGCTTTTTTTTGCAACTATCGTTTTCTCTGTTGCCCAAGGAGAGCAGAGCAATGTACAGGCCTATCAGCGTGCACACCCCCAGGTTAAACGACTACCCGGAGCTGGCGCGTGTCTGGGAGGCGTCTGTACGGGCAACCCATGACTTCCTGCCCGACAGCTACATTTGCCTGTTGCGTGAGCTGCTGCTCAGCCAGTATCTGGATGCGGTGATGCTGATCTGCTGCAAGGATGCCAAGCAACGGATTACCGGTTTTGCCGGGGTTGCCGCCGGGCGCGTGGAAATGCTCTTTATCGATCCGGCTGCGCGTGGCCAGGGGCTGGGCAAACGCCTGTTGCACTACGCCATCGACGAACTCAACGCCGTTGGACTCGATGTCAACGAACAAAACCCGCAGGCGCTGGGCTTCTATTTGCACCAGGGATTCGAAGTGGTCGGCCGTTCGGAAACAGATGGCATGGGCCAACCCTACCCCTTACTGCATCTGAGGCTGATTCAGACAAAAGCCGCGCAAACCGGCTGACAGAAGACGTCATACCTTTCTGAAATGCAGCGAAATCGCAGATAAATGGCCCGGCGGGCGAATGTTGCCGGACCTGGGCCCGTCCGCACGGTTACAATGGGCATCTTTCCCTATGCCTACGGCTGTCGTCATGTCTGAACCCATTCGTCTTTCCAAACGCCTCATCGAGCTGGTCGGTTGTTCCCGACGGGAGGCCGAACTGTACATCGAAGGCGGCTGGGTCACCGTGGACGGTGCGGTGGTCGACGAACCGCAATTCAAAGTCGGCGAGCAGAAGGTCGAACTGCAGGCCGGTGCCCGCGCCGAAGCCCTGGAGCCGGTCACCCTGCTACTCCACCAACCGGCCGACCTGGACATCGACAGTGCCTGCAACAGCATCACTGCCGCCAGTCTGTCGCAAGAGCACAGCCATGGCCGGCGCCCGCTCAAGGGCCACTTCGCCCGCCTGAGCAGCGTCGCGCCGTTGCAGCAAGGCGCCAGCGGCCTGCAGGTGTTCACCCAGGACTGGCGGGTGACCCGCAAGCTCAACGCCGACCTGGCCAAGCTCGAACAGGAATATGTGGTTGAAGTCAGTGGCGACATGATCGCCCACGGCCTGGAGCGGCTGAACCGCGGCTTCACCTGGAAGGGCAACGAACTGCCGAAGATCAAGGCCAGCTGGCAGAACGAAACGCGCCTGCGCATGGTTCTGAAAAACCCGCAGCCGGGCCTGATTGCCTTGCTGTGCAGCAGTGTCGGGGTCACCCCGCTGAGCATGCGGCGGATTCGCCTGGGCGGCGTGTCCATGAGCAAGCTGCCCCTGGGGCAGTGGCGCTACCTGGCGACCACCGAAAGATTCTAGCAACAAGGCGCCGCCACCCGGGCGACGCCCCGAACAGGATTGTCACCATGATTCACAACGATGTACTGCGCAGCCTGCGCTACCTGCTGGACGTCAACGACGCCAAACTGACCGACATCATCAAGCTCAGCGGCTTCGACGTCGCCACCGACGATATCGTCGCCTACCTCAAGAAAGAGGACGAAGAAGGCTTCGTGCGCTGCCCTGACGAAGTCATCGCGCACTTTCTCGATGGCCTGGTGATCTTCAAGCGCGGCAAGGACGACAGCCGCCCTACGCTGCCGGTAGAACTGCCGGTGACCAACAACATCATCATGAAAAAACTGCGGGTGGCCTTCGAACTCAAGGAAGACGACCTGCACGCGATCCTCAAGGCCGCTGATTTCCCGGTGTCCAAGCCGGAGCTCAGCGCGCTGTTCCGCAAGGTCGGGCACAACAACTACCGTCCATGCGGCGACCAGCTGCTGCGCAACTTCCTCAAGGGCCTGACCCTGCGGGTCCGTGGCTGAGACGTCGATGAACTACAGCGTCGCCCCGATCGGCTTCGTCCGCTCCTGCTTCAAGGAAAAGTTCGCGATCCCGCGCCAGCCCCAACTGGCGCCCGCTGCGCGTGGCGTGCTGGAACTGCTGCCGCCCTTTGACAGCGGCGACGCAGTGGCCGGGCTCGAACAGGTCAGCCATGTATGGCTGCTGTTCCTGTTTCACCAGGCCCTGGAAGACAAGCCACGGCTCAAGGTGCGGCCGCCGCGCCTGGGCGGCAACACCTCCATGGGCGTGTTCGCCACCCGGGCGACGCACCGGCCCAACGGCATCGGTCAATCGGTGGTGCGTCTGGAGAAGGTGGAAGCCGGGCGTCTGCTGCTGTCGGGCATTGACTTGCTAGACGGCACCCCGGTACTGGACATCAAGCCCTATGTGCCCTATGCCGATGCTGTCAGTAGCGCGACCAACCAGATGGCCAGCGCACCGCCAGCGCCGATTGCGGTGGCCTGGAGTGACACGGCCCTGCCCCAGGCCCGCGAGCATGCCTTGCGCCTTGCAGAGCCGCTGGTTGAGCTGATCGAACAGTGCCTGGCCCAGGACCCGCGTCCGGCCTACCAGATCCCCCCACCCGAGCGCGTGTACGGGGTGAAGTTCTGGGATGTGCAGGTGCGCTGGCACTATCCGCAGCCGGATCAGATCCGGGTGCTGGAAGTGGTGGCCGATCGCTAAAAAACACTCTGGGTGGGTGGGAGCGGGCTTGCCCCGCGATTGCGGACTGTCAGTCATATCGCATCGCGGGGCAAGCCCGCTCCCACAGGCATAAAAAAAGCAGGCCGAGGCCTGCTTTCTTGTTCCAGTGCTGCTTACTTCTCGACGAATGCACGCTCGATCAGGTAATCACCCGGCTCACGCATACGCGCCGAAATCTTCAGGCCGAAACTGTCGAGCACTTCACTGGTTTCGTCCAGCATGCTCGGGCTACCGCAGATCATCGCACGGTCGTCCTGCGGGTTGATCGGTGGCAGGCCGATGTCGCTGAACAGCTTGCCGCTGCGCATCAGGTCGGTCAGACGGCCCTGGTTTTCGAACGGCTCGCGGGTCACGGTCGGGTAGTAGATCAGCTTGTCACGCAGCGCCTCGCCGAAGAACTCGTTCTGCGGCAGGTGCTCGGTGATGAACTCGCGGTAGGCGACTTCGTTGACGTAACGGACACCGTGCACCAGGATCACTTTTTCAAAGCGCTCGTAGGTTTCCGGATCCTGGATGACGCTCATGAACGGCGCCAGGCCAGTGCCGGTGCTCAGCAGATACAGGTGCTTGCCCGGGTTCAGGTCGTCGAGTACCAGGGTGCCGGTAGGCTTCTTGCTGATGATGATCTCGTCGCCTTCCTTCAGGTGCTGCAGCTGCGAGGTCAGCGGGCCGTCCGGCACCTTGATGCTGAAGAACTCCAGATGCTCTTCCCAGTTCGGGCTGGCAATCGAGTAGGCACGCATGAGCGGGCGGCCGTTGGGCTGTTGCAGGCCGATCATCACGAACTGACCGTTCTCGAAGCGCAGGCCCGGATCGCGGGTGCACTTGAAGCTGAACAGGGTGTCATTCCAGTGGTGAACACTGAGGACACGTTCGTGGTTCATGTTGCTCATGTACGGGCTCCTGAAATAAAACGCAGCGCTAACCTAGAGCGCGATTGCGCGATAGTTTAGTGCGAGCGACAATATCTGTTAAATGAATTATCAAGATATGTCTTATCGGTTATATAGATATGCGATTTACGCTTCGTCAGCTCCAGGTGTTCGTCGCCGTAGCCCAGTACCAAAGCGTCTCGCGCGCCGCGGGAATACTGGCGCTATCGCAGTCGGCCGCCAGTACCTCGATCACCGAACTTGAACGCCAGTCCAGCTGCCAGCTGTTCGACCGTGCCGGCAAACGCCTGAGTCTCAACGCCCTGGGTCATCAACTGCTGCCACAGGCAGTGGCGCTGCTCGACCAGGCCAAGGAAATCGAAGACCTGCTCAACGGCAAGTCCGGTTTTGGCTCACTGGCAGTCGGCGCCACCCTGACCATCGGTAATTACCTGGCTACACTGCTGATCGGCAGTTTCATGCAGGTCCACCCGGAAAGTCAGGTCAAGCTCCATGTGCAAAACACTGCGCATATCGTGCACCAGGTGGCCCATTATGAAATTGATCTGGGTCTAATCGAAGGCGACTGCAACCATCCCGATCTTGAAGTGCAACCTTGGGTGGAGGACGAGCTGGTGGTGTTTTGCGCGCCCCAGCACCCGTTGGCCCAGCGCGGCCAGGCCAGCCTGGAAGAGCTGACCCACGAAGCCTGGATTCTGCGTGAGCAAGGCTCCGGCACCCGCCTGACCTTCGACCAGGCGATGCGTCACCACCGCTCCAACCTGAACATCCGCCTGGAGCTTGAACACACCGAAGCGATCAAACGTGCTGTCGAATCGGGCCTGGGCATCGGATGTATCTCACGCCTGGCGTTGCGCGACGCCTTTCGTCGCGGCAGCCTGGTCGCCGTGGAAACACCGGAACTGGACCTGGCCCGGCAGTTCTACTTCATCTGGCACAAGCAGAAGTACCAGACCTCTGCCATGCGCGAGTTTCTTGAGCTGTGCCGCACCTTTACCGCCGGCGTGCAGCGCAGCGACGAAATTGTCCTGCCCAGCATTGCCTAGAGGAGGATCACCGCCCAGACCACCGCTACCATCGTCAGGGCGACAAGCTGGGCAGCGCTGCCCATGTCCTTGGCGTTTTTCGACAGTGGGTGGCGGTCGAGGGAAATCCGGTCGATCGCCGCCTCGACAGCCGAATTGAGCAATTCAACGATCAGGCCCAACAGGCACACGGCGATCAGGATCGCCCGCTCGGCACGGCTGACGTCCAGCCAGAACGCCAGCGGCACCAGCAGTACATTGAGCAGCACCAACTGGCGGAAAGCCGCTTCACCGGTGAAGGCTGCGCGCAGACCGTCAAACGAATAGCCGGCAGCGTTGAAAATACGTTTGAGGCCGGTCTGGCCCTTGAAAGGCGATGACATAAAAGGTCACTTCATCCACTGAAAAATGCGCTGCAGCCTAGTGCAGATCGGGTCAAAAAAGCGTGAAGGCCGCGGCCTCAGCTCGCCGAAACCGATTCCAGTTGTTGCAGGAGCAGTGCGGCCTGAGTCCGGGTACGCACGCCGAGCTTGCGGAAAATCGCCGTAACATGAGCCTTGATGGTCGCTTCCGAAACGTTCAGTTCGTAGGCGATCTGCTTGTTCAACAAGCCTTCGCAGACCATGGTCAACACCCGGAACTGCTGGGGGGTGAGACTGGCCAGGCCTTCACTGGCAGCCTTGGCTTCAGCCGATACGTCGACTTTCTCAAAGGCCTGTGGCGGCCACCAGATGTCACCATCAAGGACCTTTTTCACCGCGTCCTGAATCACTTCCAGGGAGCTGGACTTGGGAATAAAGCCACTGGCGCCGAATTCGCGCGACTTCACCACCACTGCGGCTTCTTCCTGAGCCGAGACCATCACTACCGGTATCTGTGGGTACTGGCCGCGCAACAGGACCAGCCCGGAAAAACCGTAGGCACCTGGCATGTTGAGGTCCAGCAGCACCAGGTCCCAATCGGACTTTTCGGCGAGGCGGGTTTCCAGTTCGGCAATGCTCGCCACTTCAACCAGACGGACATCGGGCCCCAGGCCCAGGGTTACAGCCTGACGCAGGGCACTGCGAAACAGCGGGTGGTCATCGGCAATCAGGATTTCGTACGTGGCCATCGATCTAATGATCCTGTTCTGTGCAGGCGCAGGGAGGAAGAATAGGCGCCTGGCGGGCAACTCAAGGTGCTGACGGCGGTGCCGCACACCCAAAAGGCACTTCAAGGCCAGGAAAAACTGTGTTTCAAGCCTTGTATATGCCCGAATCGGCGCCAAGGATGCCGAGCCAGAACCGGGTGGTCAAGTTGATTGCCCGGTCCCGACAAGCACGCGATGGTCGCCAGCCTGCCCATTATGACGCAATGTGCGACACCTGCCCCTTGTACTATAGGAAGGTATGCAAACGCTGGTGGACAGCATCCTGCTCATCAATTGACCACTGGTGCTTGGCACTCAGGTAGTGCGTACTGAACACATCCAGGTAAGCATCCAGGGCCTCGGCAGCGCGTTGGTCACCGGCCAGTTCCAGGCACATGGCCGCCACTTCCGCCGTGCAGAAATGATCGTCGCGCTTGGAGCGGCGCAAGCGGTAGCGCGACAGTTGCTCCGGTTGCAGGCTGAGCACCGGGAAGCGATTGAGGTAGGGGCTCTTGCGAAACATCTTGCGCGCCTCGGTCCAGGTCGCATCGAGCAGGATGAACAACGGGCGTTTGCCGGGCTCACGCACCACCTCGCTGACCACCCGTTGCGGCGCCACGAACTCACCGGGAAAGACGATGTAGGGCTGCCAATGCGGCTGATCGAGCAAGGCCAGCAAAGCCTCATCGACCGCAGTACGCTGCCAGCCGAACGCCGAGGTGTCGGCAATCAGGTCAGCGATCAGCCAGCCGGTGTTGCTCGGTTTCAATGGCTCGGTGTCGTGCATCAGCAGGCACATCGCCGAATCGGACGGCACCTGTGGACGCCAGGCACACAGGCAATGGCTGAAAATCACCCGGCACTGCGGACAGCGTGGCGCCCGTGATCCGCGCGCAACGAAAGGTTTGACACTGCGCGCCAGGCGCTCGGCGCGCAGGCGCGATACGGCATGGCTCATGGCAGCAGACTATATAGGCAAGGAAAGGACGGCACTGCGCGGACTCGGCAAGACTGGAAAACTGCTGCAGTTTACCAGAGCCGGGCTGCCGGCAGACGGTATTTGCCGTGCAGGCATAGCGCCGACTCCCCTATAATCTTCAGCCTGACGCTACCCGCTGGCACCACGACTTCGCGCGTGACGGAACACCGTGCGCAGTTACCGGTCCAATCGCCAGTTACCGAACCAGGAGAACCCCATGTTGCGCTTCATCGCCCCGTCCCTGAGCCTGTTGCTCGCCCTGCCCCTGGCTGCCCATGCGGCCTCCAAGCAGGAATACGAGCTGAGCAAGATGCTGCAAAAAGTTGCCACTGAAAGCAGCGTGGGTACGCCGCGAGCGATCAACGAAGACATCCTCGACCAGGGTTACACCGTCGAAGGCAAGCAACTGATCAACCACCTCAGCGTACTTCCCAGCCACGCTGAAAAAATGAAGGCCGACCCAAACCGGGTGCGCAGCCAGTTGGGTGACAGCGTGTGCAAGAACACCGGCTACCGTCAATTGCTGGCCAAAGGTGCGGTGCTGACCTACCGTTTCACCGAGTACAAGACTAACCGTCCGGTCAGTGAACAGGCGTTCGATGCCAAGAGTTGTGGTGTGAAGCCAAGCAAGTAAGCCTAAGCCACTTGCTCGCTGTCGCGCCGTTGCTTTTCATCGGCGCGCAGTTCGGCCACCAGGGCCTGGACATAACGTGAGTGCCGCACCCCACCCCCCAAGCGCCGCAGGCACTCTTCTTCAAGGCTCAGGTTATTAGCCTGGGCCGAGCGCTCGAGCAGCTCGAACAGCTGTGCATCGAGCTCCAGATTAAGCCGTTGCATGTGACAGCCTCCCTGCACCGCGACAGTCGCTCAGACTTCCAGTTAACCAGACCCATGCCAGGATCGGTTCATTGCTGACGGGCGGTCTGTTTCCAATCTGCCCCCGATCAAGCTGATCCAGCGAAGATCCTTTCGGCATAAACACCCGCCAGGGTCTAGATTGATAGCAAGCGCCCGCCCGTTTCAGGGCTCGCACCGGGGGATGCCTGCCGACGCCGTGCATTAGCATTGCCGAGCGACAACAACAAAGAGCCCATCATCACTGCACTAAGACCTTGCAGGTCTACTGCAATGCTCGAGGCGCACACTCGAGCCACGGCAGCCAGCGACACACGTAGTGTCGTGGCCGGAAACCGCACAGGTCCGGTCAGAGGTTTTGCTGCAGAAGGAGACGTTGAATGCCTTACCAACCGAATGAACTGCTAGCGAGTCACTTCAGGAACCACGGAATCGACCTGAGCAAGCTGGATGAACAACTGAAGCTGGTTGCCCCCGACAGCCCCAACCTGACGCTGTACCGTGACATGATGCTGACTGTGCTGCGCATGGCCCATGACGACAGCAACCGCTGGAACGCCAAGATCACCCTGCAAGCCTTGCGCGAACTGGACCATGCCTTCCGCTCCCTTGAACAGTACAAGGGCCGGCGCAAGGTCACCGTGTTCGGTTCAGCCCGCACCCCGGTCGAACACCCCATGTATGCACTGGCCAGGGAGCTGGGCGCGACCCTGGCGCGTTCCAACCTGATGGTCATCACCGGTGCTGGCGGCGGCATCATGGCCGCCGCACACGAAGGCGCAGGCGTCGATCACAGCCTCGGGTTCAACATCACCCTGCCGTTCGAGCAGCATGCCAACCCCACTGTAGACGGCACCGACAAGCTGCTGCCGTTTCACTTTTTCTTCATTCGCAAGCTGTTCTTCGTAAAGGAAGCGGATGCCCTGGTGCTATGCCCGGGTGGCTTCGGCACGCTGGATGAGGCGCTGGAAGTGCTCACCCTGATCCAGACTGGCAAGAGCCCGCTGGTGCCGGTGGTGCTGCTAGATTCTCCGGGCGGCACCTTCTGGCAGGACGCGCTGAACTTCATCACCCGGCAGCTGGAAGAAAACCGCTACATCCTGCCCAGCGACCTGAAACTGCTGCGTCTGGTGCAGAGTGCCGAAGACGCGGTGGAGGAGATCAACCAGTTCTACAGCAACTACCACTCCAGCCGCTGGCTGAAAAACCAGTTCGTGATCCGCATGCACCACCCGCTCAGCGAGGGCGCGTTGCTTGATCTGCAAGAAGGGTTTGCCGACCTGCGCCTGAGCGGCCACTACCACCAGCACGCCTATGCTGGAGAGCACCACGACGAAGCCAGGTTCAGCCATCTGACGCGTCTGACCTTCGCCTTCAACGGCCGCGACCAGGGGCGCCTGCGCGAGCTGGTGGACTTCATCAACCTGTCGGAAAACTGGGCCAAGCCCGAGCCGATGCATACCACGCAGCGAGCCCGCGAAGCACTGAGGGTCACTTGACCCTCAGCTAGTCGTCCAGGCCTCGGCCGCTCAACAGGCGGCCGACCATCTCCATGGAAAAGCCACGGTAGACCAGAAAGCGGGTTTGCTGTGCGCGGGTGCGCGGATCGGTGGGTAGCTGCCCGGCAAACTTGCGCTGCCAGACATCCTGCAACTGCCCCGCCCAGTCCACTCCGCTCTCACGCAGGGCCTGGTCGATATCGCCGCGTTGCAGGCCGCGCTGGCTCAGCTCTTCGCGAATGCGTGCCGGGCCGTAGCCAGACCGCGAGCGATAGCTGATAAAGCTTTCCAGGTAACGGGCTTCACTGAGCAGGCCCTCTTCCGTCAAACGGTCAAGTTCCTGGTCAATCAATTCGGGGGGAGCGCCGCGCTGACGCAACTTGCGCGTCAGCTCGACTCGACCGTGCTCGCGGCGTGCGAGCAGGTCCATGGCTGTCCGCCTTACGGCGACGGGGGTGTCGAGTACGACGGACATGGGGACGATCAGTAGCCGGCTTCGGCTTCGGTTTCGTCTTCAGGCTCGGCGTTGACCGCTGCAGCCTTGCCAGCAGCCTCAACAGCACCAGCGTTGAGCAGCTTGTCGCGGATCTGCTTCTCGAGGGTGGCGGCGATTTCCGGGTTGTCCTGCAGGAACTTGGCCGAGTTGGCCTTGCCCTGGCCGATCTTGCTGCCCTGGTAGCTGTACCAGGCACCGGATTTTTCCAGGAAGCCGTGCAGCACGCCGAGGTCGATGATCTCGCCGTTGCGGTAGATGCCCTTGCCGTAGAGGATCTGGAACTCAGCCTGACGGAATGGCGGTGCCACCTTGTTCTTGACGATCTTGACGCGGGTTTCGCTGCCGACCACTTCGTCGCCTTCCTTCACCGCGCCGGTACGGCGGATGTCGAGACGGACCGAAGCGTAGAACTTCAGGGCGTTACCACCGGTGGTGGTTTCCGGGCTGCCGAACATCACGCCGATCTTCATGCGGATCTGGTTGATGAAGATCACCAGGCAGTTGGCGTTCTTGATGTTACCGGTGATTTTACGCAGCGCCTGGGACATCAGGCGGGCTTGCAGGCCGACGTGCATGTCGCCCATTTCGCCTTCGATCTCGGCCTTGGGTACCAGGGCGGCCACGGAGTCGACGATGATCACGTCAACGGCGTTGGAGCGCACCAGCATGTCGGTGATTTCCAGGGCCTGTTCGCCGGTGTCAGGCTGCGAGACCAGCAGGTCGTCGACATTGACGCCCAGCTTGCCGGCGTACTCGGGGTCGAGGGCGTGCTCGGCGTCGACGAAGGCGCAGGTAGCGCCCATTTTCTGGGCCTGGGCGATCACCGACAGGGTCAGCGTGGTTTTACCGGACGACTCAGGACCGTAGATCTCGACGATACGGCCTTTTGGCAGACCGCCAATGCCCAGGGCAATGTCCAGGCCCAGGGAGCCGGTGGAAATGGCCGGAATCGCCTGACGCTCGTGGTCGCCCATGCGCATGACCGCGCCTTTACCGAATTGACGCTCGATTTGCCCCAGGGCCGCAGCCAAGGCGCGCTTCTTGTTGTCGTCCATTGAAGTCCTCACGTAATCGATAGGGCCTGACGGCCAGAACACCTGTATAAGTAGCCAGTATTATTCCACAGGGTTTGGTTCCCGCCTACCCCCGAATTGCGATTTACTCTGCACCAAGCTGTAACAAGCCCTCTAGCGCGGCGATTACCGTTTGTCGGCGTACCTCGTCGCGGTCGCCGTCGAAGTGCCGGCGCTCGCTGCTGACATGGCTGCCATCGGCCCACGCCAGCCATACCGTACCCACCGGTTTGGCCGGCGAGCCACCGTCCGGCCCGGCCACGCCACTGACCGCCACGGCGAACCGCGCACCACTGGCAGCCTGGGCGCCGCGGACCATGGCCTCGACCACTTCCTGGCTGACCGCGCCGACCTCGGCGAACAGGGTCTGCGGCACTGCCAGCTGGCGGGTCTTCTGGGGGTTGGAGTAAGTCACATAACCCGCTTCGAACCAGGCCGAACTGCCCGGAATCCGCGTAATGGCCTCGGCGATGCCACCGCCGGTGCAGGACTCGGCAGTGGTCACCTGGGCATTGTAGCGGCGCAGGTGTTCGCCCAGGCGGGCGGAAAGCGCAGTGATCGGGTCCATGGCAAGCTCCTTGAAAGACTGTCGCCTACCCTACACCAGCCAACGGCCGACACAAATCCTCAGCGCTGCAGCGCGCGCACATAGGCCTGACAGGCACGCAAGGCGATCAGTCCCTGATCGCCGCGGTCGGTGATGGCGATAATTCGTCGAGCATGCGCTGGCTCAAGTCGGGCGCGTACGGGGTCATGATCCAGACCGCTGGTGCCGGTGGCGGCAGGCACACCGGCGACGGCGTCGGCGCCAAGGAGGACTGACAACCGCAGATCAGCAGTGGCAAGGCGGTCACGCAGACGCGCTTGAGTCTGTTGCGCATCGAGTAGCTCCTGATAATGGGATTGATCGTTGGCCTCAATCTGCTGCTCCAGCACCTGACGCTGCTGACGCTCGCCGAGCGCCTGGCTGGTCAGGGCTTCGGCCTGTTGCTGGCGCTCCTGGGCGTGGGCCCGTGCCTGCTGCGCCAGTTGCGTGCCGTATCGCCATGCCTGCACCTGCCAGGTCAGCGCTGCAACCAGCAATAGCACCGTCATCGGCAGCACACCCCGCAGCCGGCTCAACACAGCACCTCGCGGGCCCGTGCCCAGAGTTTCAGACGATCCTCAAGGCCATTGAGCCCGCCATTGATGTGGCGGGTAATACGGTTGAACTCGCCACGGTCGGCCAGTTGATTGAGCCCCCGCGAATGCCAGAACCAGGCCGCCGACTCGCTCGCCCAGCGTGGCTGCTCAAGCAGCTGCGGCAAATCCAGCAAGCGCTCGTCGCCAAACAGCGCCATGCTGCAGGCGTAATAGTTGTTGCGACCGGTGACCTGGATCAGGCCGCGGCCGCAATACAGCTGACCATCGCCATCGGCCTCGGGGCTATTGCCCAGGCGCAGAGCGAGTGTGCCGGTGTCATAGCGCGACAGATAGCGCTCACCGCCCAGTTCTTTGACATAACGCAACTGGCCGGACTCGTACCCGACCTGCGCCAGGAACGCCGCCATGCGCCGCGGGGACTCGATTTCCCAGCGCTGCATGGCGGCGTTCAAGGCAGGCACAAAAACGCCCGCTTGCTGGCGGGCGTTGGGGAAAATCGACAACAGCGTTTTTTCAGTTATTTCCATCTCTACCTCACTTTTATCGCCCGTCCATTCAACGAGAGGTATCGGCCTTGCGCGGTCTGGCGCCCTTGACCCTGGCCTTGCCCTGCTTGCCACCATTGCACTCGACCGTGGTGGTCCAGCCGGAAGCGCTGAAGACCTGCTCCACCGACTCCACCAGGTACTCGCCATCGAGCCCGCTCTTGAACCCCTTCAGATCGACCGTGCGCTCGGTGAACACATCCGTACGGCCTGGCATGTCCAGACGCACAGAGGCCGTGCTGCGATTGAGCGCCGCCAGCCTGGCCTTGGCCGCCTGCTGTGCCGATGCCTGATCCGGGTAGAGATGGCGGTCGGTGTGCACCGGCGCCATACCCTGCGGTGCGTCCTCGTTCACCAGGTCGACCACTTTGAGCTGGCCGCTGCGCGGGTCCTGATGCCGGGTCTGTACCGCCTGATAGGTGCCTTTGTCGGCCAGGCGGAATTGCCAGCGTGTGACATCGGCGCGGCGCAGGCTGACGACGCCCAGGGGCCGGCTGCTTGCACTCTGCCCGCCCTGGCGCGGCAGCACCAGCAAGGTGCCATCGCCGATCTTGGCGGTGCAGTCGTACTGCTTGGCCAGACGGGTGATGAAATTGAAGTCCGACTCGTTGAACTGATCGACCCGCAGCACCTTGGTCAGCACCGGACACGCCGGCTGCCACCCATTGCGCGCAGCAATATCCCGCACGATCTGTTGCAACGCGACGTTCTCCCAGCTGCCGCTGCGCGTAGTTTTGCCACTACTGCGCATGTCACTCGCCTTGCCCCGAATGATCACGCTGTCGGGCGGACCCGACAGTTCGACTTCATCCACGGTGTAGCGCCCCAGACGGGTCAGCGTCTGGCCGACGTAGCCCAGATGAATCTCGATGGCGGCACCGCGCGCTGGCAGACTCACTGCAGCATCACGGTCATCGATACGCAGCTCGAAGTCGTCCGACTCCATGCCGGGCTTGTCCGCGGTGCGCAGCAGCAATAAGCGGTCGTTGATGACGGCAGTGATATCGTTGCCGTCAGCGACAATGCGAAACACAGGTTGCATGACTCATGCTCCAGAAAAGCAGACCCCGCACGCGGCGGGGTCTGGTGGTTGCACGAATGATCGAAGCGTCAATCCCACAGCTGGATCGTGGCATCGCTGGCTGCGACCAGTTCCGGCAACCGGATAACAACTCCGGCACGAAACGGTTGGGGTTCGTCCGCCAGGCCCTGATTGGCTTTGAGCACCGCTGCCACACTGCCATTGAGGTGCCCGTAATAGTGCTGACACAAGGTGTCGAGCACGTCCCCTTCAGAGGTTCTGCAGGTCGTCGCCATAGCTCACAAACTCCAGTGTGAAGGCCTGTTTACGGGGGATACCGCCAGCCAGCAGGTTGCTCTGATCTTCGTCGATGTTGGTCAGGCACCAGTTGCCCAGCACCTCGCCGTAACCGCTGATCAGACTCAGCGGGCGCAACAGCCGGCCAATGCTGCGCAACGTCTGCAACTGACCAAGGCCGCCTTTGAGCGTCGGAAAGATCGTCCCCCTGATATTGATTTTTTCCTCACCCAGACTCACCGCCTGCTGCGCGACACTGCGCGACAGACGCTCCTGGCCGCTCCAGCGAAAGCTGGTCTGGCGCCGCAGCTCTTCGAAAGCGGCTGTGTCGAGGTTGAAGTAGTAACCCGGTGACACGCCATCCAGTGGTTGCAGGATCAACAAATGAGGGAAAGGTTTGACCGCCTCCGCAACCGGGGTGACGGCGGGCAAGAAATTGCCAGTAGGCAGGATGTTGCCCAGCGACGGACTGATCTTGCCGGCAATCTGGTTGATCTTCGCCGCTGCTTTGTCCACCTGCTCGCCGAAGGCCTGAACCCGGTCCTGAACCTGGACCACCACCGCCAGCGCCTGGTCATACCTGGCCGAAACCTGATTGACCGTCGCCTGCGCGCTATGGATAGCACGCATCGTACGTTGCAGCTTGACGCCGATCAGCGGACCGACGAAGGGCAGGCCTTCAAGCTCGGCCACAGCACCGGTGATATCGCTGACCGCGCCATTCATGGGCGCCAGCATTTCATCGGCGCTGCGCCGCCCCGCCTGCCCTGCCGCCACGACGTAGCGCAGTGACGACTGCAGCTGTTGCATGTAGTTCATGGGCGCTCCTCAGTTGACGTGGGGGATGTCGGACAGTTGCCGCGCGGTCGCCATGCGCATCAGCTCCTCGAACTCACGGCGGACCATGGCTTGCAGATTCTGCGCAAGCAGCATGGGATCGCTGACGCTGCCCTGGACCGTGATGGGCATGCTCGGGGTGAAGGTGAATTGCTGACTGACCTGCTGCGGTTGGCCAGGCTGCGGCCCCGGTGCTTGGTTCAGCGTTGCCAGCGGGTCCGGTACGGGCACCGCACTCACCAGCGAACGCACCACGTCGCCCGGTTGTGCAACTGCCGGCGCTGGCTCTTCGCGGGATGCCACCATCTTCTTGCCCAGCCAGCCACCGAATGCCTCGCCCGCCATGCCGCCGAGCAAGGCGCCAATCGGCGTTCCGATCACCGGCACAAACGCCCCAAGTACCCCACCCAACATCGAACCGACCAAACCGCCAGCGGCAGCACCGTACCCCTCGGCCTTTTCTTCGGGAGTATCGGCAGTCGCGAACGTGGCAACGGTCTTGATCCCCGCCTCCAGCAGTGCCGGGCTGCGAACTTCCTTGATCGCCGCGCCGATCCTGCCCGCAATACTTACCGAACGGTTGGGTGTCGGCGGTTTGCTCGGCGGCGCGGATGGCGGAGGTACCGGTGCTGAACGAGAACGCCTGCGCCGCGCCGATGAAGACGACTGACATTGCGGCGTCCTGCTTTGCGGTGTCTTTCGTCCGCTGCGGGATGGACGTTTTCGTTCTCGCCCCTGCGCTCCCATGCAACACCCAATGTCGCTGGCATTGACCACAAATACGTTTAGCGGGTCGTTGAGCACGGACACCTTCGACAGACCGGCACCCTGCCCTGGGCCGTTACCAGCCCCCTCCGGGATCGGTGTGCTCTTGAACCCTCCACGCCCTTTGAGCGCCAGAAAAGCCGTACCGAGAAGCGTGACCCCGGTAATCAGCCATTTGATCGCATCCGGGGCGCCAGTGAATGCTTTGGCCGTGGCAGTGATGCCCATGGCCAATTCATCCGTCAACGGTCGGATGGAATCCCCCAGGCTGCGCAGCGAGTCATCGACTGCGTCGGATGCTTCGCTCAAGCGTCGGTCAGAAGTCCCACGCCGCGAAACCAGGTCCCTGTCCAGGACCCCTTTGGCACCCTCGGGCTGAACGCTGCCGAGCGCCTGATCCAGACCCTGGTTCTGCGCTGCGGACAAACTGTCAGCAACACCCTCACCCGTGCCCTTGCGCTGGAACACGGTGTACTCCAACGCCTTTTCCAGCTCAGCCGGGCCGGTGATCTTTGGGTTGCTTTGCAACTCGCCGATCAAGCGTACTGTGTCATCGGTCGAGGCCTCCTGCCCAACCGAAAACTTCGCCGCCACCGGCGCATAAGCCAGGGCCTGGTCCAGCCCCATACCGGTGTCGTACAGCTGCTTGATCAAGGTCGCCGCCTGGTTACGCTCCATCCCGGTGGCGTCGTTGATCGCGCTCACCGTGCCGATCACTTTCTGCTCTTGCTGCGAAGGCGCAACGCCGTCAGCCACGCCCGCGCTGATCGCAATGTCGCGGGTTATCTTTTGATACTGCGCACTGATCTGCGCGGGTAATACCAGCGCCCGCCCCATCGTTACCGCCTGACCGATAAGCGGGAGCCCCTCAAAGACCTTGAGGTTGTCCCGCTCAGGCGTTGGCGCTTTTTTCGGTGTGCCAGTCTGCCCCACCGTTACCGGCACCTGATGCTGCAGACGCAGCGCAACCAGCTGTTGCTGAAGCAGGTTGAGCGTTGCTTGCAGATAAGGGCGCAACACGCCCACCTCGCTCACCTCACGGCGCGGTGCAGGCTTCGCCTCATTACCCAGGCGCAAGACTTCGGCAACAATGTTCTCCAGTACTTTGGTGTTCTGCTTGATACGGTCTTCGACCGACTTGAGCGCGATGCCCACCGTGAACATTACGGGGGCACCGAGCTCGAGTTTGATTGCCAGATTGCTCGCCATCTGATTCCCCTTTGGCCACGCCACAGGCTTAATCCGTGAGCCACCAGACCATGTCGCTGAACGACATGGTCATGATCTCGGCGACGGAAAAATTCAGCTCCCTGGCGAGCCGCTTGGCCGCCGCCTTCTGCACGGCGGGGTCAAACCTCGTCGTCTTGCACCAGGCGAAAATACCCGGCCTGCAAGCGGCTGTAGTCTTTCAGGGTAAGCCCTTCAAGGTCCTGGACACCCACTTCGGCGAGCGAGGCGAACAGGTTCAGTTCACGTTGTTCATCGTCGCTGTTGGCTGCCGATTGCGCGGCACGGATATCACGTACCGTGGGTGCCCGCAGCGACAGACTGTCAACCTGTACACCATTGGCCTCGGACGGTCTGGTGAGCGTTACCACCACGCGTTCGGCGCTCATGGCCAGCCAGCTCGGCGTCTTGTTTGCCTGATTCATGGGTGCTCCTTACAGGCCCAGGGCCGAACGTTGCGCGGCGAGCTGATCGACGCCGTTGATGACGCGCTTCATACCCAGTGGATCGATTTCGTAAACCAGACGACCGTCGACTTCCAGCTTGTAGTAGGTCACTGCCACGTTGTGCTTGATCTCGGCCTTGTCGCCCGGCTTCCAGTCGCCCATGTCGACTTCTTTCAGCGCACCACGCAGGGTGACGATCACCGGTGTGATACGGCCTTTCAGGCCCTTGAAGGCACCACGGAAGGTGCCGTTGAAGGCCGAACCGTCAGCCAGGCCGAAGAACTTCAGCGACTCGCGGCGCACGCCGGTGGTGACGAAGCCGGCTTCCTGCTTTTCCATGCCCTGGTCGATTTCGATCGGCATGTCCATGCCACCGGCACGGTGCTCCTCCATCTTCAGGGTCAGCTTGGGCAGGGTCAGGCTGGGGACGTCACCTTGAAAGCTGACGCCATCGACGAAGAGGTTCAGGTTCGCCAGGGTTTCGGGAATCATTGCCATGTGTGTTGCTCCTTGATTAAGCGGCCTGGTCGAGGACTTCGGTCAACCACTGGTTGGTGACCTCGACGCGGAAGTTAGGGTTTTCGGCTGGCGGCACGTCGGTGAAACGGATGTTCCAGTACACCTTGCCCTGCTCCAGCTGGCTGGCGGTGTTCAGCTCGGGATCGGCGAACACTTCGAAATTGATGATTGCGCCCTGGGCTTTGAGATCGCGCATGAACGCCTGCAAGCCTTCGGTCACGTCCTTGACGTAGGTCGCCGTGATCGAGCGGTCGACCGCCCATTTGTGGCCGTAGAGGATTGCGTCCATGACAATGTCCATGGTCCGCACGCGGGTGACGAAGGCCCATTTCGGATCGCTGCTCAGGGTGCGGTTGCCCCACAGCCGGTAGCCGTCATCGCGAATGACCGTGGTGATGTTGGCGTTGTTGAGCAGGTTGGCGCGGCAGGTTTCGTCGCCATCGAGGTACTCGATCGGGCGACCGGTGCCGGTGATACCGACAAACTCCTTGTTCGACGGCGAGGCCCAGAAGCCGTACTCGCTATCGGTCCAGGCGAACAGACCGGCGACCCAGGCCGAAGCCGGCGCATCGACGGTGGCGTCTGCGGTGGTGTCCCAGTACTGCACGCCCGGATCGACGAGGAAGGCGCGCTTGGCACCGAAGTTTTCGGCATAGGCAATCGCCGCTTCGTCGGTAGTATTCGGGCCATCGAGGATAGCCAGGCCGCGCAGCTTGTCAGCCAAGGCCACCAGCGCAGTGCCGACAGCCTGGGTGGCGCTGTGTTTTGGCGTCACCAACAGACGCGGCTGGGCGTTGAAGCGGCTTTTGCCGTCGAGCAGCGCCTGCAGGCCGGTGCGTTTGCCGTCGGCCAATACACCGCCGATGATTGCCGAAGTCTGCTCGGCGGCGTCCTCAAGCTTGGCCACGCCACAGGCGACGATGACTGCCTTGGCACGGCTGTAAATGGCCTGGCAGGCCTTGGTGATCGCCGCATCGGCGCCGAACGCGGCGATGGCTTCACGCTCGCTGGTGATCAGCACCAGGTCGTTGGCCTTGGCCGTCGCGGTCGGGCCTTCGGTGAAGGTGTCGACCAGGCCGATGATCGAGGAGGAAGGCAGCGCAATGGTGCGCGCGCCGGTGTCGATGTTGGTGACGGTGACGCCGTGGAAGAATCCACTCATGTTTGAATCTCCAGAAATGAAAAGCCCCGCGAAGGGCGGGGCTGTCGATTACGTATTGCAGGACAGAAATGAAAACGCCCCGTCAGTGCGGGGCGTTTATTGCAGCGAGTCAACCAGCCATTGCGGCTCTATAGGTCGGTGATCGATCAGCGGGAATTCTCCCACCTGGGGCCAATCGCGCAGCGCACGCCGAAAGGCTTGCAGTTCCGCGTACTGCTCGACCGATAGCGTGGTGGCTGAGCCTTCTTCCAGCTCGTCGCGGTGCCGTGATACGACACCATCGGTTACCAGCAAGCGTTCATCACGCCAATGCCGTTCAATAGCGGCCAACACCTCGGAGCCTGGCGGCGGCGGATCAGCCAGCACCGGATAGCCGCTCTCATCGGCGACGATCAACTGCCCCAGTGATTCTCCGGTCAACAGTTCCGTGTGGCGCTTGTTCGTGATTGCTACCGCATCCGCAGGGATCAAGCAGGCCGGGTTAGCGACCTCCAGCGTGTCAGGAATGGCGTCCATATCGGGAACATCCGTGACTGTTATCGTTTCATCGCCCGTGTTCCTCAGCAGTTCATCACCAATCCACGCCGACTCACCCGGCTGCACGTCGATATCCTTCGTCGGCCTGACCCAAGCCGGATCAGTAATGGTGATCAGATGTGCGCCATGAATTTCGGCGGAATAGAAACCTCCAGTTGTTGCGGAATAGTACATTTTCTCCTCCTTAGTAGCCGATGGCGATGTAGCGCGCACTCGACCCACCGACATAATCAGAACCATTCGCAAGTAGGGTTGCGGTTGTTTTTGAGCCAAAAGTTCCGTTTGTGGAGTACAACGTGATGCCTCCGAACGCCCCCGTCGTTTTATCACTCATAGTGGCTACCAATTGAAGAACGGCATTAGGAAAGGCTACCGGATACGTCGCTGTCAGTGCGCCGACTGTACCGCTGGCAAGCCCCCACTGGATAATCAGACCGCTCGACATCTTTTGATAGCCATTAACGGCCAACACTGCCTTCCCACTGCCACCGAAAACCCGATACTGCCCCCCCACCACCACAAACTGAGAGACGTTGGCGTCCAACACGGTGGCGCTAGTGGCAGCTACTCCCAGGTTCGGGCCGCTAAATGCACCGGCCGTAACGCCCACACAAGTGACGGTCGCATTCGAACCAATCACCTCGATGGTGAACATCGTGCCCAATGGCAGAGTGCTGGGGTCCGGCAGCGTAAGCGTGCCGGGAACACTCACAATGATGTATTTCCCGGCTAAGGAAGCTGTGATGGCCGCCGAACCGGTCAGATTGGCATAGCCAGACATATTGCCGAGCGCCCGCTGCACAAACTCGGTCGTGGCGAGGCTGGCGTCGTTATCGAACTGAAGCGGCGTTGGTGCAGATGGGGAACCAGTGAACACCGGACTATCCGTGGGGGCCCCCTCTTTCCATACAGCCCAGATAGGCGCCGCAGTGGTTCCGCTGCCCCACGCACTCCGCCAGGCGAGCTTGTTGAACTGAGCGGACTGGATGGTCTGGATAGCCTGGAACTCTCCGTCGATGCCGTTCTTGATGCGGTACTCGACGACGCTGCCAATGCCGAACCCGGCAGGAATGTCTGTGATGCCGGCAATCACGCGATAGGAGCCCGATCGCACGTTGGCGCAGTCGTTCAGTGAGGTATTCGGCCACACGGGTTGGAACTGGTATACGCCGACTCCGTATCTGGCCCCGAAGTCGTTCACAAACTTGGTCGTTGCCAGTAAATTGCTGGAGTCGGTATCCGCGGGCGTCGGAGCGGTTGGCGTGCCGGTGAACGAGGGCGACGACAGACGCGCCAGGCCGTTGGTGATGTCCTGAAAGACCAGCACGGTGGTGCTGATGATGATCGGAGCATCAGTGGTGAGTTGCCAGATCTTGTCAGCCTGAGTGGTACCACTCTCGACCGAAACAGTGAGGGCGGGGGTTACTTCGGCATTCTCGTCGGCATCTTTACTGCGCACCCAAGCGCCAGCCGCAGCGACATAGATGCCGTTCTGACTGCCGGTGACCTGGTTCTTTACCAGCACGCGATCACCCGCCACCAGCACCACGCCATCCACAGTCTGCAGGCCGTTAAGGCCGATGTTCGCGGTGGTGGCCACGCGCACGGACGCCTTCGCGTCCTGACGGTTCATTGCGGCGACGATAGCGGTGTCGACGTATTCGCGCGTGGCCAGCACAACACTGGGATCGATCTTCAGCTCGACGGCGCCGGTATTGTTGACGATCAGCACCATGCGCACGGTCTGGGTGCGGCCACTGCCTTCGGCGAGCTGTGGTTTGTAGGACGGCGCACAGTTAGCGATGGCTATCAGCGTGCCGGTGCTGTCCAGCAGACCGATTTCCCGAATCCACCAGCCGCCCACCGTCTCAGGAATGACCTGCTCGGCGATGATCTGAGCAGCGTTGCTCGCATCGATGCTCAAGCGATTCAGCGGCGCACGGCGAACCTCGTGGACCAGAGTGGTACGGTTAGCGTCTGGCACAGGTACGTTGCCATTGCCGTCCCCCACCGCCATCTGGGTAATTTGCAAGGTGGTCCCGAGGGCCGCAGCATTGGCCAGCTTGGCGGCACCGAGGGTGGTGAGAATAGCGTAATAGGTCACTGCCATGGGTAGACGCTCATAGTGTCGATTGTGTGCTCGCGGCCCGGCATGCTGATGCTGCCGATGACCTCGATCTCTTGGGATAGGTAGGGGTGAACGGTGATGATGTCGCCGTCGTAGTGCGCGGCTGAAACAGGTACGTTGCCTTGGACTTCGAGACTGATCGCCAGCCCGATCAGATGCCGGGAAACAGGCTTCGCGTCGTCAATCAGGCGCTCAAGCTCCTGATACATCTCCTCGGTGATGCCGGTTTCGAGCACGCCGACCTGAAGGCGAAAGGTGCCGGGCACCCCCCGGGGTGCTTCCTCCCACCACTCCAGTACTTCGATCAGGTAACCCAGCGGCTCCACCACCCGGCGCAACGCCCCGATGGTGCCTTTATGCGCATGCACGTAGAACGCCGAGCGAATCACCGAGCGCTTGATTGCTTC
Organism: Pseudomonas putida; assembly: GCF_028682475.1. Classification (GTDB taxonomy): domain Bacteria; phylum Pseudomonadota; class Gammaproteobacteria; order Pseudomonadales; family Pseudomonadaceae; genus Aquipseudomonas; species Aquipseudomonas putida_AG. Next base: position 65,279 of record NZ_JANHLE010000006.1, read on the forward strand.
CGGCCAGGTTTCGTCCCAGCGGTCGACCGACCAGGCCCAGGCCAGTTGGTGCAGCAGGTGCGCCGGGCAGGTGTCCGGGTTGTACAGGGTGCGCAGCGGAATGTCGGTAACTTCAACGCCTGCGGCTTCGATGGCCTGTTCAAGCGCGGTGCTGTTGAGCGGGAGCAAGCTGTTCATCTCAGCTCCCCCGCGTCACGCTGATGCCTTCGCACCACGCCGCTTGCGCCATGCTCGGGCGGATATCAGTCCAGTTGCTCAGATCGACCCGGCTGACGCCGTTGATATGCAACTGGGCATCCACCCCCGAGCGCGCCACTTCAACGCCCAGCCGCCGACGGGGATTGACCCAGGCCTGCAGTCGGCGTTTGCATTCGGCCAGGGTTGCCTCGATCTCCGGACCGCTACCACTCATGTGCACCACGGCATCAATGCGGTACGGCAGGATTTCAGCGCTCTGTACGGTCAGGCGGTCAGCCACCGGGCGCACATCGTCGTCGTTGAGTCTGATGCGGACGGTTTCCAGCAAGTCGGGAGCCGCCACGCCATTGCCCTCCAGGGCCAGCACCGTGACCACCACAACCGCTGGCGACGGGCTCTGCGCAGTGGCATCGGCCACCTGGCCGGAGGCATTGCGGGCATGCAGGATGTAGCTGTTACGCGGTCCCGCGGTGGTCAGGCCTTCATAGACCAACTGGACCCGCTCACGCAGGGCATCGTCCTCTTCGACAACCTCTAGCGTCGGTGGCACCGTGCCCGGGTTCCCGGCCTGCACCACCAGGCGCTCCAGGCGCACGTTTGCAGCAAGCTGATCGAGATCCGTGCCTTGGGCATAGGCCAGCAACAGCGCCTTGGCGGCATCGTTGACCCGCGCCCGGTTGAGCAGCTTGCGATAGGCACCGACCTCCAGCAGCTTTGTTACCGGATCGCTCTCCAGCAATGCGTCCCAGTTGTCGCCCATGTGCGACCGGAAGGTCGCCAGGTCCTCCTGGAAGATCACCTCGAAATCGAGGTCTTCCAGCACCTGCGGCGCGGGCAGCGCCGAAAGATCCAGACTGCTCATGCCGTCACCTCCAGCATCTGGCTATCGCCCAGGTACTGTCCGCTGAGCTGCAGGCTGATCTGCCCGCCCGTCACCGCCAGCACCCGGACCCGCTCCAGTTTCAGGCGCGGCTCCCATCGGGCGAGAGAACGCGCCACTTCGGCCTGCACCGCACTTTTCCAGCCGTCATTGACCGGCAGATCGACAAAGCGTCGTAGCGCGCTGCCGTAGGCCGGGCGCATGCGTCGACTGCCCAACGGCGTGGTCAGGATGTCTTCAATGGATTGGCGCACATGCTCGATGCCCGACAGCGAGGCACCGGTACGGCGATTCACTCCGATCATCGGCTTACTCCTTCATTAGCGTGGCCATGATTTCTCCAGGCGTAAAAAAGCCCGCGTCGGCGGGCTGGATTCAATGCTTGTGGTTGGCGGTGTTACCGCCGGTGTCGATGATTTTGCCGCCGCCAAGAATGTCGCCGGTTACCCGTAACATCCCGTTGACCTGCACCTCACCGCTCAGGGAAATACTGGTGGCTTTGGCTTCAATGGAACTGGCGGTAACCACTGCCGAACTGCCGCCGACCTTGAGGGTCAGGGTGCCGCCGGGCAGGTCGATGGTATAGCTACTGGCCTGCCAGTCGTAGACCAGCGAGCCGCCGTCGGCGAAGCGCCAGACCTCGACGTGATCGCGGTTGTCCGGCTGATCGCCAGCGTTACCGTACAGGCCCGGCACAAAGGTGCCTTGCGCAGGTTCGCCGCTCGGGCTGATCAACACGCCCTGCTCATCAAGGCTCGGCGAACGCCAATGTCGCGCCTTGCCGGCGGCCAGGCTGTGCCAGCGAACCCAGGTACTGGTCCAGCCGGCACCGTCGGATACCCGTACTTTCGCCGCGGCAAGATCGACGCCCACCACCCGGCAAGGGACGATCAACGCCGCCAGCATCCGATCATGGGCTGCACTGGCGTAGCTCATGCCATGTCCTCCAGTGACTGGTAACTGCCTTCATTACCCAGGCCGGTGTCGGGGCTGAAGGCAAAAGCCAACGGTCCCGGCTCATCGGGCCATGGCCATTGCACGGTCCCCAGGCGCAACACCTGCTCCCATTGCACCCGCCACTCGACCGTATCGGGCGAAGCCGGAATGGCGAGAACCGGCAGGGCCAGCACCTGTTGTGCCTCTTCAACGAAATCCAGACCCCAGAACTGCTTGCGCAGCAGTACGGCCAACTGGGTTGCCAGCGTAACGGCCTGCAATGACGCCTCAGGACCATTGCTGTCGACCAGGATGCGCGCCTCGATAGTCGCCACGATGCAAGAGCGACCATCACCAGGATCGATGCCTGGTTTCAGGCCGGTGATGGCATGCAACAGTGCTGGCATTACTGTGCTTTGGTTTGCAGGCACATAGGCCTCAACGGTTTCAAACACAGGCATTGCGAGCTTGATGGTGGCAGTGATGGCCTCATGCAACGCCGTCAGTTCGTTCACAATCGCTCCTCCTTGCTGGCGGGTTTGTTGAAGTCCTGGGCCTCTACTCCCAGCCGCCGCGCCGCCCAGCGCTCATACAAGCCGATCGCCACATCGGCGCCAGCCATTGCAGTCAGGCAGCCAAAGGCACTGGCCGTCCAGATCGACATGCCACTGGCATATAGCAGCATTACCGTGGACACCCCGCAGACCATGCAGGCCCCCGAACGCAAGAGCAGGCGCCGCACCAGCGCCCAACCTCGGGCGCCGGCCTTGTCGGCGCGCCACATTTCTCCGGAAATGCCGCCCAGCAAGGCCAGGACGATCACCAGCCAGATCGGCATTTCCAGTAACGTCTGTTGCTCGTTTGTCACTGTCCTGTCTCCTTGAATAGTTCCGCTCGGCACCTTGCCTGCGGCGTTTGTTGTAGAACCGATTACTCGGCATTCCAAAAAGCCCGGTCGCCCAGGCTTTTCAGTAATGCGTTGTCGAACCGCCCGCCACGACTGGTGCCCGGGCAACTCCGCTTCAAATTGTTCCTCCGACCGCGGCCGCCTGCCCGCCGGATAACTGCTTGTGGTGCTTTACGCTGCACACCCGGGCCAGTTGCCAACCCTCTGAACAGTTCAGGCCTGTTCATCGCTGCCTTTGTCACCGCCGGTGTCGACCGGCTTGAGACAAAGATTATGCATTGATGCATATGCAGTCAATGCATTTGTGGAAATATTTATGCATGAGAAAATGCGCATATGCATGTAAGCCTTATGCCGTCGGGCTTGGAGTAATTTTCAGCAGACGAAAAAAAACCCGCCGAAGCGGGTTTTCTGACTGTCTGGATGTGAATCAGCGGGCGTACATGCCCCACCAGAACACATGGCCGAGGATGCTGATCTGTTCTTCCTGCATCTGCTGGAAGCTGTAGTCTTCATCCGGGTGTTCATCGCGGTTGAAGCTGCGCAGGCGAATGCCGGTAGGCAGGCGATAGAGCTGTTTCACCCGCAGCTGGCCATTGTGGTTGATGGCGTACAGGTCGCCGTCGACGATATCGCCGATGCCACTCTTGCCGGCGTTGACGCCCACCGTGGCGCCGTCACGCAATACCGGCAACATACTGTTGCCACGCACCGTGACGCATTTGGCCTGGTCGAACTGCACGCCGTTGTGACGCAGGCTGCGCTTGCCGAAGCGCAGGCTGGCCTTTTCGCTTTCTTCGATGACGAATCGTCCTGATCCTGCTGCCAACTCGACCTCGCGAAGAAACGGAATGGAAACCTCGTCGTCCTCGACGGGGGTGTCGTCATCCCACAGGCTGATATCGCGCAACTCGGCATGGCTGCGCCCGGGCGCGGCCTCGCGGCTTTCACCGAGCTCGACGCGACCCCGCAGCTGATCGGTACTGACCCCGAAATACTCGGCGATCTTCGACACGTGCTTGTCGGAAGGATCGACGATCTTCTCGCTAAGGATGCGCGACAGGGTGGATTGCGGCACGCCGGTACGCCGGTGCAGCTCCGTGGGGGAGATACCGTGGCGGTCGAGCAGTGCTCTCAAGACGGATGCTACGTTGCGTTTTTGCATAATCTGCATAATGCAATCGCTTGATACGAAATGCAATTGCCAACATGCACGAAAATGCAGGGGCAAATGGTCGCGCACGCCTGTTCGCCTCGGCATCGCGCGCAAAATCCCTGTACCATTGCCCGCTTGCCTTTGGTCTAAACGACACTGCGAGCCAAGTTTCTGTAATGAGCGATCTTTCCGCACACACCCCGATGATGCAGCAGTACTGGAAGCTGAAAAACCAGCATCCAGACCAACTGATGTTCTACCGCATGGGCGACTTTTACGAAATCTTCTATGAAGATGCGAAGAAGGCCGCAAAACTCCTGGACATTACCCTGACCGCCCGTGGGCAATCGGCGGGCCAGTCAATCCCCATGTGCGGTATCCCCTTCCATGCGGCCGAGGGCTACCTGGCCAAGCTGGTGAAGCTGGGCGAATCGGTGGTGATCTGTGAACAGATCGGCGACCCGGCCACCAGCAAGGGCCCGGTCGAACGCCAGGTGGTGCGCATCATCACCCCGGGCACGGTCAGCGACGAGGCGCTGCTCGATGAGCGCCGCGACAACCTGATCGCCGCCGTGCTGGGTGACGAACGCCTGTTCGGCCTGGCCGTGCTGGACATCACCAGCGGCAACTTCACCGTGCTGGAGATCAAGGGCTGGGAAAACCTGCTGGCCGAGCTTGAACGCATCAACCCGGTCGAGCTGCTGATCCCGGATGACTGGCCACAAGGCCTGCCGGCCGAGAAACGCCGTGGTGCACGCCGCCGTGCACCGTGGGACTTCGACCGCGACTCGGCGCGTAAAAGCCTCTGCCAGCAATTCGCCACCCAGGACCTCAAAGGCTTTGGCTGCGAGAAGCTGACCCTGGCCATCGGCGCCGCCGGTTGCCTGCTCGGCTACGCCAAGGAAACCCAGCGCACCGCCCTGCCACACCTGCGCAGCCTCAAGCATGAGCGCCTGGACGACACCGTGGTCCTCGACGGCGCCAGCCGCCGCAACCTCGAACTGGACATAAACCTGGCCGGGGGCCGCGACAATACCTTGCAGTCGGTCATCGACCGCTGCCAGACCGCCATGGGCAGCCGTCTGCTGACCCGCTGGCTGAACCGCCCGCTGCGCGACCTGAAAGTGCTGCAGGCACGTCAGGGCTCGATTCGCTGCCTGCTCGACAGCTACCGTTTTGAAAAGCTGCAGCCGCAGCTCAAGGAAATCGGCGACATCGAGCGGATCCTCGCCCGTATCGGCCTGCGTAACGCCCGCCCACGTGACCTGGCGCGCCTGCGCGATGCCCTCGGTGCCCTGCCTGAGCTGCAGAACGCCATGGCCGAGCTGGAAGCGCCGCACCTGGCGCTGCTGGCGGCCATCGCCGGAACCTACCCGGAGCTGGCCGACCTGCTGGCCAAAGCCATCATCGACAATCCGCCGGCGGTGATCCGCGACGGCGGCGTGCTGAAGACCGGCTACGACAGCGAACTGGACGAGCTGCTGGCGATGAGCGAGAACGCCGGCCAATTCCTGATCGACCTCGAAGCGCGGGAAAAAGCCCGCACCGGTCTGGCCAACCTGAAGGTCGGCTACAACCGTGTGCACGGCTACTTCATCGAGCTGCCAAGCAAACAGGCCGAGCAGGCGCCCGCCGACTACATTCGCCGCCAGACCCTCAAGGGCGCCGAGCGCTTCATCACCCCGGAGCTGAAAACCTTCGAAGACAAGGCGCTGTCGGCCAAGAGCCGTGCCCTGGCTCGCGAGAAGATGCTCTACGATGCGCTGCTGGAAACCCTGATCGGTCATCTGGCGCCGCTGCAGGACACCGCCGCTGCGCTGGCCGAGCTGGATGTATTGAGCAACCTCGCCGAGCGCGCACTGAACCTGGACTTGAACTGCCCGTCGTTCGTCGACGAGCCGTGCATGCGCATCAGCCAGGGTCGCCACCCGGTGGTCGAGCAGGTACTGACCACACCGTTCGTGGCCAACGACCTGGCCCTGGACGACAACACCCGCATGCTGGTGATCACCGGCCCGAACATGGGCGGTAAATCCACCTACATGCGCCAGACGGCGCTGATTGTGCTGATGGCGCATATCGGCAGCTTCGTCCCGGCAGCCAGCTGCGAGCTGTCGCTGGTCGACCGGATTTTCACCCGTATCGGCTCCAGCGACGATCTGGCCGGCGGGCGTTCGACCTTCATGGTCGAGATGAGCGAAACCGCCAACATCCTGCACAACGCCACCGATCGCAGCCTGGTGCTGATGGACGAAGTCGGCCGTGGTACCAGTACCTTCGACGGCCTGTCCCTGGCCTGGGCCGCCGCCGAACGTCTGGCGCAACTGCGTGCCTACACGCTGTTTGCCACCCACTACTTCGAACTCACGGTGCTGCCGGAAAGCGAGCCGCTGGTAGCCAACGTGCACTTGAACGCCACCGAGCACAACGAGCGCATCGTGTTCCTGCACCATGTGCTGCCGGGCCCTGCCAGCCAGAGCTATGGCCTGGCCGTGGCTCAGCTCGCGGGCGTGCCGACACCGGTGATCCAGCGCGCGCGCGAACACCTGGGCCGCCTGGAAACCGCCAGCCTGCCCCATGAAATGCCCGCAGTGCCCAAGGGTGCGCCAGATATTCCGCACCAGAGCGACCTGTTTGCCAGCCTGCCTCACCCGGCCATCGAGAAGCTCGGGAAGCTCGACCTGGACAACATGACGCCGCGTCAAGCTATCGAAATGCTCTATACACTGAAGACTCTGTTATAACGCGAGCCCGCACAAGCTGATAGAATCCCGCGCGGTTTGGCGCTGCTGCAAGTTACTAGCCTGGCTTGCAGCCGAACGACCAAACCGAGCGACCCTGTCTGGAAGGGTATCGCTGCCGTCGCCTGAGGAGAGAATTAGAAATGACCTTCGTCGTCACCGACAACTGCATCAAGTGCAAGTACACCGACTGCGTAGAAGTCTGTCCGGTGGACTGCTTCTACGAAGGCCCGAACTTCCTGGTCATTCACCCGGATGAGTGCATCGACTGTGCACTGTGCGAGCCTGAATGCCCTGCCCAAGCCATTTTCTCGGAAGACGAAGTGCCAAGCGGCATGGAGAACTTCATCGAGCTCAATGCCGAGTTGGCAGAGATCTGGCCAAACATCACCGAGCGTAAGGATCCCCTGCCGGACGCTGCAGACTGGGATGGCACGCCAGGCAAGATCGCCGATCTGGAGCGTTAAGCGCTCCGGCTCAATAAAAAAGGCCCCTGGAGGGCCTTTTTTTATGTTTATTGCAGGCAAAAAAAAGGGGCGGTTTAACCCGCCCACATTTTTTCCGTAGTCCCTTTGTTCCCTTTCATCATCCTGATGAATCGCGTCCTGCGATGTCCTTGGCCGTCATCCTTGATAGCCTGTGTCAGTCCGTAGACACAGTTGAGATACTAGCGCCTGCCGTGTTTCCTTCAACCGGTCAAAGCTCTCAAAAAGCTGCAGAAACGTATCTGAAACAAACGATAAATTCTTTATTTATCAATATTTTATAAAAACAACCACAGTGAAAACGACAACGTTTTACTAAAACCTATAGCGATGGCTTACATAACGAGTAAGTGAAGGCTTACAAGGAAAACAACTGCGCCAACAGGAATGAGTGCGATCGACCAACACCGGATGTTTCCTTGGTAACAACAGGAAATCCTCCGTGTGGCGTGTTTCCTACACAAACAAAAACGCCTCGATCACGTCGAGGCGTTCTTTGATACAAACAGTGCTTACTGGAACAGCGACTCACTGGACAGGCCATTCTTCTCGAGGATCTCACGCAGGCGCTTGAGGCCCTCGACCTGGATCTGGCGAACCCGCTCACGGGTCAGGCCGATCTCCAGCCCGACATCTTCCAGGGTGCTGCTTTCGTGCCCACGTAGACCGAAACGGCGAATCACCACCTCGCGCTGCTTGTCAGTCAGTTCGCTCAGCCATTGGTCGATGCTCTGGGACAGGTCATCATCCTGAAGCAGCTCGCAGGGGTCGGTAGGGCGATCGTCGGTCAGGGTATCGAGCAGGGTCTTGTCAGAGTCTGGCCCAAGGGACACATCCACCGACGATACACGCTCGTTGAGCCCGAGCATGCGTTTGACCTCACCAACGGGTTTTTCCAGGAGGCTGGCGATCTCTTCCGGGGACGGTTCGTGATCGAGCTTCTGGGTCAGTTCGCGCGCCGCGCGCAGGTAAACGTTGAGCTCCTTGACCACATGAATCGGCAAGCGAATCGTGCGGGTCTGGTTCATGATCGCCCGTTCGATGGTTTGCCGGATCCACCAGGTGGCATAGGTAGAGAAACGGAAACCACGCTCAGGGTCGAACTTCTCGACCGCGCGAATCAACCCCAGGTTGCCTTCTTCGATCAGGTCCAGCAGCGACAGCCCACGATTGACATAACGCCGGGCGATCTTCACCACCAGACGCAGGTTGCTCTCGATCATGCGCTTGCGCCCGGCCGGATCGCCACTTTGCGACAGGCGCGCAAAATGAACCTCTTCCTCTGGCGAGAGCAAAGGCGAAAAGCCGATTTCATTGAGGTACAACTGGGTTGCATCAAGCGCACGGGTATAGTCGATGTACTTGTGCTGCTTGAGCGTAGAGCCTTGTTTAGCCCTGGTCCGAACCGAAGATACAGCAGGTTCGTCTGACACCACATCCGTTTCCAAAACGATGCCCGTCTCCATCAGGAGCACTTCATCGTCGATGTCAAACTCCGGCACTTCTTTACTGAGAGCCATTGTTATAGTCCTTTGCTGAGTTCGAACTCAGACTCGAGCGACGCCAATATCCCTGGCAGCGCTGGAGCCTGTCCCCTCTACGCGAGGAACAGGCCGGGTACTAGCAATCAACGACGCGGCAGGAATTGCAGCGGATCAACAGGTTTGCCCTGGCGGCGAATCTCAAAATGCAGCTTCACCCGGTCTGTGCCCGTGGAACCCATTTCGGCAATTGTCTGCCCAACTTTGACCTGCTGTCCCTCCCGAACCAAAAGCCTGCGGTTGTGGCCGTAGGCACTGACGTAGGTGTCGCTGTGCTTGATGATGACCAACTCGCCGTAGCCCCGCAAGCCACTCCCGGCGTAGACAACTGAACCATCAGACGCAGCAAAAACAGGCTGTCCCAAATCACCGGCGATATCAATGCCTTTATTCAAACTGCCGTTTGAAGCAAATTTTCCAATCAGAACACCCGTGGCCGGCCATGCCCAGCCGCCTACTGCCCGCTCTGCAGCTGGCACCTGAGCCGGCGCGGTAGTAGTGGTTGCCACCGGCGCTGGCGTCGTTGTCACGGGGGTCGTTACAGGCGCTGTCGCAGGCTTGGCGGGAGTGCCGGCCGGACGCGTGGTGATTGTGGTTTTACTTGAAGGCGATGATGACGTGGTGACCACGGTGGTGGTCGCACTGGCAGGTCCGGAGCGACCATCGAAGCGAATCGCCTGACCGGGGCGGATGGTGTACGGCGCGGCAATGCCGTTGCGGGCAGCCAGGGCCTTGTAGTCCCAACCATAACGAAAGGCGATGGAGTACAGGGTGTCACCCGGGCGCACCACATACTGGCCGCTGGTGGTAGCAGGACGCTTGGCCACCGGCGCGTTGCGATCGACCACTCGCGCACTGTTTGTCGACGTGCTGGAACAACCCGAAAGCAGTGAACCCGCGGCAAGTGCAATCACCAGAAGCTTGAAGCTCGAAAATCCCCTGCGCTGCTGATTGATTGTGTACCCCACCCGCCGCTCCCTCTCATGGTGACTTGTTGCGAAAGTGCAATATTGTTTCAATTATAACCGAGCACATACGCATTGCGGATGCCGGGCATGCGCAAAATGTAACGCCTGACAGAACAGGGTAGCCCGTCAGATAGACAGGGCAATACGGGAGGAATTCGCCCGCTGCGAAAAAAAGTCCTGATCAGGCCAGCGGGCCGGTCAGCAACGGCACGAAACGCACGGCGCCCAGTACCTGCTGTGAAAACCCATGCTCTTCACGCACGATCAGCATCAAATGCTGGGTGTCGCCTGTCGGCCCCACCGGAATCACCATGCGCCCGCCCGGCGCGAGCTGGTCCAGCAAGGCCTGCGGGACTTCCTGAGCCACCGCCGTGACGATGATGCCGTTATAAGGCGCCAGCGCCGGCCAGCCCTCACAACCGTCGCCCCAGCGGAACACCACGTTGCGCAGGTTGAGCTCGGTCAGGCGTTCCTTGGCGCGATCCTGCAGCACCTTGATGCGCTCCACGGAGAACACCCGCTCGACCAGTTGCGCCAGGATAGCGGTCTGATAACCCGAACCGGTGCCGATCTCCAGCACCTTGTCCAGCGGGCCCGCCTGCAGCAGCAGTTCACTCATGTGCGCGACCATGAACGGCTGGGAAATCGTCTGGTTGTTGCCGATCGGCAGCGCCGTGTCTTCGTAGGCCCGGTGGGCCAGCGCCTCGTCGACAAACAGGTGACGCGGCGTACGCCGCAGCACATCGAGCACTTTGGGGTTGGACACGCCTTCTTCGATCAACCGCTGAATCAGCCGCTCACGGGTTCGCTGCGAGGTAAAACCGATACCATGGCGCATCAGATCCTCCTGTTCACGCATCAGAGCAGCCCCTCCAGCCAACCATCCAGGCGCTCGAAAGCGTCGTTGAAGGTGCGGTCGAGCTGCAACGGGGTGATCGAAACATAACCCTGCATCACCGCATGAAAATCGGTGCCCGGGCCGCCGTCCTCGGCGTCACCGGCCACTGCGATCCAGTAGCCTTCCTTGCCCCTCGGGTTGACCACCTTGGTCGGCGCCGCAGCGCGGGCGCGATGGCCCAGACGGGTCAACTGGATACCGCGGATATGTTCCAGCGGCAGGTTGGGGATATTCACATTGAGCACTGTTCGCGGCGGCAATTCCAGCGTCTTGTGCGCCTCCACCAGCTTGCGCGCGATATAGGCGGCGGTCGGCAGGTTGTCCGGCAGGCGCGAGAGCAACGAGAACGCAAAGGAAGTGCCACCGAGGAAGCGCCCCTCCAGCGCGGCGGCCACCGTACCGGAGTACAGCACGTCATCGCCCAGGTTGGCGCCCAGGTTGATCCCCGACACCACCATGTCCGGTGTCTGTTCCAGCAGGCCGTTGAGCCCCAGGTGCACGCAATCGGTCGGCGTGCCATTGAGGCTGATATAGCCGTTGGCCAGGGTCTGCGGGCACAGGGGGCGGTCGAGCGTCAGCGAACTGCTGGCGCCGCTCTTGTCTTGGTCCGGGGCAATCACCACACAGTCGGCATAGTCCGCCAGCGCAGCATGCAGCGCAGCAAGTCCGGGGGCGGTAACGCCGTCGTCGTTCGAAATCAGAATACGCATGGGCTGTCCGTCTGCCCTGCCGACACCAGATCAACGAGCTCGCGCACCACTACGGTGGCAAAGCATCCGGCCGGAAGGACGAATTCCAGTTGCAGAATATCAGGCTCGGGATAATGCCACGTCAGACCGCCAATGGGCAGTCGCAGGATGCGGCGTTCGTGACTCATGCCCGCCCGCGCCAGCCATTGGCACAACGACGCATGCTGCTCACCGATGCGCTGTTCGAGTTCGCCAGTGGCGCCGCTGGCGGCGGACTGCCCCTCGCCCCACAGCGGGCCGGTGGGATGCAGGTCGAGAATGGCCAGGCGCGGATCGGAACACTCCGCTTCGCCCGCCGGAAAAAAGCTGCGGCTGTCGGTAAAGGCCAACAGGTCGCCGACCTGGGCGCGCTGCCAGCTGCCGTCGGCTACGCGTTGCGCCAGCACCTGGTTGAACAGGTAGCTGCGTGCACTGGATAGCAGTCGTGAGCGTACATTGCGCTGTTCCGGCAGCGCCTGGCGCCCGGCCCAGTCGCGGGCATCGTGAACATTGCCACCGGCATGGCCGAAGCGCTGGGTGCCGAAATAATTGGGAACGCCCTGGCTACGCAATTGCTCCAGGCGGGCATCCAGTGCCTGGCGATCGGCACTCAAAGCAGTCAGGCGCAAGGTGAAACCATTGGCCGAATGGGCACCGCGTTGCAGCTTGCGCGAGTGCCGGGTCTGTTTGAGGATGCTCAGGGTTTCATTTTCCGCCGCGCTCAGGTCCGGATCGGCCTTGCCCGGCAGGTGCAGGCTGAACCATTGACGGGTCAGGGCCTGACGATCCTTGAGGCCGGCATAGCTGATACTGCGCAGCGGCACACCGGCAGCCCGGGCCAGGCGACGGGCCGCTTCTTCGGTATTGAGGTCGCGTTTTTCGACCCACAACCACAGGTGCTCACCGTTGCCGGACAAGGGAATGTCGAGGACTTCATCGACCTGAAAATCTTCGGCGGTAGCCTTGAGAATCGCACTTCCCAGGGCCGGGCCCGATGCACGCGGACCAAGCAGTTCCAGTTCGGTCATGCTGGCAGCAACAAGGCAACGGCGTGGACGGCAATGCCTTCTTCACGACCGGTGAAGCCGAGCTTCTCGGTGGTGGTGGCCTTGACGTTGACCTGGTCGAGTTCGACCTGCAGGTCTTCAGCGATCAGCTGGCGCATGGTATCGATATGCGGGGCCATCTTCGGCGCCTGGGCAACGATGGTGGCGTCGACATTGCCGACTTGCCAGCCTTTGGCCTGAACGATCTTGACCACATGGCGCAACAGCACACGGCTGTCGGCGCCCTTGAACTGCGGGTCGGTGTCGGGGAAGTGCTTGCCGATGTCGCCCAGCGCCGCGGCACCGAGCAGGGCATCGCTCAGGGCGTGCAGCAGTACGTCGCCATCGGAATGGGCCAGCAGCCCGAACTTGTGCGCAATGCGCACCCCACCCAAGGTGATGAAATCGCCTTCCGCGAAGCGGTGCACATCGTAGCCGTGGCCAATACGCATAAAAAAACGCCCTGATTGAGTCAGGGCGTGATTCTACCCGCTTTGCCGGGCATTAGGCTGATTTGTAAGACCGTGCCTACAACAAACCCAGGGCCACTCCATGATGGCGCAGGTGCTCATCGATAAAGCTGGCGATGAAGTAGTAGCTGTGGTCATAACCCGGCTGCAGGCGCAGGTCGAGTGGATGACCCGCAGCCTTCGCCGCCTGGACCAATACCTGCGGTTTGAGCTGGCTTTCGAGGAAATCGTCGCGATCCCCTTGATCCACCAGTAACGGCAAACGTTCCTGAGCATCAGCGATCAGCACACTGGCATCCCATTCACGCCAGCGCGCCCGGTCTTCACCCAGGTAGCGGGAGAACGCCTTCTGCCCCCAGGGGCAATCCATCGGATTGCTGATCGGCGCGAACGCTGATACCGACTGATAACGCCCGGGATTGCGCAGCGCACAGACCAACGCGCCATGGCCACCCATGGAGTGCCCGCTGATGCCGCGACGATCTGACGCGGGGAAATGCGCTTCGACCAGCTTCGGCAGCTCCTGTACGACGTAGTCATGCATGCGGTAGTGCTGGGCCCAGGGTTGCTCGCTGGCATTGAGGTAGAAGCCAGCGCCCAGGCCGAAGTCCCAGGCACCGTCGGGATCGCCCGGCACCTGAGGCCCGCGCGGGCTGGTGTCGGGAGCAACAATGATCAGCCCCAGCTCGGCGGCGAGCTTGTGCGCCCCCGCCTTCTGCATGAAGTTCTCGTCGGTGCAGGTCAGGCCGCTGAGCCAGTACAGCACCGGCAGTTTGCCGCCCTGCTCCGCCTGCGGCGGCAGATAGACGGCAAACACCATGTCACAACCGAGCACCTCCGAGCGGTGGCGGTAACGCTTGTGCCAGCCGCCGAAACTCTTCTGGCAGGAAATGTTTTCCAGGCTCATGGCAAACCTCAGAAGTGGATGACGCTGCGAATGCTCTTGCCTTCATGCATCAGGTCGAAAGCCTTGTTGATGTCTTCCAGGCCCATGGTGTGGGTGATGAAGGTATCCAGCGGGATCTCGCCTTTTTCCGACATTTCCACGTAGCTCGGCAGCTCGCTGCGGCCACGCACGCCGCCAAACGCCGAACCGCGCCAGACCCGGCCGGTCACCAGCTGAAACGGACGGGTGGAGATTTCCTGGCCGGCGCCAGCAACACCAATGATCACCGATTCGCCCCAGCCCTTGTGGCAGCACTCCAGCGCCGCGCGCATTAGCTGTACGTTGCCCACGCATTCGAAGGAGAAGTCCACGCCACCGTCGGTGAGGTCGACGATGACTTCCTGGATTGGACGGTCGTAGTCCTTCGGGTTGACGCAATCGGTAGCGCCCAGTTGCCGGGCGATCTCGAATTTGCCCGGGTTGATGTCCACGGCAATGATTCGCGCAGCCTTGGCCTTGACCGCACCGATGATCGCCGACAGGCCGATGCCCCCGAGACCGAAGATGGCCACGGTATCCCCCGGTTTGACCTTGGCGGTATTGAGCACCGCGCCGATGCCGGTGGTGACGCCGCAACCGAGCAGGCAGACCTTCTCCAGCGGTGCTTCTTTCTGGATCTTGGCCACGGAAATTTCCGGCAGCACGGTGTACTCGGAGAAAGTCGAAGTGCCCATGTAGTGGAACAGTTGCTGACCTTTGTAGGAGAAACGCGTGGTGCCGTCTGGCATCAGGCCCTTGCCCTGAGTGGCGCGAATCGCCTGGCACAGGTTGGTCTTGCCGGAGCGGCAGAATTTGCATTGGCCGCACTCCGGGGTGTACAGCGGGATCACATGATCACCCACTGCCACCGAGGTGACGCCCTCACCCACCGCCTCGACGATGGCGCCACCTTCGTGGCCGAGGATCGACGGGAAGATACCCTCAGGGTCCGCGCCGGACAGGGTGTAGGCATCGGTGTGGCAGACACCGCTGGCAACAACGCGCAACAGCACTTCACCGGCCTTGGGCATGGCCACGTCGACTTCGACGATCTCCAGCGGTTTTTTGGCCTCGAAGGCAACGGCGGCACGGGACTTGATCATCAATCTTCTCCAGCAAAGGGGTCAGTTCAGGCTCAAAGTGTAATTCATGATCATTTGATTAATAATCAGGTCAAAGACAAAACATTATTGCCATGTAGGGATAATCAATGAGTAGCCGCTGGGAAGGTATCGACGAATTCGTCGCGGTGGCCGAGTCAGGCCAGTTCACCGCTGCGGCCGAACGCCTGGGGGTTTCCTCTTCACACATCAGCCGCCAGATCGCCCGCCTGGAAGACCGTCTGCAAACCCGGCTGCTCTACCGCAGCACGCGCAAAGTGACCTTGAGCGAAGCCGGGCAGACTTTTCTGCAGCATTGCCAGCGCCTGCAGGATGGTCGCGAGGAAGCCCTGCGCGCCATGGGCGACCTCACCAGCGAACCCAAGGGCTTGCTACGCATGACCTGTGCGGTGGCCTATGGCGAGCGCTTCATCGTACCGCTGGTGACGCGCTTCATGGCGCTGTACCCGCAGCTGCGGGTCGATGTCGAACTGAGCAATCGCACCCTCGACCTGCTGCACGAAGGCATGGACCTGGCCATCCGCCTGGGCCGCCTTCAGGATTCGCGCCTGGTAGCGACCCGACTGGCGCCGCGGCGTATGTACCTGTGCGCCTCGCCGGCTTACCTGGAGCGTTACGGTCGGCCGCACAGCGTGTCGGAACTGGCTCGGCACAATTGTCTGATTGGCAGCTCGGATATCTGGACGCTGCAGCAGGACGGTCGCGAGCAAGGCCTGCGGGTGCAAGGCAATTGGCGCTGCAACAGTGGGCAAGCGGTGCTGGATGCGGCGTTGCAGGGGATGGGGTTGTGTCAGCTGCCGGACTATTACGTGCTTGAACACTTGAAAACCGGGGCGCTGGTGTCGCTGCTTGAGGCTCAGCAGCCGCCTAATACCGCAGTGTGGGCCTTGTACCCGCAGCAACGGCATTTGTCGCCGAAGGTGCGCAAGCTGGTGGATTATCTGCGAGAAGGGTTGGCTGATCTGCCTGAATACCGCACTGCCTGATCGAGCATCGCCGGCAAGGCCGGCTCCCACAGGGTTCAAGCAGGACTATTGTGGGAGCCGGCCTTGCCGGCGATGAGGCCCCATCAGCCGCGCTTGGCCCAGCGCTGACGCAACCACTCAAGGTCTTCCGGCCGGGTCACCTTGATGTTGTCACTACGCCCTTCAATCAGACGCGGTGCCTGCCCGGCCCACTCGATGGCCGAGGACTCGTCGGTGATCACCACATCCGCCACCAGACTATCGGCCAGGGCCCGATGCAAGGTGCCCAAGCGAAACATCTGCGGGGTATAAGCCTGCCACACGGTACTGCGGTCGATGGTAGCGCTGACCCGTCCCTTGGCGTCGGCGCGCTTGAGAGTATCGCGGGCCGGCACGGCCAACAGGCCACCGACCGGATCGTCAGCCAGCTCGAACAGCAAGCGGTCAAGGTCGCTGCGTGCCAGATTCGGGCGCGCGGCATCGTGCACCAGCACCCAGTCGCTGTCCGCGGCGCCCTGGGCGTGCAACAGCAACAAGGCGTTGAGCACCGAGTCGGCGCGCTCCTGGCCACCGGCGGCGCGCTGGATACGTGGGTCGCTGGCGCAGCGTAAGCCGGGCCAGTAAGGATCGTCAGCGGCAACGCTGACCACCACCCCTTTGACACAGGGATGGTCGAGAAAACAGTCGAGGCTATGCTCGAGAATGGTCTGCCCGCCCAATTGCAAGTACTGCTTGGGACGGTCGGCAGCCATGCGGGCACCAACGCCCGCGGCGGGAATCACGGCCCAGAAGGCCGGCAAGGTCTGGTTCATTGGGCTAGCTGGTAGAGGGTTTCACCCTCCTTGACCATTCCCAGTTCATGGCGAGCCCGTTCTTCGACGGTTTCCATACCTTTCTTCAACTCCAGTACTTCAGCATCAAGCACACGGTTACGTTCCAGCAGACGCTCGTTTTCGGCGTGCTGGTCGGCAATCTGTTGCTTGAGCTCGGTGACATGGGCCAGGCTGCCATTGCCCACCCACAGGCGATACTGCAGGCCACCAAGCAGCAGGAGCAGGACGAGGAACAACCAATAGGGACTGCGCATCAGGGTATCCAGTGGAAAAAGACCGCCACCTCTGCAGGGCACTGATGGCACGAAGCCTGACCGAAGCCAGGCTTTGTGTATTCAGACCTGCTGCAACAAGCTGCTGAACCGTCAGTATGACTGCTCAGCGAACCTTGGCTGCTGTCTTTTTACCATCTCTTGCTTAGCCGCGAAACTCGGCGCGACCACGGTACACGGCCTTGGCACCCAGTTGCTCTTCGATACGCAGCAGCTGGTTGTACTTGGAAACGCGGTCGGAACGGCACAGCGAACCGGTCTTGATCTGGCCGGCAGCGGTGCCTACAGCGAGGTCGGCAATGGTCGAATCTTCGGTTTCGCCCGAACGGTGCGAGATCACCGCGGTGTAACCGGCAGCCTTGGCCATCTGGATGGCTTCCAGGGTTTCGGTCAGCGAGCCGATCTGGTTGAACTTGATCAGGATCGAGTTGCCGATCTGCTTGTCGATGCCTTCCTTCAGGATCTTGGTGTTGGTCACGAACAGGTCGTCACCGACCAGTTGTACCTTGGCACCGATCTTGTCGGTGAGGATCTTCCAGCCAGCCCAGTCGGACTCGTCCAGACCGTCTTCGATCGAGATGATCGGGAAACGCTCGGTCAGGCCTTTGAGGTACTCGGCAAAACCTTCCGCGTCGAACGACTTGCCTTCACCGGACAGGTTGTACTTGCCGTCTTCGTAGAATTCGCTGGCTGCGCAGTCCAGGGCCAGGGTCACGTCGGTGCCCAGCTTGTAGCCAGCGTTGGCCACAGCTTCAGCGATGGCGGCCAGGGCGTCTTCGTTGGAAGCCAGGTTAGGCGCGAAACCACCTTCGTCACCTACCGCGGTGTTCAGGCCACGGGCCTTGAGCACGGCTTTGAGGTGATGGAAAATTTCGGTGCCCATGCGCAGGCCATCGGAGAAGGTGTTGGCGCCGACCGGCTGAACCATGAACTCCTGGATGTCGACGTTGTTGTCGGCGTGCTCGCCACCGTTGATGATGTTCATCATCGGAACCGGCATCGAGTACTGGCCTGGGGTGCCGTTGAGATTGGCGATGTGCGCGTACAGCGGCAGGTCCTGATCCTGGGCAGCGGCTTTGGCAGCAGCCAGAGACACAGCCAGAATGGCGTTGGCGCCCAGGTTGGCCTTGTTCTCGGTACCGTCCAGCTTGATCATGGCGGTGTCGAGGGCTTTCTGGTCAACCGGGTCTTTGCCCAGCAGCAGGTCGCGGATCGGGCCGTTGATGTTGGCGACCGCTTTCAGTACGCCTTTGCCCATGTAACGGCTCTTGTCGCCATCACGCAGCTCCAGCGCTTCGCGCGAGCCAGTGGAAGCACCGGACGGCGCGCAGGCGCTGCCGATGATGCCGTTGTCGAGCAGTACGTCCGCTTCTACGGTGGGGTTACCACGCGAATCGAGAACTTCACGACCTTTGATGTCGACGATTTTTGCCATTGTTGTAAGCACTCCAGAATTGACGAAGACAACGCAGCTGAGAAAAATCTTGCCGCTCGCCGGGCAGTTTTGAAACAGGCAGGCCTGGCGAACGCAAACCCCTGACCCGAGGGTCAGAGGTTGAACGGGGGGTACTTTACCGGAGAATTGAGGATTACGCGGTTTCTACCGTCGGAAAACTCTTCACCAGATCGTCCAGTTGCTTGAGCTGGGCCAGGAATGGCTCCAGTTTGTCCAGGCGCAGGGCGCAAGGACCGTCGCACTTGGCATTGTCCGGGTCCGGGTGGGCTTCAAGGAAAAGCCCGGCCAGGCCCTGGCTCAGACCGGCCTTGGCCAGGTCGGTGACCTGGGCACGGCGGCCACCGGCGGAATCGGCGCGACCACCCGGCATCTGCAGGGAGTGGGTCACGTCGAAGAACACCGGGTACTCGAACTGCTTCATGATGCCGAAACCGAGCATGTCGACCACGAGGTTGTTGTAGCCGAAGCTCGAACCGCGCTCGCAGAGGATCAGCTGATCGTTACCGGCTTCTTCGCACTTGGTCAGGATGTGTTTCATTTCCTGAGGTGCGAGGAACTGGGCCTTCTTGATGTTGATCACCGCGCCGGTCTTGGCCATGGCCACCACCAGGTCGGTCTGGCGCGACAGGAAGGCCGGCAGCTGGATGATGTCACAGACTTCAGCCACGGCTTGCGCCTGGTGCGGCTCGTGAACATCGGTGATCAGCGGCACATTGAAGGTGCGCTTGATCTCTTCGAAGATCTTCATCCCCTCTTCCAGGCCAGGGCCACGGTAGGAGTTGATCGACGAACGGTTGGCTTTGTCGAAGCTGGCCTTGAACACGTAAGGGATACCGAGTTTCTCGGTAACCCGCACGTACTCTTCACAGACCTTCATGGCCAGGTCACGGGATTCCAGCACGTTCATGCCGCCGAACAGGACGAACGGCTTGTCGTTGGCGATCTCGATGTTACCGACGCGAATGATCTTCTGGGTCATGGATCAGGCCTTGTTCTTTTGAGCCAGTGCCGCCTTGACGAAACCGCTGAACAGCGGATGACCGTCACGCGGGGTCGAGGTGAACTCAGGGTGGAACTGGCAAGCGACGAACCACGGATGATCCTGCGACTCGACCACTTCGACCAGCGCGCCGTCACCGGAACGACCGGACACCTTGAGGCCGGCGTCGACCAGCTGTGGCAGCAGCTTGTTGTTCACTTCGTAGCGATGACGATGACGCTCGACGATCACGTCCTTGGCGTAGCAGTCGTGGACCTTGGAGCCGCTTTCCAGCTGGCATTCCTGGGCGCCCAGACGCATGGTGCCGCCCAGATCGGAGGCTTCGGTACGGGTTTCAACCGCGCCGGTGGCGTCTTCCCACTCGGTGATCAGACCGACGACCGGGTGAGCGCTGTTGCGATCGAACTCGGTGGAGTTGGCATCTTTCCAGCCCATGACGTTACGGGCGAATTCGATGACCGCGACCTGCATGCCCAGGCAGATACCCAGGTACGGGACCTTGTTCTCGCGAGCGTACTGCACGGCAGTGATCTTGCCTTCGACACCGCGCAGACCGAAGCCGCCCGGAACCAGAATGGCATCGGCGCCTTCGAGCAGGCTGGTGCCCTGGTTCTCGATGTCTTCGGAGTCGATGTAACGCAGGTTGACCTTGGTGCGGTTCTGGATGCCGGCATGGCTCATCGCTTCGATCAGCGACTTGTAGGCGTCCAGCAGTTCCATGTACTTGCCGACCATGGCGATGGTCACTTCGTGCTCTGGATTGAGCTTGGCATCGACGACCTTTTCCCACTCGGACAGGTCGGCGCCATTGCACTGCAGGCCAAAGCGCTCGACGACGAAGTCATCCAGGCCCTGGGCGTGCAGCACGGCCGGGATCTTGTAGATGGTGTCGACGTCTTCCAGGGAGATCACCGCACGCTCTTCAACGTTGGTGAACAGGGCGATCTTGCGACGCGAGGAGACATCGACCGGGTGGTCGGAGCGGCAGATCAGCACGTCAGGCTGCAGGCCGATGGAGCGCAGCTCCTTGACCGAGTGCTGGGTCGGCTTGGTCTTGGTCTCGCCTGCGGTGGCGATGTACGGCACCAGGGTCAGGTGCATCAGCATGGCGCGCTTGGAGCCCACTTCGACACGCAGCTGACGGATCGCCTCGAGGAACGGTTGCGACTCGATGTCACCCACGGTACCGCCGATTTCCACCAGGGCCACGTCGGCATCGCCAGCACCCTTGATGATGCGGCGCTTGATCTCGTCGGTGATGTGCGGAATGACCTGAATGGTCGCGCCCAGGTAATCACCACGGCGCTCTTTGCGCAGCACGTGCTCGTAGATACGGCCGGTGGTGAAGTTGTTGTTCTGGGTCATGGTCGTGCGGATGAACCGCTCGTAGTGACCCAGGTCCAGGTCGGTTTCGGCGCCGTCGTGGGTGACGAACACTTCACCGTGCTGGAACGGGCTCATGGTGCCCGGATCGACGTTGATGTACGGATCCAGTTTGAGCATGGTGACCTTGAGCCCCCGCGCCTCCAGGATGGCCGCCAATGAAGCCGAGGCAATGCCTTTCCCCAATGAAGAAACAACACCGCCCGTGACGAATATGTAGCGCGTCATGAAAAACCCTAGAAGTCTGCGTTAAAGCGGTCTGCGCCGCCGGGGAAAGCGAAGGAAGGCCGAAGCCCCCGATCACCTGCGTCAATCACAGTGCTACTTAAAAAACTGCCGCGTCTGGACAGACCGGGGGTTTTCGACCCGGTACGGAGCTCGCTACACATTTTTAGAATCGCCCAGCAAAAAACTGCTTGGTAATCGGCAACTGCCGTGATTTCAGGGAAGCCACAGAAGTTGTATCAAGAAGGGAGCGTAGTCTACCGGAATGTGCCTTTCATCTCAAACCTTGCGCGCTCGTCGGTATGCACCACTGTAATTGCCATGGCCCCTGACTCAGTTCCGGCAGGTTGGCCACCGCCAGTAATTGGTCTTGGCGATACAGCAACGGCAGGCGGCAACGGACGAACGCCGGCACCTGCAGCTCGTTGAGCAGGCGCTTGAGGTCGCGGCGGCCGCGCTCGGCAACCTGCAGGCTTTCACCGCCCTGGCGGTAAGCGATACGCAACGGCCCCTGCGGCATCATGCCGCTCAAGTGCAAGCTGCCATTGTGTGGCAAGGCCAGGCTTTGCGCCGGATCGTCCCAGCTCTGCCCCAGCGGCGCCTTGAGCCAGTCGTCGGCCAGCCACCAGATACGCTCGTTGGCGCGGTGCAGCTCACCGTCGGTCAGACGCCAGCATGGCCGTCCGTCGCCTGATGCATCACGCAGGTCTTCCCAGCCGGCCCAATGACGCGCGTCCGGCAAGCGCGTGCGTTGAACCAACCAGTATTGCAGGGCATTGCGCTGACGCGCCGGGGACAAGCCACGCAGCACTGTCAGGTCCAGCGAGGCCAGAGGCAGCCAGGCAAAGCCGCACGGCGTCGAGGCCTGCTGCAAATCCTCAAGCGCCAGCTCATCCAGCAGGCCCTGGGCCTCGCTCAGATGTCCGGCAGCACGCGCCAGATTCTGCGCCACTTGCGGCCAACGCTGGCGCAACACCGGGAACACAGCGTGACGCAAATAATTACGGGAGTACTGCGTATCGCCATTGGAGGGGTCTTCGACCCACTCCAGCTGTTGCGCATGAGCGTAACGCTCGAGCGCCTCCCGCGACACCTCAAGCAAGGGCCGCAGCAACAGCCCCTGCCCCAACGCACGCTGAGCGGGCATTGCAGCCAGACCGCGCACACCGGCTCCGCGCAGCAGCCGAAACAGCAGGGTCTCAGCCTGGTCTTCGCGATGCTGTCCGGTCAACAGCACTTCGCCGGGACGCAGGGTCTCGGCAAAGGCTGCATATCGCGCGTCGCGGGCACCCTGCTCGAGGCTGGCGCCAGGGGCGACCTGAACATGGATGATCTGCAGTTCGACACCCAGCTCGTCGCACAGGCGCTGGCAATGGGCTGGCCAGGCGTCGGCCGCGGCTTGCAGGCCGTGGTGGATGTGGATGGCACGAATGGGGGGGAGCGGATGTTGGCGGGACAGGCTGACCAGCAGGTGCAGGAGGACGGTGGAGTCGAGGCCGCCGGAGAGGGCGATGCACCAGGAGGGGGCCTGGAGCCAGGGGGAGAGCTTGCTGTGAAGATCAATCATCGGCGTTGGCCCGGTTGCGAACGCTTTGCGCTCGATCGCTGGCAAGGCCAGCTCCCACAGGTCCAGTGGTGAACCCCAATCCTGTGGGAGCCGGCCTTGCCGGCGATGGACCTCAGATCAGAGCCCGTAGCTCATCAGACGGTCATAACGGCGCTTGAGCAGTGCATCGTTGTCGAACTTCTTGAGCATGTCCAGCTGCTCGATCAGTTCGCCACGGATGGTGGCCGACATTTTCGCCGGGTCACGGTGGGCGCCGCCCAGTGGTTCGGCAATGACCTTGTCGACAATACCCAGGCCTTTCAGGCGTTCAGCGGTAATACCCATGGCTTCGGCAGCGTCCGAGGCCTTTTCGGCGGTCTTCCACAGGATCGAAGCGCAACCTTCCGGCGAGATCACCGAATAGGTGGAGTACTGCAGCATGTTCAGCTGATCGCAGACGCCGATGGCCAGTGCACCACCCGAACCACCTTCACCGATGACGGTGGCGATGATCGGGGTTTTCAGGCGCGCCATGACCCGCAGGTTCCAGGCAATCGCTTCACTCTGGTTGCGCTCTTCGGCGTCGATGCCAGGGTAAGCACCCGGGGTGTCGATGAAGGTCAGGATCGGCATCTTGAAGCGTTCGGCCATTTCCATCAGACGGCACGCTTTGCGATAGCCTTCCGGACGCGGCATACCGAAGTTGCGACGGACCTTTTCGCGCACTTCGCGGCCTTTCTGGTGACCGATGACCATCACCGGCTTGTCGTCCAGACGGGCAATGCCGCCGACAATTGCCGCATCGTCGGCAAAGTGGCGATCGCCGTGCAGTTCGTCGAACTCGGTGAACAGGTGATCGATGTAGTCCAGGGTGTACGGACGACGCGGATGACGGGCCAGACGGGCAATCTGCCAGCTGGTCAGGCTGCCGAAAATGCTTTCGGTCAGGGTGCTGCTCTTGTCTTGCAGACGGGCGATTTCATCGCCGATGTTCAGCGAGTTGTCATTGCCGACCAGGCGCAGCTCTTCGATCTTGGCTTGCAGGTCAGCAATCGGCTGTTCGAAATCCAGAAAATTCGGGTTCATAGGCATCCGTCTAGGGTCTACGGCCAGGCGGCCGGCCGGTTGATCCGTTTGGCGCCCTACCTTAAGGGATCAGGCGCATTCAGGTCGAGATTAAAAATTCATCGATATTGCAAAAAGACGTTCTCACGCCCGAACTGGTCACGCAGGGCCTGAATCAGGCCATCGGCCGGGTCGATTCGCCAGCTTTCGCCGAACTGCAGCATCGCCCGGGCATCGCTGCCGGTGTACTCCATGGTAATCGGACAAGCCCCGCGATGGCGCTTGAACAGCTCGCCCAGCCAGGTCAGGCGATCGCCTTTCAACGCGTCGCTATGGACTTTCAGGCGCAGGCTCTCGGCCAGGTTGGTCCGCGCATCTTCCATGCTCATGACCCGCTTGACCCGCAGGCGCAGGCCGCCGGAGAAGTCATCATTGCTGACCTCGCCTTCGACCACCACCATCGCGTCGGTCTGCAACAGGGCCTGGGCGGCCATGAAGGCGTCGGCGAACAGCGAGGCCTCGATACGTCCGGAACGGTCGTCGAGGGTGACAAAGCCCATCTTGTCACCCTTTTTGTTCTTCATTACCCGCAGGGCGATGATCATCCCGGCCACGGTCTGGGTGTCGCGGGCCGGCTTCAGGTCGATGATGCGCTGACGGGCGAAGCGGCGGATCTCGCCTTCGTATTCGTCAATCGGGTGACCGGTCAGGTACAGGCCCAGCGTGTCCTTTTCGCCGCGCAGGCGTTCCTTGAGAGTCAGCTCGCGGGCCTTGCGGTGATTGGCATAGACATCCGCGTCTGCTTCCTCGAACAGCCCGCCAAACAGGTCTACGTGGCCGCTGTCCGCGGTACGGGCGGTCTGCTCGGCGGCTTTGATCGCCTCTTCCATGGTCGACAGCAACACGGCGCGGTTGCGGTCGATATTGGCCTGGTAGGCCTTGAGCTCGTCATGGAAGTACGGCCCCAGACGGTCCAGGGCGCCGCTGCGAATCAATGCATCGAGGGTGCGCTTGTTGATACGTTTGAGGTCGACACGCTCGCAGAAGTCGAACAGATCCTTGAACGGGCCCTCCTTGCGCGCTTCAACGATGGCCTCTACCGGCCCCTCGCCCACACCCTTGATCGCACCCAGGCCATAGACGATACGACCGTCATCGTTAACCGTGAACTTGAAGTCGGAAGTGTTCACGTCCGGCGCATCGAGGCGCAGCTTCATGCTGCGCACTTCCTCGATCAGGGTCACGACCTTGTCGGTGTTGTGCATGTCCGCCGACAGTACCGCGGCCATGAACGGCGCCGGGAAGTGGGTTTTCAACCAGGCGGTCTGGTAGGACACCAGACCATAGGCGGCGGAGTGAGATTTGTTGAAACCGTAACCGGCGAACTTCTCTACCAGGTCGAAGATGTTACCTGCCAGGTCCGGGTCGATGTTGTTGGAGGCGCAACCTTCAATGAAACCGCCGCGCTGCTTGGCCATTTCCTCGGGTTTTTTCTTACCCATGGCCCGGCGCAGCATGTCCGCACCACCGAGGGTGTAGCCCGCCATTACCTGAGCAATCTGCATCACCTGTTCCTGGTACAGGATGATGCCGTAAGTCGGTGCCAACACTGGCTTGAGGCCTTCGTACTGGTAGTCCGAGTGCGGGTAAGCCAGTTCGGCACGACCGTGCTTGCGGTTGATGAAGTCGTCAACCATGCCCGATTGCAGCGGGCCGGGACGGAACAGCGCCACCAGTGCGATAAGGTCTTCGAGGCAGTCGGGCTTGAGCTTCTTGATCAGCTCCTTCATGCCCCGCGATTCAAGCTGGAACACCGCCGTGGTTTCGGCTTTTTGCAGCAGCTCGTAGGTTTTCTTGTCATCCAGCGGGATGAAGTCGATGTTGAGGTCATCCAGGCCCTTCTTGGCCTGCTCGCGGTTGATGGTTTCCATCGCCCACTTGATGATGGTCAGGGTCCGCAGACCGAGGAAGTCGAACTTCACCAGGCCCGCCGCCTCGACGTCATCCTTGTCGAACTGGGTGACCAGGCCGCCGCCCTCTTCATCACAGGCGATCGGCGAGAAGTCGGTGAGCTTGGTCGGCGCGATAACCACACCACCGGCGTGCTTACCGGTACCACGGCAGACACCCTCGAGCTTGAGGGCCATGTCCCAGATTTCCTTGGCGTCCTCATCGGTCTTGAGGAAGTCGCGGAGCATCTCTTCCTGCTCGTAGGCTTTCTCCAGGGTCATGCCCACTTCGAACGGAATCATCTTCGACAGGCGATCCGCCAGGCCGTAGGACTTGCCCTGCACCCGCGCCACGTCGCGCACCACCGCCTTGGCCGCCATGGTACCGAAGGTGATGATCTGGCTTACCGCGTTGCGACCGTAAGCATCGGCCACGTATTCGATCACCCGATCGCGGCCATCCATGCAGAAGTCGACGTCGAAGTCGGGCATGGAAACCCGTTCCGGGTTGAGGAAACGTTCGAACAGCAGGTCATAGGCCAGCGGATCGAGGTCGGTGATCTTCAGTACATAGGCCACCAGCGAGCCGGCACCCGAACCCCGGCCCGGGCCCACGGGCACGCCGTTGTTCTTGGCCCACTTGATGAAGTCCATAACGATCAGGAAGTAACCGGGGAAGCCCATCTGGATGATGATATCCAGTTCGAACTTCAAGCGATCGAGGTAGACCTGGCGCTTTTCTTCATAGTTGGGCGTGGTCTCTTTCGGCCACAGCACTGCCAGACGCTCTTCCAGGCCTTCATGCGAGACATGGCGCAGGTAGTCGTCGATACCCATGCCGTTGGGCGTCGGGAAATCCGGCAGGAAGTGTTTGCCCAGCTGCACCTGGATGTTGCAGCGCTTGGCAATCTCCACGGTGTTGGCCACCGCGTCAGGCAGGTCGCTGAACAGCTCGGCCATTTCTTCCGGGCTTTTCAGGTACTGCTGGTCACTGTAGTTGCGCGAACGCCGGGGGTCGTCCAGGGCGCGGCCTTCGCCGATGCATACGCGGGTTTCGTGGGCGTCGTAATCCGACTGCTTGATGAAGCGCACATCGTTGGTCGCCACCAGCGGCGCGTTGAACTTGTCGGCCAGCGCGACCGCAGCATGCAGGTACTCTTCATCACCGGCGCGGTTGGTGCGCTGCACTTCGACATAGAAGCGATCAGGGAACATCGCCATCCAGTCCTGCAGCAAGGCTTCGGCTTCATCGGGGTTGCCATTGAGCAACGCCATGCCGATATCGCCCTCTTTGGCTGCCGACAGGGCGATCAGCCCCTCGCTGGCGGCGGGGATCCAGTCACGCTCGATCACCACCAGGCCATTGCGCTGGCCTTCGACCCAACCGCGGGAGATCAACTCGGTGAGGTTGCGATAACCCTTGGCGTCCATGGCCAGAAAGCAGATGCGCGACAGCGGTGCGTCGGGGTCGCGGTTGGCCAGCCACAGATCGGCACCACAGATCGGCTTGATCCCCGAGCCCATGGCGTTCTTGTAGAACTTGACCAGCGAGCACATGTTGCTCTGGTCGGTAACCGCTACGGCCGGCATGTTCATCGAGGCCAATGCCTTGGCCAGCGGCTTGATCCGCACCAGGCCATCGACCAGCGAGAATTCGGTGTGCAGGCGAAGATGAACGAAAGAAGCCGACATGATGATCCTATAGCAGCACAAAACAACAAGGCCCGGATTGTACCGGGCCTTGATCAAAACATCAGCCAGCGCAGGTCGATCCTGACTGCTGACACTTGCCCGAGGTCATCAGACCTCGGCGAAACCGTTGCTCAGGGCGCCCTGCGCCTCGTAAGCGGCGCGCACCGGTGCAAAGGAGCGCCGGTGAATCGGCGTCGGCCCCAGGCGCGCCAAGGCTTCAAGGTGCACCGGGGTCGGATAGCCCTTGTGCCCACCAATGCCATAACCTGGATACATCAGCTCGAAAACGGCCATTTCCCGGTCACGGGTAACCTTGGCGAGGATCGAAGCGGCAGCAATCGCCGGTACCTGGCTGTCACCTTTGACCACCGGTGCCGCTGGCACTGACAGCTTGGGGCAGCGGTTGCCGTCGATCAACGCCAGTTTCGGCGTAACGCTCAACCCCTCGACCGCGCGCTGCATTGCCAGCATGGTGGCATGCAGGATGTTCAGCTCGTCGATTTCCTCGACTTCGGCGCGGGCGATGCAGAAGCTCAGGGCTTTCTCGCAGATTTCATCAAACAGCTTTTCGCGACGCGCCTCAGTGAGCTTCTTCGAATCGTTCAGACCGAGAATCGGTCGCTGCGGATCGAGGATCACCGCCGCCGTCACTACCGCGCCGCACAGCGGGCCGCGGCCGACTTCGTCGACGCCGGCGACCAGGTCCTCGACCAGGTTGAAGTCCAGTCCCATTTGCATCTATCGGGTTTCCAGCAGGGCCAGCACCGCTTCGGCTGCCTGGTTCGAGGCATCGCGGCGCAGGGTACGGTGAATCTGGTCAAAACCTTCGGTCTGCTGCGTACCGCCCGCAACCAGCGGCGCCAGCGTCTGGGCCAGGGCTTCGGGGGTGGCGGCTTCCTGCAGCAGCTCAGGTACCAGCATGCGCTGGGCCAGCAGGTTGGGCAGGGACACGTAGGGGCTTTTGACCAGTCGTTTGAGAATCCAGTAAGTCAGCGGTGCCAAACGGTAGGCGACCACCATCGGCCGCTTGAACAGCAGCGCTTCCAGGGTGGCAGTACCCGAGGCGATCAACACCGCATCGCAAGCGGCCAGGGCCTGGTGTGAACGACCGTCGAGCAAGGTCAACGGCAGGTCGCGCCCCTGCAGCATCTGCTCCAGCTGGGCTCGGCGCTCGGCATTGGCACACGGCGACACAAAGCGTACGCCCGGTACCAGCTCACGCAGACGTTGAGCGGTATCGAGAAACAATGCGCCCAAGCGCCCTACTTCACCGCCACGGCTGCCGGGCATCAAGGCCACCAGCGGCCCTTCGCCGAGCCCTAGTTGTTCGCGGGCAGCACGACGATCCGCTTCGAGGGGAATACTGTCAGCCAGCGGGTGACCGACAAAACGCACCGGCACGCCCTTCTCTTCGTAGAACTTGGCCTCGAAGGGAAACAGCGTCAGCATCAGGTCGCACCCTTCGCGAATCTTCAGCACACGCTTCTGCCGCCAGGCCCAGACCGAGGGGCTGACGTAGTGCACGGTCTTGATCCCGGCTTTGCGCAGATTCAGTTCGATATTGAGGGTGAAGTCCGGCGCATCGATACCGATGAACACATCCGGGCGTTCGTCGATCAAGGTCTGGATCAGAGCCTTGCGCCGCTTGAGCAGCTCACGCAGGCGACCCAGCACCTCGACCAGGCCCATGACCGCCAGGCGTTCCATGGGGAAGTAGGACACCAGGCCTTCAGCCTGCATCAGCGGCCCGCCAACCCCGATGAACCGCACCTGCGGATGGCGCGCCTTGAGCGCGCGCATCAAGCCCGCGCCAAGGATATCGCCGCTGGCTTCACCCGCCACCAGCGCTACACAGAGCTCAGCCATGATCAGCGCGTGATGCCGCGGGTGGAGTTCTGGATCGACTTGAGGAACACGTCGACTTCAGGGAACTGCGACGCCGGCTCAGCCAGTTCGGCAATGGCCTGTTCGACCGTCAGCCCCTGACGATAAACCACCTTGTAGGCACGACGCAGGGCATGAATCGCATCTTCGCTGAAACCGCGACGGCGCATGCCCTCGAAGTTCATGCTGCGTGCTTCGGCTGGGTTACCGAAGACCGTCACATAAGCCGGGACGTCCTTGCCGATGGCGGTGCCCATGCCGGAAAAGCTGTGGGCGCCGATATGGCAGAACTGATGCACCAAGGTAAATCCGGAGAGGATCGCCCAGTCGTCGACATGGACATGCCCGGCCAGCGCGGTATTGTTCACCAGAATGCAGTGGTTGCCGATGACGCTGTCATGACCGATGTGGGCATAGGCCATGATCAGGTTGTGATCGCCCAGCGTGGTTTCCGAGCGGTCCTGCACGGTGCCACGGTGGATGGTCACCCCTTCACGGATGACATTGTGATCACCGATGACCAGGCGTGTAGGCTCACCCTTGTACTTGAGGTCAGGGGTGTCTTCACCTACCGAAGAAAACTGGTAGATGCGATTGTGCCGACCGATACGGGTCGGCCCCTTGAGGATGACGTGCGGACCGATAACGGTCCCCTCGCCGATCTCGACCCCGGCACCGACAATAGACCAAGGGCCGACCTCGACGCCGTCGGCGATCCTCGCCGAAGGATCGATGATTGCCCGAGGGTCAATCAAACTCATAGTTTACGTTCCGCGCAGATGATCTCGGCCGAGCACACTGGCTTGCCGTCGACCGACGCCTGGCATTCGAACTTCCAGATCTGACGCTTGCAGCTGATGAACTTGGCTTCGAGGATCAGCTGGTCACCCGGCAGCACCGGCTGACGGAAGCGCAGTTTGTCGGAACCGACGAAATAGTACAGCGTACCGTCCGCAGGTTTCACGTCGAGCATCTTGAAGCCAAGGATACCGGCCGCCTGGGCCATGGCTTCGATGATCAGTACGCCCGGCATGATCGGGTGCGCCGGGAAGTGACCATTGAAGAACGGTTCGTTGATGCTGACATTCTTGTAGGCACGAATGCGCTGGGCCTCGACATCCAGGTCCACTACCCGGTCCACCAACAGGAACGGGTAACGGTGAGGCAGGTATTCGCGAATCTCGTTGATGTCCATCATTTCGGGGGGAAGCCTGTAGTAAAGATAGGGAGCGCCCGCTTTTGCCAGGCGCTCCTTTTGCAAATCAAAGAGTCAGCCTGTGGCTATTCACTCTCGATCAGGAAATGGTATCAGCCTTCTGATGAAGGCTGGCTGCCTGAGGTCACGACCTCGACACGCTTTTCCAACTGTTGAAGGCGTTTTGCCATCTCGTCGAGCTGGCGAATCCGCGCAGCACTTTTACGCCACTCGCCCAGCGGCTGCATCGCCGTACCGGAAGAATAAGCCCCAGGTTCGGTGATCGACCGCGTGACCATGGTCATGCCGGATACGAAAACACCGTCACAGACATCGATATGCCCGACCATGCCGACACCGCCGGCGATGGTGCAATGCTTGCCGATTTTGGTACTGCCGGAAATGCCGACGCAGGCCGCCATCGCCGTGTGATCACCAATCTGTACGTTATGGGCGATCTGGATCTGGTTGTCGAGCTTGACCCCATCGCCGATCCGCGTGTCTGCCAAGGCGCCGCGGTCGATTGCGGTGTTCACACCGATCTCGACATCGTCACCGATACTGACCCCACCGATCTGCGCGATCTTCTGCCAGACACCCTTCTCGTTGGCAAAGCCGAAGCCCTCACCACCGATCACTGCACCAGACTGGATCACCACACGCTTGCCGATGCGTACGTCGTGGTACAGGGTCACCCGCGGGGCCAACCAGCCACCCTCGCCGATCACGCAACGGGCGCCGATGAAGCACTGCGCACCGATGGTCACACCCGGGCCAATCTGCGCACCGCTCTCGATCACCGCACACGCACCGACACTGGCGCTGGCATCGACCTGGGCATCGTCGGCAACCACGGCGCTGGGATGAACTCCCGCTACAGCCCTTGGCTTCGGATCGAACAGGTGGGAGATGCGTGCATAAGCGAGGTACGGATCGGGGACGATCAGCGCATTGCCGGTAAAGCCTTCGGCATCGGCCGCTTTGAGCAGGATCGCAGCCGCGTGGCTGTCACCGAGGTACTTGCGGTACTGCGGATTGGCGAGAAAGCTCAACTGCCCCGCCCCGGCTTCCTGAAGGGTTGCCAGGCCAGAGATTTCCAGCTCCTCGGGGCCACGGAGGGTGGCGCCGAGGAACTCGGCCAGCTGGCCGAGTTTCATGGTCACAGTCATGTTCAACGGGACTGGTTCATGCGCTCGATGACTTGGCGAGTGATGTCGTACTGAGGTTTGACATCAATCACCGCGCCACGCTCGAGCACCAGATCAAAACCGCCCTTCTTGATCACTTCTTCAACCGCGCCATCGAGTTTCGGCTTCAGTTGCTTGAGCATTTCACGGTCCGCCACGGCCTTGGACTCGTTCAGCTCTTTGGACTGGAACTGGAAGTCACGGGCTTTCTGCTTGTATTCAAGCTCCAGGCGCTCACGCTCTGGCTGGGCCATCTTGTCGCCACCGGCACGAATGCGGTCGGCGATGCCCTTGGCGCTGCTTTCCAGGTTCTTCAGCTTGGTCAGCTGCGGGCCGAACTTCTTCTCGGCATCGACGGCGTACTTCTTCGCCGCGTCCGACTCAAGCAGGGCCATCTGATAGTTCAGGACGGCTACTTTCATTTCGGCGAAAGCCGGGGTTGCGACCAGGGCCGCAGCCAGTACTGCCAGTTGGGTCAACTTACGCACGATGCACTCCTACAGAATCCGTTGTCGTTAGCAGGGGGCAGACCTTAGAAGGTCTGACCCAGAGAGAATTGGAACACCTGGGTATCGGCTTCGTCCGGTTTCTTCACCGGCATCGCCAGGCTGAAGCTCAACGGACCGAGTGCGGTAATCCAGGTCACACCCAGGCCGACGGAGCTGGCCAGGCCCGACAGGCCAACCTTCTCGCAATCTGGCTTGGAGCCGCAGTTGGTATCGAACACGTTACCCACATCCCAGAATACCGAGGTGCGCAGCGAGCGCTGGTCCTTGACGAACGGCAGCGGGAACAACACCTCCATACCACCCTGGACGAGGACGTTACCACCGAACGGCAGTGGATCCTGGTCCGGGTCGGCGATGGTGCCCGGGTTGTGACCGTCACTCGGCGTACTGCGTGGGCCCAGGCTGCTGTCCTTGAAGCCACGAACCGAGTTGAAACCACCGGCGTAGTAGTTCTCGTAGAACGGCAGGCCCGAAGTGCCACCGAAACCATCACCATAGCCCAGTTCAGTGTGCAGGCGCAGGGTGTAGTCGTTGGTGATTGGCTTGAACAGCTGGCCACGGTAGTCGAGCTTGAAGAACGACAGGTCGCTGCCAGGCGTGGTCGCCTCGAGCACCAGGCTCTGGGAGTGACCACGGGTGGCCAGCACGCCCTTGTTCAGGGTCGACTCGGACCAGCCGGCGGACGCCTTGAAGTTCAGGTACTTGTCACCCTCTTCATTAACGAAGTCGAAGATCTCGTCAACGGTGTACTTACCGGTCTTGATCTCGTCCTGCTGGACGGTCAGGCCGAAGGTCAGACGCGAGGTTTCGCTGATCGGGTAACCGACGCTGACGCCTGCACCCAGGCTGTCGACCGCATAGCTGGCAACGTCGACGTCGAGGTCATCGTAGTCAGTGGTGCGATAGAAGGCGTTATAGCCCAGGCTGACGCCGTCGGCAGTCCAGTAGGGGTCAACAAAGCCGAAGTTGTAGCGGCTCTGGTATTCACTGCGGGTCAGACCGATGGACACCTTGTTACCGGTACCCAGGAAGTTGGTCTGGCTGATCGAACCACCGAGGATCAGACCGGCGCTCTGGGCGAAACCGACGCTGGCTGTGATCGAACCGGACGCTTGTTCTTCAACGCTGTAGTTGACGTCGACCTGGTCATCAGTGCCCGGAACGGCCGGGGTCTCGACGTTGACTTCCTTGAAGAAGCCCAGGCGCTCAAGGCGGGTCTTGGACTGGTCGATCAGGTAGGTCGAAGCCCAGCCACCTTCCATCTGACGCATTTCACGACGCAGCACTTCGTCTTCGGACTTGGTGTTGCCACGGAAGTTGATACGGTTGACGTAGGCACGCTTGCCCGGATCGACCACGAAAGTGATGTCGACAGTGTGATCCTGGTCGTTTGGTTGTGGCACGCCATTGACGTTGGCGAAGGTGTAGCCTTCGTTACCCAGACGACGGGTGATCAGTTCGGAAGTGGTGGTCATCACTTTACGCGAGAACACCTGGCCCGGCTGCACCAGCATCAGCGACTTGACCTGATCTTCCGGCACCTTGAGGTCACCGGAGAGCTTCACGTCACGAACGGTGTACTTCTCGCCTTCGTTGACGTTGACGGTAATGTAGACGTGCTTCTTGTCCGGGGTGATCGACACCTGGGTGGAAGCGATGTCCATGTTGATGTAGCCGCGGTCCAGGTAGTAGGAACGCAGACGCTCCAGGTCACCGGAGAGTTTTTCACGGGCGTACTTGTCATCGTTCTTGAAGAACGACAGCCAGTTGGTGGTCTTCAGCTCGAACAGGCCAACCAGGTCTTCTTCAGGGAAGACGGTGTTGCCGACCACGTTGATGTGCTGGATCGCAGCCACGGTGCCTTCGTTGATCTTGATCTTCAGACCGACGCGGTTGCGCGGCTGCGGCACGACTTCAGTGTCGACCTCTGCCGAGTAACGACCCTGGGCAACGTACTGGCGTTGCAGTTCGTTACGCACACCTTCAAGGGTGGCGCGCTGGAAGATCTCGCCTTCGGACAGGCCAGACTGTTTCAGACCTTTCATCAGGTCTTCAGTACTGATGGCCTTGTTGCCCTCGATCTCGATGCTCGACACCGAAGGACGCTCGACCACGGTGATGATCAGGACGTTGCCGTCACGGCCCAGTTGGATATCCTGGAAGAAACCGGTCTTGAACAGCGCACGGGTGGATTCCACCAGGCGACGGTCATCGGCTTCATCGCCGACGTTCAATGGCAAGGCACCGAAAACGCTGCCCGCGGAAACCCGCTGCAGACCATTGACACGAATATCGGAGATGGTGAAGGACTCGGCGTGAACTTCAGCGATCATCAGTACGGCGAGAACCGCAGTTAGCAGCAGACGTTTCATGAAGTCCTTTCTTATTCCAACTGGCAATAAACGACCCGCCGCGGGACGCGGCAGGTTCGCAATTGAGCGAAGCTTTACAGTCGACCCAAATCGTTTATCAGGGCAAGCAACATCACCCCGACTACCAAACTGATACCGATCTGGATCCCCCAACCTTGCACCCGATCTGAAAGCGGACGACCACGCGCCCATTCGATCAGGTAGAACAGCAAATGCCCCCCATCCAGTACTGGAATGGGCAGCAAATTAAGAACCCCCAGGCTAATGCTCAGGTAGGCGAGGAAATTCAGGAAATCCCCAACGCCTGACTGGGCTGAAGCGCCCGCCACTTTAGCAATGGTTATCGGTCCACTCAAGTTTTTTACCGAGAGCTCGCCGAACAGCATTTTCTTCAACGATTCGAGGGTCAGGACGCTCATGTTCCAGGTCCGTGAAAGCCCCTCGCCTACGGCCTCCAACGGCCCATAGCGGACCTCTCGAAGCATGGCATCCGGCCACTTCACTGGCTTTACGCCAGCTCCGAGATAACCGCTGGCCGACTTGCCCTCGCCACGACTGGCCAGGGTAACCGGAATCTCCAGGGTTGCACCACTACGCTCGACTTGCAGCACGATCTTGCTACCCGCGCGCCCACGCACGGTATCGACGACTTGTTGCCAGTCATTCAGGGCCTGGCCATCAAGGCTCAGCAGGCGATCACCGGGCTGCAGACCAGCGGCCTTGGCCGGACCTTTAGGGTCAAGCTCAGCCAGCACCGGTGGCAACGCCGGGCGCCACAGACGCAAGCCCAGCGAACGGATAGGATCGGGTTCATCCGCCCCTTTGAGCCAATTGTCCAGGGTCAGCACATGAGCACTGTCAACCGTTGCGCCTTCTTCGCGCACATTGATATGCAACTGACCGCTTTCGCCCAGACGCCGGATCAACTGCAGATTGACGGCAGACCAGCCGGTCGTCGCCTTGCCATCAATAGAAACAATTTCCTGGCCAGCTTTCAGGCCTGCGACCTCTGCCACACTGCCCGCTTCGACCCCACCGATGACCGGACGTTCCTGCTGGGTGCCGAGCATTGCCAGCACCCAGAAAAACAGGATGGCCAGCAGAAAGTTGGCCACCGGCCCGGCGGCGACGATTGCAATACGCTGGCGCACCGACTTGCGGTTGAAGGACTGATCGATCTGATCGAGTGGCACTTCACCTTCGCGCTCATCGAGCATTTTGACGTAGCCACCCAGCGGGATGGCTGCCACCACGAACTCGGTACCGTGACGATCGTGCCAGCGCAGCAGCGGCATACCAAAACCGACGGAAAAACGCAGAACCTTGACGTCACAACGCCGGGCCACCCAGAAGTGGCCGAATTCGTGAAAGGTGACCAGCACACCCAATGCCACCAGGGTGCCGATAATCATGTAGAGCGCACTCATATCTTTCTCCGAATGACGTTCAGCCCGGCCTCAGCGCCCGTGATCGTTCAACCATTGCCCGGCCAGCTGGCGGGCGCGCTGATCGGCGGCAAACACCGCGTCGAGCGTCGGCACGGCGACGACCGGTTCCTGGTCGAGTACTTGTTCGATCATACTCGCGATCTGCGGGAAGCGAATCCGCCGCTGCAGAAATGCCTCCACCGCCACTTCATTGGCGGCATTGAGCATTGCAGGCGCACTATTACCGGCCTCCGCCGCCTGACGCGCCAGGCGCAGGCAGGGGAAACGCTGCTCGTCGGGGGCCTGGAAATCCAGGCGCGCAACCGCGAACAGATCCAGCGGCGCGACACCGGAATCGATCCGTTGTGGCCAGGCCAGGGCATTGGCAATCGGTGTGCGCATGTCCGGGTTGCCCAGCTGGGCCAGCACCGAACCATCGACGTAGTCGACCAGCGAGTGGATCACACTCTGCGGGTGCACCACCACTTCGACCTGACTCGGCCGCGCATCGAACAACCAGCAGGCCTCGATCAGCTCGAGACCTTTATTCATCATGCTTGCCGAATCGACCGAGATCTTGCGCCCCATGGACCAGTTCGGATGGGCACAGGCCTGTTCCGGGCTGACCTCGGCCAGCTCGGCCAAGGGGGTTTCACGAAACGGCCCACCGGAAGCGGTCAGCAGGATGCGCCGCACGCCCACCTGAGACAGGCCGCGGGCATAGTCGCCAGGCAAGCACTGGAAAATCGCGTTGTGCTCGCTGTCGATCGGCAGCAACACCGCACCGCTGCGCTGCACGGCCTGCATGAACAAGGCGCCGGACATCACCAGCGCCTCTTTGTTAGCCAGCAGGACTTTCTTGCCTGCCTCGACCGCCGCCAGGGTAGGACGCAATCCCGCCGCGCCGACAATCGCTGCCATCACGGCATCAACTTCAGGCGCTGCCGCCACCTGACACAAGCCGGCTTCGCCTTCCAGCACTTCGGTCGTCGAACCGGCTGCCAACAGGCCCGCACGAAGCTGCACTGCCGCCTCGGCCGTCGGCACCACGGCAAACACCGGGGCATGCCGCAGGCACAGGGCGAGTAATTCCTGCAACCGCGAGTATCCACTCAGGGCGAACACCTGGTAGCGGTCAGGGTGACGAGCGATCACATCCAGGGTGCTCAGGCCAATCGAGCCGGTCGCACCCAGTACGGTAATACGTTGCACGCTACTCACATCACGCCCCAGTTGGCTGCCCAGAGCAGCACGGCAAACAGCGGAATGGCAGCGGTCAGGCTGTCGATACGATCCAGCACGCCACCGTGGCCCGGCAGCAGATTACTGCTGTCCTTGATCCCGGAGCGGCGCTTGAACATACTTTCGGTCAAGTCGCCCACAACCGACACCAGCACCACGATGGCCGCGCCCAGTAGCCCCAGCAGCAGCTCGGTGATACTCCAGCCGCGATTGAGACCGACCACCAGGGTAATCACCAGGCTCAGCGCCAGACCGCCGTAAACACCTTCCCAGCTCTTGCCGGGGCTCACTTGCGGCGCCAGCTTGCGCTTGCCGAAGGCACGCCCGGAGAAGTACGCACCAATGTCCGCGCTCCAGACCAGCACCATGACCGCCATGATCAACCAATTACCCAAGGGCCAGTGCTTGAGCAGCACCAGCCCTTGCCAGGCCGGCAACAGGATCAGCAGGCCGATCAGCAACCGGCAAGCGACGCTGGACCAGAGTTCGCTGCTACGCGGATACGTCAGTACCAACCAGGTCGCCACGCCCCACCACAAGACCGACGCCCCCAGCACCCAGGGCGCCAGCTCCGGCATCAGGTAGAGCAGCATCAGTAGCCCGGCCACCACGGCGGCGAAGGCAACACGTACAGCTTGTGCCACCAGGCCCGCCAGGCGCGCCCACTCCCAGGCCCCCAGGGTGACCACCAGCCCGATGAACAGGGCAAAATCCCCACCCTCGAGCAAGAAAAAGCCCCCCAGAGCGATCGGCAACAGGATCAGCGCAGTGATGATGCGTTGTTTAAGCATTAAGCACGGGCTCCAGCTTCGACCTGCTCGCTGGTTTTCCCGAAACGGCGCTGGCGCGAAGCGTAATCGGCCAACGCAGTGCGCATGGCCTCGTGTTTGAAGTCCGGCCAGAACAGGTCGGAGAAGTACAGTTCGGCGTACGCCAGCTGCCACAACAGGAAGTTGCTGATGCGGTGCTCGCCACCGGTACGGATACACAGATCCGGCAGCGGCAGGTCGCCTGTCGCCAGGCAGGTCTGCAGCAGCTCGGGAGTGATGTCGTCCGCACGCAAGTGACCGGCCTGAACCTCGCGCGCCAGGCGCTGGGCGGCCTGGGCGATGTCCCACTGACCACCGTAGTTGGCGGCGATCTGCAGGATGAAGCGATTGCTGCCGGCAGTCAGCGCTTCCGCTTCGCGCATGGCAGCCTGCAGCTCAGGGTGAAAGCGTGAGCGGTCACCGATGATGCGCAGGCTGATATTGTTGTCGTTGAGGCGCTTGGCTTCCCGGCGCAAGGCCGAGAAAAACAGCTCCATCAACGCCCCGACCTCTTCAGCCGGGCGCTGCCAGTTCTCGCTGGAGAAGGCGAACAGGGTCAGGACCTCGACCTTGGCCTCGGCGCACACCTCGATGACCGCGCGCACAGCGTCAACGCCAGCCTTGTGCCCGGCAACACCGGGCAACAGGCGCTTCTTCGCCCAGCGATTATTCCCATCCATGATGATCGCGACATGGCGCGGCACCGATGGGGACCCACCCTGTTTGGTCTTTTCCATTAAAAAAAGTCCCGACCTTTAAACGGCCATCAGGTCCTTTTCTTTCTCTTCGGTGGCCTTGGTGATCTGGGCCTCGGTATCTTTCGTCAGCTTGTCGATATCAGCGATGGCGCGACGCTCTTCGTCTTCACTGATTTCCTTGTCTTTGACCAGCTTCTTCAGTTCACCCAGAGCATCGCGGCGAATGTTGCGCACAGCAACGCGAGCGTCTTCGGCCGCACTGCGTGCCTGCTTGGTGAAGCCCTTGCGGGTTTCTTCAGTCAGGGCTGGCATGGTGATCAGCAGCAACTCACCCAGGTTGGTCGGGTTGAGGTTCAAACCGGCGCTCTGGATGGCCTTGTCAACGGCAGCGAGCATGTTGCGCTCGAAAGCCACGACCTGCAGGGTGCGCGAATCTTTCACGGTGACGTTGGCGACGCCGCTGATCGGGGTGTCGGTACCGTAGTAAGGCACCATCACGCTTGCCAGGATGCTTGGGTGTGCCTTGCCGGTACGAATCTGGCCGAACGCGTAAGCCAGAGACTCCAGGGATTTCTGCATGCGCGCTTGGGCGTCTTTCTTGATTTCGTTGATCATTTTTGAACTTCCTCGATCAGAGTTCCTTCCGCGCCGCCGTGCACAATGTTCAGCAGGGCGCCGGGCTTGTTCATGTTGAAGACGCGCAGCGGCATCTTGTGGTCGCGGCACAGGCAGATTGCCGTCAGGTCCATTACCCCCAGCTTGCGATCCAGCACTTCATCGTAAGTCAGATGATCGAACTTCTCGGCATGCGGGTCTTTGAATGGATCTGCAGTGTATACACCATCGACCTTGGTTGCCTTCAATACCACATCGGCATCGATTTCGATGGCGCGCAGGCAAGCGGCGGAATCGGTGGTGAAGAACGGGTTGCCGGTACCGGCAGCGAAGATTACAACTTCTTTCGAGTTCAGGTGGCGCATGGCTTTGCGACGATCGTAATGATCGGTCACACCCACCATGGAAATGGCCGACATGACGATAGCAGTGATGTTCGCCCGTTCCAGCGCATCACGCATGGCCAGGGCATTCATTACCGTCGCCAGCATGCCCATGTGGTCGCCAGTGACGCGGTCCATGCCGGCTGCACTGAGCGCCGCGCCACGGAACAGGTTACCACCACCGATCACCAAGCCTACCTGAACACCGATCCCGACCAGTTGGCCAACTTCCAGTGCCATGCGATCCAGGACCTTGGGGTCGATCCCGAATTCTTCCGAGCCCATCAGGGCCTCGCCGCTAAGCTTGAGTAGAATGCGTTTATAGCGAGCTTGATAACCACTGCCCTGCTGAGCCATTGCGAATCTCTCCTGCGGCGTTTGTAAAAAATCTGAGCGGGCTGTTTACAGCCTGCTAACTGTAGCGCGGCACTGCTTCAGTGCCAGCGGAAGCAAGTTGGATAAACCCCTTCCGGTTTGACAAAGAGGCTGCGCGCGTGAGCGGGCAGCCTCTTCGGGGCGACAGAGGTGAATCTGTCTTATTGCTTGGCAGCAGCCAGCTGTGCGGCAACTTCTTCAGCGAAGTTGTCGACTGGCTTCTCGATGCCTTCGCCTACTTTGAAGTAGGTGAAGGAAACGATTTCAGCACCGGCTTTCTTGGCCAGTTCGCCGACCTTGATTTCCGGGTTCATGACGAACGCTTGCTCGACCAGGCTGGCTTCGGCCAGGAACTTCTTGATACGACCGTCGATCATGTTGGCGACGATGTTCTCAGGCTTGCCCTTCATCTTCTCTTCGTTCAGCTGCATGAATACAGCCTTCTCGCGCTCGATTGCTTCAGCCGAGACTTCCGATGGATTCAGGAACTCTGGGTTGCTGGCAGCCACGTGCATGGCGATTTCTTTGGCCAGCTGGACGTCGCCGCCCTTCAGGACAACAGCAACACCGATCTTGTTACCGTGCAGGTAGGTACCGACAACGTCACCTTCAACGCGCACCAGGCGACGGATGTTGACGTTCTCACCAACCTTGGCAACCAGGGCTTCACGAGCTGCTTCGCGCGAAGCGATCAGCGGAGCGGCGTCGGTCAGTTTTTCAGCGAAAGCCTGTTCAACGCTTTCAGCGACGAAGTTCTTGAAGTCGTCTTGCAGGGCCAGGAAGTCGGTCTGCGAGTTCACTTCCAGCAGGACGGCGGACTTGTCGTCAGCCTTGATGGCAATGGCGCCTTCAGCAGCAACGTTGCCAGCTTTCTTGGCGGCCTTGATGGCGCCCGAAGCACGCATGTCGTCGATTGCTTTTTCGATGTCGCCGCCAGCCTTGGTCAAGGCTTTCTTGCAGTCCATCATGCCTTCGCCGGTACGCTCGCGCAGTTCTTTAACCAGCGCTGCAGTAATCTCTGCCATTTCAAATTCCTCTTGGATAGGTTTTCAACCATTCCACCCGATACTTGACGGGCGTTCAAATCTGTAAATCCAGTGCCAGCACTCATGCAGTTTGCAACGGCGATGCTGACAGGAGGATTTCAAGGTGGCAAAAAGGGGGCCTAGCCCCCTTTTTGCGTGCCGAGTAGACGCCAGGCGTCAATTACTCAGCAGCTGGTGCTGCTTCTTCAGCGTAAACTTCGGTGCCGCCAGCAACGTTGTTGCGACCACGGATAACCGCGTCAGCCATCGAACCCATGTACAGCTGGATAGCGCGGATGGCGTCATCGTTGCCTGGGATGATGTAGTCAACGCCTTCTGGGCTGCTGTTGGTATCGACAACGCCGATGACCGGGATGCCCAGCTTGTTGGCTTCGGTGATAGCGATGCGCTCGTGGTCAACGTCGATCACGAACAGGGCATCAGGCAGACCGCCCATGTCCTTGATGCCGCCCAGGCTGCGATCCAGTTTTTCCAGATCACGGGAGCGCATCAGGGCTTCTTTCTTGGTCAGCTTGGCGAAGGTGCCATCTTCGGCCTGGGTTTCCAGGTCGCGCAGACGCTTGATCGAAGCACGGATGGTTTTGTAGTTGGTCAGCATGCCGCCCAACCAGCGGTGATCGACGTACGGCGAACCGCAACGTGCTGCTTCTTCAGCAACGATCTTGCCAGCGGAACGCTTGGTGCCGACGAACAGAATCTTGTTTTTGCCCTGGGCCAGACGCTCGACGAAAGTCAGTGCGTCGTTGAACATTGGCAGGGTTTTTTCAAGGTTGATGATGTGAATCTTGTTGCGCGCACCGAAAATGTACTTACCCATTTTCGGGTTCCAGTAACGGGTTTGGTGACCGAAGTGCACACCGGCCTTCAGCATATCGCGCATGTTGACTTGGGACATGATAGTTCCTTGATAAGTCGGGTTGGGCCTCCACGTATCCCAATGACCAACCCAGGATCCGTAGATCGAAGGCACCCAGGTCATCGTGTCGACACGTGTGTGGGTTTAAGCTCTCGGGGCTATCCCCGCAAAGCGGCGCATTTTATATCACACCAGCGCGCTAAACGGAACCCGAAATAGCATCGTCCGTCACAGGCTTTTGCACCGCAACACTAATCGCGCCAGAATGCCTCTATATAAAGGCTGTATCAGAGCCATAGCCGCCTTAGTGGGCGCCGCTCTGGTAGAATCCGGCCTTTCCTCCGAATTTTTGCGCAGTAATGCGCCGTAGAGAGCCTGCAATGACCGTCACCATCAAAACCGCCGAAGACATCGAAAAGATGCGCATCGCCGGCCGCCTGGCCGCCGAAGTCCTGGAGATGATCGAAGAGCACGTCAAGCCCGGTGTCACCACCGAAGAGCTCGACCGCCTGTGCCACGACTACATCGTCAACGTCCAGAAGGCGATCCCGGCACCGCTCAACTACAAGGGTTTTCCCAAGTCGATCTGCACCTCGGTCAACCATGTGGTGTGCCACGGCATCCCCGGCGACAAGCCGCTCAAGGATGGCGACACCCTGAACATCGACGTCACCGTCATCAAGGACGGCTACCACGGCGACACCAGCCGCATGTTTCATGTCGGCAACGTGCCGGTGTGGGCCGAGCGCCTGTCGCAGGTCACCCAGGAATGCATGTACAAGGCCATTGAGCTGGTCAAGCCGGGCTGCCGCCTGGGCGATATCGGCGAAGTGATCCAGAAACACGCCGAAAAGAACGGTTTCTCGGTGGTCCGCGAGTTCTGCGGCCACGGCATCGGCAAGGTGTTCCACGAAGAGCCGCAAATCCTCCACTACGGCCGCGCCGGCACCGGCATGGAGCTCAAGGAAGGCATGACCTTCACCATCGAGCCGATGATCAACCAGGGCCGTGCCGACACCAAGGTGCTGGGCGACGGCTGGACCGCGATCACCAAGGACCGCAAGCTCTCGGCACAGTGGGAACACACCCTGGTGGTGACCGCGACCGGTTATGAGATCTTCACTTTGCGTAAAGACGACACCATTCCCCGTATGTCAGCCTGATTCACACAGGAAAGTGACTCGATGCCCCAGGTGGATCCCGAGCTGTTCGACCGCGGCCAGTTCCAGGCGGAACGGGCCCTCAAGGCTAGCCCTATCGCAGCCTTCAAGAAGGCCATCCGCCAGGCGGGCGAAGTGCTCGACAAGCGCTTTCGCGACGGCCGCGAGATCCGCCGGCTGATCGAGGACCGCGCCTGGTTCGTCGACAACATCCTGCAACAGGCCTGGAACCAGTTCGACTGGAGCGATGAGGCCGATATCGCCCTGGTGGCAACCGGCGGCTATGGCCGGGGCGAGTTGCACCCCCACTCCGACATCGACCTGCTGATCCTGCTCGACAGCGCCGATCACGAAGTGTTTCGCGACTCGATCGAACGCTTCCTGACCCTGCTCTGGGACATTGGCCTGGAAGTGGGCCAGAGTGTGCGCTCGGTCGATGAGTGCGCCGAACAGGCGCGCGCCGACCTCACGGTTGTCACCAACCTGATGGAAAGCCGCACCATTGCCGGCCCCGAACGCCTGCGCCAGCGCATGCTGGAGGTCACCAGCACTGCGCACATGTGGCCGAGCAAAGAGTTCTTCC
The DNA here is from genome assembly GCF_028682475.1 of Pseudomonas putida. Taxonomy (GTDB): domain Bacteria; phylum Pseudomonadota; class Gammaproteobacteria; order Pseudomonadales; family Pseudomonadaceae; genus Aquipseudomonas; species Aquipseudomonas putida_AG. Next base: position 109,006 of record NZ_JANHLE010000006.1, read on the forward strand.
TGGCCAAACGCGCCGAGCAAAAGGCCCGGCACCACAAGTACAACGACACCGAATACAACCTCGAGCCCAACGTCAAAGGCTCACCGGGTGGCCTGCGCGATATCCAGACAGTACTGTGGATCGCCCGTCGTCAGTACGGCACCCTGAACCTGCACGCCCTGGCGGGCGAAGGCTTCCTGCTGGAGAGCGAAAACGCCCTGCTGGCCTCCTCCCAGGAGTTCCTGTGGAAGGTCCGTTATGCCTTGCACATGCTCGCCGGCCGCGCCGAAGACCGCCTGCTGTTCGATCACCAACGCAGTATTGCCGCCCTGCTCGGCTTCAGCGATGACAACCCCAAACGGGCCATCGAGCAGTTCATGCAGCAGTACTATCGGGTAGTCATGAGTATCGCCGAGCTCAGCGACCTGATCATCCAGCACTTTGAAGAAATCATTCTCGACGACGACAGCGGCAGCACCCAGCCGCTCAATGCGCGCTTCCAGCTGCATGACGGCTATATCGAGGCGGTACGCACAAACGTCTTCAAGCGCACCCCGTTCGCCATGCTGGAAATCTTCGTATTGATGGCCCAGCACCCGGAAGTCAAAGGTGTGCGCGCCGATACCATTCGCCTGCTACGTGAACACCGGCATCTGATCGACGACGACTTTCGCAACGATATCCGCAATACCAGCCTGTTTATCGAGCTGTTCAAGTGCGAGATAGGCATCCATCGCAATCTGCGGCGCATGAACCGCTACGGCATTCTGGGGCGCTACCTGCCGGAATTCGGCCTGATCGTCGGGCAGATGCAACATGACCTGTTTCATATTTATACGGTCGATGCGCATACCCTGAACCTGATCAAGCACCTGCGTAAACTGCAGTACACACCGGTGTCGGAGAAATTCCCGCTGGCCAGCAAGCTCATGGGCCGCCTGCCCAAACCCGAGCTGATCTACCTGGCCGGCCTTTACCACGACATCGGCAAAGGCCGCCAAGGTGACCACTCGGAGCTCGGCGCCGTGGATGCCCAGGCGTTCTGCCTGCGTCACCAATTGCCGATCTGGGACAGCCGCCTGGTAGTCTGGCTGGTGCAGAATCACCTGGTGATGTCGACCACTGCCCAGCGCAAGGATCTTTCCGACCCGCAAGTGATCCACGACTTCGCCCTGCAGATGGGCGACGAGACCCGCCTGGACTACCTCTACGTACTGACCGTGGCCGACATCAACGCCACCAACCCGAGCCTGTGGAATTCCTGGCGCGCCAGCCTGTTGCGCCAGCTCTACACCGAGACCAAGCGCGCCCTGCGCCGTGGCCTGGAAAACCCGCTGGACCGCGAAGAGCAGATCCGCCAGACCCAGAGCGCGGCACTGGACATCCTGATCCGCGAAGGCACCGACCCGGACGACGTCGAACAACTCTGGGCGCAACTGGGTGATGACTACTTCCTGCGCCACACCGCCGCCGACGTAGCCTGGCACACCGATGCCATCCTCCAGCAACCGGCCGACGGTGGCCCGTTGGTGCTGATCAAGGAAACCACCCAGCGCGAGTTCGAAGGCGGCACGCAGATCTTCATCTATGCGCCCGACCAGCACGACTTCTTCGCCGTGACCGTAGCGGCCATGGACCAGCTCAACCTGAACATCCATGACGCGCGGATCATTACCTCCAGCAGCCAGTTCACCCTCGACACCTACATCGTGCTCGACAACGACGGCGGCTCGATCGGCGACAACCCGCAGCGGGTCAAGGATATCCGCGACGGCCTGACCGACGCCCTGCGCAATCCTGACGATTACCCGACCATCATCAAACGCCGGGTACCGCGCCAGCTCAAGCACTTCACCTTTGCCCCGCAGGTGACCATTCACAACGACGCCCAGCGACCGGTAACCATCCTCGAACTCAGCGCTCCCGACCGCCCGGGCCTGCTGGCGCGGATCGGCAAGATCTTCCTGGAGTTCGACCTGTCGCTGCAAAATGCCAAGATTGCCACCCTCGGCGAACGCGTCGAAGACGTGTTCTTCATCACCGACGCCGACAACCAGCCGCTGTCCGACCCACAACTGTGCAGCCGCCTGCAGGATGCCATCGTCGAGCAATTGCGCGTCGACCAGGCCGCCGCAACCACCGTTTCCCGCCTGACCTTTTAACGTTTGACGAGACCCAGCGCCGATGAACACCGATTTGCTTCAGCTTCAGCCCTACCCGTTCGAGAAACTTCGCGCCTTGCTCGGCAGCGTCCAGCCTGCCGCCGACAAGCGCGCCATTGCCCTGTCGATCGGTGAGCCCAAGCATGAATCGCCGGCGTTCGTCGCCCAGGCCCTGGCAGACAATCTCCAGCAGATGGCCGTGTACCCGACCACCGTTGGCCTGCCGGCGTTGCGCCAGGCCATCACCCGCTGGTGCGAGCGCCGTTTCGGTGTGCCGAGCGGCTGGCTGGATGCCGACAAACACGTGCTGCCGGTCAACGGCACCCGCGAAGCACTGTTCGCCTTTACCCAGGCCGTGGTCAACCGTGACGCGGACGGCCTGGTCATCAGCCCGAACCCGTTCTACCAGATCTATGAAGGCGCAGCGCTGCTGGCCGGCGCCACCCCGCACTACCTGCCATGCCTGGACAGCAACGGCTTCAACCCGGACTTCGACGCCGTCTCGGCCGAGACCTGGAAGCGTTGCCAGATCCTGTTCATCTGCTCCCCGGGCAACCCCACCGGCGCGCTGGTGCCGATGGAAACCCTGAAGAAGCTCATTGCCCTGGCCGACCAATACGATTTCGTGATTGCCGCCGACGAGTGCTACAGCGAACTGTATTTCGACGAGCAAAGCCCGCCACCAGGCCTGCTCAGCGCCTGCGTGGAACTGGGCCGCAGCGATTTCAAGCGTTGCGTGGTGTTCCACAGCCTGTCCAAGCGCTCCAACCTGCCGGGCCTGCGCTCGGGCTTCGTCGCCGGTGACGCTGAAATCATCAAGCCGTTCCTGCTCTATCGCACCTACCACGGCTGCGCCATGCCGGTGCAGACCCAGCTGGCGAGCATCGCCGCCTGGAACGACGAAGAGCACGTGCTAGCCAACCGGGACCTGTACCGTGAGAAATTCGATGCGGTGCTGGAGATTCTGGCGCCGGTACTTGATGTCCAGCGTCCGGACGGTGGCTTCTACCTGTGGGCCAAAGTGCCCGGTGACGATGCCGAGTTCTGCCGCGGCCTGTTCGAAGCCCAGCACGTAACCGTAGTGCCAGGTTCGTACCTGTCCCGTGAAGTGGATGGCGTCAACCCGGGCGCCGGGCGCGTACGCATGGCACTGGTGGCTCCGCTGGCTGAGTGCGTCGAAGCAGCCGAGCGAATTCGTCAGTTCCTTTCGCGCTGACAGGCCCGCGACACCGTGCCGCCACGGTGTCGCGCCCTTCAGATCAGGCAATACGGCAGACACTACATATCTAGTGCCCGGCAGACCTTCCCGATGCGAATACTCCGGTTTCCATCCTTCAAGAGAGTCTGCCCATGACCGAGCTCATGATCTGCCATTGCCCACGCCATCCCGCCCCTCACCTGTCCCACGCAGCAGCGCTGCGTGAGAACCCCGCAAATGCCGCAAGCAAGGGGCAGAGCAATCGCCGTAAACGCTCCATCGGCTACTTCGACAAATTCTGGTCGCCGGGGCGCACCTTGCGCATCACTTTCGTCAACGAACCCGAAGCAGCCCTCAAGCAAGCCATCTTTGCCGCTGCCTGCCAGTGGCTGCCTTACGTCAACCTGAGCTTCGAGCTGGTCGCAGACGACGATGACAACAGCGAGATCAAGATCTACACCGGTGGCACACCTGAGCTGAATTACTCGGTGTACGGAACCGACGCCCTGACCAGCGCCGGGGCCTCCATGGTGCTAAGCGTTACGCCGGATATGGAGAGCTTTGAACGCACGGTCATCCACGAGTTTGGCCATGCTCTGGGTGCAGAGCACGAACACCAGCACCCTGATGCCAATATTCCCTGGGATATCCCCAAGGTCTATGAACATTACGCAGCCAAGGGCATCGACAAAGCCACGGTCGATGAAAATGTACTGGCCAGAATTGAAAACAGCAGCCTGCGCAAACTGCCTTATGACCGGCATTCGATCATGCACTATCCCGTTCTCCAGGCGCTGACCCAGGGCGACTGGGAGGTGGGTATCAACAGCCAGATCAGTGACAAGGACAAAGCATTCATGCGCATGGCCTACCCAAGCGACTGATTGCACTACCTGAGCTCACCCAGGTTCGCTCCTCCTGTCCAGCGCGAGCCCCCCCTCTCAGGGTGTCGCCTCGCCTAGCTTTAATTACCACATGGCGACCTGACACGGATGGGAAGCTCTGAGTTCCACCTCAACAGGAGTTTACCCATGAGCAAGCTGATCCTCCCCCGCTGCCGATACCGCGTAGATCCGTTACGCTCCCGTGAACTGGCGATAGCCGAAAACCCACTGAATGCCTCCGGCGGGGGCTCAGGCAATCGACGCAAGCGCTCGCTGGGTGCCGTCAGGCGGCTCTGGCAGCCAGGACGAACCCTTTGGGTTTCGTTTATTGGCGCACCAGACAGACGCTTGAAAATGGCCATATTCGAAGCAGCCTCTCAATGGCTGGACCTTTCCGGTGCGAACCTGGATCTGGATCTCGCGGAAGACGATGACAAGAAAGCGCAGATCAGAGTCCTCACCGGACCGTACGCGCTGCGCAACGAATCCGACATCGGCACCGATGCCTTGGCATATGACGATGACACAATGAGTCTGAACGTTCCACTTGGCCATGAATTGTTCGAGTGCACCGTACTGCATGAGTTCGGTCACGCCCTGGGGGCCGAGCATGAGCATCAACACCCCGATGCGGACATCCCCTGGAACGAGGAGGCGGTCATGCGCAAGTACACGACCGAGCTTGGCTGGAGCGAGACTGACGTCAGGCAGCAAATGCTGAAAAAGCTAGACAATGTCGCCTTAAGAAAAACAGCTTACGATCAGACTTCGATCATGCATTACGCCATCCCCAAAGATGTGACCGATGGTGAGTGGGAAGTTGGCCAGAACCTGGAGCTCAGCGAAAAAGACCTGGAGTTCATGCGTTTGGCTTACCCGCAGACGTGAGTACTACCATCGCGGAGCAAGCACCCAGTTCCTGTGCCGGCTAGTTCCGCGATGAACACCTGCAGCCTATTTCATCGCCCCCAGATTCACCTCACTCATGTCCAGCTCACCCAGCACCTGACGCACCACATCGTCACCGACCTGGTGGTGGCGGTGCAGTTTGTACAACTCCAGGCGCTGAGCCCGTAATGCACGCAGGCGCAAGCGGCGCTCCAGCTGGTCCATCTGCTCGGCCAGGGCCTGGGCCTCGGCACTGTCGTTGAAACTGTCCAGTTGATGCCGGTATTCGGCCATCAGCCGCGCCTTCAGTTCTGCGGCCAACGCCGCCTGGGCCGCGTCCTGGGGCGCGCCCGGCTCGGCCAGGTCTTCGGCTTCCAGGGCATGAATAGCCGCTTCAGCCGTGCGTCGCCAGGCGTCCTTGGCCTCCTGGCGCAATTTGTCATCCGGGCTCTTCGTCACCCCGCGCAACAGCAGTGGCAAGGCAACGCAGGCCGACACCAGCGACAGCAGGATCACCCCGGCAGCAATGAAGATCAGCAGGTCGCGCTCCGGGAACGCGGTACCCGCACTGATCAGCAACGGGACCGACATGACACCCGCCAGGGTCACAGCCCCGCGCACCCCACCGAGGGTCAGCAGCCAGCAGGAACGCGCGTTGGGCACCAGCACCAGGTCTTCCTTGCCGCGCCAGCGGCGGATCACCCCGATCAAGCGCCAGATGCTCTGCACCCAGACGAAGCGCAACACCACCAGCACCGCGAAGATCGCCAGCACACCCAGGCAACGCCACGCCAGGGTCGGCCACAACGACGCCTCATGGCTGGTAACCGCCTTGATAATGTCCGGCAGCTGCAGGCCCAGCAGCAGGAAGATCAGGCCATTGAAGCTGAATTCCAGCAGCGACCAGACACTGCGATTGAGCAAGCGGGTACTGGTCTGGCGCGGTAGCAGGTCGAGCCAGCTCTGCATCATCCCGGCAGCCACCGCCGAAAGGATCCCGGAAGCGCCCAGGCGTTCGGCCAGCACATAGGCGGCAAACGGCAGCAACAACATGAACACCACATGGGTGGCCGGGTCGTCCCAGCCGCGGGCGATCATCCACGCGCGCAAACGCCCTACCAGCCAGCTCAGGGCGACACCGATGGCCAGGCCACCCAAGGCGACCAGCACGAAAGTGAGGCTGGCCTGAGCCAGCGAGAACGCGCCGGTAATGGCCGCGACCAGGGCAAACTTGAAGGTCACCAGGCCTGTGGCGTCGTTCATCAACGCCTCACCCTGAAGCATATGCATCAAAGGGGTTGGCAAACGATCCTGGGTAATCGCCGACACCGCGACGGCGTCGGTTGGCGACAGCACCGCCGCCAGGGCAAAGGCCACCGGCAACGGGATGCTCGGCAGGATCCAGTGAATGAAGTAACCGGCACCGACCACAGTGAACAGCACCAACCCCACCGCCAGGGTCAGGATCGGACCACGCAAGCGCCAGAGGTCGCGCTTGGGCATGCGCCAACCGTCGGCAAACAGCAGCGGCGGCAGGAACAGGAACAGAAACAATTCCGGGTCCAGGGTGACATGCAGCCCCAGTGTCGGCCAGGCCAGCAAGGCCCCGGCGGCGATCTGCACCAGTGGCAACGGCAACGGGATCAGGCGACCGACAAGTTTGGAGACACTCACCAGCATCAGCAGGATGAGAACGGTGTAGGCTGATTGCATACGGCGTGTTCCTTTCAATTCAGACAGTCAATGGCGCATGCGTTGCCCATTCTGGACATTGCCATCGAAACGACATAGTAGCTGTTCAGGCTGCTGACGCACCGCTGCACAAAAGTCGCAGAGGCTGCCGAAACCTGTAACACAATGCTACAAAGTGATGTGCCAAGACCCACCCTGAGCGGTTGACCATGGCATAATCCTTGACCATTTTTCCCAGGAGGGGCAAGACATGACCAACCGCGACACGCCATTGCGCCTTTATGGAATCAAGGCCTGCGATACCATGAAGAAAGCCCGTACCTGGCTGGAAGACAAAGGCCTGGGTTACGACTTTCACGATTACAAGAGCCAAGGCATCGACCGAGCGAGCCTGACCCGCTGGTGCGACGAGCACGGCTGGGAAACCATCCTCAACCGTGCCGGCACCACCTTCCGCAAGCTCGAAGACGCCCAGAAAGCCGACCTCGACCAGGCTAAGGCCATCGAACTGATGCTGGCTCAACCGTCGATGATCAAGCGCCCGGTGCTCGACCTCGGCGAACGGACCCTGGTCGGCTTCAAGCCGGACCTGTACGCAGCCGCCCTGCAATAACGCGGCGCCACGCTTTCAATCAAATTCGCAAGAGGAAACTGCATGTCCACTACTCTGTTCAGCCTGGCCTTCGGTGTCGGCACCCAGAACCGCCAAGGTGCCTGGCTGGAAGTGTTTTACGCGCAACCGCTGATCAACCCGAGCGCCGAACTGGTTGCCGCGATTACCCCGGTGCTGGGTTATGAAGGCGGCAATCAGGCCATTGCCTTCAGCAACACCCAAGCCGCCCAGCTGGCTGATGCCCTCAAGGGTGTCGATGCCGCCCAGGCCGCCCTGCTGACCCGCCTGGCCGAAAGCAACAAGCCGCTGGTCGCCACCCTGCTGGCCGAAGACGCCGCCCTGAGCTCGACCCCGGAAGCCTACCTGAAGCTGCACCTGCTCTCGCACCGTCTGGTCAAGCCGCACGGCCTGAGCCTGGCCGGGATCTTTCCGCTGCTGCCAAACGTGGCGTGGACCAGCCAGGGCGCGGTCGACCTGGCCGAGCTGGCCGAGCAGCAACTGGAAGCGCGCCTGAAGGGCGAGCTGCTGGAAGTGTTCTCGGTCGACAAGTTCCCGAAAATGACCGACTACGTCGTGCCTGCCGGCGTGCGTATCGCCGACAGCGCCCGTGTGCGCCTGGGCGCCTACATCGGCGAAGGCACCACCATCATGCACGAAGGCTTCGTCAACTTTAACGCCGGCACCGAAGGCCCGGGCATGATCGAAGGCCGCGTCTCGGCGGGCGTGTTCGTCGGCAAGGGCTCGGACCTGGGCGGCGGTTGCTCGACCATGGGCACCCTGTCCGGTGGCGGCAACATCGTCATCAAGGTCGGCGAAGGCTGCCTGATCGGCGCCAACGCCGGTATCGGCATTCCGCTGGGCGACCGCAACACCGTCGAAGCCGGTCTGTACATCACTGCCGGTACCAAGGTGAACCTGCTGGACGAGAACAACCAGCTGGTCAAGGTCGTCAAGGCCCGCGACCTGGCCGGCCAGACCGACCTGCTGTTCCGTCGCAACTCGCTGAACGGCGCAGTGGAATGCAAGACCCACAAGTCGGCCATCGAGCTGAACGAAGCGCTGCACGCCCACAACTAAGTGGTACCATCGGGTCTGGCCTAACGCCAGGCCCGATTTTCAGGTCCGACCATCATGTTCCAGCCTTCCCCCTGGCGCGCTGATTTTCCAGCCATCGCCGCTCTGCAACGGCAGCACCAGACCTACCTGGACAACGCTGCTACCACGCAAAAACCGCAACTTCTGCTCGATGCCTTGAGCCATTACTACGGTCACGGTGCTGCCAATGTGCACCGCGCCCAACACCTTCCCGGTGCGCTGGCCACCCAGGCCTTCGAGCGCAGCCGGGAAAAAGTCGCTGGCTGGCTGAACGCCACCGATACCCAGCAGATCGTCTTCACCCATGGCGCAACCTCGGCGTTGAACCTGCTGGCCTACGGTCTTGAAGGGCTGTTCGAAGCGGGCGATGAAATCGCCATCAGCGCCCTGGAGCACCACGCCAACCTGCTGCCCTGGCAGCAACTGGCCCAGCGTCGTCAGCTCAAGCTGGTGATTCTGCCGCTGGACAACCGCGGCTTGATCGACCTTGAGCTGGCCCTGCAGCTGATTGGCCCGCGCACCCGCCTGCTGGCGGTCAGCCAGCTGTCCAACGTGCTGGGAGCCTGGCAACCGCTGGCGCCGTTGCTGGCCCACGCCAATGCCCAAGGTGCGTTGACCGTGGTCGACGGTGCCCAGGGCGTAGTGCATGGCCGCCAGGACATGCAGCAACTGGGCTGCGACTTCTACGTGTTCTCCAGCCACAAACTGTACGGCCCGGACGGTGTCGGCGTGCTTTATGGCCGCACTGAAGCGCTGGCACGCCTGCGCCACTGGCAGTTCGGTGGCGAGATGGTCCAGGAAGCCGATTACCACAACGCCAGCTTCCGCCCTGCGCCGCTGGGCTTCGAAGCCGGCACCCCGCCCATCGCCAGCGTCATCGGCCTGGGCGCAACCCTCAACTACCTCGCCTCGCTCGATGCGAACGCTGTTGCCGAACATGAAGCGGGCTTGCATCGCAGCCTGTTGCGCGGCCTGAACGATCGCGAAGGCATTCGTCTGCTGGGTCAACCGCAACTGGCCCTGGCCAGCTTCGTGGTCGAAGGGGTACACAATGCCGACCTCGCCCATATGCTCACCGAGCAAGGCATCGCCGTGCGTGCCGGACACCACTGCGCCATGCCGCTGCTGAAAAGCTTCGGGCTGGACGGCGCGATTCGGGTTTCCCTGGCGCTGTACAACGACTCCGACGACCTGCAATGCTTCTTCGAGGCGCTGGATCAAGCCCTGGAGCTGCTGCGATGAGCCTGCCGGTCAACGCCCAGGACGCGCTCAACAGCTTCGAACAGGCATCGGGCTGGGAGCAACGGGCGCGCTTGCTGATGCAATGGGGTGAGCGTCTGGCGCCCTTGAGCGAGTCAGAAAAGTCCGAAGCCAACCGTGTGCATGGCTGTGAAAGCCAGGTCTGGCTGGTGGCCGAACAGCAGGACGGTCAGTGGCGCTTCAAAGGTGCCAGCGATGCGCGGATCATTCGTGGCTTGCTGGCGTTGCTGCTGATCCGGGTCGAGGGTTTGTCGAGCAGCGAGCTGCAGCAACTGGACCTGCCCGGCTGGTTCAACCAGCTGGGCCTCGGCCGCCAGCTCTCGCCCTCACGCAGCAATGGCCTGAACGCCGTGCTGCAGCGCATGGCTCAGCTGGCCGCGGGCACCTGAGCCTTGCGCTCGGAGGGCCGGCGAGCGCCGGCCACCAGTTTTTCCACCGCTTTGCTGGCGGCGACCATGCCGAAGGTCGCCGTCACCATCATCACCGCGCCAAAGCCACCCGAGCAGTCGAGCTTGACGCCCTCACCGACGAAACTTTTCTGCAGGCAGACGCTGCCGTCGCCTTTGGGATAGCGCAACTGTTCGGTAGAGAACACGCAAGGCACGCTGTAGTTACGCGTCACCGTGCGGGAAAAGCCGTAATCACGGCGCAAGGTCGAACGCACCCGCGAAGCCAGCGGGTCGTTGAAGGTCTTGTTCAGGTCGGCGACACGGATCTGTGTCGGGTCGATCTGCCCGCCGGCACCACCGGTGCTGATGATGGTGACCTTGTGCCGCTTGCACCAGCCGATGAGCGCGGCCTTGGCCATGACACTGTCGATACAGTCGATCACACAGTCGATGTGCTCGCCGATGTACTCGGGCAGGGTTTCCTTGGTGACGAAGTCCACTACCGCATGCACCTTGCACGCCGGGTTGATCGCGCGCAGGCGCTCGGCCATGACCTCGGCCTTGGCACGCCCGATATTCCCTTCCATGGCATGCAACTGGCGGTTGGTGTTGCTGACGCAGACGTCATCGAGGTCGAACAGCGAGATTTCGCCGACGCCGCTACGCGCCATGGCTTCAGCCGCCCACGTGCCGACACCGCCAATGCCGACGATCGCCACATGGGCCTCGCGCAGGCGCTGCAGACCGCTGTCACCGTATAACCGGGCAACACCGGCAAAGCGTGGATCATCTGTACTCATGGCCATACCCCGAAAAAACCGGCGCGCATTATAGGCCTGTTGAGGCCCGATGCCATCCTGCTTCGGACCAGTCACCCTGTACGAATTAGTAAAGTCGGTTGTAATCCTGCTTTAATGTGCCAGGCAATCCCTAGTCCTGGACGACAACAGCACGGGCCTAAGAACTTCAACACCTGAAGACAATCTAACCCTTGCCGCCAGCCTGTTCCTACACAGCATAGGCGGACACAGAGCAGGATCCACGCCCTGTGGCGCTTGCCCGGTCTACCTTTCGGAACCCGAACTATCTATGTCATCGCGTAAATTTGGTATCAACCTGGTGATAGTCATGGCCATCGCCGCGCTATTCACCGGGTTCTGGGCGCTGATCAACCGCCCGGTTTCCGCCCCTGACTGGCCGGAGCAGATTTCCGGCTTTTCCTACTCGCCGTTCCGCCTCGGAGAAAGCCCGCAAAAGGGCCAATACCCGACCGAGGACGAACTGCGCCAGGACCTCGAACAACTGAGCAAGCTGACCGACAGTATTCGTATCTATACCGTCGAAGGCACCCAGGCCGATATTCCGCGTCTGGCCGAGGAGTTCGGCCTGCGGGTGACCCTCGGGGTATGGATCAGCCCGGACCTTGAGCGTAACGAGCGGGAAATCCAGAAAGCCATCGAACTGGCCAACAGCTCGCGCAGTGTCGTGCGGGTGATGGTCGGCAACGAAGCGCTGTTCCGTGAAGAAATCACCCCCGAAGCGCTGATCCAGTACCTCGACCGGGTGCGCGCCGCAGTGAAAGTACCGGTGACCACCAGTGAACAGTGGCACATCTGGAAAGAGCACCCGGAGCTGGCCAAACACGTCGACCTGGTGGCCGCGCATATCCTGCCGTACTGGGAATTCATCCCGATGAAGGATGCCGGCCAGTTCGTCCTCGACCGTGCCCGCGACCTGAAACAGCTGTTCCCGCGCAAACCGTTGCTGCTCTCCGAAGTCGGCTGGCCCAGCAACGGGCGCATGCGTGGCGGTGCCGACGCCACCCCGGCCGACCAGGCCATTTACCTGCGTACCCTGGTCAACAAGCTCAACCGCCAGGGGTACAACTACTTCGTCATCGAAGCCTATGACCAGCCGTGGAAGGCCAGCGACGAAGGCTCGGTCGGCGCTTACTGGGGCGTGTTCAACGCCGCCCGCCAGCAAAAATTCAACTTCGAAGGCCCGGTAGTGGCCATTCCGCAGTGGCGCGTGCTGGCGGTGGGTTCGGTGGTGCTGGCGATGCTCTCGCTGACCCTGCTGCTGATCGACGGCTCGGCCCTGCGTCAGCGTGGCCGCACCTTCCTGACCTTTATCGCCTTCCTCTGCGGTTCGGTGCTGGTGTGGATCGGCTACGACTACAGCCAGCAGTACAGCACCTGGTTCAGCCTGACCGTGGGCTTTTTGCTCGCACTCGGCGCGCTCGGGGTGTTTATCGTGTTGCTGACCGAAGCCCATGAACTGGCCGAGGCGGTGTGGATTCACAAGCGCCGCCGCGAATTCCTGCCGGTCCAGGCCGACAGCGCCTACCGGCCGAAAGTCTCGGTGCATGTGCCGTGCTACAACGAACCACCGGAGATGGTCAAACAGACCCTCAACGCCCTGGCGGCGCTGGATTATCCGGACTACGAAGTGTTGATCATCGACAACAACACCAAGGATCCGGCGGTCTGGGAACCGATCAAGGCGCATTGCGAGATGCTCGGCGAGCGCTTCAAGTTCTTCCACGTCTCGCCCCTGGCCGGTTTCAAGGGTGGCGCGCTGAACTACCTGATCCCGCACACCGCCAAGGATGCCGAAGTGATCGCGGTGATCGACTCGGACTACTGCGTGGACCGCAACTGGCTCAAGCACATGGTCCCGCACTTCAGTGACCCGAAGATCGCCGTGGTGCAATCGCCGCAGGACTATCGCGACCAGAACGAAAGCACCTTCAAGAAGCTGTGCTACAGCGAATACAAGGGCTTCTTCCATATCGGCATGGTCACCCGCAACGACCGCGACGCGATCATCCAGCACGGCACTATGACCATGACCCGGCGTTCGGTACTCGAAGAGCTGGGCTGGGCTGACTGGTGTATCTGTGAAGATGCCGAGCTTGGCTTGCGAGTGTTCGAGAAAGGCTACTCGGCGGCGTACTCCCACGAGAGCTATGGCAAGGGCCTGATGCCCGACACCTTCATCGACTTCAAGAAGCAGCGCTTCCGCTGGGCCTACGGCGCCATCCAGATCATCAAGCGCCATGCCGCCAGCCTGATGCGCGGCAAAGACTCGGAGCTCACCCGTGGCCAGCGCTATCACTTCCTGGCCGGCTGGTTGCCGTGGATTGCCGATGGCATGAACATCTTCTTCACCGTTGGCGCCCTGCTCTGGTCGGCGGCGATGATCATCGTGCCGCATCGGGTCGATCCGCCGCTGCTGATCTTCGCCATTCCGCCGCTGGCGCTGTTCGTGTTCAAGGTCGGCAAGATTGTGTTCCTCTACCGCCGCGCGGTCGGGGTCAATCTGAAGGACGCTTTTGCCGCGGCGTTGGCCGGTCTTGCCCTGTCGCACACCATTGCCAAGGCGGTGCTGTACGGCTTCTTCACCAGCAGCATTCCGTTCTTCCGCACGCCGAAGAACGCCGACAGCCATGGTTTGCTGGTGGCGCTTTCCGAAGCCCGCGAAGAGCTGTTCATCATGTTGCTGCTGTGGAGTGCTGCGGCTGGCATCTACCTGGTTCAGGGGTTGCCGAGCAATGACATGCGCTTCTGGGTGACCATGCTGCTGGTGCAGTCGCTGCCGTACCTGGCGGCGCTGATCATGGCCATGCTGTCGTCGCTGCCCAAGCCGGTGGATGCTGCCCAGCCCGCCCAGGCCTCCTGAACTACCCCCTGGTGGGAGCGGGCTTGCCCCGCGATTGCGATCTGCCAGCCACATCGCATCGCGGGGCAAGCCCGCTCCCACCGGGGGACTGGTTCCCACCGGCCACCCTCATCTGATCGATTTGCTATAAGATAACGCCCCTCGAATTCGTGCCCTGCCTTGCCCCCGGAGTTCCTTCAATGACGGCCCCAGCCGACCTCTCGCCTACCCTAGAACTGGCCTGCGACCTGATCCGTCGCCCCTCGGTAACCCCGGTCGACGCCGACTGCCAGAAACAGATGATGCAGCGCTTGGGCGATGCCGGTTTCATGCTGGAGCCGATGCGTATCGAAGACGTCGACAACTTCTGGGCCACCCACGGCACCCAGGAAGGTCCGGTGCTGTGCTTTGCCGGTCACACCGACGTAGTCCCCACCGGCCCGGTGCAAGCCTGGCAGAACGATCCGTTCGATGCCCTGATCGATGCCGACGGCATGCTTTGTGGCCGTGGCGCGGCCGACATGAAAGGCAGCCTGGCGGCCATGGTCGTGGCCACCGAGCGCTTCGTCGCCGATTACCCGAACCATCGCGGCAAGGTCGCGTTTCTGATCACCAGTGACGAAGAAGGCCCGGCCCACCACGGCACCAAGGCCGTCATCGAACGCCTGGCCGCGCGCAAGGAGCGCCTGGACTGGTGCATCGTCGGCGAACCGTCGAGCACCAGCCTGGTCGGCGATGTGGTCAAAAACGGCCGTCGCGGCTCGCTCGGCGCCAAGCTGACGGTGCGCGGCGTGCAGGGCCATGTGGCCTATCCGCACCTGGCCAGGAACCCGATCCACCTGGCCGCCCCGGCGCTGGCAGAACTGGCCGCCGAGCATTGGGACGAAGGCAACGCCTTCTTCCCGCCGACCAGCTTCCAGATTTCCAACCTCAACTCCGGCACCGGCGCTACCAACGTCGTGCCGGGTGAGCTGACGGCGCTGTTCAACTTCCGTTTTTCCACCGAGTCGACCGTCGAAGGCCTGCAAGCCCGTGTCGCGGCGATCCTCGACAAGCACCAGCTGGACTGGCACGTAGACTGGGCGCTGTCCGGCCTGCCGTTCCTGACCGAGCCGGGTGACCTGCTCGACGCGGTGTCGGCCAGCATCAAGGCGGTCACCGGTCGCGAAACCAAAGCGTCGACCAGCGGCGGCACCTCCGATGGCCGTTTCATTGCCACCCTCGGCACTCAGGTGGTCGAACTGGGCCCGGTCAACGCCACCATTCACCAGGTCAACGAGCGGATTCTGGCCAGTGACCTCGATGTGCTGACCGAGATCTACTACCAGACCCTGACCCGGTTGCTCGCCTGATGCTCACCTGCCCACTCTGCAGCGCAGCCCTGAGTGCGGTCGACAACGGTGTCGCCTGCCCGGCCGGGCACCGTTTCGACCGGGCCCGCCAGGGTTACCTGAACCTGCTGCCGGTGCAGCACAAGAACAGCCGCGACCCGGGCGACAACCAGGCCATGGTCGAGGCCCGCCGCGACTTTCTCAATGCCGGGCACTATGCCCCGGTCGCCCGTCGCCTGGCTGAACTGGCCGCCGAGCGCGCCCCTGCGCGCTGGCTGGATATCGGCTGCGGCGAGGGCTACTACACCGCGCAGATCGCCGAGGCGCTGCCCGCAGCCGACGGCTATGCCCTGGACATCTCCCGCGAGGCGGTCAAACGTGCCTGCAAACGCAATCCGGCAGTGACCTGGCTGGTGGCGAGCATGGCCCGCGTGCCGCTGGCCGATGCCAGCTGCCAGTTCCTCGCCAGTGTCTTCAGCCCTCTCGACTGGCAGGAGGCCCTGCGCCTGCTCGCCCCGGGTGGCGGCCTGATGCGCGTTGGTCCGACCAACGAGCACCTGATCGAGCTGCGTCACAAGCTCTATGATGAAGTGCGCGACTACGCCGACGACAAGCACCTGGCGCTGGTCCCGGCCGGCATGCAGCACGCCCACAGCGAAACCCTGAAGTTCAGCCTGAGCCTTGTCGATGGCAAGTCCCGCGCCGACCTGCTGGCCATGACCCCTCATGGCTGGCGTGCCAGCGCAGAAAAACGCGCCCGCGTCATCGAGCAGGCCGAGCCTTTCGAGGTCACGGTATCGATGCGTTACGATTACTTCGTGCGCCAAGACTGAGCACACCCGGAGCCCCCCATGCGCCAACCCGATATCGAGATTTACCTCAAAGACGCCGACGTCGACCATAAACAGATCGCTGCCTGGCTCACCGAAGCACTGGGCCCTTGCAGCGACTGGCAGCAGAAAGGCCAGACCTACAAGTGCAAGGCCGGTAACATTCCGGTTACCTGGTTACCGAAGGCTGTAGGCAAATGGAACAGTCTTTACCTGGAGAGCGACCAGACTCCGTGGGATGACGACATCGCCTGCGCGCGCGCCGCCTTCGCTGCACTGAACGTCGAAGTACGTTGTGCACCGGGCAGCTGGGTCGAGGAAGAAGGTGAAGAGGATGCCGATCGCTGGATCCGCATCAGTGCCGACGGTGAAGAGGAAATCACCTGGCGTACCAGCTGAAGCCGGCTCTACGAAAAGGCCCGTCCCGGTCGTCCGGCGACGGGCCTTTTCGCTGTTGGGCCCAGGCTCAAGGCCCGTGGCCCGGCACTTACAGGCCGATTACATCTTCTGCCTGCAGGCCTTTCTGGCCCTGCGTCAGACTGTATTCGACCTGCTGCCCTTCGATCAGGGTGCGATGCCCCTCACCGCGAATGGCACGGTAGTGAACGAACACATCGGCGCCACCTTCACGCTGAATGAAGCCATAACCTTTGGCGTCATTGAACCACTTTACACTTCCAGTCTCACGAGACGACATCTGCACTACTCCGGGTTTTTATTTTGGAATCGCCTTGCAAGCGGAGGATCACCTTCCCCCGCCGACGCAGCTTGAGGATTACGCCTGCAAGCTGCGGACCGAGTATATGTCAGGCTTGAAATATTTTTTATGACGGCCCGAGATTTTGCTGAACATGCGCAGATACGTCACACTAACCGGCTGAGCAATTACTCGAAAAACTCACCCAGAGCACACACTGTATGACCCGTTCCCCCCTGCGCCGCCTGATCTTTGGCGCCCTGCGTCGCCTGTTGTACCTGTGGGTTCGCTCCGAGACCATCAACCAGTCGTCCTTTACCCTGAACCTGGATCGCAGCCGACCGGTGTTCTATGCCCTGCAATCGCCGTCGTTGACCGATCTGGCGGTACTCGATCGCGAATGCAGCAAGGCCGGACTGCCGCGCCCGGTGTTACCGGTAGCCGTCGGTACCCTGCAGGAACCCGCCGCGTTTTTCTACCTGACCCCCGAGCCCGACTGGCTTGGCCGTCAGGACAAACGTGGCGCCCCGCCGACCTTGTCGCGGCTGGTCAGTGCGATCAGCCAGCATGCCGAGGAAGATGCGCAGATCATTCCGGTCAGCGTGTTCTGGGGCCAGTCGCCGGCCAGTGAGTCCAGCCCCTGGAAACTGCTGTTTGCCGACAGCTGGGCGGTGACCGGGCGTTTGCGCCGGCTGCTGACCGTGCTGATCCTCGGGCGCAAGACCCGCGTGCAGTTCTCGGCGCCGATTCACCTGCGCGAGCTGGTCGAGCACGACAAAGGCCACGAACGTACCGTGCGCATGGCCCAGCGCATGCTGCGCGTGCACTTTCGCAACCTCAAGACCGCGGTCATCGGCCCGGACATTTCGCACCGGCGCAACCTGGTCAAAGGCCTGGTCCACGATCCGCTGGTGCGTCAGGCCATCGCCGACGAGGCCGAACGCGAGAAGATCCCCCTGGCCAAGGCCGAGGCCCAGGCCCTGCGCTATGGCAACGAGATCGCCTCGGACTACACCTATACCGCCATCCGCTTCCTTGAGGTGGTGCTCAGCTGGTTCTGGAACAAGATCTACGACGGCATCAAGGTCAACCATATCGAGCAGGTCCAGGGCATCGCTCCGGGTCACGAAGTCATCTACGTGCCCTGCCACCGCAGTCATATGGACTACCTGCTGCTCTCCTACCTGCTGTTCCGCAATGGCCTGACCCCGCCGCACATCGCTGCCGGGATCAACCTCAACATGCCGGTGATCGGTGGCCTGCTGCGCCGCGGCGGGGCGTTTTTCATGCGCCGCACCTTCAAGGGCAACCCGCTGTACACCGCGGTGTTCAACGAGTACCTGCATACCCTGTTCACCAAGGGCTTCCCGGTCGAGTACTTCGTCGAAGGCGGCCGCTCGCGTACCGGGCGCATGCTGCAACCGAAAACCGGCATGCTCGCCATCACCCTGCGCAGCTACCTGCGCTCATCGCGCACGCCGATCGTCTTCGTACCGGTGTACATCGGCTACGAACGCGTGCTTGAAGGCCGCACCTACCTGGGTGAGCTGCGTGGCGCGAGCAAGAAGAAAGAGTCGATCTTCGACATCTTCAAAGTCATCGGCGCGCTCAAACAGCGCTTCGGCCAGGTGGCGGTGAACTTCGGCGAACCGATCCGTCTCGGCGCCTTCCTCGACCAGCAGCAGCCCGGCTGGCGCGAACAGACTCATGCCCCGCAATTCCGTCCGGCCTGGCTCAACGAAACCACCTCGCGTTTGGGTGAAAAGGTCGCGCGTCATCTCAATGAGGCGGCGGCGATCAACCCGGTCAACCTGGTCGCCCTGGCGCTGCTCTCGACCAGCCGCCTGGCCCTGGATGAGCGTGCCCTGGCGCGAGTCCTGGACCTGTACCTGGCGTTACTGCGCAAAGTACCCTACTCGCCGCACACCACCCTGCCGGAAGGTGACGGCCTGGCCCTGATCAGCCACGTCAAAGGCATGGGCCTGCTGGCCGAGCAAAGCGACGCGCTGGGCCGGATTCTGTACCTGGACGAACAGAATGCGGTGCTGATGACCTATTACCGCAACAACGTCCTGCACATCTTTGCCCTGCCGGCATTGCTGGCCAGTTTCTTCCAGAGCAGCTCGCGCATGAGCCGCGAGCTGATCCTGCAGTACACCCGGGCGCTGTACCCGTACCTGCAATCAGAACTGTTCATCCGCTGGGAGCTGGAAGAACTGGACGCCGTCATCGACCAGTGGCTGGACGCCTTTGTCGAACAGGGCCTGCTGCGCTACGAGAACGGCGTGTACCTGCGCCCGGCGCCAAGCTCGCGCCAGTTCGTGCTGCTGACCCTGCTGGCCCGGGCCATCACCCAGACCCTGCAGCGCTTCTACATGGCCACTGCGCTGCTGCTCAACAGCGGCCAGCACACGCTAAGCGCCGAAGAGCTGGAAGACCTGTGCGTGATCATGGCCCAGCGCCTGTCGATCCTGCATGGCCTCAACGCCCCGGAGTTCTTCGACAAAACCCTGTTCCGCCACTTTATCCAGACCCAGATCGAGCAAGGCGTACTGCGCCCGGATGCCAATGGCAAGCTCGGTTACCACGCAAAACTCAGCGAACTGGCCGAAGGGGCGGCCAAGCGCGTGCTGTCGGCAGAGGTACGTTTGTCGATCCGCCAGGTGGCCTTGCACCGCAGTGAAGACACCACCGAATCCCCGGTTTAAAGGAGCTAGTGATGAAAAAACTGACCCTGATCCTGCTTGGCAGCCTGCTCGCCGCCTGCAGCAGCAACCCGCCAGCGCCCAAGGCCAGCCTCGACGGCGAAGTCTTCTACCTGCAGCGTATTGCCCTGCCGCCTGCCGCCACGTTGAGCGTCAGCCTGCAGGACGTTTCGCTGATGGATGCCCCGGCAGTGACCCTGGCCAGCCAGAATGGCCCGGTAAAGGGCAACGTCCCGCTGCCTTTCCACCTGACTTACGACCCGGCCCAGGTCAAGCCTGGCCATCGCTACGCGATCAGCGCGCGGATCGAACTGGACGGCAAGCTGCTGTTCATCAACACCGAACACCATGGCGTAACGCTTGATGGCAACGACCAGCAGTCGCTGCGCATCAAGGTCGATGCCGTTCGCTGATAGCCCGTTCTGACCACTGATAAGGATGCTGCCATGTTCCGCCCCGCTCTCACCTTCACCGGCCTGTGCGCCGGCCTGCTGCTGTCGGCCAGCGCGCTGGCGTTGTCGCTCGGCGACCTGTCGCAGAAAGACGCCACTGGCGGTCTGAAAGACGCCCTGACCCAAGGCGCCCAGGTTGCCGTGAAACAACTGGGTACGCCCGGTGGTTTCAGCAGTAACCCGGAGGTGCGCATCGAACTGCCGGGTAGCCTCGGCAAAGTGGCGAAGAAAATGAAGCAGTTCGGCATGGGGGCCCAGGTCGACCAGCTGGAGGCCAGCATGAACCAGGCTGCGGAGGCTGCGGTGCCTCAGGCTCAGGCGCTATTGGTCGATGCCGTGAAGAAAATGACTGTCGATGATGCCAAGGGCATTCTCGCCGGCGGTAACGACTCGGCTACCCAGTACCTGAGCAAGACCAGCCGCGAGCAGATCCGCGCCAAGTTCCTGCCAATCGTCAAGAAGGCCACCGATCAGGTGGGTCTGGCCCAGCAGTACAACAGCTTTGCCGGGCAGGCTGCGACCTTGGGCGTGCTGGATGCCAAGAATGCCAATGTCGAAGGCTACGTGACCGAGCAGGCGCTCAATGGCCTGTTCGAAATGATCGCCAAGCAGGAAGAAAGCATTCGCCAGAATCCGGCCGCGGCAGCGACCGGGCTGGCCAAGAAGGTGTTTGGCGCGTTGTAACCTATCGCGGGGCAAGCCCGCTCCCACCAAGGGCTGCTATACCCCGGTGGGAGCGGGCTTGCCCCGCGATTCAACCTTTCTTCACCCTGAACCAAGCGGCATACAGCGCCGGCAAAAACAGCAGCGTCAACGCCGTCGCCACTATCAGCCCGCCCATGATCGCCACCGCCATCGGCCCGAAGAACACGCTGCGCGACAGCGGGATCATCGCCAGTACCGCCGCCAGCGCGGTCAGCACAATCGGGCGGAAGCGCCGTACCGTCGCCTCGATGATCGCCTGCCAGCGGTCCAGCCCGGCAGCAATGTCCTGCTCGATCTGATCGACCAGAATCACCGAGTTGCGCATGATCATCCCCGACAGCGCAATCGTCCCGAGCATCGCCACAAAGCCGAAGGGCTGACGGAACACCAGCAGGAACAAGGTCACCCCGATCAAGCCCAAGGGCGCGGTGAGGAACACCATCACCGTGCGCGAGAAGCTGCGCAGTTGCAGCATCAGCAGGGTCAGCACCACCACGATGAACAGTGGTACACCGGCATTCACCGACTTCTGTCCGCGCGTGGAGTCTTCCACCGTGCCACCCACTTCCAGCAGATAACCGTCCGGCAGTTCGGCACGCACCGAATCCAGGGTCGGCAGGATCTGCTTGACCAGTGTCACCGGCTGCTCCTTGCCGTAGATATCAGCCCGAACGGTAACGTTAGGCAGGCGGTTGCGGTGCCAGATGATGCCCTCTTCAAACCCGTATTCCAGCGTTGCCACCTGCGACAGCGCCACGCTTTGGCCTTTGTCGGTCGGCACCGCCAGGCTCGGTAGATTGGCAAGCTCGGTACGCTCCTGGCGGGTGCCGCGCAGGAGGATCTCGATCAGTTCGTTGTCTTCGCGGAACTGGCTGACCGAAGAGCCGGTCAGCGAGCTCTGCAGGAACTTGGCCAGGTTGGCCGTACTCACCCCGAGGGCGCGGGCGCGGTCCTGGTCGATGTTGAGGTAAACCACCTTGCTCGGTTCTTCCCAGTCCAGGTGCACGTTGACCACATGCGGGTTCTCGCGCACCTTGGCCGCCACCTTGCGGGCCAGGGCACGGACCTGCTCGATGTGTTCACCGGTCACCCGGAACTGCACCGGATAGCCCACAGGCGGGCCGTTCTCCAGACGGGTGACCCGCGAGCGCATGTCAGGGAACTGCTCATCGAGGGTGGCGATCAACCAGCTGCGCAGCGCTTCACGTTCTTCGATGGTCTTGGCCAGCACCACGAACTGGGCAAAGCTGGCGGCCGGCAGTTGCTGGTCCAGCGGCAGGTAGAAGCGCGGTGAACCGGTGCCGACATAGGCCACATAGTTATCGATACCGGCGCGCTCTTTGAGCATCGCCTCCAGGCGTTTGACCTGCTCGGCGGTGTTGCTCAACGACGCGCCTTCGGCCAGCTTCAGGTCGACCATCAGCTCCAGCCGCCCGGATGCCGGGAAGAACTGCTGGGGCACGAAACGGAACAACAGGATGCTGCCGATGAACAGGGCGATGGTCGCCACGATCACCGTCTTGCGCCGCTCCACACACCAGCCGACCAGACGCCGCACGCGCTGGTAGAACGGCGTGCCGTACGGGTCAGGTCCGCCTTCGGCAGTGCCGTGCTTGGCCACATGCCGCTTGGCCAGGTCCGGCAACAGGCGCTCGCCCAGATACGGCACAAACACCACCGCAGCAATCCACGAGGCAATCAGGGCAATGGTCACCACCTGGAAGATCGAACGGGTGTACTCACCGGTACTGGACTGCGCCGTGGCGATCGGCAAAAAGCCCGCGGCGGTGATCAGGGTGCCGGTGAGCATCGGGAACGCCGTGCTGGTCCAGGCATAGCTCGCCGCCTTGATGCGGTCGAAGCCCTGCTCCATCTTGATCGCCATCATCTCCACAGCAATGATCGCGTCGTCCACCAGCAGGCCCAGGGCCAGTACCAAGGCCCCGAGGGAAATCTTGTGCAGGCCGATCCCCAGGTAATACATGGTGGCGAAAGTCATCGCCAGCACCAGTGGAATGGCCAGGGCCACCACCAGGCCGGTGCGCATGCCGAGGGAGAAGAAACTCACCAGCAACACGATCGCCAGGGCCTCGACCAGCACCTGGACGAACTCACCCACCCCGGTCTTCACCGCTGCAGGCTGATCGGAAACCTTGCGCAGCTCCATGCCGGCCGGAAGATTATGGGCAATGCGGGCGAACTCGGCCTCCAGTGCCTTGCCCAGCACCAGAATATCGCCACCGGGTTTCATCGACACGGCAAGGCCAAGGGCATCCTCGCCCATGAAACGCATACGCGGTGCGGGTGGGTCATTGAAGCCGCGGCGCACCTGCGCCACATCACCGATGCGGAACGTGCGGTCGCCCACCCGGATCGGGAACTGCTCGATCTGCTCGACCGTGTCGAAGCGTCCGCTTACCCGTAGCTGCAAGCGCTCGCTGGGGGTCTCGAAGAAACCGGCGGTACTGACCGCGTTCTGCTCTTCCAGGGCCTGCTGCACCGCCGCCAGCGGTAAGCCGAGGGTGGCCAACTTGAGGTTGGACAGCTCGATCCAGATCTTTTCGTCCTGCAAGCCAAGCAGCTCGACCTTGCCCACGTCCTTGACCCGCTGCAGTTGAATCTGCACACGGTCGGCGTAGTCCTTGAGCACGGCATAATCGAAGCCTGCGCCGGTCAGCGCGTAGATATTGCCGAAGGTGGTGCCGAACTCGTCGTTGAAAAACGGCCCCTGAATACCAGGCGGCAGGGTATGCCGGATATCGGCGACTTTCTTGCGGATCTGGTACCACAGCTCGGGGATATCGGCCGAGTGCATGGAGTCGCGCGCCATGAAGGTGACCTGCGACTCACCCGGGCGGGAGAACGACACGATCTTCTCGTACTCACCGGTCTCCATCAGCTTCTTTTCGATGCGTTCGGTCACCTGGCGCGAGACTTCCTCGGCGCTGGCCCCCGGCCAGTTGGTGCGGATCACCATGGCCTTGAAGGTGAAAGGCGGGTCTTCGCTCTGCCCCAGCTTGGTGTAGGACAAGGCGCCGACCACAGCCAGCAGAATCATCAGGAACAGCACAATCTGCCGATTGCGCAGGGCCCAGGCGGAAAGGTTGAAACCCATCGGGACTTACTCCTTGGCCGCCAGATTCACCACACGATTGGAACGATCCACCGGACGCACCTGTTGCCCCTCCTGGAGCACATGCACGCCGGCCGCCACTACCCAGTCCGAAGCATTGAGGCCTTCGAGCACCGGCACAGTGTTTTCGCCATAGGCGCCCACACGCACCGGGACGCGCTTGAGGGTGTTGTTGGCATCCACGCGCCAGACGTAGGTCTGGCCGTTCTCGGCTGTCAGCGCCGACAGCGGCACCGACAGCGGCACCTGTTCGGCATGCTGGATGAACACCCGGGCGCTCTGGCCAAGCTCAGCCGGTACCTTGCCAGCGCTGAAGGCGATCCGTGCGGCGTAGGTCCGCGAACGCGGATCGGCCGACGGTGACAGTTCGCGAATGCGTCCGTTGAAGCGTTGATCCGGTTGCGACCACAGCTCGACCGACACCGGCTGGCCGACCTTGAAGCGCCCGAATTGCTGCTCCGGCAGGCCGATCAACACCTCGCGCTCGCCATCGGTGGCCAGGGTGAACACGGTCTGACCGGCGGCAACCACCTGGCCGACTTCGACCTGACGCTTGGCGATCACCCCGTCCTGCGAGGCGCGCAGCACGGCGTATTCAGCCTGGTTACCGGCCACGTCAAATTCGGCACGCACCTGTTTGAGCCGGGCGAGACCGGCTCGGTAGAGGTTTTCGCTGTTGTCGTACTGGGAACGGCTGACCATCTGCCGATCCAGCAGGGTCTTGTAGCGGTCACGCTCGGCCTTGACCAGGTTCAGGTTGGCTTCGGCCGCGGCCAGTTGCGCACGGCTGGCCTCCAGCTGCAGGCGCACATCCTGCGGGTCGAGTTCGGCCAACGGTTGCTCGGCCTTGACCCGCTGCCCCTCCTCGACCAGGCGTTTGCTGACCTTGCCGCCGATCCGGAACGCCAGCTCTGGCTCGAGTCGCGCCCGCACCTCGCCCGGGTAGCTGTCGGCAGCGGCGCTGGCCGGTTGCGGCTGCACCACCATGGCGGGGCGCAGGGAAGTCTGCGGCGCACTTTCCTGCCCGCACGCAGCGAGCAGCAAGGCAAGACCGACAGGCAGAGCGAGGGACAAGGCATGGCGCAACATGATGAATGACCTTTCGCGAGTGACGCTTTGAATATTTATACTGGCGAGTATATTAAATCAGTGAACTCCACCGGGGAAGCGTCAGGCCAAGAGAAAAAACGCATTAACAGGCTTTCGTTATGACGATATCTGCCTGCCCCACAGGGGGCGGCGATGTACCATGTGCACTTACCGGAATCTGTACAAGTTACCCATGCCCAACGATCTCACCGCTCCCGTCGGCCCCGGCCGGCCCAAAGACCTGGCAAAGCGCCAGGCCATTCTCGAAGCGGCCAAGCAGCTGTTTCTTACGCTTGGCTATGCCAGCACCAGCATGGATGCGGTCGCGACAGCGGCAGGTGTTTCAAAATTGACGGTCTACAGCCACTTCAACGACAAGGAGACGCTGTTCACTGCAGCGATCTCGGCCACCTGTACGGTGCAGCTACCAGAGCTGATCTTCGAGTTGCCCGACGGCGTGCCGCTGGAGCAGGTGCTGCTCAATATCGGTTGTGGTTTCCAGGCGCTGATCAGCAGCGACCAGTCAGTGCAACTGACCCGGCTGATCATGACCCTCGGCACTCAGGACCCCAAGCTCAGCCAGATCTTCTTCGAAGCCGGCCCGTTGCGGGTCCTGCGGGAGATGGAAGTGCTGCTGCAGCGTGTCGACCAGCGCGGCCTGCTGCGTATCGAGCATCCGGAGCGGGCGGCGGAACACTTCTTCTGCCTGCTCAAGGGCGCGCCGAACTATCGCCTGCTGCTCGGCTACGCCCCGGCCCTGGACGCCGACGCCGCCCAGGCCCATGTCGAAGAAGTGGTGAAGATGTTCATGCGCGCCTATCGGCCCTGATCAGCCCTTGAGGGCTTTTTTCGGGTAGATGTCGTAGCGGCTCGACTTGCCTTCCAGGCTGTGGCTGGGCTTGGGGCCGTCGATGATCGGCGCCTTGCGCGGGCGCTTGACCACTACCCGGTGGCTGGCCAGGGCCAGGGCGGCTTCGAGCAGCGCGGGCGCGTCGAGGTCATCGCCGACCAAGGGGCGGAACACGCGCATTTCCTTTTTCACCAGCGCGCTCTTGTCGCGGTGCGGAAACATCGGGTCCAGGTAGATCACCTGTGGCGGCTCACCTTGCCAGTTGCGCATGCGCTCGATGGCGTTACCGGTTAGCAGCTGCATGCGCGCAACGATCGGGCCGACCTCGGCGTCCGTCGCAGCCCTTGCCAGGCCGTCCTCAAGCAGCGCGGCAACCAGCGGCTGGCGCTCGATCAGAGTCATCTGGCAACCCAGGCTGGCCAATACGAAAGCATCCTTACCCAGCCCCGCCGTGGCATCGAGCACCTGCGGGCGCACACCCTGGGCAATGCCCACGGCCTTGGCAATCATCTGCCCGCTGCCGCCACCGAACACCCGCCGGTGCGCTGCCGCGCCTTCGACAAAGTCGACACGTACCGGGCCAGGCGCCTGCGGTCCGAGCTGCTGGATCTGCAGGCCGCTTTCGCCGACCTGCACAGCAAACGCGGCGTTATCGTCCGCCACAGGCAAGTCCAGGCGCTGCGCCCACTCTTGAGCCTTGGCCTGATAATCGGCTGTCAGTGCCTCGACCCGGATACCGCCGTCCGCCAGTTGCTCCACCTTCAAATCCTGTACTCAAAAAAATTAAATGATCGCCGGCCACGGCCGATATACGAAGTATTCGCTATTTTGCCAGACCTTCACGGCCCGCGACTGCCATGACCGACATTCTTCAGCTCAGCTCAGGTTACCTATCGCCCGTTGGCGATTATGGCCGGCACAATACCCAGGCACTGGGCGGCGTCAGCCACCTGTGGCAGGATTTTTTTGCTCGCGCCCTGGCCGAGCAACAGGAACAAGGCAAGCCAGCAGACAGCGTCGCCGTCGAGCAATTCGACAAGGCAACAGGTGAGCCACTGGGCGGCAGCCGGGTCCTGACGCAGATTCATACGCAGCGCCTGTGCAATGTCCAGGATACCGAGATCGCCCCGCCTGAACCTTTGTTCCTGCCGATCGCCGAGTTGGAACCGCAACTGCTGGAAAAACTCGCGCCACCGTTCAGCGACGTTGAACTGATCGAACAACAGCGCCAGCTGGATATCAGCAATACCTGGGTTCGCCCAGTGGTCATGAGTCAGGGCCATCCACTGCCTGAACCGGGACCTGCGCCAGCACCAAAAGCGCTGTACCTGCCAATCGCCGAGTTCGAGACAGAGCTGCTGGACAAAGCCCCTGAACCGTTCGACGAACCGACCCTGGTGGCCCAGCAATCGGCACTCGACTTCGACACCCGCTGGGCCCGTCCGGTCGTGTTGAACAACGTACGCATCGCCGCCTGAGCCTCAGCAGCAAGCGATCAACGCCTGAACAGCGGGTTCAACTGATCGAACGGCATTGCCTGTTCGCCATAGGTAAAGGTGCCCTGGCCCAGGATTTCCTCGGCGCCCCGGTAAAACGCGCCGTAGGCTGCACGCATCAGCGACGAGCCGACACTGATGCGCCGCACACCCAGGTCCTGCAACTGGTTGACGCTCAAGTTCACGCCACGCATGCCCATCAGCACGTTCACAGGCTTGGGCGCGACCGCCTGGACCACCGCCCGTATTTCATTTGCCGTGCGTAATCCCGGGGCATACAGGACATCCGCCCCGGCTTCGGCAAAAGCCTGCAGGCGAGCAATGGTGTCGTCCAGGTCCATGCGCCCGTGCAGCAGGTTTTCCGCGCGGGCGCAGAGCATGAAGGGGAAGTCCAGACTGCGCGCAGCAACCACCGCCGCTTCAACCCGCTCCACCGCGTGGTGGAAGCTGTAGATCGGCTCATCGGGATTGCCGCTGGCATCCTCGATGGAGCCGCCCACCAAACCCGCCTGCGCGCCCTGCAGAATTGCCTCGGCGCAGCCTTTGGGGTCATCGCTGAAGCCGTTTTCAAGGTCGGCCGCCACCGGCAGCGCCGTGGCATCGACAATGGCGCGGACATTAACCAGGGTTTCTTCCAGCGTCATGGCGCCTTCGGCGTCCGGACGCCCCAAGGAGAAGGCCAGACCGGCACTGGTGGTGGCCAGCGCCTCGAAGCCGAGGCTGGCCAGCAGCTTGGCGGACCCGGCGTCCCAGGGATTGGCAATGACGAACGCTCGCTCGCGTTCATGCAGGGCTTTGAAGGCTTCGGCACGCAGGGTTTGCACATCCATGATCACGACTCCCGGGCAGGCGGCAGGACGCGTTCAGAGCAAGCCGAGTTGTTCGGCTTCAGGCGCCCTGTCCAGTTCAGGCAAGGCCGGCAATCCCGGCAGACGTTCCATCAGGCCCCGATGGAAACGCTGCGCCAGGGCAGCGGCCAGGCGATTATCGGCAGTATGCAGGAAAACGTAGGGGCTGCGCCCTTCCCCGATCCACGTGGCCACCTTGTCTATCCATGGCAGTAGAAACGGTTCATTGGCCGCCAGTTGCGGATGGCCGATAAAGCGCACCTGCGGATGCTGACTGAAGGCGGTGGGCCGTGGCGGTACCCGCGGCTTTTTCGATTGGGCATGGAGCACGCCCGGATCCGTCGAGGTACAGCTGAACAGTGCACGCGGATCCAGGCAGATACGCTCGACCCCTCGCCCCTGCAGCAAGCGATTGAGCAGGCGCTCTTCATCGCCCTTGGCGAAGAACGCAGGGTTGCGCACTTCGACCGCGACAGGCACATCGACTTCATCGAGAAAAGCGACCAGTTCGGCGATCCGCGCCGGGCCGAAGGTCGCCGGCAATTGCAGCCAGTAAGGCGCCACCCGTGATCCCAGCGGCTTGAGCAGTTCAATGAAGGTCTGCGCCGCGACCAACTGCCCGCGCAAGTCACCGCCGTGGCTGATATCGCCGGGGAACTTGGCGGTGAATCGAAAGTGCGCGGGCATGATCTGCGCCCAGCGTTCGATCGTCGCCGGGGCCGGTCGGGCATAAAAGGTGGTGTTGCCTTCTACGGCATTGAAAACCTGGCTGTAGAGGCCGAGAAACTCGCCGGTTTTAGCGTCCGCCGGGTACAGGTACTCGCGCCAGGCGTTTTCACTCCAGGAGGGACAACCGAGAAAATAGGGAAATGTGGACAGACTCATCCATCAAATGTACAGGTCCAACCCCAGCACTTCCATCTCCCAGTCGACAAAACCTGCGGTGGTCAGGTAGCTGGTCAGGGCCTGGGCGGTGCGTTTGTTGCGCGCCCGAGGAAAGATCATGTCCTGCTGCCGCGCAGGCAGTCCACCGCTGCGGGCCTGACCAGTGCTGGCCTGGGGCTGCACTTCGAACTCGCCGGGCAGATCCTCGTCCACGTCATCGCTGCGCACCGGCGCTTTGCGCGGGGCCCGTTTGATCGGATAGGACTGTGAGGAAAATCCGTCGATACGCATGGCGATCTTCTCAGGAGCGATGATGGCAATTTAGCAGCACCCGCGAACCTTCGCTAATGCCCGACTGATAACTGGACCACAGTTCGGGCAAAAGGTTTTATTTGGCCTGGGAATAACCGACGAACAACACTCAGCGCGCTTTCGGGGTCGCCACGTTGTCGCGCAGGTAGACCGGCTGCGCCTGGTCGGCGGCGATGGCCTCGCCGCGTTGCCAGGCGAAGGTAGCCAGGGTCAGCAGGTCCTGGGCATGTGGCAGCAGGCTGGCATCCTGGCCGCTCGGCGCCACCGCAATACGCTCAGCGTAGCCCCAACCCGTGCCGGCGCCAAACCATTCGCCGCTGGCGCCCTCAGGCAGAACCGCACGCTCGGGTGCCAGCACCGCTTCGCTGCCCAGCAGGCGCATTTCGCCGCCGACGTTCTGATAGCAGCCCCAATACACCTCATCCATGCGCGCATCGATGGCCGCCGCAACCTGGCTTACACCCTGCTCACGCAAGGCACGCTGGGCCAGTACCGCGAGGTTGGACACCGGCAACACCGGGCGCTCAAGGGCAAAAGCCAGGCCTTGAACCACACCAATGGCGATGCGCACGCCGGTGAAAGCGCCCGGTCCACGGCCGAAGGCAATCGCATCGACCGCCGCCAGGGTGGTGCCTGCGTCGGCCAGCAACTGCTGGATCATCGGTAGCAGCTTTTGTGCATGCAGGCGCGGGATCACCTCGTAATGGCTGGAAACCTTGCCGTCATGCAGCAAGGCAACGGAGCAGGCTTCAGTGGCGGTATCCAGGGCCAGCAAGGTGGTCATCGGTGTATCCAGGCGAAAGAAAAAAGAGCGGCATTATAAACAACAACGGCCCGCAAGCGGGCCGTTGTCTGCACTATCAAGTCGCAATCAGCTCAGGGCTGCCAGCACCTTGGTAGTGATGGCATCAACCGAACCGACGCCTTCGATATGGGCGTACTTCGGCTTGCCGCCATTGGCAGCCGACAGCTTCTGGTAGAAGTCTACCAGTGGCTTGGTCTGCTCGTGGTAAACCGCCAGGCGATGACGCACGGTTTCTTCGGTGTCGTCTTTACGCTGAACCAGTGCTTCACCGGTTTCATCGTCCTTGCCTTCAACCTTCGGCGGGTTGTAAACCACGTGGTAAACGCGGCCCGAACCTTCGTGAACGCGACGACCGGCAATACGCTGAACGATCTCTTCGTCTTCAACGGCGATTTCAACCACGGCATCCAGCTGCACACCAGCAGTCACCAGGGCTTCAGCCTGAGGAATGGTGCGTGGGAAACCGTCGAAGAGGAAACCGTTGGCGCAGTCAGGCTGGGCGATACGGTCCTTGACCAGGTTGATGATCAGCTCGTCGGAAACCAGCTTGCCAGCGTCCATGATCGCCTTGGCTTCCAGGCCCAGCGGGGTGCCGGCCTTGACAGCGGCGCGCAGCATGTCACCGGTGGAGATCTGTGGAATGGCGAATTTTTCGGTGATGAACTTTGCCTGAGTACCTTTACCGGCCCCGGGAGCTCCCAGCAGAATCACGCGCATATTGTGCTCCTCATTTTTGTAAGCAAATCAATGGAGTCGGCGCAGAGGGCCAAGTCCGGAATTGGGTCATGACCACAAATCGGTCAAAAGGCTGCTCAAGATACACAGCGCCTTCAAGCCACACAAGCGGTCGAAAGTCGGAAAAACCCACACACCTCAGCGTTGCAAAGCACAGGTTGCGCCGAGCGCAACCTGTTGCTTTGCAAGCATTCTCCCCTCTCTTTGCAGCCCCTCGGCGGTGCGGCGATTTATCTCAACCGGTGTTGCGCAAACCCGCCGCGATGCCCGCCACAGTGACCAGCAGAGCCTGCTCCAGCGGGCTATCCAGAGCGGCTTCGCGCTGGCGCGACCGCGCCAGCAGCTCAGCCTGCAATAGATGTAGCGGGTCCAGGTAGGTGTTGCGCAGACGGATGAATTCCAGGGTCTCCGGGCTGTGCGCCAGTAGCACCGGCTGCCCGGTCAGGCCCAGCACCACCTGGCACGCCTGCGACAATAGGTCGCGCAAATGTGCACCCAAAGGTCGCAGTTCTGGTTGCACTAGACGTTCGTCGTAGGAGCGGGCGATTTCCGCATCGGCCTTGGCCAGGACCATTTCCAGCATGTCGATGCGGGTACGGAAGAATGGCCACTGTTCACGCATCTCGGCCAGCAGTTCACCTTGTCCTCTACGCAAGGCGTTGTTCAAGGCGGCCTCCCAGCCGAGCCAGGCCGGGAGCATCAGACGGGTCTGGGTCCAGCCGAAAATCCACGGAATCGCCCGCAGGCTTTCGATACCGCCGGCACGGCGTTTGGCCGGGCGGCTGCCCAAGGGTAAACGCCCCAGTTCCTGTTCTGGAGTGGACTGGCGGAAATACTCGACGAACTCAGGGTTGTCGCGCACCACGCCACGGTAGGCCTTGACCCCGTCGGCGGCCAGTTCGTCCATCAACGCACGCCAGGCTGGCTGCGGCGGGGGTGGCGGTAGCAAGGTCGCTTCAAGGACCGCCGCCAGGTACAGGTTCAGATTCTGTTCGGCGATGTCCGGCAGGCCGAACTTGAAGCGGATCATCTCGCCCTGTTCGGTGGTACGGAAACGCCCCGCCACCGAACCCGGCGGTTGCGACAGGATCGCCGCATGAGCCGGACCACCGCCACGCCCGACGGTGCCACCGCGGCCATGGAACAGCAGCAACTCGACCTCCTGTTCGCGGCAGATGCGCACCAGCGTTTCCTGGGCGCGGTACTGGGCCCAGGCAGCTGCCGTGGTGCCAGCGTCCTTGGCCGAGTCGGAGTAGCCGATCATCACTTCCTGCGGGCCATGCAGGGCGCTGCGGTAGCCCGGCAAGCCCAGCAGGCGCTCCATCACCGGGCCGGCGTTATCAAGGTCGGCGAGGGTTTCAAACAGCGGCACCACGCGCATCGGCCGTAGCACACCGGCTTCCTTGAGCAGCAATTGCACGGCGAGCACATCGGAGGCGGCACCGGCCATGGAAATCACATAAGAGCCGAGGGACGCAGCAGGAGCGGCAGCAATCTCGCGACAGGTGGCGAGCACTTCGGCAGTCTCGGCCTGCGGCTTGAAATAGCCCGGCAGCAGCGGCCGCCGACTGTTGAGTTCCTGCTGCAGGAAAGCGATTCGTGCGTCTTCGTCCCAGTCGGCATAACGTCCCAGGCCCAGGTACTCGGTGATCTCACTGAGGGCTGCGGTATGCCGGGCGGCATCCTGGCGGACATCCAGACGGACCAGAAACAGGCCGAAGGTCACTGCCCGGCGCAGGCAGTCGAGCAACGGGCCATTGGCGATCACCCCCATGCCACAGGCATGCAACGACTCGAAACACAGGTGCAGGGGCTCGAACAGGTCATGGTTATGCTGCAACACCAAAGACGACGGTGTTTGCGGCGACTGCAAGGCGCTGTGCGCCCAGGCACGAGTTTCGCGCAAGCGATCGCGCAACTGCTTGAGCAGCGCCCGGTAAGGCTCGGCAGAATCGCCGACCTTGGCCCTCAGCGCCTCGCTGGCCTGTTGCATGGACAACTCGGAGGCCAGGGCATCGATATCGCGCAGAAACAGGTCAGCGGCCATCCAGCGCGCCAGCAACAGCACCTCGCGGGTGACCGGGGCGGTGACATTGGGGTTGCCATCGCGATCACCGCCCATCCACGAGGCAAAGCGGATCGGCGCGGCCTCCAGTGGCAGGTGCAGGCCGGTGGCTTCATGCAGGGCCTTGTCGACTTTGCGTAAATGATGAGGGATGGCGTGCCAGAGCGAATGCTCGATCACCGCAAAACCCCACTTGGCCTCGTCCACCGGGGTTGGCCGGGTGCGACGGATCTCCTCGGTGTGCCAGGCTTCGGCGATCAGCCGCTGCAGACGTTCACGGATCTGCTCGCGTTCGGCGGGGATCAGGTCGCGATGATCCTGGGCGGCCAGTTGCGCGGCGATGGCATCGTATTTCTGGATCAGCGTACGACGCGCCACTTCGGTGGGATGGGCGGTCAGCACCAGTTCGATATTCAGCTTGCCGAGCTGCCGCGCCAAGGCATCGTCACTGTGTCCGGCAGCCTTGAGCCGGGCCAGGAGCTCGGGCAGCACCCGCGCCTCGAAGGGGTCGGGCTGGCCGGCGTCCCGGCGGCGAATCAACTGATACTGTTCGGCGATGTTGGCCAGGTTGAGAAACTGGTTGAATGCCCGCGCTACCGGCAGCAGTTCATCTTCCGCCAGGTCATTGAGGGTCGAGCTCAACTGCTCGGCGCCACCGCTGCGATCCGCCTTGGCGCTGCGCCGGATGTCTTCGATTCTCTGCAGGAACGCTTCGCCGTGCTGCTCACGAATGGTGTCCCCCAACAACTCGCCCAACAAATGAACATCTTCACGCAAGCGCACATCGATATCAGTCATCAGCCTTGTCTCCGGCATTCCTGGAAAACCGCTCTGGTCCCAGAGTGCCCCACTACCGGTCATGCTTTCAAGGCAGACCAAAGGCGGCGCAGTAGCTACGCTGAAATCAGATCCCTGAGGATTGATGAGGTCATCATGAAAATCCGTGAGCTTGCCCAGCACTGGGAACAGAACGCCAAAGGTCGCCTGAGCCCGACCGGCCATGTCCTGCACCTGGATGTGGAGTCGGCGGCGCGCCTGGCCGCGCTGGCTGAAATGTACCCCAAGCGCCGCCCCGAAGAACTGCTCGGCGAGCTGCTGGGCGCGGCCCTGGAAGAACTGGAAGCGAGCTTTCCCTATATCCAGGGCCAGCAGGTGATCGCCACTGACGAAGAAGGCGACCCGCTGTATGAAGACATCGGCTCGACCCCGCGCTTCCTTGCCCTGTCCCGTCGCTACCTGCAGGACATGAGCAGCCGCAAGGACGAATCAACCCACTGACACCCTCCTCCCTGAGCCGGTACGCGGGCGCCCGCGTACCACGGCCAGCGCCTGAAGTTCCGGAAAAAACCTACTGACCGATCAGTCAGTAAAACCCGCGATCCTGCGGCAATTTTTTCTGAACTATTGAAAAAACGCCCCGGTCACAGCCAGTAGCCATCATGGCAAAACCCTCCAGCCACCAAGGCCAGCGGGCGGCGCCAATGGACTGTTACGGAATTCGTTGTTCATCAGGAGTGATCCAATGGAGTTGACCACCATGAAGACCCGTACCGCTAACACCTCATCCACTCACCTGCGCGAGCTCAAGCTGGCGGCGCTGGCGCTGGGCAGCAGCCTGGTTCTGGCCGGTTGTGCCGGCAACCCACCCAGCGAGCAGTACGCCGTGAGCCAGTCGGCAGTCAATTCGGCCGTCAGCGCTGGCGGCACCGAGTTTGCGGCGGTGGAAATGAAAGCCGCCCAGGACAAGTTCAAGCAGGCGGAAATCGCCATGCATGACAAGCAGTACGACGACGCCAGGCGCCTGGCCGAGCAGGCCGAATGGGACGCCCGCGTCGCCGAGCGCAAAGCCCAGGCCGCCAAGGCCGAGAAAGCCGTGCAGGATGCCCGCCAGGGTGTTCAGGACCTGCGTGAGGAAGGCTTGCGTAGCGCCCAGTGACGCTGCGTTGTTGCCCCTTCATTCGTAATCGATCAAAGGATGACCCTTATGCGCAAGCACATGATGATCCCCGCCCTCTTGGCCCTCAGCGTCGGCCTGGCCGCCTGTTCCACGCCACCGAACGCCAATCTGGAATCGGCGCGCAGCAACTTCTCCACGCTGCAGAGCAACCCGCAGTCGAGCAAGCTCGCCGCCCTGGAAACCAAAGACGCCCAGGACTGGCTGAACAAGACTGACGCAGCCTACATGAACAAGGAAGACCAGCAGCAAGTCGATCAGCTTGCTTACCTGACCAATCAGCGTATTGAGGTGGCCAAACAGACCATCGCCCTGCGTGCCGCAGAAGGCAGCCTGGAGCAGGCTTCGGCCAATCGCGCCCAGGCCCGCCTGGATGCGCGTGACGCCCAGATCAAGAAACTGCAGGACAACCTCAACGCCAAACAGACCGATCGCGGCACCCTGGTGACCTTCGGTGATGTGCTGTTCGATTTCGACAAAGCCACGCTCAAGAGCAGTGCCTTGCCCAACGTCACCACACTGGCGCGTTACCTCCAGGAAAATCCCGATCGCAAGGTGATCGTCGAGGGCTATACCGACAGCAAGGGCAGCGCCAATTACAACCAGTCGCTGTCCGAGCGCCGGGCCAGCTCGGTACGCATGGCACTGGTGCGCGCCGGGGTGGATCCGGCACGGATTGTTGCCCAGGGCTATGGCAAGGAATTCCCGGTGGCCGATAACGCGAGCAATTCGGGACGGGCGCAGAATCGTCGAGTTGAAGTGACGATTTCCAATGACAACCAGCCGGTGGCGCCGCGGACGGTGAGTCAGGCAAATTGAGGTAGGGCCATATCGCGGGGCAAGCCCGCTCCCACCGGAGGCAGCGGTGGGAGCGGGCTTGCCCCGCGATGCTATTACTCCTGAACCTGCTGCGGCGTCTCTTCACCCAGGCAGCGAACGGCCTGCTTCTTGTTGTCCACCAGCACCCCGGTCAGGCCTTTCTGCGAAGTGTCGAACAGCACCAGCACGCCATCGACACATTGCGCCACCTGGTTGGCCGGTTTCAGCGAGATCTTGTAATCCTCCCCCGGCACCGTCTTGAGCATGGTGAAATCGGACAGTAGCAGCGCATCTTCCGGCTTGGCGAAATGCAGATAGCCGTAATACCAGAGCGCACCAACAGTACCGATGATGCTGCAGACACCGGTGATGATCAGGGGAATCGCGTTACGTTCTTCACTCATTGTGACGTCTCGTCAGGGTAATTGGGGACTTCGGCCAGACGCCGCAGTCCATTGAAATGTTCCGGGTCTTCGAGAAAGCGCAGCATCACCTGGCGCCAGGTGCGGTCGCCAAAGGTCTGCACATGACCGCCGCGGGTCAGCTGCAACACCCGTGGCGGCGGCGCTGCCTGGTACAGCTGGATGCCGTTGGCCAAGGGTACGATCGGGTCGTCGATGCTGTGGAAGAACAGCTTCGGTGATGACTTGAGACGGGTAATCGAATGAATCGCACTGTCGCCGTCGGGCACCAGCCACGACAAGGGCACCTGGAAAGGCCAGGTCAGCCAGGTGTTGCTCAAGGCATACCGCCCGACCTGACGGTAGCTGGCCGGTACGCCATCGAACACCATGGCCTTGAAGCGCTGGCCCTGCTCAGGGTGCTCGGCCAGATAATGAATGGCCATGGCGCCGCCCAGGCTCTGGCCGAGCAGCACTTGCGGCTTGCCCTGCACTTCAGGCGCCTGGTCCAGCCACGCCAGCGCCGCGGCAATGTCCTGATAGACCTCCGGCAACGCCGGCTTGCCCTGAGACAGCCCATAGCCGCGGTAATCCAGCAACAGCACCTGATAGCCCTGCTTCGGCAGCCACCAGCTGCCACCCAGATGCCAGGCCAGGTTGCCGCCATTGCCATGCAGGTGCAGCACCGTGCCCTTGACCTCGACACCGGCCTTGGCCGGCAACCACCAGCCGTGCAGGCGTGTGCCGTCCGCTGCCGTGAGCGTTACGTCGCGGTACTCAAGCTTGGCTTTCTCGGGGGTGAACGGCTGGCCAGGCTCGGGGTAGAACAGCAGCGAACTGCAACCGCCCAGACTCAGCAGCACCAGCAGCAGGCCGAAACACCTGCGCCCTGCTTCAGAGAATATTCGAGTAATCGGCTTCAATCCGGTCCAGGCTCAGGTGGTTGAGGAAGTTGGAGAAACACATCCAGGCCGACAGCGCGTTGAGGTCGCGAAACTGCTCCGGCAAGTACTTGGGGGGTTCCACCAGGCCTTCATCGACCAGTTGGCGCAGGGTGCGCATGTCCTCAAGGGTGGTCTTGCCGCAGAACAGCAAGGGGATCTGTTCGAGCTTGCCCTTGCGCACGGCCAACTGAATATAGTTGTAAACCATGATGAAGCCCTTGAGGTAGGACAAATCTTTGGTAAATGGCAGACCATTGGGCACCGAGCCGCGGAATACCCGGCTGGCATTGCCGTAGCTCTCCGGCATGCCGAAACCCTGGGCGCGGAAGAACTCGTAGACCTGCATGAAGTCGGCACCCTCCTCGACCATGTGAATGGCGCGGGTGCGATTGGTCAGCTTGCGCAGGCGACTGGGGTAGGAAGCAAAGGCAATCACCTCCATGAGAATTGCCAGACCCTCCTGGGTCACCGTCGATGAGGGCGGACCCTTGGCCAGGAAGGTGCAGATCGGCTGGTTCAGGCCGTTGAGGGTGGTGCCGACATGCACCAGCCCCTCGTGTACCTCCAGTGCACGTACATCGCGGCTGTTGAACATGGCATCGGCGCGGATCTTGATGTAGTCGGCGCCGGCAGCGGCATCGGCGACAATGCCGTCTGACTCGAACACGCGAATGGTGTCTTCGGCTTCGTTGAACACTTTGTTCAGGCGGCCCTGGAGCATCTCCACAGCCTGTTTGGCAGTGAGGTTCTTCGGTTCGTCCTTGAGATCGCCACGGCCGTCGATGTTGTTCAGGTAGTCCGAGAGCATCAAGCCCAGATCGGCCAGGGTCGGATCACCGGCATGGAAAGCATCGGACGCGGCGCCATACAGCTCCTGGGAGATCAGGCCGAAATCCTCGGTGCCACGCGCTTCGAGCATGCGCACCACCATGCGGTATTCCTTGCACATGCGCCGCATGATCTGCCCGACCGGGTTGAACTGGCCCAGTTGACGGGTGATGTCGCGCTCGATGTTCTGGAACTCGAGCTTCACCGCAGCGGAGTCGAACGACAACGGCCGGCCCTGGTAATAGGCACGGTCAACCGCAGGTGGCTCTTTGCCCTTGGTCTTGAGGAAACCCTGGCGGATGCTGTCGTCCCACTTCACTGCGTCGAGCACGCGAATGGGCGTTTGCGCCAGGACAATGCGATCAGACAGGGCACGTATCGTCTGCTGGTACTCGTCCACCCTACACTCCTTGAATTGACTCTATTACTTGCCAGCCCGCTGGAACCGCGCCACTTCGATGAACAGATCGGAGTTGGCCGGGTCGTCCAGGTAAGCCAGGACGCGCTCGGCCGGGCTGTCGATCAGCACACCTTCGCCGTTGTCTTCGGGGACCTCGTAGGTACGCCCGCTGAGTTCTTTCTTCTCTACGGCCTGGTTGACCTGCTCGACGTCGAGGTTGTAGACCACCAGTTCCTTGCCGTCGATGACATCGAAGCCAGCGATCAGGAAATTGCCGCCCAGACGCTTGGGCACGCCGGCCGAGAGGTACCAGCGGTTGCCGTGCCGGGACACTGTGAAGACGTACTCATCACGTTTTTTGTCCTTGCCGATGGCCACGGCCTTGTAGGCGTCGCCACCGCTACGGCTGATCTGCAGGGACAGTGGTTCGCCCCAGGCGTCCTTGCTGGTCCATGTGCCGAGCAGGGCTTTGGGCGCGGCCTCATTGGCCGGCATCGGTTCGTTGAAGGTCACCAGACAACCGCCAAGCAGTAAAAACGACAACGCCAACAGCAAACTTCTGGCTTTCATCGGGTTCTCCTTGAAATAGGGTCGCGGCTCACACGGCGGCCAGTACCAGATGCAGGTACCGGGTAAGGATAGCGAGCATCTGCGCTTGCGCATCGGCGCGTGAGCCGTCGAGCAGGCCCTGATATTCCATCTGCTCGATAATTGCCGTCAACACCAGCGCATCCTGCTGTGGCTGACGCGAACCCACGACCTGAAGCATCTGGCCGGCGCCACGCAGCAGAATCTGCTCGTGCAGCTTGACCAGTTCGGCCAGGCGCGGGCACAGCAACGCCTCCTGGCGAAAGGCCTGCTCGGCCATCAGGAAGTCGCGGCGGTTGTGCAACTGACGCTGCACGTAGTCGGCCATCATCTTCGCCACTTCATCGGCCAGCCGCGCCCGGCACGGCGGGCTTTGATCGCCCTGCGCGAGCAACTGGCGCAGCAGCACCTCGGTGTGCTCCCACAATTTGGCCATGTAGGCCGCGCTGCGCTCCACATACTGGGCGAAGGTATCGGTGAGCAGGTCTTCGATGTCTTTGAAGTAGTAGGTGGTCGCCGACAGCGGCACCCCGGCCTCGGCCGCCACCGCGCGGTGACGCACACCGCGCACACCTTCGCGAACGACAATGCGCATGGCCGCGTCGAGAATGTCCTGGCGGCGCTGTTCGCTGCCCTGGCGGCTAGCCTTGCGGCCCTGATACTGAACGCTTTCGGCAACCGTTGTGGCAACGCCAGCGGCACCTTGTTGAGCCATTGCAGGAGTCACTGCTGATCTACCCCATGAGTTGAAGCCGATGGAAGAATTTTCGACAGGCATGAAAAAGCCGCCCCGGAAGGCGGCTTGTTCAGATCACTCAGGCCTGTGGACGCATGTGCGGGAACAGGATCACATCGCGAATCGATGGCGAGTTGGTCAGCAGCATCACCAGACGGTCGATACCGATACCTTCACCGGCGGTTGGCGGCATGCCGTATTCCAGGGCGCGGACGAAGTCGGCGTCGTAGTGCATGGCTTCGTCGTCGCCGGCGTCCTTGTCCGCCACCTGGGCCATGAAACGCTCGGCCTGGTCTTCCGCGTCATTGAGCTCGGAGTAGGCGTTGGCGATTTCGCGGCCACCGATGAACAGCTCGAAGCGGTCGGTGACGTTCGGGTTGTCGTCGTTGCGACGGGCCAGCGGCGAGACTTCGAACGGGTACTGGGTAATGAAGTGCGGCTGTTCCAGCTTGTGCTCGACCAGCTCTTCGAAAATCATCACCTGCAGCTTGCCCAGGCCTTCGAAGCCGAGGACCTTGGCGCCGGCTTTCTTGGCGATAGCACGCGCCTTGTCGATGTCGTTCAGGTCGTCAGCGGTCAGCTCAGGGTTGTACTTGAGGATCGAGTCGAACACCGACAGACGCACGAACGGCTCGCCGAAGTGGAACACCTTGTCGCCGTACGGCACGTCGGTGCTGCCCAGGACCAGCTGCGCCAGCTCGCGGAACAGCTCTTCGGTCAGGTCCATGTTGTCTTCGTAGTCAGCGTAGGCCTGGTAGAACTCGAGCATGGTGAACTCGGGGTTGTGCCGGGTGGAAACGCCTTCGTTACGGAAGTTGCGGTTGATCTCGAAGACTTTCTCGAAGCCACCAACAACCAGACGCTTGAGGTACAGCTCCGGCGCGATGCGCAGGAACATGGCCATGTCCAGGGCATTGTGGTGGGTTTCGAACGGCTTGGCTGCGGCACCACCCGGGATGGTCTGCAGCATCGGCGTTTCCACTTCGAGGAAGTCACGCTTGATCAGGAAGTTGCGGATGTGGTTGATGACCTGCGAACGCACACGGAAGGTATCGCGCACTTCTTCGTTGACCATCAGGTCGACGTAGCGCTGACGGTAGCGCTGCTCGGTGTCGGTCAGGCCGTGGTGCTTGTCGGGCAGCGGGCGCAGCGACTTGGTCAGCAGGCGCACGTTGGTCATCTCGACGTACAGGTCGCCCTTGCCGGAACGTGCCAGGGTACCTTCGGCGGCGATGATATCGCCCAGGTCCCAGGTTTTCACCGCGGCCAGGGTTTCTTCCGGCAGGGTCTTGCGGTTGACGTAGACCTGGATGCGCCCGGTCATGTCCTGGATCACCATGAACGAGCCACGGTTGAGCATGATGCGGCCGGCAACCTTGACCGGAATCGCTGCAGCTTCCAGCTCTTCCTTGGTCTTGTCGACATACTGTTTCTGCAGGTCGTTGCAGTAGCTGTCACGGCGGAAGTCGTTGGGGAAGGCATTACCCTTGGCGCGCTCGGCAGCAAGCTTTTCCTTGCGCAGCGCGATCAGGGTGTTTTCTTCCTGTTGCAGGTCTTGCGGGTCGAGTTTGAGGTCGCTCATGTCGTTACATTTTCCATCTGGGGTTCATTGCCCCCGCCCGCAGGCGAGGGTCTTAAAGCGGATCGGGAAACTTACAGCCCCTGCTTGAGGCTGGCTTCCAGGTACTCATCGAGGTCGCCGTCGAGCACCTTGTTGCAGTCGCTGCGTTCAACACCGGTACGCAGGTCCTTGATGCGCGAGTCATCCAGCACGTAGGAGCGGATCTGGTGGCCCCAGCCGATGTCCGACTTGCTGTCTTCCAGCGCCTGGGAGGCTGCGTTGCGCTTCTGCATTTCCAGCTCGTACAACTTGGCCCGCAGCATTTTCATGGCGGTGTCCTTGTTCGCGTGCTGGGAGCGTTCGTTCTGGCACGCCACCACGGTGTTGGTCGGCACGTGGGTGATACGTACGGCCGAGTCGGTGGTGTTTACGTGCTGACCGCCCGCGCCCGAGGAGCGGTAGGTGTCGACGCGCAGGTCCGATGGGTTGATATCGATTTCGACCTTGTCGTCGATCTCGGGGGACACGAACACCGCCGAGAACGAGGTGTGGCGACGGGCGCCGGAGTCGAACGGGCTCTTGCGTACCAGGCGGTGCACACCGATTTCGGTGCGCAGCCAGCCGAAGGCGTATTCGCCCTTGATGTGCACGGTGGCGCCCTTGATGCCGGCAACCTCACCTTCGGAAAGCTCGATGATGGTGGCGTCGAAGCCGCGCTTGTCGGCCCAGCGCAGGTACATACGCAGCAGAATGTTGGCCCAGTCCTGGGCCTCGGTGCCGCCGGAGCCGGCCTGGATGTCCAGGTAGGCGTTGTTCATGTCCATCTCACCGCTGAACATGCGGCGGAACTCGAGCAGTGCCAGAGCCTCTTCCAGGCCCTCCAGCTCGGTCACGACGTCGGCTACGGCGCCTTCATCGTTTTCCCCGACGGCCATGTCGAGCAGGTCCTGGCAGTCGGCCAGGCCACCGGCCAGCTTGTCCAGGGTCTCGACGACCTGCGCCAGCATGGCGCGCTCGCGGCCTAGTGCCTGGGCGTATTCAGGCTTGTTCCAGACGTTCGGGTCTTCGAGCTCGCGGTTGACTTCGATCAGGCGGTCATGCTTGTGATCGTAGTCAAAGATACCCCCGAATGGACTCGGAGCGCTCGGTCAGGTCCTTGATGGTGTTCAGGATCGGTTGGATTTCCATGGGCGGGCAACTCTCGTGCGTAATCGGTAGAAAAGCCGGGGAGTATAACCGAGTCTGAAAGCTGACGGCAGCCCGTCGGGCGGTTGTTGTGGGAGCGGGCTTGCCCCGCGATTGCTGGCTGTCAGCCACACCGCATCGCGGGGCAAGCCCGCTCCCACAAAGTTTGATTCAATCCACACCCACCTGGTTACGGCCATTATTTTTAGCCAGGTACAGGCCCTTGTCCGCCGCCGAAATCAACTGCCGACAGTGACTGCCAATCGCCGGCGTCAAGGTGGCCAGGCCGATGCTCACCGTCAAGCGCGAAGCCGCTTCGGGCGCGCTGTGCGGGATGTTCAGGGCGAGCACGGTCTGGCGCAGTTTCTCGGCAATCAGCCGCGCGCCGCCTGGCGAGGTGTTGGGCAGTACCAGCGCAAACTCTTCGCCGCCATAGCGCGCCGGCAAGTCGCTGGGCCGCGAACAGGAACCGCGAATGGCCTCGGCCACCTGGCGCAGGGCTTCGTCGCCGGCCAGATGACCGAAACTGTCGTTGTAGGCCTTGAAGTAGTCGACATCGATCATCAGCAACGACAACTGCTGCTGTTCACGCATGGCACGGCGCCATTCCAGCTCCAGGTACTCGTCGAAATGGCGGCGGTTGGACAGCCCGGTAAGACCATCGGAGTTCATCAGGCGCTGCAGCATCAGATTGGTGTCGAGCAGCTGCTGCTGGCTGACGCGCAGGGCACGGTAGGCCTCGTCGCGTTGCAACAGGGTCAGGTAAGAGCGCGAGTGATAGCGGATGCGCGCCACCAGCTCGATGTTGTCCGGCAGTTTGACCAGGTAGTCGTTGGCACCGGCCGCGAAGGCCGCACTCTTGACCAGCGGATCTTCCTTGGTCGACAAGACGATGATCGGAATGTCCCGGGTTGCCGGGTTGTTACGGTATTCGCGTACCAGCGTCAAACCATCGAGGCCGGGCATGATCAGGTCTTGCAGGATCACCGTCGGCTTGATCTGCACCGCCTGGGCTACGGCCTGGTGCGGGTCGGCACAGAAGTGGAAGTCGATGTTCTCTTCGTGAGACAGCCCACGGCGCACCGCTTCACCGATCATGGCTTGATCGTCGACCAACAGGACCATTGCCGAGTTTTCATTGGTGGCCGGGAAACCGTCGAGCGGTAAATCATTCATGCGCTGTCACCTGGTCACTGCCGACTGGCCGGCGTGGCACAATACATATCGTCATTTAGGAAATATTTCCATTAATCGTGCAGCGATCCGCTCCAGCGGGCGAATTTCCATTGCCGCGTCGATCGCCGCCGCAGCCTTGGGCATGCCGTATACGGCGCTGCTGTGTTGGTCCTGAGCAATGGTCAGGAAGTTCTGCTGGCGCATCAGCTTCAGGCCCTGGGCGCCATCGCGTCCCATGCCGGTGAGCAGCACGCCAACTGCGTCGCCTCGCCAGTAGCGGGCCACGCTTTCAAAAAACACGTCGATCGAAGGCCGGTAGATTTCGTTTACCGGTTCGGCGGTGTAGGCCAAAGTGCCGTTCTTGAGCAAGCGGATGTGGTGGTTG
The DNA here is from genome assembly GCF_028682475.1 of Pseudomonas putida. Taxonomy (GTDB): domain Bacteria; phylum Pseudomonadota; class Gammaproteobacteria; order Pseudomonadales; family Pseudomonadaceae; genus Aquipseudomonas; species Aquipseudomonas putida_AG. The sequence goes on from NZ_JANHLE010000006.1 coordinate 152,741, forward strand.
GTGCCTGCCAGCAACACCTGCCCGGGCTGCGGCGGCTCGCCTTCGCAGGCCAGGCGTACCGGTAAACCCGAAGCACTGCTGAGCCATTCGGCCATGCCTGCGGCAAACACCTGGTCAACGTGCTGGACCAGCACGATGGCGGCAGGAAAGGCCTGTGGCAAGCCCTTGAGCAAGACTTCCAGGGCCGCCGGGCCACCCGCTGATGAGCCGATGGCGACCAGCCCCTGGCGTTGCGCCACCTCACGCAAAGGCGCAGTCAGTGGCCGCGGCGTGTTGCTGCGCTGCTGGCCAATCAACCAGCCGATATTGAGAATCTTGCGCAGCAGCGGTGCGGCCGCTTCCCTGGGGTCGCCAGCACCCAGAGCCGGGGTATCGACCACATCCAGCGCGCCATGGCCCATGGCTTCGAATACCCGGTGGACATTCTGCTGCCGGTCGACGGTGACAATCACGATGGCGCAGGGCGTCTCGGCCATGATCCGCCGGGTCGCCTCGACGCCATCCATGACCGGCATGATCAGGTCCATCAGGATCAGGTCCGGCGTCTGTTCGGCGCACAGCTTCACCGCCTCGGCGCCATTGCTGGCAACCCAGAGCACCTGGTGCATGGGTTCGAACGCCAGCGCCCGGCGCAGCGCCTCCACGGCCATGGGCATGTCGTTGACGATAGCGATCTTCATCCCTGGGCTCCCCCGATCAACTCAACCACAGCATCAAGCAAGGCGTCATCGTGGAAACTGGCCTTGGCCAAATAGTAGTCGGCTCCAGCGTCCAGTCCACGGCGGCGATCTTCTTCACGGTCCTTGTAGGAGACCACCATGACCGGCAGCGTCTGCAGGCGGCTATCGCGACGCAACAAGGTGACCAGCTCGATACCATCCATTCGCGGCATGTCGATGTCGGTAATCAGCAGGTCGAAATCCTCACTGCGCAAGGCGTTCCAACCGTCCATGCCATCGACCGCGACCGCCACCTCATAACCACGGTTGCTCAGCAGCTTGCGCTGCAGCTCGCGCACGGTCAGCGAGTCATCGACCACCAGGATGCGCTTGCGCGCCGCCTCGCGGGTATTGCGCTGGCCACGCTCGATACGCTCAAGGCGACCGGTACTCAAGAGCTTATCGACCGATCGCAGCAGGTCTTCAACGTCGATGATCAGCACTACGCTGCCATCATCGAGCAGCGCACCCGATGAAATATCCTGAATCTTGCCCAGCCGCGCATCGAGCGGCATCACCACCAGCACCCGCTCGCCGACCAGGCGCTCGACCGCCACGCCGTAGAGCATCTCGCGCTCGCGGATGACCACCACTTTGATCGCTTCTCCGCTGGCCTGGCTTGGCGGGCGATTGAGCAATTGGCTGGCCGTGACCAGGCCGATGTGCCGGCCTTCATGCCAGAAGTGCTGGCGCCCCTCAATCTGTACGATGGCCTCGGTCGGCAGCTCCAGGGTGCGTTCTATGTGCGCCAGGGGGAAGGCATAAGCCTCGGCAGCGACCTCGACCACCAGGCTGCGCACCACCGACAGGGTCAGCGGCACTTCCAGGTGGAAACTGCTGCCCTGGCCACTGGTCTGGCTCAACACGATCGAGCCGCGCAATTGACGGACCATATGCTGCACGGCGTCCAGACCAACGCCACGTCCGGACACTTCAGTGACCTGGTCGCGCAGGCTGAAGCCTGGCAGGAACAGGAAGGTCAGCAGCTCCGCTTCGCTCATCTGCGCCACGGTTTCGGCCGGCGACAGCTGGCGCTCGACAATGCTCTGGCGCAAGCGCTGCAGGTCCACGCCAGCACCGTCATCGCTAAGCTCGAGCACCAGCAGGCCAGCCTGATGCGATGCCCGCAAGCGGATATGCCCTTCCTGCGATTTGCCGGCCAGCAGCCGTCGCTCAGGCAGCTCGATGCCGTGGTCCACGGCATTGCGCAGCAAGTGGGTCAGCGGTGCTTCCAGTTTTTCCAGGACATCGCGATCCACCTGGGTCTTTTCGCCTTCGATCTCCAGGCGCACCTGTTTGCCCAGCGAGCGCCCCAGGTCGCGAACCATCCGGCTCTGTCCGGTGAGCACATCGGCAAACGGTCGCATGCGGCATGCCAGGGCGGTGTCATACAGCAGTTGTGCGCGTTGGCTGGCTTGCCAGCCGAACTCATCGAGGTCGGCGGCCTGTTGCAGCAGTAGCTGCTGGGTTTGTCCCAGCAGTTGCTGGGCCTGAGCCAGGGCTTCCTGAACTTCGGCGCTCTGACCGCTGGCTTGCAGCTGGTTTTTCAGGCCATCGAGGGCGCGAACACTCTGGCTGTGCATACGCTTGAGGCGCTGCAAGGTGGCCAGGTACGGTTTGAAGCGCTGGGTTTCGACCAACGCCTTGCTCGACAGGTCGAGCAGGCTGTTCAAGCGTTCGGCGGTAACCCGCAGGATCCGCTCGCCGCCTTCAGCGGTGCGCTTACCCTTGCGCGGGACAGGGACCTCGGGTTCGGCGTCGGGCAGTAGCGGCTCGATCAGCGGCTCCGCCATCACCGGCTCAGGCTCAAGCCTGGGCAGCGCCGCAGGGGGCGCGCTAATCGTCAGCGTAGCGGCCGGGTCCAGCAGTCCCGTCATCTGCACGAGAAATGCCTGGACCGCAGGCTCAATGGCCACGTCGCCAGGGGTCGCGATACGCATCAGCAGGTCGGTGCCTTGCAGCAAGGCATCGATATGTTCGGCGCGCAGCACTAACCGGCCTTCCTGTGCACCGACCAGGCAATCTTCCATGACATGGGCAACGCTGACCCCGGCATCGACGCCAACAATCCGCGCTGCACCCTTGAGCGAATGCGCCGCGCGCATGCAGGCTTCCAGTTGATCGGCCTGGGTCGGGTTGCGCTCCAACGCCAGCAGGCCGGCGCTGAGCACCTGGGTCTGGGCCTCGGCCTCCAGGCTGAACAGTTCGAGCAGCGACGCATCGCGCATTTGCTCTGGGGTCATGAAAGGCTCCGGTTCACTGCAGACAGTACTTGTTCTTCATCCAGCACCCGTACACTGCGCCCACGCCATTGCAGCACCGCGGCAGTAAAGCGCGTTTCGCCCTGGTCATGCACCAGGCGCTCGGGGTCCAGGCCGTGAATACCGTCCACTTCATCCACCCGCACCACCACCGAACCACCGGCGGCGGCGATGATCAGCATGCGCGGCATGACCCGGGCCGATGCGCTGAGCGTGCCGAGCACGTCCAGGCCCAGCAGGTCGGCCAGCGACAGACAGGGCACCAGGGCACCACGCACATTGGCGACGCCCTGTAATGCCCGCGAGCGCTGATGAGGCAACGAATGGACCGGCTGCAACGGCGCAACCTCGACCAGACAACGGGTCGCCAGCGCAAGCCATTCTTCCCCCAGACGGAACAGCAGCATCGAACGACCGCTGCGCTCCTCCTGCACCTGTGCCTGCTCATGGGCATCCTGAGCCAACGAGTAACGGTCCAGCAGGCGAGTCGCGGCGCTGGCATAGGCATCGCAATTGCGGCAGTGGATATGTTCGGCCAGCAGCGGGCAGCTTTTATCACCGCGCACACCGATCCGGTTCCAGCAGTCATCAATGCTGGCGGCATCTGCAGCAACCACTCGCACCTGTTGCTCTCCCTTCATTGTTCAGACTCCCGATCAGCCCGCCGTGCAGCGCGTTCCTGCAGGCGCCGGGCACCGGCGAGATCGCCCTGAGAGGCGAGCAATGCCGCCAGGTGTGCCAAGGCTTCAGCATGCTGCGGATCGAGGTACAGTGCCTTGCGGTAATGGCTGAGCGCTTCGCCGGTGTCGCCCGCGGTATCACTGAGCAAGCCCAGCCAGTAGAACACCTGGGCATGCGGCGGGTAGTGCTGCAGATAACGCGCACACGCAGCCTGAGCTTCAGCGCTGCTACCGGCATTGGCCAACCGGGCTATCTGCGCCAGCCATTCGGCATTGCTGTCTGCTACCGCAGGCCTGACCGGTGTTGGCGCGGCAATGATATTGAACTTGCGCACGGGCACTGGCGACGGGCGTGGTGGATGGCTGGGCGGCGCAGGCAGCGGTGCCACTACCAGCGGTTTGCTGTTGAACAGCGGCTCACTTTCAGTCTGGCGCACATAGGCGAACGACTGGGCAATACCCAACGGACGCATACCCATGCGCGCCAACAGGCTGCCCTCGGCCGGGCCGATGAACAGGACACCCTGCTCATGAATCAGGCCCTTGAGCACTTCGAACACCCGTTGCTGGGTGGGCAGATCGAAATAGATCAGCAGATTGCGGCAGAACACAAAGTCATAGCTGCCCGCCCGGGCCTTCAATGCCGGGTCAAGCACGTTACCCACCTGCAACTTGACCTGTTGGCGGACTCGTTCATGAACGATGTGCCCGTCGTCACTTTGGTCGAAATGCCGCTGGCGAAACTCCAGCTGCGAACCACGAAAGGAATTGCGCCCGTACAGCCCCTGTTCGGCCCGATTGATCGACAGCGGACTGATGTCGATGCCATCGACCCGGAACGAGTTGCCGGCAATGCCGGCGTCAAGCAAGGTCATGGCGATGGAGTACGGCTCCTCACCGGTGGAACACGGCAGGCTGAGGATACGCAGCGGCCGCGTCCCGGCCAGCTCGGCCAGACGTTTGCTGGCCAGGCCTGCCAGCGCCGTGAACGATTCCGGATAACGAAAGAACCAGGTCTCCGGCACAATCACCGCTTCGATCAGCGCCTGCTGTTCCGCCGTCGATTGCTGCAAGCGCAACCAGTAGTCATCCAGGTCGCAGGCATCCAGTGCGGTGCAACGCTGGCGCAGCGCACGCTCGACCATCGGCGCACCGACCGAGGCGACGTCCAGACCGATGCGCTCTTGCAAGAAGCGGAAAAACCGCTGTTGATTGCTCATTGCCGCTCCCGACACTCACTTGCCTGGTGCTCAGGCAAGGGGTACAGCAGCGCCCGTACGGCGTCGCTGAGCAGGTCCTGCACGCTGATGCGTTGCACCAGCCCATGGGCATCCTCACGCACCGGTCCCAGGTAAGGCGCCTGCTGATTGTCCAGGCCGTAGGGCTGGAACGCTTCGGGCAGGCAACGCAGGGTATCGGTGGCCTGTTCAAGGATCAGCCCCAGCAACAGGTCGGGCCGCAGCGGATCAACCCGGTAGTGCACCAATACCAGGCGGGTACTGGTGCGCACCGGAGCCGGCAGGCCGAAACTCAAGGCGCCGACGTCGATCACCGGTACCAGCGCACCGCGATGCGCCAGCACCCCGGCCACCCACTCCGGTGTCTGCGCGATAGGTTTGAGCGGCAAGCGCGGCAAGACTTCGACGACCTCATGGGCGTCGAGCGCAAAGCGCTGCTCTCCGATTCTGAACAACAGGTACAAGGTCCCGTGAGAGCTCGCGTCCTGGCTGCGGCGGGGCTGAAGGTCGGTCATCGGCGGGTCAGACTTTGAACCGCGATACACCGCCACGCAGGCCGCTCGCCACCTGACTCAGCTCATCGATGGCAAAGCTTGCCTGACGCAGCGATTCCACGGTCTGGCTGCTGGCATCGCCCAGTTGCGCCAGGGCGTGGTTGATCTGCTCGGCACCGGTGGCCTGGGCCTGCATCCCTTCATTGACCATCAACACCCGCGGCGCCAGGGCCTGGACCTGATGGATGATCTGGCTCAGTTGCTCACCGACCTGCTGCACTTCGAACATGCCACGGCGCACCTCTTCCGAGAACTTGTCCATGCCCATGACCCCGGCGGAGACTGCCGACTGGATCTCGCGGACCATCTGTTCGATGTCATAGGTGGCGACGGCGGTCTGGTCGGCCAGGCGCCGGACCTCAGTGGCTACCACGGCAAAGCCGCGACCGTATTCGCCGGCCTTTTCCGCCTCGATGGCGGCATTGAGCGAAAGCAGGTTGGTCTGGTCGGCGACCTTGACGATGGTCACCACCACCTGATTGATGTTGCCAGCCTTCTCGTTGAGGATCGCCAGCTTGTTGTTGACCAGGTCGGCGGCGCCCATTACCTGGTGCATGGTCTCTTCCATGCGCGCCAGGCCCTGCTGACCGGAGCCGGCGAGGATCGACGCCTGATCGGCGGCCGAGGTGACTTCGGTCATGGTCCGTACCAGGTCACGGGAGGTGGCGGCGATTTCCCGCGAGGTGGCGCCGATTTCCGTGGTGGTGGCAGCGGTTTCGGTGGCAGTCGCCTGCTGTTGCTTGGAGGTCGCGGCGATCTCGGTCACCGACGTGGTCACTTGCACCGAAGAGCGCTGGGCCTGGGACACCAGATTGGTCAGCTCGCCCATCATCTCGTTGAACCCGGTTTCCACGGCGCCGAACTCATCCTTGCGATCGAGCGTCATGCGCACACTGAGGTCACCGCTGCGGAGTTTGTCCAGGGCATGCACGATACGTTGCATCGGCGCAGTGATGGCCCGCATCAGCAGCAGGCCACAAATGGCGGCGGCGATAATCGCCAGGACCAGGGAAATGATCATGCTCACCTTGGCCGTGACCACCGCACCGACGATCGAATCGGCCGCCTCTTCGGCCGAGTGCCGGTTGCGCTCGATCACAGAATTGAGGTGCTTGCGGCCCGTGCTCCATGCCGGCGTCAGTACGTCTTCGATCAATTGTCGGGCCTGGGCGTAGTCCTTGCGCGTATAGGCTTCAAGCACCGTCTCGACGGCCTTGGTATAGGCATCTTCGAGGCGGCCGAACTCTTCGAAGTTGGCCTGATCGTCGGGATTCTGGATAGTTGCCTGGTAACTGGCCATGTGCTGCTTGAGGCGATCTTCGAAGTCCTTGTACTGCGCCTTGTCGGTCGCAGTTAGCTCGCGCTGCCCGCTCAGGCCCACCAGCTGCTGGGTCAACACATAACTGTCGACCCAGGCACTGCGGATCATCGAACTGTAGTAAACCCCGGGGATGCTGTCGGTCCGCACCGCTTCCTCATCGGACTCGATGGTCACCAGGCGCGAATAGGCCGCAACCACCATCAACAGCATGATGGCGATAATCACGGCGAAGCTCGCCAGGATCCGTTGGCGCAAGGTCCAGTTTTTCACAGTCAGCCCTCAAGTGTTCTACGCGAGCAGAAAAATGCGCAGAGTATAGCCCAGGCACCCCGGGCTTTTGCGGCTGACTTTCAGGCTGGATCGGCGCTGGTTGACCTTATCCAGGCCTCTGCCCCGTAATTATTGAGCGATGGCCTGTTTCACCTGATTCTCCAGCTCGGCTTTCAACGCCGGATCGAGCTTGAGCTGACGGGCCAGTTCGTCAAGATAAGCCCGCTCCATGAAATGTTCCTCGTCAACCAGCATGACGCTGGCGATGTACATCTCGGCGGCCATCTCCGGCGTGCGGGCGGCACGCGCCACATCGGCCGGGTCCAGCGGTTTGTTCAGCTCGGCGTGCAACCAGTGCTGCAGTTCCTGGTCGCTGGAGAGTTTGACGAACTCGCCCTCGATCAACGCCCGTTCGCGCTCGTCGACGTGGCCATCGGACTTGGCCGCGGCCACCAGAGCCTTGAGGATTGCCTGGCTGTGCTGTTCGACCTGGGCAGGTGGCAGGCGATCGAGGGTCTGGGGTTCAACCGGCGCCGTGGCGCCCTGGTTGGCCTGCCAATTGCCGTAGGCCTTGTACGCCAGCACGCCAAGCGCAGCCAGGCCGCCGTAGGTCAGGGCTTTGCCGCCGTACTTGCGGGCTTTTTTGCTGCCCATCAGCAGGCCCATGGCGCCTGCCGCCAGGGCCCCGCCACCGGCACCGGAAAGCAGGCTGCCAAGGCCACCTGAGGATTTTCCGGCTGCACTTTTACCAGCCTGGTTCTGCAGCAGGTCCTGACCGGATTTGAGCAATTGATCGAGCAAGCCACGGGTGTTCATCGGGCACCTCCAAGGACGGGAAACAAACCCCAAGAGTACTGCCGCAAGCTGAAGCCAGGCTGAATGCATTTGCTTCCAGATGTTGCCCAACAGATACAAAAACGACATGGCTGAACGAGCAACTGGAATAGACCCGGATATCAGCACTACGCTTAATACGATATGCCAGCGCTTTCATGACTGCCCCGATCATAATTTGAACAAGAGGGAACACCATGCTCGTGAACAAGATCGCCCTGCTCAGCACCCTGAGCACCGCCCTGCTGGCCAGCGCCAGCCTGCAGGCCGCTGAACCGCTGAAAGCTGTAGGCGCCGGTGAAGGCCAGCTGGATATTGTCGCCTGGCCCGGTTACATCGAACGCGGTGAAAGTGACAAGGCCTACGACTGGGTCAGCGGTTTCGAGAAGGAAACCGGTTGCAAGGTCAGCGTCAAGACCGCCGCCACTTCCGACGAGATGGTCAGTTTGATGACCAAGGGCGGTTACGACCTGGTCACCGCCTCGGGTGACGCCTCGCTGCGCCTGGTTGCCGGCAAGCGCGTGCAACCGATCAATACGGCGCTGATCCCGAACTGGAAGAACCTCGATCCCCGGCTCAAGGACGGCGCCTGGTATGTGGTCAACAATCAGGTATACGGCACCCCCTACCAGTGGGGCCCTAACGTACTGCTGTACAACACCAATGTGTTCAAGGAAGCACCCACCAGCTGGGGCGTGGTGTTCGAACCGCAGAACCTGCCGGACGGCAAGCCGAACAAAGGGCGGGTACAGGCTTACGACGGGCCGATCTACATTGCCGATGCGGCGTTGTACCTGAAGTCGGCCAAGCCTGAACTGGGTATCAATAATCCTTACGAACTCAACGAAACCCAATACAAGGCGGTGCTCGACCTGCTGCGCCAGCAACAGCCGCTGATCCATCGCTACTGGCATGATGCAACCGTGCAGATGAGCGACGTGAAAAACGAGGGCGTAGTCGCTTCCAGTTCCTGGGGCTATATGGTCAACACCCTGAAGGCCGACAAGCAGCCCGTGTCGTCGACCATTCCCAAGGAAGGCGCCACCGGCTGGGCCGATACCACCATGCTGCATGCCGAGGCCAAGCACCCCAACTGCGCCTATAAATGGATGGACTGGTCGCTGCAACCCAAGGTCCAGGGCGACGTGGCCGCCTGGTTCGGCTCGCTGCCGGCGGTACCGGCAGCCTGTACCGGCAGTGAGTTGCTCGGTGCCGAAGGCTGCAAGACCAATGGTTTCGACAACTTCGACAAGATCGCCTTCTGGAAAACCCCGCAAGCCGAGGGTGGCAAGTTCGTGCCTTATAGCCGCTGGACCCAGGACTACATCGCGATCATGGGTGGGCGTTAGCGCACTTATCGCGGGGCAAGCCCGCTCCCACCGGCCCGGTGAAATACCGGTGGGAGCGGGCTTGCCCCGCGATCCAGTCTAGAGAGCGGGAGCACCCCATATGACCCTTGCAGTCCAGTTCACCGATGTTTCCCGCAGCTTTGGCGAGGTCAAGGCCGTCGACCGGGTGTCCATCGACATCCACGACGGCGAATTCTTCTCCATGCTCGGCCCCTCGGGCTCAGGCAAGACCACCTGCCTGCGCCTGATTGCCGGCTTCGAACAACCCAGCGCCGGTTCCATCCGTATCCACGGCGCCGAAGCGGCCGGATTACCGCCCTACCAGCGCGACGTCAACACGGTCTTCCAGGACTACGCCCTGTTTCCGCACATGAACGTACTCGATAACGTCGCTTATGGCCTGAAAGTCAAAGGTGTGGGCAAACAGGAACGCCTGACCCGCGCCGAAGAAGCCCTGAGCATGGTCGCCCTCGGCGGTTACGGACAGCGCAAGCCGGCGCAGCTGTCCGGCGGCCAGCGCCAGCGCGTGGCCCTGGCGCGGGCGCTGGTCAACCGCCCGCGTGTGCTGCTGCTCGACGAACCTCTGGGCGCGCTGGATCTGAAGCTGCGCGAACAGATGCAGGGCGAGCTGAAAAAACTGCAGCGCCAGCTGGGCATCACCTTCATTTTCGTCACCCATGACCAGACCGAAGCGCTGTCGATGTCCGATCGGGTCGCAGTGTTCAACCGCGGCCGCATCGAGCAGGTCGATACGCCGCGCACGCTTTATATGAAACCGGCGACCACCTTTGTTGCCGAATTCGTCGGTACCTCCAACGTGCTGCGTGGTGAACTGGCGGCGCAGCTGAACGGCAGCCAGTTGCCCTTCTCGATTCGCCCGGAACACATTCGCCTGGGCGAGCAACCCGCCGCCAGCGATGAAGTGCAGATCAGCGGCCTGCTCCACGATATCCAGTACCAGGGCAGCGCCACCCGCTACGAGCTCAAACTCGACAATGGCCAACTGCTCTGCGTCAGCCAGGCCAACAACCAATGGCAACCGCACACCACGCCCTGGCAGACCGGCCAACGCCTGCAGGCCCGCTGGGCACGGGAAGCGATGACCTCACTGCAGGAAACCGTACTGAACGAGGGCCAGTAACATGAACCCGGCCCTGCGACGTTTCTCCAACCTGCTCTACCGGCGCCCCAACCTCTACCTGGCGCTATTGCTGGTGCCGCCGCTGATCTGGTTCGGCGCCATCTACCTCGGCTCGTTGCTGAGCCTGCTCTGGCAGGGCTTCTACACCTTCGACGATTTCACCATGGCGGTCACCCCGGAATTGACCCTGGCCAATTTCGCCGCCCTGTTCAATCCGTCGAACTTCGACATCATCCTGCGCACCCTGGGCATGGCCATTGCCGTGTCGATCGCCAGCGCCACCCTGGCGTTTCCGATTGCCTACTACATGGCCCGCTACACCAGCGGCAAGACCAAGGCGTTCTTCTACATCGCGGTAATGATGCCGATGTGGGCCAGCTATATCGTCAAGGCCTATGCCTGGACCCTGCTGCTGGCCAAAGGCGGCGTGGCCCAGTGGTTCGTCCAGCAGCTCAGTCTGGAACCTGTGCTGCAGTTCATTCTCGGTGTTCCCGGTGTCGGCGGCAGCACCCTGTCGACCTCGCACCTGGGGCGCTTTCTGGTGTTTGTCTACATCTGGCTGCCGTTCATGATCCTGCCTATCCAGGCCGCACTGGAGCGCTTGCCGCCCTCACTGCTGCAAGCCTCGGCGGACCTCGGTGCCAAACCCCGGCAGACCTTCATGCAGGTCATCCTGCCGCTGTCGGTGCCGGGCATCGCCGCTGGCTCGATCTTCACCTTCTCGCTGACCCTGGGCGATTTCATCGTGCCGCAGTTGGTCGGCCCGCCTGGCTACTTCATCGGCAGCATGGTCTACGCCCAGCAAGGCGCGATCGGCAACATGCCGATGGCCGCAGCCTTCACCCTGGTGCCGATCGTGCTGATCGCCATCTACCTGTCCATGGTCAAACGCCTGGGGGCTTTCGATGCACTCTGAACAAGCGTCCTGGGGCCTGCGCCTGGCGGCCTGGGGTGGGTTGGTGTTCCTGCACTTCCCGATCCTGATCATCTTTATGTATGCCTTCAACACCCAGGATGCGGCGTTCAGCTTCCCGCCGCAGGGCTTTACCCTGAAGTGGTTCAGCGTGGCCTTTGCCCGGCCCGATGTGCTCGAATCAATCAAGCTGTCGCTGCAGGTCGCCTGCCTGGCCACGCTGATAGCCCTGGTGCTGGGCACCCTGGCATCGGCGGCGTTGTACCGGCGCAGTTTCTTCGGCAAGGAAAGCATCTCGCTGATGCTGATTCTGCCGATAGCGCTACCCGGGATCATTACCGGCATCGCCCTGCTCTCGGCGTTCAAGACCCTGGGCATCGAGCCGGGCATATTCACCATCGTCGTTGGCCACGCGACGTTCTGCGTGGTGATCGTCTACAACAACGTCATCGCCCGCCTGCGCCGTACTTCCCATAGTCTCATCGAGGCCTCGATGGACCTCGGCGCCGACGGCTGGCAGACCTTCCGTTACATCATCCTGCCCAACCTCGGTTCAGCCCTGTTGGCGGGCGGCATGCTGGCGTTTGCCCTGTCGTTCGATGAAATCATCGTCACCACCTTTACCGCCGGTCACGAACGCACCCTGCCGATCTGGTTGCTCAACCAGCTCAGCCGGCCACGGGACGTGCCGGTAACCAACGTAGTCGCCATGCTGGTGATGCTGGTGACCATGCTGCCGATCCTCGGCGCCTACTACCTGACCCGCGGCGGCGAAAGCGTTGCCGGCAGCGGCAAATAACATTAGGAGGACTTCAATCATGCAAACCCGACTGCTGATCAATGGCCAACTGGTTGCTGGCGAAGGCAATGCCCTGGCGGTACTCAACCCGGCACTGGGCAGCGTGCTGGTGGAGATCAACGAGGCCAGCGAGGCTCAGGTCGATGCCGCCGTACGTGCCGCCGACAATGCCTTCGAAAGCTGGTCGCAGACCACCCCCAAGGAACGTTCGCTGCTGTTGCTGAAACTGGCGGACAGCATCGAGGCCCATGGCGAGGAACTGGCCCGGCTGGAATCGGACAACTGCGGCAAACCCTACTCTGCCGCCCTCAACGACGAGATCCCCGCGATTGCCGACGTCTTCCGTTTCTTCGCTGGCGCCACCCGCTGCCTGAGCGGTTCAGCCGCCGGGGAATACCTGCCAGGGCACACCTCGATGATTCGCCGCGACCCGCTCGGCGTGGTCGCCTCGATCGCGCCGTGGAACTACCCGCTGATGATGGTCGCCTGGAAGATCGCCCCGGCCCTGGCGGCGGGCAATACCGTAGTGCTCAAGCCGTCGGAACAGACACCGCTCACTGCCTTGCGCCTGGCGCAACTGGCCGCTGATGTATTTCCTGCCGGCGTGCTGAATATCCTCTTTGGCCGTGGCCCGAGTGTCGGCACGCCGCTGGTCACCCACCCGAAAGTACGCATGGTGTCGCTGACCGGCTCCATCCCCACCGGCGCCAACATCATCGCCAGCACCGCCGAAAGTGTGAAGCGCATGCACATGGAGCTGGGCGGCAAGGCGCCGGTGATCATTTTCGACGATGCCGATATCGATGCCGCTGTCGAGGGTATCCGCACCTTCGGTTTCTACAACGCCGGCCAGGACTGTACCGCCGCCTGCCGCATCTATGCCCAGAGCGGCATCTACGAGCAGTTCGTGGAAAAGCTCGGCAAGGCCGTGGCCAGTATCAAGCATGGCCTGCAGAACGACCCGGCCACCGAGCTGGGCCCGCTGATCACCGCGCAGCACCGTGACCGGGTGGCGGCCATGGTCGAACGGGCCATTGCCCAGCCGCATATTCGCCTGGTCACCGGCGGCAAGGCGGTGGCCGGTGATGGCTTCTTCTTTGAACCCACGGTGCTGGCCGATGCGCAACAGGATGACGAAATCGTCCGCCGCGAAGTGTTCGGGCCGGTGGTTTCAGTAACTCGCTTCGACGATGAGGCGCAGGCCCTGGCTTGGGCCAACGACTCGGAATACGGCCTGGCCTCCTCGCTGTGGACCGCCGATGTCGGCCGCGCCCACCGCGTCTCGGCACGCCTGCAGTACGGCTGTACCTGGGTCAACACGCACTTTATGCTGGTCAGCGAAATGCCCCACGGCGGCCAGAAACTCTCTGGCTATGGCAAGGATATGTCCCTGTTCGGGCTGGAAGACTACACCTGCATCCGGCATGTGATGTTCAAACACTAAGGTAAGGAAACCTATGGAAATTACCCGACGCGACTTTATCAATGGCGTCGCCATCGGCATTGCAGCGGGCCTGACCCCGCTGCAACTGCTGCAGGCGGCCGAAAGCGGGCGCTACTACCCGCCAGCATTGACCGGCCTGCGTGGCAGCCATGTCGGCGCCTTTGAAGTCGCGCACCAGATGGGCTGGGAGAAAAAAAGCTTCGCCACCGACGCCTTGCCGGTCAGCGAGGAGTACGACCTGGTGGTGGTCGGTGGTGGCATCAGCGGGCTGTCGGCGGCGTTTTTCTATCGGGAGAAACACCCAGAGGCAAAAATCCTCATCCTCGAAAACCACGACGACTTCGGCGGTCATGCCAAGCGCAACGAGTTCAGCGCCGGTGGCCGGATGATTATCGGCTACGGCGGCAGCGAAGCCTTCCAGTCGCCTAACCATCTGTACAGCGCCGAGGTCAACGGCCTGCTGAAAAAGCTCGGCGTTGATATCAAGCGTTTTGAAACGGCCTTCGATCGCAGTTTCTACCCAGACCTGGGGCTGTCACGCGGCGTATTCTTCGACAAAGAGACCTTTGGCGAAGACAAACTGGTGAGCGGCGATCCGACACCGATGGTCGCTGACGATATCGCCCCAAAGCAGCTCAATGCCCGCTCGTTCCACGATTTCATCAACGATTTCCCCCTGCCCGAAAGCGACCGCAAGGCCTTGATCAACCTGCACGAAGCGCCCAGGGATTACCTGGCGGGCAAGTCACTGGAGGACAAGACTGCCTACCTGGAGCGCACCAGCTACCGCGATTTTCTACTTAAGGACGTCGGTCTGTCGCCTACGGCCGTGAAATACTTCCAGGGTCGCACCAACGATTTCATGGCCTTGAGCATCGATACCGTGGCCGCCGCTGATGCTTACTATGTCGGCTTCCCCGGTTTCAGCGCGATGAACCTGGAGCCGATCGGCGAAGAAGCCCAGGCGGAAATGGAAGAGCCTTACATCTACCACTTCCCCGATGGCAACGCCTCGCTGGCACGCTTGCTGGTGCGCAGCCTGATTCCGGCGGTGGCGCCCGGCCAGGACATGGACGACATTGTCCTGGCCAGCTTCGACTACAGCCAGCTCGACCGCACCGGGCAGCCGGTACGTCTGCGCCTGAACAGCACTGCAGTCAGCGTGCGCAATACCGCTGGCGCCGTGAATATCGGCTACAGCCGCGGCGGGCAACTGGCTCAGGTACGCGGCAAGCACTGTGTCCTGGCGTGCTACAACATGATGATCCCGTACCTGCTGCGCGACCTGTCGGCCGAGCAGGCGCATGCCTTGAGCCAGAATGTGAAGTTTCCGTTGGTGTACACCAAGGTCATCGTGCGCAACTGGCAGGCTTTCCAGAAGCTTGGCGTGCATGAAATCTACGCCGCCACGCAACCTTACAGCCGGATCAAACTGGACTACCCGGTAAGCATGGGTGGTTATGAGCATCCCCGCGATCCGACACAGCCTATCGGCCTGCACATGGTCTACGTACCGACCAGCCCTGATAGCGGCATGAACAGCCGCGACCAGGCCCGCGCCGGGCGCGGGCGACTGTATGGCACGCCATTTGAAATGCTGGAAAGCCAGTTGCGCGAACAATTGCAGCGCATGCTGGGTCCTGGTGGCTTCGATCACGAGCGCGACATTCTGGCGATCACCGTCAACCGCTGGCCGCATGGTTATGCCTGTTTTACCAATACCCTGTACGACGATCCTGAGCAGACCGAACAGTGGATGGAACTGGCACGCAAGCCTGTGGGCAAGGTCAGTATTGCTAACTCGGATGCGGCCTGGAGTGCATATGCCCATGCGGCAATTGATGAGGCCTGGCGGGCTGTAGGGGAACTGGCTTAGCTACGCATCGCGGGGCAAGCCCGCTCCCACCGGTCCGCTGAAATCCCGGTGGGAGCGGGCTTGCCCCGCGATTCAATCACGCAGATCAGACTCGTGAATCGGTTGTTCACGACTGGTCGCCCGCTGGTATTGGGCCGGCCAGGTCGCCTTGTTGCCGCCCAGATCATCATCGGCGTGCAACGGCCAGTACGGATCGCGCAGCAGCTCCCGCGCCAGGAAAATGATATCGGCCTGCGCCGTGCGCAAGATGGTTTCAGCCTGCATCGGGTCAGTGATCATCCCGACCGTCCCCGTGGCAATCCCCGACTCTTCGCGCACCTTGGCGGCAAACTGCGTCTGGTACCCCGGCCCGGTAGGAATCTCGGCGTTCACCGAAGTACCGCCGGAAGACACATCGATCAGGTCCACCCCCAGCTTGCGCAAGCGCTTGGCCAACTCCACGGTTTCATCCGGGTTCCAGCCATCTTCGACCCAATCGGTGGCCGATAGCCGCACGAACACCGGCAACTCCTCTGGCCAGACTTCCCGCACCGCTTCAGTCACCTGCAAGGTCAGGCGAATGCGGTTTTCAAAATTGCTGCCGTAGTCGTCCCGACGCTGGTTGCTCAACGGTGACAGAAACTGATGCAGCAGATAGCCATGCGCCGCATGCACTTCAACCACTTTGAAACCCGCCGTCAATGCACGCTGCGCGGCGTCGACGAAGGCCTGAATCACCTCGTCGATCTGCGCTTTGCTCATCTCGACAGGCACGGTGTGCTGCGGATCGAAGGCGATTTTTGACGGACCGATCGGTACCCAGCCACCGTCTGCCGGCTTGACGCTGCCCTGCTTGCCCAACCAGGGCCGATAGGTGCTGGCCTTGCGTCCGGCATGCGCCAGTTGAATGCCGGGAACCGCGCCCTGAGCGGTAATAAAGCGGGTAATACGCTGCAGCGGCGGGATCTGCGCGTCATCCCACAGACCGAGGTCCTGGGCGGTGATCCGTCCGTCGGCAGTAACCGCCGTGGCCTCGGTGAAGATCAGCCCGGCACCGCCCACCGCGCGGCTGCCCAGATGGACCAGGTGCCAGTCATTGGCCAGGCCATCGACACTGGAATACTGGCACATGGGTGAAACGGCGATGCGGTTGGGCAGCGTCAGGTGGCGCAGGGTATAGGGTGCAAGCAGCAAGCTCATGGGGCACCTCTCAAATCAAGTGGTAAGGCTCCAGTTGGTTGACCGGCCGACCACAGAATCTTCCCCGCAGGTTCTTCAACCAATCATTCTGAGCCTAGACCACTTTGCCCCTTGAGTTCAGCGCGGCTCGATATGCGCGATCATCAACTGCACGCTTTCCTGGCCACGGAACTCGTTGACGTCGAGCTTGTACGCCAGTTCGACCCAACGCACCGTCGGGTTGGGCCAGATTTCGCGATCGACACCAAAGGCGATGCCATCGAGCTTGACCGAACCGCACTCGCTCTTGAGCACCACTTTCAGGTGCCGCTCGCCCACTACCCGTTGCTCGACCAACTGAAACACTCCATGGAACAGCGGTTCGGGGAAGTGCTGGCCCCACGGCCCGGCGTGACGCAAGGCGCGCGCCAGTTCCAGGTGAAACTCTTCGACCGCCAGACTGCCATCGGACAGCAGGCGACCGGTCAAGTCGTCTTCGCACAACTGCCTGCGCACTTCTTCATCGAAGGCCTGGGCAAACGCCGGGAAGTTATCGGCCGGCAAGGACAGCCCGGCCGCCATGGCATGGCCACCGAACTTGCTGATCAGCTGCGGATGCTGTGCTGCCACCGCGTCCAGGGCATCGCGGATATGAAAGCCTGGCACCGAACGGGCCGAGCCCTTGAGCATGCCTTCGCCGGCATCGGCAAAGGCGATGGTCGGCCGGTGGTAACGCTCCTTGAGCCGCGAGGCGAGGATACCGATCACGCCCTGGTGCCAGTCCGGCTCGAACAGGCACAGACCGAACGGCATCGATTCCAGAGGCAGGTCCTTGAGCTGGGCCAGTGCTTCACGCTGCATGCCCTGTTCGATCGACTTGCGATCCTGGTTCAGCTCATCCAGTTGCCCAGCCATTTCCCGCGCCAGGTTCGGGTCGTCACTGAGCAGGCACTCGATGCCCAGGCTCATGTCGTCCAGACGACCGGCGGCGTTCAGGCGTGGGCCGAGGATGAAGCCGAGGTCCGTGGAGGTGATACGCACATGATCACGCCGCGCCACCTCAAGGATGGCCTTGAGCCCGGGCCGCGCCCGCCCTGCCCTGATCCGCTCGAGGCCTTGATGCACCAGGATGCGGTTATTGGCATCTAGTGGCACCACGTCAGCAACGCTGCCCAGGGCGACCAGATCGAGCAGTTCGCCGATATTCGGTTGGGGTGCGTTGTCGTAGTGTCCGAGGCTGCGCAAGCGTGCGCGCAAGGCCATCAGCACATAGAAGATCACCCCGACCCCGGCCAGCGCCTTGCTCGGGAACTCGCAGCCAGGCTGGTTGGGGTTGACGATGGCATCGGCTGCCGGCAGTTCATGGCCTGGCAAGTGGTGATCGGTGACCAGCACTTTCAAACCGGCCGCCTTGGCCGCCGCTACGCCTTCGACGCTGGAGATACCGTTGTCCACGGTAATCAGCAGTTGCGGCTGACGCTCCAGGGCGACCTGGACGATCTCCGGGGTCAGGCCGTAACCATATTCGAAGCGATTGGGCACCAGGTAATCGACATGGGCGGCACCCAGCAAACGTAGCCCCAACACCCCTACCGTGCTGGCAGTCGCACCATCGGCATCGAAGTCGCCGACGATCAGGATGCGCTGGCGCTGAGCCAGGGCCTCGACCAGCAGGTCTACCGCCGCGTCGATACCTTTGAGCTGCTGGTAAGGCAACAGGCGTGCCAGGCTTTTGTCCAGTTCCGCGGCGCTGTGCACGCCGCGAGCGGCGTACAGCCGGGTCAGCAGTGGCGGCAGGTCGCCAAGGAACGGCAAGGTGTCCGGCAGGGGACGTGGTTCGATACGCATACAGTCAGCCGCGCTCGCCCAGCAGCCACTGCAGCTGGACTTCATGCTGACCACGGTCATCAGTGACGAAGATCGTGCCTTCGCTGATCATCACGTCCCACTTGATTGCACGCGGCATGTCGGTGGCCAGGGTTTCCAGCACCTCTTGCGGTACAGCAGCGATGTTCAGGTTCTTGAGGTTCTTGACCGCCGGAATAACCTTGTTCTCCCATACGCGCAGGCTGCCATAGGCCAGCAGGCTGGTGCGCTCGGTGCGGCGTGAACACCAGGTCAGGCGTTCGGCATCCGGTTGCCCCACTTCAATCCAGTGCAGGATACGGTCGTCCAGGCTTTTTTCCCACAGCGCGGCTTCGTCCACATCCGACAGACCCCGACCGAAGCTCAGTTGCTCGTTGTACCACAGGGCGTAGGCCAGCAGCCGTACGGCCATGCGCTCCTCGGTTTCCGACGGGTGACGAGCAATAGTCTGCTTGACGCTTTCGTACACGCCGCGGTCGAGGTCGGTGAGGTTCAGTTCAAACTTGTAGGTGGTGGAAGGCTGGGCCATGGACGGGCTTCTTGCGGCAAGGAAAGTCGCCCAGTCTAACCGATCCGTATGTTCCTTGCGCCGCGGCAGTATCTGGGCGCGCTCAGCTATGATAAAAACGGGGGCTCAGACCAGCTGCCACGGACGCCTCATGCCTACGCCCAGCAAACCCCTCGCCGGCCTCAAAGTCATCGAACTCGGCACCTTGATCGCCGGCCCGTTTGCCTCGCGCATCTGCGCCGAATTCGGTGCCCAGGTGATCAAGGTCGAATCGCCCGATGGCGGCGACCCGCTGCGCAAATGGCGCAAGCTGTACGAGGGCACTTCGCTGTGGTGGTTCGTCCAGGCCCGCAACAAACAGTCGCTGACCCTCAACCTCAAGCATGCCGAAGGCATCGAGATCCTGAAAAAGCTGCTGGCCGATGCCGACATTCTGATCGAGAACTTCCGTCCAGGTGTGCTGGAAAAACTCGGCCTGGGCTGGGACACCTTGCACAGCCTGAACCCGAAGCTGGTCATGGTGCGCCTGTCCGGATTCGGCCAGACCGGGCCGATGAAAGATCAGCCGGGCTTTGGCGCGGTCGGGGAATCGATGGGCGGCCTGCGCTACATCACCGGTTTCGAGGACCGCCCACCGGTACGCACCGGCATTTCCATCGGCGACTCGATTGCCGCGCTCTGGGGGGTGATCGGCGCCTTGATGGCTTTGCGTCATCGCGAGGTCAATGGCGGTGCGGGCCAAGTAGTGGATGTTGCCTTGTACGAGGCGATTTTCGCGATGATGGAAAGCATGGTGCCCGAGTTCGACGTATTCGGTTTTATCCGTGAGCGTACCGGCAACATCATGCCCGGCATCACCCCTTCGTCGATTCACACCAGCGCCGACGGCAAGCATGTGCAGATCGGTGCCAACGGCGATGCGATCTTCAAGCGCTTCATGCAGGCCATCGGTCGCCAGGACCTGGCCGATGATCCAGCGCTTGCCAGTAACGATGGCCGCGATCTGCGCCGCGACGAGCTGTATGCGGTCATCGACCGCTGGGCCCGTAGCGTGCCGCTGGATGCGCTGATGCAGGTGCTCAACGATGCCCAGGTCCCGGCCAGCCGTATCTTCAGCGCTGAAGACATGTTCAGCGATCCACAGTTTCTGGCCCGCGAAATGTTCCTCCAGGCCAAACTCCCCGACGGCAAGCCGTTCAAGATGCCCGGGATCGTGCCGAAGTTATCGGAAACGCCCGGTTCCAGCGAATGGGTCGGCCCTGAACTGGGCGCGCATACCGAACAACTGCTGGGTGAGCTGGGCTACGACGCAGCGGCCATTGCCCGCCTGCGCACGCAGGGCGCGGTGTGAAGCATCGCCTCTGACCCTGTTACCGGCCCGACGGTGGAGACTCGTACATGACCAAACGCAGGCGCCCGCGCTGCCGCACGCTGCTGGCCTTGATGCTGTGCACCCTGTTGGGTGCGAGCATGCCCGGAGTTGTCTCGGCCAAGGAGCGATTGCTTTGGGTGCTGCGCGACCTGCCACCGTTGACCGTCTTCGAAGGAACCGGCAAAGGCCAGGGTGTCGTCGATCAGTTGCTGCCCATGCTGATCGAGAAAATGCCTGAATACGACCACAGCGTCATGCGGGTCAACCGCGCACGTGGCAATCAGATGTTGCAAGAGGGCCGCCTGACGTGCGATCCCACCCTGCTGTGGACGCCCGAACGTGCCCGCTATGTGCACTTCTCACAACCGAGCCTGGGCATACTCAGCAGCGGTCTGGTGGTTCGCCAACAAGACCAGGCGTTACTGACGCCTTACCTGAGAAACCAGGAAATCGACCTGCGTACATTGCTCACCAGCACATCGCTGAAACTGGGCGTCGTTGCCGAACGCAGCTACAGCCCGCCGGTCGATGCCTTGCTCAAGACCCTGTCGGACGAGACGCTCAGCCGTCACTATGGCAATGATGCTGTCAGCAACCTGCTGCAGATGCAAAAACGCCAGCGTTTGCAGCTGCTGCTCGGCTACTGGCCGGAGGCCCGCTACCTGATCCAGCAGCAAGGATGGACAACGGACGACTACCGGTTCTACCCAATCCAGGGCGTGGCACGCTACCAGTTCATCCACGTCGGCTGTGCCGACACACCACTGGGACGCGAGGCCATCGGCCATATCGATCAACTGCTCAAATCCTTGCGCCGCGATACCCTGCCACACCTGTATTCGCAGTGGCTGGATCCGCACTTGCGTGAACTCTATCTGCAGGACAGCCGACAGTTTTTTCTTGACCGACCTTGAACAGGCGATTAGAACCCCTGACGCTGGACAACCGGAGCCTGTTTTGAGTACTTCCCCCTTGCCGCCATTGCGCATCGTCCTGGCTGACGATCATCCGATCTTTCGTATCGGCTTGCAGGCCGTCCTCGAGCAGATACCGGGCGTGGCGGTAGTTGCACAAGCCGGTAGCCCGAATGAACTGCTGACTCATCTGCAAGGACTGGAATGTGATGTGCTGGTGACTGATTTCATGATGCCGGTCGGGCAGCAGAACGATGGCCTGAAACTGCTGGAGCAGATTCGCCGGCACTTCCCGCAACTGCCGATCCTGGTCGTGACCATGCTCAACAACGCCGGACTGTTCCGGGCAATGCTCGCCCTCGGTATAAACGGCTTGCTGAGCAAAGGCAGCCTGGCTGATGAGCTACCCCAGGCAATCAGTCGCCTGTCACAAGGCAAACCCTACCTGGCAGCCTCGGTTGAGCACCTGTTGCTACAGGACGGCGCGGTACGCGAAGACCAGATTGGTGTACAGGACCCCCTCTCCCCCAAGGAACTTGAGGTTACCCGCCTGCTCGCCGTCGGCCACACGGTGAGCCAGATCGCAACGTTGCTCAACCGCAGCAAAAAGACGGTCAGCACCCAGAAAACCAGTGCCATGCGCAAACTGGGAGTGGCCAATGATGCCGCGCTCTATCTCTACCTGCAGGAACACGGCCTGACCTGAGTGATGGGTCAGGCATAAGCCCGTTGCGTGCAGCCTGCACTGTTGCGCGCGCCGATCCAGTCGATCAGTTCGGCCCCCGGCATTGGCCGGGCGATGAAATAGCCCTGCATGACCGGATGCCCGAGATCCTTGATTGCCAGCAGATCGTCAGCTGTCTCCACCCCTTCGACCACCACGTTCAGGCTCATGCGTTGTGCCATCATCATGGCTCCCGCCACCACGGCAGCTTTGCGGCCATCATGGGCCATGCCGCGGACAAACTCGCTGGGTAGTTTCAACTCGCTGAACGGCAGTTCCAGCAAGCGCTGCACGTTGGAAACCCCCATGCCGAAATCGTCGATGGACAACTGGCATCCGAGAATGCGCAAATGCAGCAGGCCTTGGAGTTGCTGGTTGTTCAGGGTATTGCCAGCGGTCTCGACAATTTCCAGGGTCAAGGCGCTGGCCGCAACAGCATGGCGCTCCAGTGCCGCTTTGACCTGATCGTGGAAGTCATCGCGCTGGAGTAGATACGGGGCGATGTTCACCGCTACTGGCAACACTTTTCCTGTGCGCGACTGGAACTGCGCACTGAATGCCAGGGCCTGGTCAAGCACGCGCCAACTCAGCACATCAAACAGGTCGGCGCCTTCGATGAGCGGAAAAAACTGCGCCGGCGACAGAATTCCCAGATCGGGATGCTGCCAGCGCACCAGCGCTTCAACCCCCACCAGCTTGCCGTCAAAACAGACCTTGGGTTGATAGTGCGCCACCCACTGGTCCTGGCTGGCGGCCAGCTCTGCCGCTGTCAGACTGAGCAATTGAGGATACTGCGGCGGCCCGGCAGCCGGCAGTTCAGCAGGGTCTTGTTCCAGGTAACGGCGCAGCAACTGATGCAGGACCAGGCTGGTGGCTGGTTTCTCGATACAGCCCAGCACGTTCAGCCCCAGGTTCCGGGCCAGCGCACCCACGCTGTCGATCACACAGGGCTCGGCCCCGCTGAGGATCACCAAGGCTGCCGCCAATTGATGCTCGGCCAGGTGACGAATCAATGCCAGTCCGTCCGCACCGTCCATCTGTAAGTCACAAATGGCAATATCGACCCGGCCGCGTCGCGACAGGGTCTGACAGGCCGCCTCAACAGAATCGGCGGTCAGTACATCAAACACGCCATTGGCGTTGAGCATTTGATGCAATGCCATCAGTTGAAAGGGATGGTCCTCGAGAATCAGAACCTTGAGTGAGTGCATGAGCATTACCCCGCAGTTGCAGTCATGTGCGACAGCACGGGCGCTACTCTAGGCAAATACGTCCCTGCAACCTATCGGACAAGTCCTAAAGATCCTGCGGAAATGTCTCCAACTCCCTGTCGATGTCCACCTGGAGATGCACCATCACCTGCTCCAGAGCGGCCCAGACGGCCTCAAGCGCATTGGGTAGCGGTTCACGACATACCCGCGCCAATGCCGCACACGCCTGTGCCAATGGCAAGGCATCGATCAGACAGGCAACGCCTTCAAGGCGGTGCAAGGACGCGCGGACAGCCTCCAGCGCCTGCTTCGCTACCGCGTCCCTGAGCAAGACCTGCTCCTCGCCGAGGTTCTTGTACAGTTCCTCCAGCATGCGCCGCATTACCTGGGGGTTGGCCTGGGTCATCTGCTGCAGTGCCTGCATCCTGAAGCTGAACAGCGGTGCGTGCGCCTCGATGACTGCAACTAGACGGTCAAGGGAAACCGGTTTGACCAGCAACGCGTCCATCCCCGCCGCCAGGCAACGATCCCGCTCTTCTTTCATGGCATTGGCCGTACAACCAACGATGGCAATTTCCGCGCGCAGGTGCAGGCGCTCCAGGCGACGGATACTGCGGGCCAGGGCGTAGCCACTCATCACCGGCATGTTGCAGTCGGTGATCAGCAAATCAAAGCGCTCGGCCTGCCAGGCGTCCAATGCAGCCTGGGCACTGTCCACTGCCACCACCTGATGCCCGAGAAACGTCAGTTGCTGGCTAAGCACCATGCGACTGGCGGACAAGTCATCAACCACCAGAATGCGCCGGGCCGGGCCGACCTGGCGAAGCGCGGCCACGGTCACTGCTTGATCCGGCACCTGGGTGACCGGTTCCAAGGTGAGTGCCACGCGTATCTCGGTGCCGTGGCCCGGCACACTTTGCAGGTCGATGGTGCCGCCCATCAGCTCTATCAGTTGCCGACAGATACTCAGGCCCAGGCCAGATCCGCCATACTCGGAAGCCGAGCGCGCGCAGGCCTGAGTGAACGGCGTGAACAGCTCCGCCTGTTGTTGTTCGCTGATTCCAATGCCCGTATCGCGCACGCATAGCAGCAAACCGACACCCGATGGCGATTCCTGCCCGGTTCGGCTGACCTCAACGCTGACCTGTCCCAAATGAGTGAACTTGAGCGCGTTGCCCAGCAAGTTGACCAGCACCTGGCGCAGTCGTAATGGATCAAACCAGTAAAGCCCTTGCGCGTCCTCTGCGACCTGCAATCGCAAGTCCAATCCCTGGGCCAGGGCCTGGTTACGGAACTGGCTGACAATGCCTTCGACAAAAGGCATCAGTGCTGTGGCCTCGGGCGCCAGCTGCAGGCTACCGGCCTCGATCCTGGCCAGATCCAGGCTGTCACCGATCAAGGCAATCAACTCATTGGCCGAGCGGTGCGCGGTCTCCAGTCCGGCCGACGGCGCCTTGCCTTGCGCCAGCACGGTTTCCCGCTCCAGCTCCAACAAGCCGATAATCACCGCGATAGGCGTGCGAATCTCGTGGCTCATCGTCGCCAGAAAAGTGCTTTTGGCCTGGTTGGCCTGCTCCGCCTGCTCACGCGCTTCCACCAGATCAGCTTCCAGGCGTTTGCGTTCGGTGATGTCGATCCAGCCACCGAGCAGCCCTTGCAATTGCCCGTCAGCGCGGTAGAACGGCACAGTCCACTGGTACGCATCCGTGCACTGCCCTTCGAACTCGATGCGACGGTCGACGAACAACGGCTTCGGGTCTTGCAAGAGGCTCACATAATCAGCGTGCAGTTGCGTTGCCAGCTCAGGCGGAATCATGGCGATATCCGTCAAGCGCTGCCCTTTGACATCCTCCAGACACAACGAAAACGCCTGCTCGTAGCTTTTGTTGCAGGTGATCAGGCGCCCTTCCAGGTCACGTACATAGATCGGATTGGGGATACCGTCGAGCAATGCGCGCTTGAAGGCCAATTGATCGTTAAGGGCCTCTTCGGCCTTCTCGCGCTTGCGGATCTGCGCACGCAAGCGACTACTCCAGACCAGCGAAACCAGGCCGAACAACACCGCACCGGCCACGGCCCAGTAAACCCAGGGGGCGATGCGTTGCCAGGCCGGTGCCGGCGGTGACTGCGCGCCCAGCCATCTCATCCGTAAAGCACGAAACTCGGCGACCGGAAAGGCCTCCAGGGCCTTGTTCAGAATGCTCTCAAGCTCCGGTGCAGTGCGTCGCACAGAGAACAGATCGGCCGCCCACATGCCTTCGACACTCCGTCCAACCTTGAGAGTTGGATCATTGTTCAGCACGCCATAGGCGCCGACCTCACTGTCGATGGTCGCCAACGCCTCGCCGCTGCGCACCATTTCTCGCGCTCCCTCCAGCGAGTCCACCAACAACAGGCGGATATCAGGATGGGACTGGCGAATACTGGCCTCCAGCACATGCTGGGCAGGTAATGCCAGCGTCTTCCCCCGCAACTCATCCAGAGAGGCCAGGCCCAGCTGGGCCTGGCGAACAATGAACACCCAGCTCTGCCCGCCAAAGGAATGGGTGAAGGAGAGGAACTCCCGACGCTCCGGTGAGTCGCTCAGGGTAGTACTCATGTCAGCCTGGCCGCTTTTGAGCAGCGCCAGACTCTGGGCGATCGATGTAGAGGGGGTGTAAACAAACTGCAACCCGGTCAACTGGGCAATCGTTGCCAGCACATCGCTGTTGAGGCCGACCCAGTCACCCTGGCGGTTGAGAAACAGGTACGGCGGGTATTGGCTGCCGACGACAGTCACCGTCGGATGGCGGGCAATCCACTGGCGCTCCTGCGCGGTCAGGGCAACCCGGTGATGATCCACATCCGAACCGAGCCCGGAAGTCCAGCGGCGCAGAATTTCACGACGTACTGAATCGTCGAGACTGACCAGGGCCCGGTCGAACATTTCCTGCAGTGGCCGGTCCTGGCCGCGCATGGCAAAGGCGAAGCCTATTGGCGGCAGAGCGCTGGGACCGACAACCTGCAATCCCAGATAAGGACGCAGGGTGTTGTAGGCGCGGATGATGATTTCGTTGCCGATGAACGCATCGACCTCGCCCTGATTGAGGGCTTCCAGCGCACTACTGAGGTTGGGTGCCAGGATCACCTGGCTCTCGGGGTAGGCCCGTTGCACTACCTGGGTATCGGCATAGCCGTCGAGCAGTACAATGCTCTTCCCGGCCAGTGATTCGTGCGGGACCGATGCGCCGCCACGCACCACCACCATGGAACGGTCTGGGATGTAGTCCTCGGTAAACACCAGGCCTGGCACACTGCGCTCGAATCCATTGGCGCTGGTGAGCACATCGATCTCGCCCTGATGCAGCGCCTCGATGGCTTCCTCGCGTTTGGCGAACGCCCGAATCTGGGTCCGGACACCCAGGCGGCGAGCAACCAGGCTCAGGTAGTCGGCGCTGATGCCCAGGTAACGGTTACGGTCGATGGTGATATCGACCGGCTCATAATCGGCAAAGGAAATGCCTACCCGTAATACCCGTGAAGGGCCGAGCCATTGTTGCTGCGTCTGACTCAGCGGCATCGGCTCAAGGTCGATGAACGGTGGTACCAGGGTGAAGGGCAACTGCGCGGCCTGCGTCCAGCTACCCGCAAAAAGCCACAACAGGCAGACCAGCATGAACCCCGCTGATCGGTGGTGTCGTTTGCTCATGGGTACTCCATCGGTGCGCCTGGCAGTGGCCAGCCGAGAAACGAAAAGCCCGTCAAAGACGGGCTTTT
The DNA here is from genome assembly GCF_028682475.1 of Pseudomonas putida. Lineage (GTDB taxonomy): Bacteria > Pseudomonadota > Gammaproteobacteria > Pseudomonadales > Pseudomonadaceae > Aquipseudomonas > Aquipseudomonas putida_AG. The sequence continues at coordinate 179,649 of NZ_JANHLE010000006.1, forward strand.
TTTGTCTACCGGATGATCGGTCAGAGCGGCTTGCCGCGGTTGCCGTGCTGACTGACGAAGGCCTGTACCGCCTTCAGATCATTGGCCAGAACTGTGCATCGTTCTTCGCGTTCGAACAGATCGCTCAGGTGCGCTGGCAGCTCAAGGGCCTTGCCGACACCCGCCTTCTCCACCGCTTCCGGGAACTTGACCGGGTGCGCGGTACCCAACACCACCATCGGCGTGTCCAGGCTGCGGCGGCACTCGCGAGCGGCCTTGACGCCAATCGCGGTGTGCGGATCCAGCACTTCACCGGTCTGGGCGAAGACTTCAGCGATAGTCTCGCAGGTTTGCGCATCATCCACCGCCAGCGAATCGAAGAGCTTGCGCGCTTCGGTCCAGCGATCCTGCTCGACGCTGAAACCACCGCCCTGCTTGAAGTTGTCCATCAAGCCGGCGATGGCCGCGCCGTTGCGACCGTGCAGGTCGAACAACAGGCGCTCGAAGTTGGACGAGACCATGATGTCCATCGACGGCGACAGGGTCGCGTGCAGGGTTTCCTTGACGTACTGGTTGCCGCTCATGAAGCGGTGCAGGATGTCGTTGCGGTTGGTGGCGACGATCAGCTGGCTGATCGGCAGGCCCATGTTGCGCGCCAGGTAACCGGCGAAGATGTCGCCGAAGTTGCCGGTCGGAACCGAGAACGCCACCGAACGCGCCGGGCCACCCAGCTGCAGGGCAGCGTGGAAGTAGTAGACGATCTGGGCCATGATCCGCGCCCAGTTGATCGAGTTGACCGCCACCAGGCGCGTACCCTTGAGGAAACCCTGGTCTGCGAAGCTGGCCTTGACCATTTCCTGGCAGTCGTCGAAGTTGCCTTCGATGGCGATGTTGTGGATGTTCTCGCCGAAGATGGTCGTCATCTGCCGGCGCTGCACTTCCGAAACGCGCTGGTGCGGGTGCAGGATGAAGATGTCGACGTTGTCGCAACGACGGCAGCCTTCGATCGCCGCAGAACCGGTGTCACCGCTGGTGGCGCCGATGATTACCACGCGCTCGCCACGCTTGGCCAGCACATGGTCCAGCAGACGGCCGAGCAGTTGCAGGGCGAAGTCCTTGAACGCCAGGGTCGGGCCGTGGAACAGCTCCAGCACCCATTCGTTGCTGTTCAGCTGACGCAGCGGCGCGACTGCGGCGTGGGCGAACTCGCCGTAGGTTTCTTCGAGAATCTTCTTGAAGTCGGCATCGGCAATGCTGCCGGTGACGAACGGGCGCATCACCCGGAAGGCCAGTTCGTGGTACGGCAGGCCGGCCCAGGAAGCAATCTCTTCCTGGGTGAAACGCGGCAGGTTTTCCGGCACGTACAGGCCGCCATCGCTGGCCAGGCCGGCCAGCAGAACGTCTTCAAAATTCAGGGCCGGTGCCTGGCCGCGGGTACTGATGTAACGCATGACCTAATCCTCTAACGCAAAGACTGCTCAGTTCAGTTGTTCGACGCGGATACGCACCACGCTGCCGACCACATCCTGCAAGGCTTCCAGGGCGGTGATGGCGTCGTTCATGCGTTGTTCGAGCACACGGTGGGTGAGCAGGATCATTGGCACCAGGCCGTCCTGTTCCTCGACTTCCTTCTGCATGATCGATTCGATATTGATGCCGCGCTCCGAGAGGATGCTTGCCACCTGGGCCAGCACGCCCGGGTGATCCTTGGCCTGGATACGCAGGTAGTAGGCCGATTCGCAGGCTTCGATCGGCAGGATCGGATGCGCCGACAGCGAATCGGGCTGGAAGGCCAGGTGCGGTACGCGGTTTTCCGGATCGGAAGTCATCGCCCGGACCACGTCGACCAGGTCGGCGACCACTGACGACGCGGTAGGCTCCATGCCGGCGCCAGCGCCGTAGAACAAGGTGGAACCTGCAGCATCACCGTTGACCATGACCGCGTTCATCACGCCGTTGACGTTGGCAATCAGGCGGTCGGACGGGATCAGCGTCGGGTGCACGCGCAGCTCGATGCCGTTGGCGGTGCTGCGTGCCACGCCAAGGTGCTTGATGCGGTAGCCGAGGGCTTCGGCGTAGTTCACATCGGCGGTGGTCAGCTGGGTGATGCCTTCGGTGTAGGCCTTGTCGAACTGCAGCGGAATACCAAAGGCGATGGAGGCCAGGATGGTCAGCTTGTGCGCCGCATCGATGCCTTCGACGTCGAAGGTCGGATCGGCTTCGGCATAGCCCAGCGCCTGGGCTTCGGCCAGCACGTCCGGGAACGCCCGGCCTTTCTCGCGCATTTCGGTAAGGATGAAGTTACCGGTACCGTTGATGATCCCGGCGACCCAGTTGATGCGGTTGGCCGACAACCCTTCGCGGATCGCCTTGATCACCGGAATACCGCCTGCCACGGCCGCTTCGAAGGCGACAATCACGCCCTTCTCGCGCGCCTTGGCGAAAATCTCGTTGCCGTGCACAGCGATCAGCGCCTTGTTGGCGGTGACCACGTGCTTACCATTATCGATGGCCTTGAGCACCAGCTCACGGGCCACGGTGTAGCCGCCGATCAGTTCGATGACAATGTCGATTTCCGGGTTCGTTGCGACCTCGAATACATCAGCGGTAATGGGGGTACCGGTAATCTGGCAATTCGGGTTTGGCGAACGCATGGCAATCTGTGCCACTTCGATACCACGCCCGGCGCGGCGGGCGATTTCCTCGGCGTTACGCTGAAGTACATTGAAGGTACCGCCACCGACGGTCCCCAACCCACAGATGCCTACTTTGACCGGTTTCACTGTGAACTCCCCATTGAACGAACGACATGAAGCCGTCCGTGATAACAGCCGTCTCCCCATGGTGACGGCTCGCTTGTTAATTATTTACCGCCGGCCAACGCCAGCTTGGCAACCTGCGGTGCCGGTTGATAACCCGGGATCAGCTGACCGTCCTCGAGGACGATGGCCGGGGTACCGTTGACACCAATCGACTGGCCCAGCTGGAATTGCTTGCTGACCGGGTTGGCACACTTGGCAGCCTTGATTTCTTTGCCGTCGATCATCTTGTCCAGCGCGGCCTTGCGGTCGCTGGAGCACCAGACAGCTTGCAGTTGTTCGTCGCCCGGGGAGCCGAGGCCCTGGCGCGGGAAGGCAACGTAGCGCACTTCGATACCGCGGCGGTTTAACTCAGGAACTTCGGCGTGCAGCTTGTGGCAGTACGGGCAGGTCGTGTCGGTAAACACAGTGATGTGCGATTTGGTTTCGCCCTTGGCAGGATAAACCACCATCTCCGCGGCTGGAATAGCATTGATGCTCTTGGCGATGGCCTGACGCTCGGTTTTTTCCGTCAGGTTGACCGGCTTGCCGTCCTGGATCTGGTACAGATAACCCTGCACAACGAATTGACCATCGGCGCTGGCGTACAGAACGCGACCGCCCGCGAGCTTGACTTCATACAGACCGTTCAACGGACTTGTGGCAACGCTCTCGACCGGCACACCGATTTCCAGCGACTGCAGGGTCTTGCGGATCGCCTGCTCGGCGTTGTCGGCGGCAGCGGCAAAAGTGCTGACCAGCGCCAGGGCGGCGGTGGCGATAATCTGGGTCACGCGCATGGGAACTCCTGAAGGCGGGCAAAGGGCCAGGCAAGCAACGCACGTCCTGAAAGGGCGGCGGCCGTACGGCCCTCGATGCAAACCGCCCAAGCCTACCACATCATGCCCGCCCAGACCGCCCCCAGGCGATACCAGCGCTGGGTGCTCAGCCGCGTGGGTGATGCTTTGCGTGCAACTCCTGCAAACGGGCCCGGGCGACATGGGTGTAGATCTGCGTGGTCGACAGGTCGCTGTGCCCCAACAGCATCTGCACCACCCGCAGGTCGGCACCGTGATTGAGCAAGTGCGTCGCGAAGGCATGGCGCAGGGTGTGTGGCGACAGGCTTTTGCTGATACCGGCGACCTGGGCCTGATGCTTGATCCGGTGCCAGAAAGTCTGCCGGGTCATCTGCTCGCCGCGCAGGCTGGGAAACAGCACGTCACTGGGACGTCCGCCAAGCAACTCGTTGCGTCCGTCGCGCAGGTAGCGCTCGATCCATACCACCGCCTCTTCGCCCATGGGCACCAGGCGCTCCTTGCTGCCTTTACCCATGACGCGCAACACCCCCTGGCGCAGGTTGACCTGATCCAGGGTCAGGCTGACCAGCTCGGTCACACGCAAACCGCAGGCATAAAGAACCTCGAGCATGGCCCGGTCGCGCTGACCGATCGGCTCGCCCAGGTCCGGCGCCTGCAGCAGCGCCTCAACATCTTCTTCCGACAGGGATTTGGGCAGCGGCCGTCCCAGCTGAGGCATATCGACCTGCAAGGTCGGGTCGACGCCGATCAGCTTTTCGCGCAACAAGTAGCGATAAAAGCCACGCACCCCAGAGAGAAAGCGCGCAGTCGATCGCGGCTTGTAGCCCTGATCCAGGCGCCAGGCCAGGTGATCGAGAATCAGCTCGCGCCCGGCATCGGGCAACGCCACGCCGTGCTCCTGAAGCCAGCCGTTGAATAGCGCCAGATCACTGCGGTAGGACTCGCGGGTATTGTCGGCCAGGCCTTTTTCCAGCCACAGGGCATCGAGGAACTGGTCAATCAGGGGATGCTCTAGTGCGGGCATGACAACTCGAAGGCAAAAGACAAAAACGAAAAATTGCCGCTAGTCTTCCACAACACGGACGGCATAGGGAATTGGAATGAGCGAGCAAGAGATATTGCTGACCTTCGGCGGCATTGGAGCCGCCGCACTTGCCTGCCAGTGGCTGGCCTGGCGCCTGAAACTGCCGGCCATCCTCTTTCTCCTGCTCAGCGGCATTCTCGCCGGACCGATGCTCGGCTGGCTTGACCCGCAAGCGATGTTCGGCCCACTGCTGATGCCGCTGGTGTCGCTGGCGGTGGCGCTGATTCTGTTCGAGGGCAGCCTGACCCTGCACCTGTCGCAATGGCGCGAGATCGGTACGGTGGTCCAGCGTATGGTCACCGTCGGCGCGCTGTCGACCTGGCTGATCATCACCCTGGCGACCCATTGGCTGCTCGGCTTCGACTGGATGCTGGCAACCTTGTTCGGCACCCTGACCCTGGTCACCGGGCCTACGGTAATCGTGCCGATGCTACGTGTGGTGCGGCCAAAATCGGCGATCGCCAACATCCTGCGCTGGGAAGGCATTGTCATCGACCCGATTGGCGCCCTGCTGGCGGTAGTGGTGTACAGCTTCATCATTGCCAGCGCGGCGGGCAATGGCCTGAGCCAGAGCCTGCTGACCTTTGCCGGGGTGATCCTCTGCGGCAGTGCCTTCGGCGCCGCTGGCGGCTGGATACTGGGGCAGGTCATGCGCGAGCAATGGTTGCCCGAGTACCTGCACAACCTGGCGTCGCTGGCTGCGGTGCTGGGCATTTTCATTGCCGCCAACCAGGTCATGCACGAGTCCGGTTTGCTGGCGGTGACCATCATGGGCATGTGGCTGGCCAACATGAAAGGCGTGGATGTCCGGCAGATCCTGCACTTCAAGGAGAACCTCAGCGTGCTGCTGATTTCCGGGCTGTTCATCCTCCTCGCCGCCCGCCTGGACCTGCATGCCCTGATCGGCCTTGGCCCTGCGGTGCTGGCACTGTTGCTGGTGATCCAGCTGATCGCCCGGCCGCTGAACGTCGCCCTGTCGACCTGGGGCTCGTCGTTGAACTGGCGGGAACGGGCCTTGCTGAGCTGGATTGCGCCGCGCGGGATTGTCGCGGCAGCGGTGTCGGCGATCTTCGCCATTCGCCTGCATGAGGCTGGTCACCAAGGCGCCCTGCTGCTGGTGCCGCTGACCTTTGCGGTAATCATCGGCACCGTGGTACTGCAAAGCGCTACGGCGCGACCGCTGGCCCGTCTGCTCAAGGTTGCCGAGCCGGCCCCCAGCGGCTTTCTGATCGTCGGTGCCAATCCACCGGCCCGGGCCATCGCCAAGGCATTGCAGCAACTCGACTGCCGGGTACTGCTGACCGATTCGAGCTGGGAAAACATCCGTACCGCGCGTATGGAAGGGCTGCCGACCTACTTTGGCAACCCGGCCTCCCAGCATGCCGACGCCCACCTGGACCTGGTTGGCCTGGGCCACTTGCTCGGGCTTTCACCTTCAGGGGAGCTGAACACGCTGGCTTGCGCACGCTTTCGTCACGACTTTGGCCACGCGCGACTGTTCGTGCTGGCCAGCGGCCTGGAGGCGCGGCGCAGTGACAAGCATCGCGCCAGTGACGAACATCGGGGGCATGTCCTGGGCACTCAGGCCCTGACTTACGTGCAACTGGCCAACCAGCTGCATCAGGGCGCCGAGCTGTACAGCACCCACCTGACCGAGACCTTTGGCTGGGAGGAATATCAAGCCCTGCATGGCGAGCGGGCGACCTTGCTGTTTGCCCGGGACGGCAGCGGTTGGGTGCATGTGTTCGGGCCGGACAGCGTCTTGAAACCAGGTGCGGGATGGACGGTGGTGGCGCTGATTCAGCCGGAGCAGAGCTGATCGCGGGGCAAGCCCGCTCCTACCGGCATCACCTCACCGGTAGGAGCGGGCTTGCCCCGCGATACGTCATTCAGAACCCAGGCAACACCGGCACCGGCCGCTTGTCTTCATCGATAGCGACAAAACTGAACAGACCATGAATGGCCTTCTCACGGCTGTCGCAGCTCATGCTTTCGACAAACACCTCAACCTCGACCTTGAGGCTGGTATTACCGACCGTGGCCACCCGGCCAACCAGCTCAACGATGGAACCGGCGGCAATCGGATGCTTGAAGTCGATCCGGTCGGTAGACACAGTCACCAGCGGCAAACGGCAAAACCGCGTAGCGGCGATGAACGACACTTCGTCCATCCAGGCCAGGGCGGTTCCGCCGAACAGGGTGTTGTGGTGGTTGGTAGTGGACGGGAACACCGCTTTGGTGACACGGGTCACCGACAGTTCGGTGCGGCGTTCGATTTCCTGCTCTCTGGGGCTCATAAACTTCACATCAGGGACAAAATTGCAGACAACAAAAAAGCAGCCCGAAGGCTGCTTTTTTCGCATGGCGGCCGCAGCCGCCGGTCAAACTGTCATCAGGACAGTTTTTCCTTGATGCGAGCGGCTTTACCGGACAGGTCGCGCAGGTAGTACAGCTTGGCTTTACGCACGTCACCACGACGTTTCACGGCCAGGCTGTCGATTTGCGGGCTGTAGGTCTGGAAAGTACGCTCTACACCAACACCGTTGGAGATTTTGCGAACAGTGAAAGCGCTGTTCAGACCACGGTTACGCTTGGCGATTACAACGCCTTCGAAAGCCTGCAGACGCGAACGATCGCCTTCCTTCACTTTCACCTGAACGACGATGGTGTCGCCCGGGGCAAAGGTCGGGATCTCTTTGGACATCTGCTCAGCTTCGATCTGCTGAATGATTTTGTTGGTCATGCTGTGCTCCTAAGGTAAATCGTCGGATCTACCATCGATACGTTAACTATCGTCCCGCTCTCGGAGATACTCCTCGAGCAGCTTCTTCTCTTCTCCAGAAAGTGAGCGACTTTCCAGAAGATCGGCGCGTCGTTCATAGGTCCGCCCAAGGGACTGCTGTAAACGCCATCGCCGGATGTGTGCATGGTTGCCACTAAGCAACACGTCGGGAACACGCTGATCCGCATACACCTCCGGTCGGGTGTAGTGCGGGCAATCAAGCAGACCATCGGTGAAGGAATCTTCCTCCGCCGAGTCCGCATGCCCTAAAGCTCCGGGCAGCAGTCGCGTAACCGCATCAATCAGGACCATCGCCGGTAGCTCGCCACCAGACAGGACATAGTCGCCAATCGACCACTCTTCATCGACATGAGCATCAATAAAACGCTCGTCAATGCCTTCATAACGACCGGCTATCAGAATCAACGACTCGTGCTTCGCCAGGTCTTTGACCGCCGACTGAGTCAGCTTGCGGCCTTGCGGGCTCAGGTAAATCACCTTCGCCGCCTCTCCGGTTGCCTGCCTGGCATGTACCAGGGCGTCTTCCAGAGGCTTGATCTTCATCACCATGCCCGGACCACCGCCAAACGGCCGATCATCCACCGTATGGTGACGATCTGTGGTGTAGTCCCGCGGATTCCAGCAGGTCAGTTGCAACAACCCCTGTTTCACCGCGCGGCTGGTAATGCCGTACTCACTGATGGCCGAGAACATCTCGGGGAACAACGTAATGACATCTACGCGCAGGCTGGCCATTGCTTAGAAGTCCGCGTCCCATTCCACCCTCATTTCGCCTGCAACCAGGTCGATCTTCAACACGCATTGCTCTGTGTAGGGCAACAGGCGTTCACGATCATCCAGGCTGCCCGCGCAGGGCTTGACCACCATTACATCGTTCGCGCCGGTCTCCAACAGGTGATCAACCTTGCCGAACAGCTGTTCGTCCTGGTTGATGACTTTCAGACCTACCAACTGGTACCAGTAGTACTCGTCACTAGGCAGGTTGGGCAAAAGGCTTCGCGAGATGCAAATCTCATAACCGCTCAGAAGACGGGCTTCATCACGATCGTCGAGGCCTTTGAGCTTGGCGACCAGATCCTTTTGAGTGGAACGGCCACTGACCAGCTCGACCTGTTTTACCTTCCCTTCGTGCCGAAGCGTCCAGTTACGGTAATCCAACAGGTTTTCAATCGGATCGGTAAAGGAAAAGACCTTCACCTCGCCGCGAACGCCGTGAACCGAAAAAATCTTGCCGACAACGATCAAGTCATCAGCTTTTTCTGGCGTCGCGCTCATCGTGCTCAGGCAGCAGCCTTGGCAGCTTGTTTCAGCAGTTGAGCAACGCGCTCGGACGGCTGTGCGCCAACGCTCAGCCAGTGAGCAACGCGGTCTTCTTTAACGGACAGACGAACTTCCTGACCACGAGCGATAGGGTTGAAGAAACCAACCTGCTCGATGTGCGAACCGGTAACCGGGTTACGCGAGTCGGTCACGGTCAGGGTGTAGAATGGGCGCTTTTTAGAGCCACCACGGGCAAGACGGATGGTTAGCATTGAACATCGTTCCTGTAGTCGGTGCTGCAAATCATAATGCACAGCGGGCACACGGGTGCCCGAAAGGCCGCATATTCTCAAGGAATACACGGACTTTTGCAAATGCCTTTTTACCGGGGTAAACAGGCCTGCCTGCTGATTTGCGAATAACGCTGCCTTATATAAGGCAACAGTGTCCCGCCGAGGGCGGGGTTCCGATCATCGGCGCGCATTCGCGCCGACGACCTGAATAGGGTTACAGCTTGGGCATGCCACCGCCGGGCATCATACCGCCCAGGCCGCGCATCATTTTCGCCATGCCGCCTTTGGCAGAAAACTTCTTCATCATTTTCTGCATCTGCTTGTGCTGCTTGATCAGGCGACCGATATCCTGCACCTGGGTACCGGAGCCCATGGCGATCCGGCGCTTGCGCGAACCGCTGATCAGCTCAGGGTCGCGGCGCTCGGCCGGGGTCATGGAATTGATGATCGCTTCCATCTGCTTGAACTGCTTTTCGGCTGCGCCCTGGGCATTGCCCATCTGCGCCAGGTTAACCCCGCCGATGCTTGGCAGCTTGTCCATGAGGCCACCGAGGCCACCCATGTTCTTCATCTGTTGCAGCTGGTCACGGAAGTCTTCGAGATCGAAGCCCTTGCCCTTCTTCAGCTTCTTGGCCAGTTTGTCGGCCTTTTCCTTGTCGAGGGTCTGTTCGGCCTGCTCGATCAGGCTGAGCACGTCGCCCATGCCGAGGATGCGCGAAGCAATGCGGTCGGGGTGGAACGGCTCGAGCGCTTCCGTTTTCTCGCCCATACCGATGAACTTGATCGGCTTGCCGGTAATGGCCCGCACCGACAGTGCGGCACCGCCACGGGCGTCGCCATCGACCTTGGTGAGGATCACGCCGGTCAGCGGCAGGGCTTCACCGAAGGCTTTGGCGGTATTGGCGGCGTCCTGACCGGTCATCGCATCGACCACGAACAGGGTCTCGATCGGCTTGACCGCGGCGTGCAGGTCCTTGATCTCGGTCATCATCTCGGCGTCGATGTGCAGACGACCGGCGGTGTCGACGATGACCACGTCGATGAACTTCAGCTTGGCTTCACGGATCGCCGCTTCGGCGATAGCCACTGGCTTCTGGCTGATATCGGACGGGAAGAAGGTAACGCCGATATCGCCTGCCAGGGTTTCCAGCTGTTTGATCGCCGCCGGACGGTAGACGTCAGCCGACACCACCATCACCGACTTCTTCTTGCGCTCTTTGAGAAAGCGCGCCAGCTTGCCGGCGGTGGTGGTCTTACCAGCACCCTGCAAACCGGCCATCAAGACTACAGCGGGCGGCGCGGTGTTGAGCGTCAGCTCTTCGTTGGCCGCGCCCATCATGTCTTCGAGTTCGGCCTGAACGATCTTCACGAACGCCTGGCCCGGAGTCAGGCTGCGCGACACCTCGGTGCCGACCGCACGCTCCTTGATCTTGTTGACGAAATCCTTGACCACCGGCAGGGCGACGTCAGCCTCGAGCAACGCCATGCGCACTTCACGCAGGGTGTCTTTGATGTTGTCTTCGGTCAGCTTGGCCTTGCCAGTGACATGGCGCAGCGTCTGTGACAGACGGTCGGTCAGGTTTTCAAACATGGTGATCCTTTCAGGCTCTGTAGAACCGAGGTTTATCAGCTGCCTCTGGCGTAATCGACGGGCCTTGGGCAGGGGCAGATCGGCGATTATAACGAAGACTCGGGCCAGCGCACACCTCGCCGTCGGCTGGCAGTCTTCCTTGGCAGGCGCGTTCTATGCCAAACTCAATTCTTTTCGGGCTTGCCTAACAGGACTTATGCTCCCCTTGTCACCCAGTTTGCTACCCAATCTGATCGCCGCCTGCCTGTACGCCGCCGCGACTCTCTATCAAGGCTCCCGCCTGGCGCAAGGCGCCAAGGCCGACAAACGCCTGCTCGGCCTGCTGGGCGCGCTGGCGGTTATCGCCCAGGGCACCGCACTGTTCTGGCAGTTGCTCACGCCCCTGGGCCTGAGCCTGGACTTCTTCAGTGCCGCCAGTCTGATCGCCACGGCGGTGATTACCCTGACGCTGCTGGCCTGCCTGCGCATTCCGGTGGAAAACCTGCTGGTACTGCTGTTCCCGCTGGGCATGCTGACAGCACTGACGGCACAGTTCGCGCCACCGGGTACGGTGCCGCTGATCAACGAAGAACCGGGGATCCTTGCGCATATTCTGCTGTCGATCCTGGCCTACGGCATGTTCACCATCGCCGTATTCCAGGCGCTGTTGCTGCTGCTTCAGGACCACCAGCTCAAGCACAAGCATCCTTCCGGGCTGATCAAGAACTTCCCACCCCTGCAAACCATGGAAAGCCTGCTGTTCGGCTTTCTCTGGGCCGGCTGGGGGCTGCTGTCGCTGTCGCTGATTTCCGGCTGGCTGTTCCTCGACAACCTGTTCGCCCAGCACCTGGTGCACAAAACGCTGCTGGCCTGCGTGGCCTGGATTGTCTTCAGCGTGCTGCTGTGGGGCCGCACCCGCCTGGGCTGGCGCGGTCACAAGGCGATCCGCTGGACCCTGGCCGGATTCTGCCTGCTGATGCTGGCCTACTTCGGCAGCAAGCTGGTACGCGAATTCATCCTGCATATCTGACGGGCACAGTTAATGGACGCGCTGCCGTTAGGCCCCTTGCTTGGCATCCTGGTACTGGCCCTGCTCTGGTCGGCGCTGTTCACTGCGGTGGACGCCGGCCAGCAGCAACTCAACAGTGCCCGGCGCAACGACCTGACCGACGAACACCCGGAACTGGCTGTTGCGCCACAATCGCTGGTGCTGTGCTCAACCCTGGGCAAGTTACTGGTGCTGGCCCTGGCGTGCCTGCTGGGCCAGCGCTACAGCGGCGAACAGGGTTTCTGGCTGGCCGGACTTGGCGCCGCAGCATTGCTGTTGGTGCTGAGCGAGTACCTGCCTCGGCAACTGGCCCGGCGTAATCCACACACCTTCATCGCCTTGGGCAACAGCCTGCTCAAAGTCCCGCTCAAGCTGCTGCAGCCCCTGGCCTGGCTGCTCGATGGCTGCGCGCGACTGCTACTGCGCCCGTTTCGCATCCAGCCGCATGCAGTGAGCCTGCACGAACAGGCTGACGATGCCGACGCTGAAGAACACCTGCACGCCGACCATCGTCTGAATCTGCCCGAAAGCCTGCTGGCACTGGACAAGATCACCGTCAATGACATCCTGGTGCCGCGCAACGACGTTGACGGTATCAACCTCGACGACCCGATCGAGGCAATCATCGAGCAACTGATCATCAGCCGTCATACCCGCCTGCCGGTGTACCACAGCGATATCAACCAGGTCGAAGCCATCCTCAACACCAAGCTGATCAGCCACCTGCTACCCAAAGCCGAGCTGACCCGCGAGGCCCTGCAGGCGGCCTGCTACGAGCCCTACTTCGTCCCGGAAAGCACGCCACTGCAATTGCAACTGCTGAACTTTCACAAGCAGCAGCGGCGCCTCGGCGTGGTGGTCGATGAATATGGCGAGGTGTTGGGTATCGTCACCCTCGAAGACATTCTCGAAGAGATCGTCGGCGAATTCGAAGACGAGCATCACCAGGACAACCCGCACATTCACCCCCAGGCCGACGGGCGTTTCGTCATCGAAGGCACCGTATCGATTCGCGAGCTCAACCGCAGCCTCGGCTGGCACCTGCCCAGCGACGGGCCGAAGACCCTCAACGGCCTGGTCACCGAAGCCCTGGAAAGCATCCCGGCCAGCGCGGTGTGCCTGAAAATCGGCCGATATCGCCTGGAAATCCTCGAAACAGAAGACAATTGTGCCAGCCGCATACTGGTCTGGACCGTGACTCGCTAGCTATACTGCGGTCACGCTTACCCAGCCTGGCCGTCTCGCTTGCTACCCGCTCCCAGCGTCTCCCGGCCAGCCCGCACAACTGAATAGCGCGCTTTTCCGGCATTGCTTCACACCCCGAACATTGCCTGCGCCGCCCCTACCCCCAACGGGCGTATGCTCAGTCACGCGACCAACAACAATACGCTTCGGCGCCCGCTTGCGGCGCTTGTGTGCTGATGCCTGCCCGTGCAGGCCGGCGACGGCGCCCATGGAGCACTCGACTGTCAGGGATAATCGCATGACGACCAGCAGCACCTACTCCGAAACGGCCCAGGCCAGCCCCGGCAACTCACCGGCACGGGTGGCCACCGCCAGCTTCATCGGCACCGCCATCGAGTTCTACGACTTCTATGTTTACGCCACCGCTGCCGCGCTGGTGATCGGCCCGGTGTTCTTCCCGCAGACCTCCGGCACCGCGCAGATGCTCTCGGCGTTCCTCACCTTCGGTATCGCCTTCCTCGCCCGCCCCCTGGGCTCTGCGCTGTTCGGCCACTTCGGTGACCGTATCGGGCGCAAATCGACCCTGGTCGCCTCGCTGCTGTTAATGGGCGTATGTACCACGCTGATTGGCGTGCTGCCGGGCTATGACAGCATTGGCGCCTGGGCACCGATCCTGCTGTGTGTGCTGCGCTTCGGCCAGGGCCTTGGCCTTGGCGGCGAATGGGGCGGTGCGGCGCTGCTGGCCACCGAGAACGCGCCGAAAGGCAAACGGGCCTGGTTCGGCATGTTCCCGCAGCTCGGCCCTTCGATCGGTTTTCTCGCCGCCAACGGCCTGTTCCTGACCCTGGCCATGCTCCTGACTGACGAGCAGTTCCGCAGCTGGGGCTGGCGAATTCCCTTCCTGCTCAGCGCGGCACTGGTCATCGTCGGCCTGTATGTGCGCCTGAAGCTTGAAGAAACCCCGATCTTCGCCAAGGCTGTGGCGCGTCACGAGCGGGTGAAAATGCCGGTGGTCGAACTCTTCGCGCAATACTGGATGCCGGTATTGCTGGGTGCAGCGGCCATGGTGGTGTGCTATGCGCTGTTCTATATCTCCACCGTGTTCTCGCTCAGCTATGGCGTGTCGACCCTGGGCTACAGCCGCGAAACCTTCCTCGGCCTGCTGTGCTTTGCGGTGTTGTTCATGGCCCTGGCCACGCCGCTCTCGGCCTGGCTCAGCGATCGCTACGGGCGTAAACCGGTGCTGATTGTCGGCGCAGTCCTGGCGATTCTCTCCGGCTTTACCATGCAGCCGCTGCTGACCTCGGGCTCCACTGCGGGGGTGGCGCTGTTCCTGGCCATCGAGCTGTTTTTGATGGGTGTGACCTTCGCGCCAATGGGTGCGCTATTGCCTGAGCTGTTTCCGACCCATGTGCGTTATACCGGCGCTTCGGCGGCGTATAACCTGGGCGGTATCGTCGGGGCTTCGGCGGCGCCGTTCTTCGCCCAGAAGCTGGTGGCGATGGGCGGATTGAGCTGGGTTGGCGGGTATGTGTCGGCGGCGGCTGTGTTGAGCCTGATTGCCGTGCTGTGCCTGAAAGAGACCCGCCATTCAGAGCTTTAAAAGCGAGGGCTGCAGGGCAGCCCTATCGCCGGCAATGCCGGCTCCCACAGGGTTCAGCAGGGCTATTGTGGGAGCCGGCATTGCCGGCGATGAGGCCCTCAAGGTTTAGAGCTCTACCTTGACCGCCTGAGAAGCACGGGTCGCCTTGGCCCGCGCATCCTCAATCGACTCATCACGTGCCAGGCACACGCCCATACGACGCTGGCCGTTGACTTCAGGCTTGCCGAACAGGCGAATGGCGGTATCCGGCTCGCTCAACGCTGCGCCCAGGTTGGCGAACGCCGTCTGCTGCGACTGCCCCTCAACCAGGATCACCGCCGAGGCGGACGGACCGAACTGACGAATCAGCGGGATCGGCAGACCAAGAATTGCCCGCGCATGCAGGGCGAACTGCGACAGATCCTGAGAAATCAGGGTCACCAGACCGGTATCGTGCGGGCGTGGCGAAACTTCGCTGAACCACACCTGATCGCCCTTGATGAACAGCTCGACACCGAACAGCCCACGCCCGCCCAACGCCTCGGTAACCGCCTTGGCGACCCGTTCGGACTCGGCCAACGCCACCGGACTCATTGACTGCGGCTGCCAGGACTCCTGGTAATCGCCCTTCTCCTGACGGTGGCCTACCGGTGCACAGAACGTGGTGCCGCCGACGTGACGAACGGTCAGCAGGGTGATTTCGTAATCAAAGTCGATGAAACCTTCAATGATCACCCGGCCCTTGCCGGCACGACCACCCTCCTGGGCATAGTCCCAGGCTTTCTGCACATCATCGGCGCTGCGCAGCAGGCTCTGGCCCTTGCCCGAGGAACTCATCACCGGCTTGACCACGCACGGGAAACCCAGGTCTTCAACGGCTTTGCGGTAGTCTTCGAAGGTATCGGCGAAGTGATAAGGCGAAGTCGGCAGGTCCAGTTCTTCGGCAGCCAGGCGACGAATGCCTTCGCGGTTCATGGTCAACTGCGTGGCACGCGCGGTCGGCACAACGTTGAAACCTTCGTTTTCCAGCTCGACCAGGGTCGCGGTGGCGATGGCTTCGATTTCCGGCACGATGTAGTGCGGTTTCTCGGCCTCGATCACCGCCCGCAGCGCGGCGCCATCGAGCATGTTGATCACATGACTGCGATGGGCCACCTGCATGGCCGGGGCATTGGCGTAACGGTCCACGGCAATCACTTCAACGCCCAGGCGTTGCAGCTCGATCACCACTTCCTTGCCCAGCTCGCCGCAGCCACAGAGCAGTACGCGGGTCGCTGTTGGCGACAACGGGGTTCCGATACGGGTCATTTCAGGTCCTCAGAGGGAAGGATTCCAGGGCTGCCCGATGATCAGGCCAACCCGATGAAAAGGAGCGCCATTCTACATAAACCCAGGCGCAGGGCCTCAGCTGGTGATGGCAGGCTTGCGCAGACGCCAGGCCATGATCAGCCACACCGCGGTGACACCAGCGAATTTCGAGGCCAGGGCAGTACCGGCCACCACCGGGGTCAAGGCCCCGATCATGCCGAAGAAAATGAACGTGTCGGTCGGGATACTCAGCGCCGAACTCAACCATAGGCGGTCGTGCAGCGGCCGTTTGGTAATGCTGAAGACCAGCCAGTCGATCAGCTCGGAAACCGCGAACGCGCTGGCACTGGCCAGGGCAATGGCCGGTTCGGAGGTGACATAGGACAGCACCAGCGCCACCAGCATGGCGACCAGGGCGCCGTGGCCGTAGCGGGTCTGCACCATGTCACGGAGGATAAACACCAGCCCGCCCCAGGCAGACCAGATCACGTCCAGGTGCGGGGCACTGGAAAAGGCGTAGTTGATCAGCACGACACTGCTGATGTAGGCAATCAGAAAAGGCATGGGATAGACCGCTGGGCAAGCCCTACAGGGTACTTGAGCGGCCGCTTGCGGCCAAGTGCCGGATCAGCACGCGCTGCTGGCGACGCTGAAGATCAGCCCCGCCGCCACTGCCCGCTCGTGGCACAGCTTCAGCACCTGGCGGCGTTCGCTGTTGTCCATCCGTCCCCAGCGGGTGATTTCCGCTGCGCTGCGCTGACAACCGGTGCAGATGTCGGCCTCATCCAGGGCGCAAATGTGCACACAGGGCGAGGCGACCGGACGCTCACTGCTACTCATCAATCCTCCTGCGGGGCCAGATCGCGGGCGTAGCGCTCGGCGTTATGCACGTAATGCGCGGCGCTGGCTTCGAGCATTTTCTTCTGCGCCTCGGTCAGTTCGCGCACGACCTTGCCGGGCGAGCCCATCACCAGCGAGCCGTCGGGAATTTCCTTGCCTTCGGGAATCAGCGCATTGGCGCCGATGATGCAGTATTTGCCGATGCGCGCACCGTTGAGGATCACCGCATTGATGCCGACCAGGCTGTAATCACCGACGCTGCAGCCATGCAGCATGGCGTTGTGACCGATGGTCACCCCTTTGCCCAGGGTCAGCGGCGAGCCCATGTCGGTATGCATCACGGTACCGTCCTGAACGTTGCTGTTCTCGCCGATGTCGATCAGTTCGTTGTCGCCGCGCAACACTGCGCCAAACCAGACGTTGGCGCCCGCCTGCAGGCGTACTTTACCGATCAGCGTGGCAGTGGGCGCCGCCCAGCTGCGTGGATGGGTTTCGACGCGCAGGTCGCCCAGACGGTATTTCATGCGTGGTTCCTCACGGTGCGGCAGTGGTGGCGGGTGAGCCCGCTCAAATTGGAATGAAGCGCTCAGGCGGTTTGTGCAGATTGATGTCGGCATCGTAAAGCAAGTTGACCAGTTCGACGATCATGATCGCCGACAGCCCCCAGATCTTGTACTCGCCAAATCGGTAGCTGGGCACGTACCAGCTGCGCCCCTGGTAATCGATCCGGTGGGTGTGGTCGCGCGGGTCCTGGCGGAAGAACTCCAGCGGCACGGTGAACACCGCGGCGATTTCAGCATCATTGGCCTGGTACTCGACATAATCGGGAATCAGGCCGACGAAAGGCGTGACCTTCAGGCCATGCAACGAGATCAGCGGGCTCAAGGGACCAATGATTTCCACCAGGCCTGGCGGCAGACCGATCTCTTCTTCGGCCTCGCGCAGAGCGGTAAACACCAGATCAGGGTCATCCGGGTCGCGGCGTCCGCCGGGGAACGCCACTTCACCACCATGGGTCGACAAACCCTTGGCGCGCAAGGTCAACACCAGTTCAGGCTCTTCACTGCGGGTAATCGGCAATAACACGGCGGCCTCGGGAAAACGACGATCGGTTTCCAGGGTGCCTGGCGTATGACTGCTCACGCGGCGAAGTAGCTCGTCCAGCATTGCTCTCTCTCGATTCCAAAGCATGACCTGCATGATGCACCAAAGCCGCGAGCCGCCCAAGCCCCGAGATGAACCGGCTTGCAGCCGCGGTGAAAGTCGCGCCAAGATAAGCACAACCTATAGGAATAAAAGCATGAAATTCTGCAGTGCGTGCGGCAATCCGGTAATTCAGCGTATTCCCGAGGGCGATACCCGCCTGCGCTATGTCTGCGATCACTGCCAGACCATCCATTACCAGAACCCCAATATCGTCGCCGGCGTGCTGCCGATCTGGGGCAGTCAGGTGCTGTTGTGCCGCCGCGCCATCGAGCCGCGCCGCGGCTACTGGACCCTGCCCGCCGGGTTCATGGAGAACGGCGAAACCCTGGAGCAGGCCGCCCGCCGCGAAACCGTCGAGGAAGCCTGTGCCCGCGTCGGGCAGATGAGCCTGTACCAGCTGTTCGACCTGCCGCATATCAACCAGGTGCACGTGTTCTTTCGCGCCGAGCTTGCCGACCTGGACTTTGCAGTCGGCGTCGAGAGCCTGGAAGTGCGACTTTTCGATGAAATTGAAATCCCGTGGGACGAGCTGGCTTTCCGCACCGTCAGTCGTACCCTAAAATGCTACTATCGTGACCGCATCGAGCAGTCGTACCCGATTGGCAACGAATGTCTGCCACCTATGCTCGTCCCGTCGCCCAACACCTAGTTTTCAGGGATATCGTTTCATGCGCTGGTTGTTTGCCCTTTTCTGCCTCAGTGTGACATCGGTGTCCCAGGCAGCGTTTACCGAAACGATCGTGACCAAACCGATCGAGAAGGTCGCGCCCTCGCCGCTCCAGCTCAAACCCGAGCATTCGGTGCTCATCGACAAGATTCTGGTACTCAAGTCGGAACGGCGCCTGCAACTGATCAGCGCCGGCGCGCCGCTGAAAACCTACCGTATTTCGCTGGGCAAGCAGCCCAAGGGCCCCAAGCTGCGCGAGGGTGACAAACGCACCCCGGAAGGCCTCTACTGGATCGACTGGCGCAAGGAAAGTGACCGCTACAACCTGGCCATGCACGTGTCCTATCCGAACATCAGCGATTCGGCACGGGCCCGGCGTGAAGGCGTACCGCCCGGCGGCATGATCATGATCCATGGAACGCCGCTGGACGAAGAATACCCTGAAGAGTTCTTCCATACCCTGGACTGGACCGAAGGCTGTATCGCCATGACCAACCGCGACATGCGCGAGGTCTGGGACATGGTGCCCGACGGCACGCTGATCGAAATTCGCCCCTGATCGCTCATTGCCTACTGGCGTCCGGCGCGCTGCGCCGGAAATTCCCTACTCAGCTCAAGCCTCCTTCCTACAGGGCTAACAGCCCTGTCTCGCATCCATACGAATAGTAGCGTCCATAGAATCCGTTCAACCGGATAACCGACTGGGTTCCCGACACCCAGCCCCCTGGACGCTACGCTATGTCCCATTTCTTCAGCAATACGGTTGCACGCCTGTATCCGCGGCAATCGAGCGGGTTTGTCCTGGCCATAGTGGGCCTTTTTCTGTGGTCCGCACAATCAGCTGCATCTGACAGTCATCCAGCGCTGCAGCAGCTTCAGGATCAGCGCCTGCAGCGCGAACAGCTGGAGCAACGCCAGCGTCTGCGCACGCTGCAACGCGCCGATGAGCCGGTACCTGCGGCCCAAGCACCACCCGAGCCCATCGACGCTGGCCAGTGCTGGCCGTTACAAGGCGTCCGCCTAGCGGGTAATCGACAACTGTCGTCCGCCGAATTGCGCATAGCCCTGCAACCGCTGATCAAGCCTTGCATGAGTCCGGCACAGATCAATCGGGTGCTGAAAACCATCACCCAGCGCTACGTGCAAGCCGGTTATCTGGCCAGCCGCCCCTATCTCGCCGAGCGCCCGGTGCCGGGGGGCACACTGGACATCGTGATCATCGAAGGCTTTGTCGAGTCAATCGAGCTATCGGACCCCGACCTGCCGCTCTCCCTGAACAGCGCCTTTCCTTCGCTGCTGGGTCAACCCCTGCGCCTGACCGAACTGGAACAGGGCATGGACCAGTTGAACCGCCTCAAGGCGTTCGACCTCGGCGCCGATATCGTCCCCGGCAGTACCCAGGGCGCCAGCCGCATCATCATTGCGCCCAGAAAGATCAATGCCCGCTGGCACCTGGGCAGCACCCTCGACAATCGCGGCAGCACACAGACCGGGCGCGAGCGCCTGGGCCTCAACCTCAGCCTGGACAGCCCCCTGCAGCTCAATGACTTCGTGCTGCTGTCCGCCAATTCCAGCCTCCAGCAAGGCCCCAGCTATAGCCGTGGCTATGGCCTGTATTACAGCATCCCTTATGGCCCCTGGAGCTACGCCCTGGCGGTCAATCAATTGCACTACCAGGCCAGGCTTCCCGGTCGACGTCTGAAAACCAGCGGCCAGAGCGACTTTTACAGCCTGGGCCTTGAGCGCAATCTGTGGCGCAATCAACAGGGTTTGCTCAGCAGCAGCCTGCGCCTGGAGCACAAGCGCCTGGACAATCACCTGGCCAATCAACGCCTGCAACTGCAAAGCCCGACACTCAGCAGCGTTGAAGCCGGCCTCAATCTGCTCTGGCTCGACAGCGGTCTGTGGAGCGCCTACCTGGGTGTGGGCCAGGGTCTGGACTGGTTCGGTGCCGACCGCCAAGCGTTGCGCCGCAATGCGCCACAGCCGCAGTTTCACAAGTACCGCGCCAACCTGCTGCACATCCGCCAGGGCCGCGACCCAAACTGGCCATGGCGCTGGCAGAGCGAGCTGAACCTGCAATACAGCCCCGACGTCTTGCCTGCCGTCGAACAGCAACAGCTGAGTGACAACGCGGCGGTGCGCGGTTTTCGCCAACACCTGGTCGCCGGATCCAGCGGCGCGATCTGGCGCAACAGCCTGAGCCAACCCCTGGCCCTGGATTTACCCCTGGGCCTGGTCCTGCGACCGCAGCTGGGAGTGGATCTGGGCTGGAGCAAATTCGACCATGGCCGTGCCCCGCAGCGACTGGCCGGCGCCCATGCCGGCCTGGAACTGAGCCTGCCCAACAGTCGCCTCAACCTTGATTACCAACGCGCCCTGCACGCCAGCGCAGCACATCGCCAAGACCTGGAAAGCGGTTACTGGCTGCTGGAATGGGTACTGAACATCTGATGCCCCCAACAAAAAAGAGAGAAAATCATGATGTCCACTAAAACCCGATCCCCCTCTCCCGCCTTTGCCCGGCTCGGCCCCAATCATCTGCGCTGGATGATTGCCCTGTGCTTGCTTACGCCCTACATCAGTGCCGCTGAAAATGGCCTGCAGCCCATTGCCGGCGTTGGCGGCACACCGTTGATCAGCGAGCAGCACGGCGTGCCGGTCATCGATATCGTCGCCCCCAACGCCGGCGGTCTGTCGCACAACCAATTCCTCGACTACAACGTCAACACGCCCGGGGTTGTCCTCAATAACGCGCTGCAAGCCGGACAATCTCAACTGGCCGGGGCCCTGGCAGCCAATCCACAGTTTCAGGGCCAGGCCGCCTCGACCATCCTCAATGAAGTCGTCAGCCGCAATGCCTCACGCATCGAGGGCGCCCAGGAGATTTTTGGCCGCCCTGCCGACTACATACTGGCCAACCCGAACGGCATCACCCTCAACGGCGGCAGCTTCATCAACACCACCCGTGCCGGCTTTCTGGTGGGTACCCCCGAGCTGGATGGCCAGCGCCTCGACCACCTCGACACCCGCAATGCCAACGGCACCTTGCAGGTTCTGCAGAACGGCCTGAGCAACCTCGACGGCGCCCTCGAGCTAATTGCCCCGCGAATCGACAGCCAGGGCCCGCTCACTGCCCGTGACGACCTGAGCCTGACGGTTGGACGCAATCTTCTCGATAACGCCGACCGACACGTGATCGACCACCTTGCAGCGCCCACCGCCAGTGTCGACGCCAACCTGTTCGGCGCGATGCAGGCCGGACGCATCAGGATTCTCAGCACCAACGAAGGTGCCGGGGTACGTATGGGTGCAAGCCAGCTGCAGGCCCGCGAAGGGATTGCCATCGACTCGCAGGGCGCGCTTGAAATCGCTGGCACGACGCAACAGCGCAGCCAGTTGACCAGCGGACAAGGTACGGTGCACTTGAATGCCGCGCACGACCTCAGGCTGACGGCCGTCGAGATCAACGCCCCGCAGATTCAGGCCAGGGCCGGGAAAAACCTGACCCTCGATAGCCAGATGCGCGAAGCGCTGAACCGCGAGCATGAACACCGCGAAGAACAATGGTGGTTCGTCACCACCGAAACCTACGACCGCCAGACGACCCGCACCGACCGCGAGCAACTCGGCAGTCAGTTGCAGGCCAGCCAGGACATCAGCCTGGAAGCCGGCAAGGATATCAATCTGGCTGCCGCCACGCTCACGGCCGAGGGTGATCTCAACCTGAAAGCAGGCGATGCGCTGAACATCCATGCCGGGATCGACAGTCACCAGGTCGACGAACAGATCCGTCATCGCAAGCACCTTTGGCGCGGTGACCAGGACAGCAGTCGATACCAGGAGCGTGCCAAGCCCAGCGCACTGAGCGGCAAACAGATTTCCCTGACATCGACCGGACGCACGCAAATGCTGGGCAGCACCCTCAACAGCTCTGGCGATATCACCCTCAAAGCCGGTGCCGTGGAGGTCGCCGAGGTGTCCCTGAACAACACCCGACAGACCAAGGACTATCGAGGCGACCTGGTATCCGGCACCTTCTTTGGCCAGAACGAAAAAGCCGATGCTGACGGGCAAACCGCCAGCGGCAGTTCGATCCAGGCCGAGGGCGCACTGACCGTGGTGGCTGACCAGGTAAAAATCAAAGGTTCCAGGGTCAACAGCCAGGGCGACGCGCTGTTGCTCAGCAAGAAAGCTCTACTGACGGTCGAAGCGGCGCAGAGCCAGTCCTCCCTCAATCAGCACGAGAACGACAGCAAGCTGTTCGGTCTGATCGCGAAAAAAACCGACCGCCAGGAGCAACACAAGGATGTGCTGGTCAGCGACCTGGCATCGCAAAGCAACCTGCGCCTGGCCAGTGCCGATGAACTGCAAGTGCTTGGCGCCAACCTCAGCGCCGGGCAAAACCTGCAACTGCAGGCCAACAACGACATAACCGTCAGCAACGCGGAACAGTCACAGAGCACCACCACCCAAACGCAAAACCGGGGTTTCAGCGCCAACGCAAGCCAGACCCAGAAGGCCGGCGACGGCAAACCCGACTCACATCAGTACAATGCCTCGGTGGGCTATGAGGTCAAGCAGGTTGATACCAACCATACCGATAAAAGCCAGATAGCCAGCACCCTCAGCGCCGGGCAGGTGCAGATCAAGAGCCACAAGGACCTCAACATCAACGGTTCAAGTGTCAATGCGACGGCTGGCGATCTGCAGATCAACGCCCGCAACGTCAACCTGATCGCCCAGCATAACCAGCAGTCGAAACAAACCAGCACCACGCACGATGGTGGAGGCCTCACGCTCAGTGGTGGTATCGACAACCTGGGCAGCGCGTTCGAAGGTCATCACCAGGAAAAGGTCCTCGAGGAGCTTTCAAGCCAGGCGCAACGAAGCAACCTTGCGGCCAGTGGCAACGTGCAGATCAACACCGACGCCTTAATCAACGAAGCCGCCAAGCTGACAGCCGGCCAGACCTTGACACTCAATGCCGACACGCTGGAAAACCGCTCGGTAGACTATACCCAGTCGTCCAGGGTGAAAGAAAAAAACTGGCAGGCCAGCCTCGGAGCCAGCCTCGCCTACCAAGACCTCACCCGCCCGATCGAGAACCTGATCATTGGCAAAGAGGCCAGTCGCTTCCAGCAGGCCGCCACTGAAGATGCACTGGCGCCGCCCAGCCTGGGCGCCGAGCTCAATGTCACGCACATGAACCGCGAGTCCAGCCAACAGTCCAGCACTGCACAGGTCGCCGAGCTGAAAGCGGCCAGTATCGACATCAAAGCCAAGACGATTGACGACGCCGGCACTCACTATCAGGCCGAACAGGGCCCCTTGTCGATCCAGGCCCAGTCCCATCGATTCACTGCCGCACAGGACAGCAGCAGCAACAGTGTCCGGCGCCTGGATGTCGAGGTTGGCGTCCGTGCCGATACCAGCACTGGCAGCGACATCAACCTGCGCCTCTCGGGCAAAGGTGGCTCGTTGCAACAGGACGAACTCAAGCAGACGGCCCGTCCCGGTAGCCTCTATGGGCAATCGGGTATCCAGATCCAGCTGGGCAGCGACGGCGCCTACGAAGGCACCCGCTTCGATGCTGGCGACGGTTCGTTGAAACTGCTGGCCGACGGCAACCTGAGCCTGACCCAGGCCAACGACAGACAGCAGAGCAGCCTGAAACAACTGGACGGCAACGCCTGGGCAAAAGGCGGCAACACACCGCTTGGCAATGCCCTGGAGCTGCGCGGTTACCTGGACCACAATGCACAGCAGAACGTCGACACCCAGGCCCGAGTCGCCACGCTCGACGCCAAGGGCGATGTGCAACTGCAAGCTGGCGGTGCCCTCGAGCTGGTCGGTAACCGGATAGGCAGCAGCGCCGCCAAGGTTGGCAATATCAGTTTGCAAAGTGGCGCCAAGCTTGAGGTCACAGCAGCCACTGACACCCATCAGGCGCAAGGCAGCAAACTCGAGGGCGGCCTGGAGTTACAGGCCAAAGGCAGCGCCGATGGCAAAGGCGGCGGCGCAGGCGGCCACTTTGGCAGCGGGCGCATCGACGAGAATAGCAGCACCGCCAGCACAAGCGAGTGGTTTGCCAGCGATAAGCTGACCATTGGCAGTGCCGATAGCCAAGCCAATGCCGTGCAGCTGCAAGGGGTCAACGCCTCGGCAGCGCAGGTCGGTATCAGCGCCACCAACGGCGGCCTACTGATCGAAGCGGCGCGTAGCACCGATAAACGTAACAACTTGGCCGTTACCGCCGGCGCAGGCATCAGTGCAGCCCCCGGCGCGAGCGCCGAGCAAAACCAGCGCGGACTCTATGCCCGGGCACAGCTGAACCTCGATAAACGCGACAACCTCACCCATGCAAACAGTCAGTGGCGTGCCGGCCAGATCACCCTCGCCAGCCTGACAGACACCCGTCTGGAAGGGGTACGCATGGACGCCGAACGTATTGACGGCCAGATTGGCGGCGATCTGAGGGTTACCAGTCGCCAGGACCGCGAGAATGCCCTGAAGGTGGACATCGACGCGGCTCTGAGCCAGGAAAAGAACCCTCAGGGTTTGCTCAACGCCGCCCGTGCGCTGTCAGGGCCATTCGCCAACAAGGTTGAGAAACACGTCGGGCCAGTCGTACAGAGCGCCGACCCGAAACTGTCACCGGCGCTCAAACTCAACATCGAGCACAGCCAACGCAAGAGCGTCGCCAGCCAAAGCCTGCTCAATGGTCGTGATGGTATTGCCCTGGCGGTCGGGGGTACGACAGCACTCTCCGGTGCACGTCTGCAAGCCGTCAACGGCAAGGTCGAACTGGGTAACGGTGCAGTCACCCAGGAAACCTTGAACGGTCGCGACTATCGCCGAGAGGTGAGTGTCAATGCTTCGAATGCGCCGGTGGATCTGGCCACGGGGCTAATCGATGCTTACCGGACGGCAGGCACCGGCAATGGCGAGAATTCGGTCGATCTCGGCCTGATTCGTACCAGTGGGCATAATCACAGCAGCACCTTGGCATCGAGCATATCCGCCAAGCCTGGCAGTTAAGTCGCCCAAACGCATCAGCCTGCTCCCACCGGCTGGATCAACCTGTGGGAGCGGCGGTGCGACGATTCGACTTGCCCCGCGATTAAAGCCGCAAAGGCCTCAGAAGTCGGCGAGTTGCCAGACCTCATAAGCCGGTGTTTCGTAAGGATGGCTGTGCTTGAGCGCAGCGACCACCGCCTGGATCAGCGCGTCGGCCACCACCAGCTCTACCCGCCACTCTTCGACCTGTTCGACCACCCCGCTCTGCCCGATGAACGGCTGGCTGCCGTCCAGAGGGCGGAACTGGCCCCGGCCCAACACCTGCCAGGCGCAGCAGTCATAGTCGCCGATGCGCCCGCCGCCAGCGGCGAACACAGCGGCCTTAACCACTTCCACATGGCTGGGCGGAACGAAGAAGGCGAGTTTGTACACCCTTAGTTCACCCAGGCCCGCGCATTGCGGAACATGCGCATCCACGCCGCGTCTTCGTTCCAGTCGTCCGGACGCCAGGAGTTCTGCACGGCACGGAAGACCCGCTCAGGGTGCGGCATCATGATGGTGACGCGACCGTCGCGACTGGTCAGGCCGGTGATTCCGCGCGGCGAACCGTTCGGGTTGGCCGGGTAGGCTTCGGTGACCTTGCCGTGATTGTCGACAAAACGCAGGGCCACGCAACCGGACAGATCGGCTTGGAGCAAGGCTTCTTCGCTTTCGAACTCAGCATGACCTTCACCGTGAGCGATGGCGATCGGCATGCGCGAACCGGCCATGCCCTGCAGGAAGATCGAATTCGACTCCTGGACCTGGACCATGGCCACACGGGCTTCGAACTGCTCGGAACGGTTACGCACGAAGTGCGGCCAGAACTCGGTACCCGGAATCAGCTCGTGCAGGTTGGACATCATCTGGCAACCGTTGCACACACCCAGGGTAAAGCTGTCGCTGCGCTCGAAGTACTGCTGGAACGCTTCGCGTGCACGGTTATTGAACAGCGCCGACTTGGCCCAGCCTTCACCGGCACCGAGCACGTCGCCGTAGGAGAAGCCGCCGCAGGCGACCAGACCTTTGAACTCGTTCAGGTCGATGCGTCCGGCGAGGATATCGCTCATGTGCACGTCGATGGCGTTGAAACCGGCGCGGTCGAAGGCAGCCGCCATCTCGACCTGGCCGTTGACGCCCTGCTCACGCAGTACCGCCACCTGAGGACGGATGCCCTTCTTGATGTACGGCGCGGCGATGTCCTGGTTGACGTCGAAGCTGAGCTTGACGCTCAGGCCCGGGTTGTCTTCTTCGAGCAGGCTGTTGAACTCCTGATCGGCGCAGTCGGCGTTGTCGCGCAGTCGCTGGATCTGGTAGCTGGTTTCCGCCCACTGGCGCTGCAGCTGACCACGTTCGCCCTTGAACAGCGCTTCGCCCATGTGGTGGATCAGCACTTCGCTGTTGTTGACCGGTTGGCCGATCACGGCAACGCAGTCTTCACCGAGGCCGGCAGCGCTGAACTGGGCCAGCACGTCCGGAGTAGCGTCCTGATGCACCTGAATCACCGCACCCAGCTCTTCGTTGAAGAGGATGGCGGCAATTTTTTCACGTTTGCTGGTCAGGGTGTCCAGCTCCAGACTCAGACCGCAATGACCGGCGAAGGCCATTTCCAGCACGGTGGTCATCAGGCCGCCGTCGGAGCGGTCGTGGTAAGCCAGCAGATGGCCGTCTTTGTTCAGGCCCTGGATCACCGCGAAGAAGGCTTTGAGGTCTTCGGCGTCGTCGACGTCCGGGGCCTGGCTGCCGAGCTTGCCGTGGGTCTGGGCGAGGATCGAGGCGCCCATGCGGTTCTGACCGCGACCGAGGTCGATCAGGATCAGGTCGGTTTCGCCCTTGTCCATGCGCAGTTCAGGGGTCAGGGTCTTGCGGATGTCGGTGACCGGCGCAAAACCGGTGACAATCAGCGACAGCGGCGAGGTGACGGACTTCTCCGCGCCCTCTTCGCTCCACTTGGTCTTCATCGACATCGAGTCCTTGCCTACCGGAATGGTCAGGCCCAGCTCAGGGCACAGCACCATGCCGACTGCCTTGACGGTGTCGTACAGGCGGGCGTCTTCGCCCGGGTGACCGGCGGCGGACATCCAGTTGGCCGACAGTTTGATGTCGGACAGTTTTTCAATGCGCGAAGCAGCCATGTTGGTCAGCGTTTCGCCGATCGCCATGCGGCCCGAGGCCGGAGCGTCGAGCAGGGCCAGCGGCGTGCGCTCACCCATGGCCATCGCTTCACCGGTGTAGACGTCGAAGCTGGTGGCGGTAACGGCAACGTCGGCCACCGGAACCTGCCACGGGCCAACCATCTGGTCGCGGGCAACCAGGCCGGTGATGGTGCGGTCGCCAATGGTGATCAGGAAGCTCTTGCTGGCCACGGCCGGGTGACGCAGCACGCGCTCGACCGAATCGTTCAGGTCAAGGCCGGACGGGTCGAAATCATCGCCCTGCTCGGCTTCACGGGTAACCGAACGGTGCATGCGCGGCGGTTTGCCCAGCAGCACTTCCAGCGGCATGTCCACCGGGCTGTTGCCGAAGTGGCTGTCGGTGACGGTCAGGTGCGGCTCTGCAGTGGCCTCACCGACCACCGCGAACGGGCAACGCTCGCGCTCGCAGATGGCCTGGAAGCGTTCGAAGTCGGCAGCATCGACCGCCAGCACGTAACGTTCCTGGGATTCGTTGCTCCAGATTTCGTGCGGGGCCATGCCCGGCTCGTCGTTAGGCACGTTACGCAGCTCGAAACGGCCACCGCGACCACCATCGTTGACCAGTTCCGGGAAGGCGTTGGAAATGCCGCCGGCGCCGACGTCGTGGATGAAGGCGATCGGGTTGTTGTCGCCCAGCTGCCAGCAGCGGTCGATGACCTCCTGGCAGCGGCGCTCCATTTCCGGGTTTTCGCGCTGCACCGAAGCAAAGTCCAGGTCGGCGGAGCTGGCACCGGTGGCAACCGAGGAAGCCGCACCACCGCCCAGGCCGATCAGCATGGCCGGGCCACCGAGGACGATCAGCTTGGCGCCGACGGTGATCTCGCCTTTCTGGACGTGATCTTCGCGAATGTTGCCCATACCGCCGGCAAGCATGATCGGCTTGTGGTAACCGCGCACTTCATTGCCGTGCGGGGTGCTGATCGACTGCTCGAAGGTACGGAAGTAGCCGGTCAGCGCCGGACGGCCGAATTCGTTGTTGAACGCCGCGCCACCCAGCGGGCCTTCAATCATGATGTCCAGCGCGGTGACAATGCGCTCAGGCTTGCCGTAGGCCTTCTCCCATGGCTGTTCAAAGCCCGGGATCTGCAGGTTGGAAACGGTGAAACCGGTCAGGCCGGCTTTTGGCTTGGCACCGCGACCGGTGGCGCCTTCGTCACGGATTTCACCACCGGAGCCGGTGGAGGCGCCGGAGAACGGCGAGATGGCGGTCGGGTGGTTGTGGGTCTCGACCTTCATCAGGATGTGCACCGGCTCCTGCACCGCGCCGTACTGGCGGGTCTCAGGATTCGGGAAAAAGCGCCCGGCGACGTTACCGACGATCACCGAAGCGTTGTCCTTGTAAGCGGACAGCACGCCTTCGCTGTGCATCTGGTAGGTGTTCTTGATCATGCCGAACAGGCTTTTTTCCTGGCTTTCGCCGTCGATATCCCAACTGGCGTTGAAGATCTTGTGACGGCAGTGCTCGGAGTTGGCCTGGGCGAACATCATCAGCTCGATGTCGTTCGGGTTGCGTTTCAGGCCCTGGAAGCTGGTGACCAGGTAATCGATCTCGTCTTCGGCCAGAGCCAGACCCAGGTCGATGTTGGCCTGCTCCAGCGCCGTGCGACCGCCGCCGAGGATGTCCACGGAGGTCATCGGCTTGGGCTGGGCGTGACTGAACAGGCCGGCAGCATCGATCAGCTTGCTCAGCACGATCTGGGTCATGCGGTCGTGCAGGACCTGGGCGACCAGCGCCGCGTCGGCCTCGCTCAGCTCACCGGCGACGTAGTAGGCGATACCGCGTTCCAGGCGCTGGACGTTCTCCAGGCCGCAGTTGTGGGCGATGTCGCTGGCCTTGCTCGACCAGGGCGAGATGGTGCCGAAACGCGGCAGCACCAGGAACAGGCGACCAGTTGGCTCCTGTACCGGTACGCTCGGGCCGTACTTGAGCAAGCGCGCGAGCACTTGCTGTTGGTCGGCAGTCAGCTCGCCGTCAACCTCGGCGAAATGAGCGAATTCAGCGTACAAACCACTAACAGCGGGGACTTTCTGGCTCAATTGCTCGAGTAATTTACCGTGGCGAAAGGCAGAAAGGGCAGGAGCGCCGCGCAGGATCAACATCGTCGGGACAGCCTCAGGAAGGGGGTGTGCTTAGAGGCCGTGCATTCTAGCCTAAATCCGTCGCTTCCGGCACCCGCAACACAGCATTCTGACGCGGCCGCGTGTCGGCGAAACAAACCGGACTCGGGGGTCAAAAAAATCACCGGTCGGCGCCAGTCCTTCATGGCCTAGCGCAAAGCGCGCTAGCAGACAAGCAAACCGTTGTCGAGATATGGCGGGACCAGTCCTTTGCGTATACTGCAACCTATGCTCGCCCAAACTGCTTTGCGCCAGCGCTGCGCCAGATGGCTCATCGCAACCGGACTCTTCCTGATGCTCGGTGCCTGTGTTGAAAAACCCAGCACCCTGGAGCGCGTCAAGGAGGATGGTGTGCTGCGCGTGATCACCCGCAACAGCCCTGCCACCTACTTCGAGGACCGCAACGGTGAAACCGGCTTCGAATACGAGCTGGTCAAGCGTTTTGCCGACGACCTCGGGGTCGAGCTGAAAATCGAAACCGCCGACAACCTCGACGAGCTGTACGACCAGCTCGGCAAGCCATCGGGGCCGGTAGTGGCAGCGGCCGGTCTGGTCAGCAGCGAGCGGCGCAAGGCACAGGTACGTTTCTCTCATCCGTACCTGGAAGTCACCCCACAGATCATCTACCGCAACGGTCGCTCGCGGCCGACCGATGCCAAAGACCTGGTCGGCAAGAAAATCATCGTGCTCAAGGGCAGCAGCCATGCCGAGCAGCTGGCGGAGCTGAAAAAGCAGTATCCGGCGCTCGAATACGAAGAATCTGACGCCGTCGAGGTGGTTGACCTGCTGCGTATGGTCGATGAAGGTCAGATCGATCTGACCCTGGTCGATTCCAACGAGCTGGCGATGAACCAGGTTTATTTTCCCAACGTGCGGGTCGCTTTCGACCTCGGCGATTCGCGTGACCAGCGCTGGGCGGTGGCGGCCGGGGATGACAACAGCCTGCTCAACGAGATCAACGAATTTCTCGACAAGGTGCAGAAGAACGGCACCTTGCAACGCCTGAAAGACCGTTATTACGGGCATGTCGATGTGCTTGGCTACGTCGGTGCCTACACCTTCGCCCAACACCTGCAGCAACGCCTGCCGCGCTATGAGAAACACTTCAAGGCGTCGGCCAAGAAAGAACAGGTCGACTGGCGCCTGCTGGCCGCGATCGGCTACCAGGAGTCCATGTGGCAGGCGGAGGTCACCTCCAAGACCGGCGTGCGTGGCCTGATGATGCTGACCCAGCGCACCGCCCAGGCCATGGGTGTGTCCAACCGTCTGGACCCGGTACAGAGCATTCGTGGCGGGGCCAAATACTTCATGCACGTGAAGGAACAACTGGACGATTCGATCAAGGAGCCGGACCGCACCTGGTTCGCCCTGGCGGCCTATAACGTCGGCGGCGGTCACCTGGACGATGCGCGCAAACTGGCCAAGCGTGAGGGTCTGAACCCGAACAAATGGCTGGACGTGAAGAAAATGCTGCCACGCCTGTCGCAGAAACAGTGGTACAGCAAAACCCGTTACGGCTATGCCCGCGGCGGCGAGCCGGTGCACTTTGTCGCCAACATCCGCCGTTACTACGACATCCTCACCTGGGTGACCCAGCCGCAGCTTGAGGGCAGCCAGGTCGCCGAAGGCAGCTTGCATGTGCCGGGTGTCGACAAAACCAAACCGCCGGAGCCCTCGCCGCCGCTGTGACGCCACTGTGGGAGCTGGCCTTGCCAGCGATGCAGGCGCCGCGCATCACCTGACACCGCAACGATCCTATCGCCGGCAAGGCCGGCTCCCACAATTAATCAGATGACAGGCAGTTGCCCTTACATCAGGCCTTGGCCCGACGCGCCTTGAAGAACTCGGACAAAATCGTCCCGCACTCCTCTGCCAGCACCCCGCCCTCAAACAACACCCGATGGTTGAGAAAGCCCTGGGTGAAAAACTGCCCCTGACTCTGCACGACGCCCGCCTTGGGCTCCAGCGCGCCGTACACCACCCGGGCAATGCGCGAGTGGACGATCAGCCCGGCGCACATGCTGCACGGCTCCAGGGTCACATACAGGGTGCTGCCCGGCAGCCGGTAGTTGCTCGCGGCCTGGGCGGCGGCGCGGATGGCAACCATTTCGGCATGGGCACTGGGATCGCTGCCGCTGATCGGGCAGTTGAAGCCGCGGCCGATGACCTGACCATGCTGTACCAACACTGCACCCACCGGCACCTCACCCATGGCCGCACCCTGAGCTGCCAGCGCCAGGGCCTGACGCATGAATTCCTGATCACGGCTGCGATCAATGATTTGCGGCTGACGCATCAGGCAACCTCGATCGCGGCCATCAGACCGGTTTCCATGTGATCGACCACATGGCAATGGAACATCCAGGTTCCCGGGTTATCAGCCACCAACGCCACCTGGGCGCTTTCGTTCCTGCCCAGCAGGTAGGTATCGGTGAAGTACTGCTCCGGGAACTTGTGGCGGTTCGAGCTGAGCACCTTGAAACTCATGCCATGCAGATGAATCGGGTGCTGGTACTGGGTCATGTTCTTGAGCTCGAAAATATAGCTCTTGCCCTTCTTTAACGTGGCAATCGGCCGGTCGGCACAGGTCTTGTCGGTGATGTCCCAGGCCTTGCCGTTGATCTGCCACAGGCTCGGCGGCTTGCCGTTCTCGGTGTTGATCGAGACCGACCCCACCCATTCGAAATTGAAGTTGAGCTTCTCGGCATTGGCCAGGTCCGGCTCGGCAATCGGGTTGGCCGGCAACGCGGGCGGCCAGTCGCCGGGCGCTTCACTGCTGGCCACCGAACGCAAGGTGCCCA
This sequence comes from Pseudomonas putida, assembly GCF_028682475.1. Classification (GTDB taxonomy): domain Bacteria; phylum Pseudomonadota; class Gammaproteobacteria; order Pseudomonadales; family Pseudomonadaceae; genus Aquipseudomonas; species Aquipseudomonas putida_AG. The sequence continues at coordinate 212,263 of NZ_JANHLE010000006.1, forward strand.
GACGCACCGAGCCATCGCGCAACGACAGCTCTTCACCGGCCGGCGGCATCTTGATCGCCAGGCAGATACGCATGCCCGGGCCAAGCCAGTAATCCTTGCCCAGCGGCCGCGGGGTGATCGGGTTGCCGTCGAGGGCGTAGACCTTGGCCTCAAAGTTGCCCTTGAGGTTGATCCGGTAGGTCAGGGTGTTGTCCAGATTGAGCAGGCGCACCCGCACGACCTGCCCTTCGGGCATGTCGATGACCGCATTGGCCTGTCCATTGATGGTGATCAAACGCCCGGCAGTACCGCCACGGGCAGCCTCACGCGGGATGCTGAACGGCAGGTAGGCGCCCTGCTCGTCCACATGCCAGTTTTTCAGGCTCAGGGTGCGTTCATGCTTGAAGCCGGTAGGCTCGCGCTCCTCGACGATCAGCGGCCCGACCAGGCCTTTGCCGAGCTCTTCGGAACTGTTCACATGCGGGTGATACCAGAAACTGCCCGCATCAGGCACGCGGAACTTGTAATCGAAATACTCGCCCGGCAATACCGGCAACTGCGAGACGTAAGGCACCCCGTCCATCTCCAGCGGCAGGCGGATGCCATGCCAGTGAATCGTGGTAGGTACCGGCAGGTGATTGATGAAGCGCACGCGCAGCCACTCACCCTGGCGTACCCGTAGTTCGGTGCCCGGCGCCGAAGGGCCGAAGGCCCAGGCCTCGGTCTTGTGGCCCGAGACCAGCTCGACATCCAGCGGCGCGGCAATCAGCTCGTAGTCATGCCCGGCGTTCGGATCGCTGCGCCCCAGCCAATAGCGGGATGCACCGCCGGCGCCCAGGCCGATTGCCACCAGGCCGGTCAGGCCACCGAGTATTTGTCGCCGGGTAAAGGACATGCAGCAGGTACCTCGTAATGCCAGGAACAACATGCTGGCACCTTGCCGGTCGCCAACGATGAAGGGCGAATACGATACACCTGCAATTGCGAAAGATTAAGTGAAGTGTTGCCGCAGGCAAACGCCGACAAAAAAGGGCGCCTGAGCGCCCTTCTTCCATCACGCCTGGCTGGGCGCGTTCACGTTCTGCTCGTTGTGCAGCTTCCAGGCATCGGCAAACGGCGCCGTGCCTTTGTCATAGGGCTTGAACAGGACCATGTAGACCAGGCCGATGCCGATCACCACTGCCGACGTCAGCAGGATGCCGTAGTTGCTGTACCAGGGCGCATCCGGGGTACGCGGCCAGGACATGTTGATGATCGCCAGCACACCGTAGACCAGCGCCAGGATGTTCACGATCCAGCCCCAGCCGCCCAGGGTGAACTGACCGGCCGGTTTCCAGCCGCGAAGCCGGGCGAACAGCGCCCCGCCGACGATCATCTGGAACGCCAGATAAATGCCGATGGCGGCGAAGCTGACGATGATCGCAATGGCGTTTTCCAGGTAGAACCCGGCACAGACGATAGCCGCCGGGATTACCCCGCAGGTGATCAAGGCTGCCGTGGGCACCCGGGTATTGGGCGAAAGACGTTTGAGTACACCGCTGCCCATGACCATTTCATCGCGGGCAAAGGAGTACAGCAAACGGCTGGCCGCCGCCTGCAGGCTCAGCACACAGGAGACGAAGGAAACCGTGATGACCGCGGTGACGATCTTCCATCCGGTCGGCCCGAACGCATTGGCCATGATCGTCGACATCGGATCCTTGTCTTCGCCGGACAGCACCTTGGCAATGTCCGGAACCGCCAGGATCAATGCCAATGCGGCGAATATTGCAGCGCCACCACCGATGTAAATGGTCATGCGCATGGCTTTGGGAATGCGCCTGCTCGGGTTTGGCGTCTCTTCCGCCACATCACCGCACGCTTCAAAGCCATAGTAGAGGAACATGCCCGCCAGCGAGGCGGTCAGGAACGCCGGCCAGTAACTGCCGTCGATGCTGATGTCAAAGGTGTTGAACAGCACCGAAAACGGCTGGTGACGCTCGAAGATCAGCAGATAGCCACCGATCACGATCGCCCCCAGCAACTCGCAGATGAAACCGAACATCGCGACCTTGGCCAGCAGCTTGGTCCCGCTCAGGTTCAACAGGGTTGCCAGCACCGTCAGGGCCAGCGCAACGAAGGTGTTGGTCACCGGGCTCGGTTCGAAGCCGAGCATGGCCGCGATATAAGGACCGGCACCCAGCGCAACCGCGGCAATGGTTACGCACAGCGACACCGAGTAGATCCAGCCGACCATCCACGCCCAGCGCTTGCCCACCAGACGGCGCGCCCACGGATAGACGCCACCGGAAATCGGAAACTGCGAAACCACTTCACAGAAGATCAGGCACACCAGCATCTGCCCGAAACCGACCAGCAAGTACGACCAGATCATCGGCGGCCCGCCTGCCGCCAGGCACAGGCCGAACAGCGTATACACGCCGACGACGGGTGAAAGGTAGGTGAAGCCCAGCGCAAAGTTTTCCCACAGGCTCATGCTTCTTTCGAAGTTCGACGTATAGCCAAGCGCCTTGAGCTGGGCGGCATCGCGGTCCACCGCAGTGAATTCGGAACTGTTCATGTTGTGATCCTGAGGACATTGTCCTGTCGGCAGTTATTGTTTTTGCTTTGCAGACTTACAACTTGATCCAGGTCGCTTTCAGTTCGGTGTACTTGTCGAACGCATGCAGCGACTTGTCGCGGCCGTTGCCCGATTGCTTGAAGCCACCGAACGGCGCAGTCATGTCGCCGCCGTCGTACTGGTTGATCCACACGCTACCGGCGCGCAATGCCTTGGCGGTCAGGTGCGCCTTGGAGATGTCGGTGGTCCATACGGCTGCAGCCAGGCCGTACGGGGTGTCGTTGGCGATGTTGATGGCTTCTTCGACGCTGTCGAAGCTGATCACCGACAGCACCGGGCCGAAAATCTCTTCCTGGGCGATCTTCATGGCATTGCTGACGCCGTCGAAAATCGTCGGCTCGACATAGGTGCCACCGGTTTCCTCCAGGGTACGCTTGCCGCCCACCAGCAGGGTGGCGCCGTCGTTGCGGCCGGACTCGATGTAGGACAGCACGGTGTTCATCTGCTGGCTATCGACCAGGGCTCCGACGTTGGTGTCCGGATCCAGCGGGTTGCCCGGCTTCCAGGCCTTGAGGGCCTCGACCACCAACGGCAGGAATTTATCCTTGATCGAACGTTCCACCAGCAGACGCGAGCCTGCGGTGCAGACCTCACCCTGGTTGAAGGCAATGGCACCAGCGGCTGCTTCGGCAGCGGCGTTCAGGTCCGGGGCGTCGGCGAAGACAATGTTCGGGCTCTTGCCGCCGGCTTCCAGCCAGACGCGCTTCATGTTCGACTCACCGGCGTAGATCAGCAGCTGTTTGGCGATTTTGCTCGAACCGGTGAACACCAGGGTATCAACGTCCATGTGCAGGGCCAGGGCCTTGCCGACGGTATGGCCATAGCCTGGCAGCACGTTGAGCACGCCGGCCGGGATACCGGCGTCGATCGCCAGTTGGGCGATGCGGATGGCGGTCAGTGGTGATTTTTCCGAGGGTTTGAGGATCACCGAGTTACCGGTCGACAGCGCCGGGCCGAGTTTCCAGCAGGCCATCATCAGCGGGAAGTTCCACGGCACGATAGCGGCGACAACGCCGACCGGCTCGCGGGTCACCAGGCCGAGCTGGTCATGCGCGGTAGCCGCGACTTCGTCGTAGATCTTGTCGATGGCCTCGCCGCTCCAGCTCAGCGCTTGTGCCGCACCCGGCACGTCGACGGCCAGCGAATCGCTGATCGGCTTGCCCATGTCCAGGGTTTCCAGCAGTGCCAGTTCGTCGGCATGGGCTTCGAGCAAGGCGCCGAAACGAATCATCACCTGCTTTCTGTCCGCCGGCGCCATGCGCGACCAGACGCCGGAATCGAAGGTGGCGCGGGCCACTTCAACAGCGTGGTCGGCGTCTGCGGCCGAGCAGCTGGCAACCTTGGCCAGCAGGTGGCCATCGACCGGACTCAGACAATCGAAGGTTTCCCTGTCAATGGCGTGGGTATAGTCCCCACCGATAAACGCGCGCCCTTCGATTTTCAGGGCCTGTGCGCGAGCTTCCCAGGTGCCAAGCGTTGGATTCGTCATGACGGTGCCATTCCTCTGTGCCGATGCCAGTGCCTGTCAGCGTTCCCGTGGCGGTGGGAACCAGGCTTTTTATTAAACATATGAAACCGTATCTTATGTTCGGAGAACTGCCAAATTGCCTGTCGTTTTTATCTAGAAACGACCTGTTTCGGCTTTTCCACAGTTGAATTTGGCTTTTCTGTTGCACACCAAGCGGCAGATGGCTAAAAGAAATCTAGTTCCATATTTTTTGTGGCGACCCGGATGACTGAACCGAATAAAGTGAACCGCCTGTCCTTGCTACAGGTGAGCCAGGAAGGCAAACCCGAGGAAGTGGCTCGCCGGCTGATCGAGGTCATTGACCTGGGCCTGATTGGCGAAGGCGAACAATTGCCCAGCGAAAGCGAGCTGGCGAGCCGTTTCGGCGTGGCCACCGTGACCTTGCGCGATGCCCTGGCGATCCTGCGTCAGCGCGGCGTTGTCGCCACCCGCCGCGGTCGAAATGGCGGCAGCTTCGTCTGCGCCCCGGTGGAGGTTTCCGACGATTTTCTCAAGGCCAGGTTGAGCGCCATGAGCTCGCTGGCACTTCGCGACCTGTGCGACGAACAGATCGCGATCTCAGCCACCGCCGCGGGCCTGGCGGCCAGCCGCGCCTCCAGCGTCCAGCACCAGCGACTGGAGCATTTCGTCAGCGCACTGCAGGACGCCACGGCGCGCAGCGAACTGCGCCGGGCCGATGCGCGCTTTCACATCGAGGTGGCCGTCGCTGCCCAATCGGTGCGCCTGACCCACGCAGAAATGCGCCTGCAAGCGGAAATTGGCGAGCTGCACTGGATCTGCACCGACGACGCCCAGAAAAACACCGCCATCGCCGAGCACCGGGCCATACTCCAGGCAGTGATTGCCGGCGAATCCAACCTGGCCAGCGCGTTGACCGAAGCCCATGTCAAAGAAGGCATCAAGCGCCTGATGGATTTGCGTTTCCGGTTGCTTGGGCAGCAAGAGAGCAGGTTGTCATGATCACGACAGAACAGCACGAGCAACTGCGCCAGTGCACCGAGCGCCTGGAACAGGCGTTCAGCAAGGTCTTCGAACAACTCGACAGCCTGGCCGAACAGGTGGTGACGGTATGGGACGCGCTGGCAGCCGAAGGCAGAAAACCCACGTCCAAAGACCTGGCATTCCTGCAGACGACCCTCGAAGAGCGGCTTTCAAGCAACGACACCTACATTCATGGCACCGGTGTGGTGCTGGAGCCGGGCGAACTTGCCGATCAAGAGTTTTTCCTCGAGTGGTTCTACCGCCCCGCCAGCGGCAAAATCGCGCCGATGATGCTTAACTTCAATCGCCAAAGCGAAAGCTTCTACAACTATCAGGGCATGCCCTGGTTCACCCGTCCCAAGCTTACGCTGCAGGCATCGGTTGAAGGGCCCTTTGTGGACCTCTACGGTACCGAGCTCTACATACTGGCGTTCTCTTTGCCGATTCTCGCCGGCGGGCGATTTGTCGGCGTAGCTGCGGCGGACATAGCCATGCATGAATTCGATCAATTGCTCACGCGCTGCCTGCTGCGCATGCAAAACGAAGCGTTCATCATCAACGGCGAAGGCCGCATCGTCGCGGCCAATTCCACCAACTGGTTTGTCGGCAACATGGCCAGCCGCCCGGCCACTGCCAGCGTGCACCCGCTCAAACCGCTATCGATCGACTGGTCGCTGGTGGAACTGCCGACGCCGCGCTAGGCCGTTGCGTGCCAGGGCAAAACTGATTTCCGTCTTTCCAACAACAGCAATAATCGAAGAGGAAATACCATGCAGCGGATCTCGCTTCGCCTTGTCAGCATCCTGGTCGTTCTGTTGTTTGCCCAGTTCTCGGTGGCGGCGGACAAAGACAAGACCGTGGAAGTCATCAATGCCTACATGAGTGCCTGGAACAAACACGACCCCGATGCCGCGGCACAGTATTTTGCCGAGAACGGAGAGTTTCTCGATGCATCCGTAGGCGTGCCCAAAGTCGGTCGGGAAGCCGCCCGGGTCGAGGTCATCAAACTGTTTATCGATGCCGTGCCTGACCTGAAATGGCAGATGGTTGGCCAACCGATCGTCGAAGGCGACAACATCGCCTTCGAGTGGCAGTTCGACGGGCACAACACCGGTGCCTGGGCGCCCGAGACGCCAGCGACCAACAAGCCGTTGTCGTTCAAGGGTGTGAGTTTCATCAAATTGAAGGACGGCAAGATCGCGTCGCAGCACGATTACTACGATGCGCTGTCGTTCAACAAGCAGCTGGGTTGGTAGTTCCCGTCTGAACCTTGAAGCCCACCCTTACGTGGGCTTTAAGGTGTTGCTTGCGGCCTAGTGAGCAAAAAGCAGCTTGGTGTATTTCTCAGACACTTTGCCGCTGCGCTTGCCGTCCACACCGTAATAACGATCCTCGCGGCACAAGCGCTCTTTGACGTCGCAGAAAATGCCGTTGGCAAAGGTGAACTGGGTCGCGTCGAAGTCGCCCTGTGAAAACAGCCTGGTCGCCGCTTTCTTGCCAAGGTACTTCTCGGTCAGTTCGCGGGATACGCCATTGCTGCCGTCGACACACAGGTAACGGTCGCACAGCACGCCCGGCTCAGGCGATTTGAGGGCAGGCTTTTGCTGCGCCTGTGCAGGCAATACGGACGCGGCCAGCAGCATGGCCAGAGCGAACGGAACAAATTTCGAGTTCAATCGGATAACCCCGTTTAAATGAGTGGGCTGTCAGGTTTATCGAGCGCGTCAAGACCCTGTCAATGACCCTCGATTGCGACGCATGTTCCCCACGCACGGGGTCGCGCCAGACTGGAGATGAAAAAAAGCCCGCGATTACGCGGGCTTCAGGGTGTTTCTTGCTAATCGGTGCCGGTCAGTACCGGACGCCAATCATTCCCACTCGATGGTTGCCGGCGGCTTGCTCGACACGTCGTAAGTCACGCGGGAAATGCCTTCGATCTCGTTGATGATCCGGCCGCTGACAGTCTCCAGCAGCTCGTAAGGCAGGTGCGCCCAACGTGCAGTCATGAAGTCGATGGTTTCTACCGCACGCAGGGCCACGACCCAGGCGTAACGACGGCCGTCACCGACCACACCCACCGATTTCACCGGCTGGAACACCACGAACGCCTGGCTGACCTTGTGGTACCAGTCGGCCTTGCGCAGTTCTTCGATGAAGATATGGTCGGCGCGACGCAGCAGGTCGGCGTATTCCTTCTTCACTTCACCGAGGATGCGCACACCCAGGCCCGGGCCCGGGAACGGGTGACGGTAGACCATGTCGTACGGCAGGCCCAGCTCCAGACCGAGGCGACGAACCTCGTCCTTGAACAGCTCGCGCAGCGGCTCGACCAGCTTGAGGTTCATCTCTTCCGGCAGGCCACCAACGTTGTGGTGCGACTTGATCACGTGGGCCTTGCCGCTCTTGGCGCCAGCCGACTCGATCACGTCAGGGTAGATGGTGCCCTGGGCCAGGTACTTGATGTTGTGCAGCTTGCTCGACTCGGCATCGAACACGTCGATGAAGGTGCGGCCGATGATCTTGCGCTTTTTCTCAGGGTCCGACTCACCGGCCAGGTTGCCGAGGAACTGCTCTTCGGCGTTGGCGCGGATCACCTTGACGCCCATATTCTCGGCGAACATGGCCATCACTTGCTCACCTTCGTGCAGGCGCAGCAGGCCGTTGTCGACGAACACGCAGGTCAGCTGGTCGCCGATGGCTTTGTGCAGCAGCGCGGCTACAACCGAGGAGTCAACGCCGCCTGACAGGCCGAGCAGGACGTTGTCGCTGCCAACCTGGGCGCGGATCTGGGCGATGGCGTCTTCAGCGATGTGCGACGGCGTCCACAGGGCTTCGCAGCCGCAGATGTCGAGGATGAAGCGCGAGAGGATGCGACCGCCCTGCTTGGTGTGGGTCACTTCCGGGTGGAACTGCACGCCGTAGTAGCCACGGGTGTCGTCGGCCATGCCGGCGATCGGGCAGCTCGGGGTGCTGGCCAGGATGTGGAATTCTTCCGGGATGCGGGTGACCTTGTCACCGTGGCTCATCCACACGTCCAGGCCGAGTACGCCGTCAGCATCGACGTGATCTTCGATGCCGTCGAGCAGGCGGCTCTTGCCGACTACATCGACACGGGCGTAGCCGAACTCGCGCAGCTCGGAACCTTCAACCTTGCCGCCCAATTGTTCGGCCATGGTCTGCATGCCGTAGCAGATGCCGAATACCGGCACGCCCAGGTCCCAGACGGCCTGTGGTGCGCGCGGGCTGTTGGCTTCATGCACGGACTCGGGGCCGCCGGCCAGGATGATGCCGCGTGGCGCGAATTCGCGAATCGCTTCATCGTCCATGTCGAACGGGTGCAGTTCGCAGTACACGCCGATTTCGCGGACGCGGCGGGCGATCAGCTGGGTGTACTGGGAACCGAAGTCGAGGATCAGGATGCGGTGAGCGTGAATGTCGAGGGCCATGACTCAATCTCGTCAGTGGTAATCGGAAACGACGCGGGGCTGTCGATAACAGCCCCGCTTGCAAGTGTTGCCAGAAGCATCAACCTACGCGGTAGTTTGGCGCTTCTTTGGTGATCTGTACGTCATGCACGTGGGACTCGGCCATGCCGGCACCGGTGATGCGCACGAACTCGGGCTTGGTGCGCATTTCTTCGATGTTGGCGCTGCCGGTGTAACCCATCGAGGAACGCAGGCCACCCATCAGCTGGTGGATGATCGCGGTCAGGGTGCCCTTGTACGGCACACGACCTTCGATACCTTCCGGTACCAGCTTCTCGGCACCAGCCGAGGAGTCCTGGAAGTAGCGGTCCGAGGAGCCCTGGGCCTGGGACATGGCGCCCAGCGAGCCCATGCCGCGGTAAGCCTTGTAGGAACGGCCCTGGAACAGTTCGATTTCGCCTGGTGCCTCTTCGGTACCGGCGAACATCGAGCCCATCATCACTGCCGAAGCACCGGCAACGATGGCCTTGGACAGGTCACCGGAGAAGCGGATACCACCGTCGGCGATCAGCGGGATACCGGTGCCTTCAAGCGCAGCGGCAACATTGGCGATGGCACTGATTTGCGGCACACCGACACCGGCGACGATACGGGTGGTGCAGATCGAGCCAGGGCCGATACCGACCTTGACTGCGTCCGCACCGGCTTCGGCCAGGGCCTTGGCCGCAGCGCCGGTCGCGATGTTGCCACCGATGACCTGCACCTGCGGGAAGTTCTCCTTGACCCAGCGAACGCGATCGATCACGCCTTTGGAGTGACCGTGAGCGGTGTCGACCACCACCACGTCAACGCCGGCGGCAACCAGTGCGGAAACGCGATCACCGGTGTCTTTACCGGTACCGACCGCAGCACCCACACGCAGACGACCCTGGTCGTCCTTGCTGGCCAGCGGGTAGGCCTTGGCTTTTTCGATGTCGTTGACGGTCATCATGCCTTTGAGGGCGAACTTGTCGTCGACGATCAGCACGCGCTCGATGCGGTGCTTGTGCAGCAGCTCGCGCGCTTCGTCCTTGTCGGCGCCTTCCATGACCGTGACCAGACGCTCTTTAGGCGTCATCACTTCACGGACAGTGGCGTCCAGACGGTTTTCGAAACGGATGTCGCGGGAGGTGACGATGCCGACCAGGTCGCCATTGTGCAGCACCGGAACGCCGGAGATGTTGTTCAGGCGGGTCAGTTCGAGCAGATCACGTACCGTGGCATCGGCCTCGATGGTGATCGGGTCCTTGACCACGCCGGCCTCGAACTTCTTGACCTTGCGCACTTCGGCAGCTTGCTGCTCGATGGTCATGTTCTTGTGGATGATGCCGATGCCGCCTTCCTGGGCCATGGCAATGGCCAGACGGGCTTCGGTCACGGTATCCATGGCGGCGGAAACCAACGGAATATTCAGCTCGATGCCACGGGTCAAACGGGTCTTGAGACTGACTTCATTGGGTAGCACCTCTGAATAACCAGGCACTAGGAGAATGTCGTCGAAGGTCAGGGCTTCTTGGCTGATACGCAGCATCGCGGGGGCTCCCGGGCGGGAAAAATGGAAGCGCGCCATTATACTCATCCAGAGCCCTTCACTCAATGCAAAGATCGGTCCTTCGGTCAGTTACCGCCGCGCTTTACCTGCACCACGGCCACCGGCTGATCCAGCCAGTCGGCAAAGTCGTCGAGAAATGCCTGTTTGAATCCTGCCGCGCCCCAGTTATTGAAGATGAAACCCAGGTTGGAAAACGCACAGGCTTGCAGGAACAGAAAGCCGTTGATGTCGTCTTCATGGCCGCACAGCGGGCAGATGAAATTGTCGGTCTGCCCCGGCATCCACTCCTCCAGGCTTTCAAACAGCGCCACGCCGACCTCGCGGCGGCATTCGGCACAGCCCGCCTCCTCGAGAAAATCCTCAAGCGGTGTGTAGATGCAGCGCTTGGTGATCACCTCCAGGCCGTTGACCGGCTGCCCGAACGGCAGCAGCTCAGGGCGCTCGACGACTTTGCGCGCGCCTTCGGCGATGGCATAAGCCATACGGTTGCCGGTACTGCCGCAGGTGCTCAATTGCTCCTCGATGATCTTCTCGCGCACCAGCCAGCGCAGGATCGCCCGCGCGCGCGGCTCATGCACAGGAACGGTGGATATCTTCGGGACAATGATGCTCTGGGTAATCATGACGGCAGCCAAACATGCTCAAAGCAGCCAGTTTACCTCACTCAGGTAGCGCCCGATCAGGGCAATGCCGCTGGCCAGCACCAGCCAGGTGACCAGGCGCACGAAGCGCTCGCGCGACATGTTCAGGGTCAGGCGCCGGCCCAGGTACGAGCCGATCAGCATCATCGGCAGCAAGCACAGCGCCAGCACCAACAGCGGCAGGTCGGCATACACCCCGGCGAGCAGGAACAGACTCAGGCGCACCACGGTACTGCAGCTGATCAGCGCACTTTGCGTCGCCCGCGCCTGCTCGCTGGAGGGCAGGCGGGCATTGAGATAGATCGCATAGAGAAAGCCGCCGCTGCCGAACAAGGCGCCAAACAGCCCGCCCGCGGTTCCCATCGGTACCGACCAGGCGGCCGCAAGCTGCGCCGGCCGCACCTTCACCGCCAGGCTATACAGGGCATAGGCGCTGATAAACAGGCCCATCAACAGCAATAACAGATCGGACTTGAGATTGAGCAAAAACACCACACCGAGGCTGCAGCCCAGTGCCATGCATGGCAGCAAGCGCAGCAATTCCGCACGGGCCACCGCCTTGCGCGCCGGCAGCCAGTTGCCAAAGGCGGCGACGAAATCCAGCAACACCAGCAACGGGATGATCCGCGACAACGGCATAAAGTTGATCAGCACCGGCCCGGCCACCAGCGCCGTGCCGAAGCCGGCGATGCCGAAGACGATATAGGCGGCGCCGACACCGAGCAGAATCGGCAGCCAGTCGAGGGAGGTAAAGGGCAATTGGGCAAACAGCGTCGAGAGCATGGTGGTCGCCAACAGTGGATGTGCGCAAACTTTAGCCAGCAGCCAGCCATGCGACTAATATGCAATTACGTCATCAGACATCTCGAAACGGCATATCACTAATGATCTCCACCCGTCAGCTGCGCTACTTCGTCGAAATCGCTGAAAGCGGCAGCTTCAGCGCCGCCGCCGAACGTCTGTTCATTGCCCAGTCAGCCCTGAGCCGGCAGATCAAGGAGCTGGAGTCGCAGCTCGATACCCTGCTGTTCGAGCGCACTGCGCGTCAGCCGCGCCTTACCGCTGCTGGGCAGGCCTTCTTGCCGAGGGCCCGCGCTTTGCTGGTGGATCTGGAAAAAGCCCAACGTCTGGCTCGCGATGTCGGCCACGGCGTAAGCGGCAGTCTGCGCCTGAATCACTCGAGCACCGTGCCCTTGACTGGACAACTGCTGACCCGGCTCAGTGGCTATCTGCATGAGCATCCGGGGGTTGCCATGGAAATCGCCCAGCAGTCCTCCGAGGCACAGCTTGCAGAGCTCGCAGAAGATCGCCTGGAAGCCGGCCTGTTGCGCTTGCCGGTGCTGCGCCAGCATGAGGGGCTTTGCGTGCAGCCGCTGTTCGAGGAGCCGTTGTTGCTGGCGGTCGCCGCAGATCATCCGCTGGCCGGTGAAACCATCGTTTGCCTGGCGCAGCTGCGGGACGAGGCCTTTATTTCCATCCCCCATCGCCAGCGCGGTGGCTTGAGCTATCTGTCTGCCGAGCTGTGCATGGGAGCCGGCTTCTTTCCGCAAGCTGCGCGGGTGGTGTCACGCAAGACAACCCAGTTGCAGTTGATCCAGGCCGGTTTTGGTGTGGCGCTGTTGCCGCAGTGCATGCAGGAGATTGCTCCGTCCTCGCTGCGCTTCATTGCTCTTGCGGATGAAGGCTGCAGTAGCACAGTGGCGCTGGCGTACCGTCGCGATGCCGGGCCTTTGGTTCAGCAGTTTGTCGTTCATATGGCCTCATCGCGGGGCAAGCCCGCTCCCACCAAGTGAGAACCTGTGGGAGCGGGCTTGCCCCGCGATTGAACACGCACCACCCCACTGCCACCCCGACACCACAATCCTTTATGATGCTGCCCCATGATCAAAGACCCTTTCGAAAGACTCGGCCTGGACCGCGAAGTCCTGACCGTCAGCCAGCTCAACGGCCGCGCCCGGGTGCTGCTTGAAGACGTGTTCCGCAATGTCTGGGTCGAAGGCGAGATATCCAACCTCGCCCGCCCGGCTTCCGGTCATGTCTATTTCACCCTCAAGGACAGCGGCGCCCAGGTGCGTTGCGCACTGTTCCGGCAGAACGCCGTGCGCGTTCGCCAGGCCCTGCGCGATGGCCTGGCGGTCAAGGTGCGCGGCAAGGTCTCGCTGTTCGAAGGCCGTGGCGACTATCAACTGATCCTCGATACCGTCGAACCTGCCGGCGATGGCGCCCTGCGCCTGGCATTCGAAGCGCTCAAGGAAAAGCTTGGCGCCGAAGGCCTGTTCAGCGCCGACAACAAGGTGGCCCTGCCCGCCCACCCGCAACGCATCGGCATTGTCAGCTCGCCTACCGGCGCGGTGATCCGCGACATCATCAGCGTGTTCCGCCGACGTGCCCCGCAGGTTGAACTGACACTGATCCCCACCGCCGTACAAGGCCGCGAAGCGATCAACCAGATCGTGCGCGCCCTGCAACTGGCCGACAGCCGCGGTTTCGACGCGCTGATCCTGGCCCGTGGCGGCGGCTCGCTGGAAGACCTCTGGTGCTTCAACGAAGAAGCCGTGGCGCGGGCCATCGCCGCCTGTGTGACGCCGATTGTCAGCGCCGTCGGTCATGAAACCGATGTCTCGATCAGTGACTTTGTCGCCGACGTTCGCGCACCAACGCCTTCAGCCGCCGCCGAACTGCTGGCCCCGGACAGCAGCGACCTGCAGCGACGCATCGACAGCCTCAAGCGACGTTTGCTGCTACGCATGCAAAGCCGCCTGACCCATGACCGCCTGCGCCTGGACAGCCTGACCCGGCGCCTGCGTCACCCCGGCGAGCGCCTGCGCCAACAGGCGCAGCGCCTGGACGACCTCGACATGCGCCTGCGCCGCGCCTTCGAACAACGCCTGAACCAACGCCGCGAACGCCTGGCCCGTCTCGACACGCGCCTGTCCGCGCAACACCCCGGACGCACCCTGGCGATGCTCAAACAGCGCCTGGACAGCCTCGCCGAACGCTTGCCCCGAGCCATGCGCGAAACCCTCAAAGACCGTCGCCAGCGCCTGCAGGCCCAAGTGCAGACCCTGCATGTGGTCAGCCCGCTGGCAACCCTGGGGCGCGGCTACAGCATCCTCCTCGACGAGCGCGGCCAGGCGATCCGCAGCGCCGCCCAGACCCGCAACGGCCAGCGCCTGACTGCGCGCCTGGGCGAAGGCGAATTGCAGGTGCGGGTCGAAGACAACCACCTGACCCCGGTCACGCTTTCCTTACTGGACTGAACCATGCCTCGTCTGTTTACCCCACTGTTGCTGCTGTGCCTGATGTTCGCCAGCAGCGCCCAGGCCAGCTACATCACCCGTCAACTGAACAAGCCGGTGCCCGGTGGCGTGGCGGTCATCGACCTCGGCCCGGCGGCCCAGGCACCGAGCGCACGCTTTGACGGCAAACCGGTGCTGGTGGTCAAGGAACAGGACAACTGGCTGGCCATTGTCGGCCTGCCGCTGACGCAAAAACCGGGGCAGGCGCAGCTCACCCAGGGCACGCGCACGCTGACCTTCAACGTCGGCAGCAAGAAGTATCCGGAGCAACGCATCACCTTGAAGAACAAACGCCAGGTCAATCCCGACCCGGCCGACCTCAAGCGCATCGACGCCGAGCTTGCCGAGCAGATCAAGGCCTACCGCAGCTTCAGCCCCAACCTGCCGAGCAACCTGATCCTCGACAAACCGGTCAACGGCCCGCTGTCGAGCAAGTTTGGCGTGCGTCGTTTCTTCAATGGTGAAGAACGCAATCCGCATGCCGGCCTGGATTTCGCCGTGCCTGCCGGCACGCCGATCAAGACCCCGGCCAACGGCAAAGTGATTCTGGTGGGTAATTACTTCTTCAACGGCAACACCGTGTTCGTCGACCATGGCCAGGGCTTTATCAGCATGTTCTGTCACATGTCGAAAATCGATGTAAAGCCTGGTCAGCAGCTCAGCCGCGGCGCAGTGGTCGGGCGGGTCGGGGCAACCGGACGGGCAACCGGTCCGCATATGCACTGGAATGTCAGCCTCAATGATGCACGGGTGGATCCGGCGATTTTCATCGGGGCGTTCCAGCCCTGAAAGCTGCCTTAGCCTGGTAATTGTCCTGACTTGATGCTGTGCAAGCGACCGCTCCGGTGGGAGCGGGCTTGCCCCGCGATATCGCGCCTCACGCCTGAAACGATTGGCGACCTATGAACGCTCAACCATCAATCGGTACTGAGCGGAACATTGACCTTGGTTTTAATGAAAGGCACACCTGGAGACAGATAAGGCCTGATAAGTTCCGCCACCTTTTCTTTTGTCTTTCGCTTGCAAAATATATTCAGACTCCAATTGGTTTCAAAGTCATCCCCCTCCATGGTTATAGTGCATTTCAAATCGACAACCTCTCGATTAGTAGCAATGGCCAGCTGCGTAAATTCTTCCCATTTAAATGCATAGTGATGGTAGTACGTATGCATTTCCCGATAGTTCTTTGAGTACGCCATCGAGAGATACGTCAAACCCACACCACCAGGACCTATCAACGCACCAAGCAAAAACGATGGATCAATAGTCGCCATAAAAATAAAAACAATCGCCGTTATCCCTGCAAGCCACTTCAAAAAAGTCAGAGCCCACTCGGGAAAATCTTTCCACTTGCAATACTCCACGCCGGACTTTGTGAAGCGAAAAGCGTAATTCATTCGCTGATGAGTCATAGACAAAGTCACAAATAAAATAAGCATGTAAAAGAAAATACAAGACAATGTTCGCCAGGGCTGACTCATCCCTTCATACACGGAGTACATGACCAGTGACACGCCAAATAGCAATATAGCCAAACCCAATAACATAAAATTAGCCACAAAAGTATTGTAATTTCTCGCCTGAATCGTCCAAGCTATTAATTCAGGTTCATGCGCGAATTTCCACTCAAGCTGCGGCGGCAGTTCAAGGGGTTTATTAAGATTCAACATTATAGTGCTCAACGACCGTTTGAATTGGGGACGGCTAACTTAAGTAGCTCAGTGCTTTGGTGCGTCAGCACGATGCCATCTTTTTCAATCAGTTCACTGCCAGGTGTACTGTTGACTCGATCAGCCTCGTTCGCTGTCCATTCCAGCGCTAGTCGGAACATGTAGCCGCGGCCGTCTGACCGCTGCCGCACGTCGCGCGGGTATTTAATCTCCAACTCAAGGATCGGAGTGTCCGTCGGGCTGTCAATCCAGACTTGCCAAAGACGGTGTTGCGCGCAGCAACCCTCGAATGGGTCCATGAACACTCAACCATCAATCGGTACTAAGCGGAACATTGACCTTGGCTTTAATGAAGGGCACACCTGGAGACAGGTAAGGCTTTATGAAGTCCGCTACAAAACATTTCTGCTTACGCCTGCAAAAAATATTGAGACTCCAACTTACAATTCGACCAAGCCGTTTATCAAAATGAGTAAACTTTAAATCTACAACCTCTCTATTTGTTGCGATAGCCAATTGCGTGAAATCTTTCCACTCATATACCAAATGATGATACTGAGTGTGCATTTCTCGATAATTTTTTGAGTACGCCATCGAGAGGTACGTCAATCCCAGACCTCCAGGCCCTATCAACGCACCGAGCAAAAAATACGGGTCAATGGTAGCCATGAAAATGAAAACAATCGCCGTTATCCCTGCAAGCCACTTCAAAAATGTCAGAGCCCACTTGGGGAAATCTTTCCATTCACAGCATTCCACCCCGGACTTAGTAAAGCGATAAGCAAAATTCATTCGCTGATGGGTCATAGTAGAGATTACGGACGCGCATATTACGTAAAAACATATACTCACCAATAACTTTGAAAAAGAAGGCTCATCCGACGCTGGAGTTGAGTACAGAAAATACGCCCACCCCATTATTACGACTAGCATAAACGCAAACATACCATTCGCCACAAACGTATTGTAGTTACGCGCCCGGATCGTCCAAGCCATTAATTCAGGTTCATGCGCAAATTTCCACTCAAGCTGCGGCGGCAGTTCAAGGGGCTTATTAAGATTTAACATTATAGTGCTCAACGACCGTTTGAATTGGGGACGGCTAACTTAAGTAGCTCAGTGCTTTGGTGCGTCAGCACGATGCCATCTTTTTCTATCAGTTCACTGCCAGGTGTACTGTTGACTCGATCAGCCTCGTTTGCTGACCATTCCAGCGCCAGTCGGAACATGTAGCCGTAGCCGTCTGACCGCTGCCGCACGTCGCGCGGGTATTTAATCTCCAACTCAAGGATCGGATTGTCCGCTGGGCTGTCAATCCAGACTTGCCAAAGACGGTGTTGATCTTTCTGGGTGTAAGTGAAATCCGCTGGGCGAAGGTTATATACGGGTCCGCCGGGCAACTCTCCGAGCTGCTTCGGATCGACCCAGTTGCCATCAAGAAACTGGTCGTAAAAGTTATTCTCCGTGGCATACAGCCGATCTTTAGAAAAATAGCGCTGCTCGACGATTGCCGGTTGCAAGGTCAGCTCTTTACCCGCCAACGCTGCGGGCAGCTGGATTTGTACCCAGAACCCCAGAGGCTTTCTCGGGGTGCTGCCACCACCGTAATACAGCGTTCTTCCCATTACCGTGGGTCGTTGCAAGGTCTCCATCAAAGAGGTCATCTGCTTGAGATGCCCATCATCGTCCAACCATTCAGGGGTTGCCCCGCGCCCCCAGCTGCAACGGTACAACCACAAACGCAGCCCCTCACGCTTGAAGCGGTTGGCGGTCCATGAACGCTCAACCATCAATCGGTACTGAGCGGAACATTAACTTTGGCGTTAATGAAAGGCACACCTGGAGACAGATAAGTTCTAATCAATTCCGCCACCTTTTCTTTTGTCTTTCGTTTGCAAAATATATTAAGATTCCAATTGGCTTCAAAGTTATCCCCATCCATGGTGATAGTGTATTTCAAATCAACAACCTCTCGATTGGTAGCAATGGCTAGCTGCGTAAATTCCTCCCACTTAAATGCATAGTGATGGTAGTGCGTATGCATTTCCCGATAGTTCTTTGAGTACGCCATCGATAGATACGTCAAACCCACACCTCCAGGACCTATCAACGCGCCGAGCAAAAATGATGGATCAATAGTCGCCATGAAAAGAAAAATAATCGCTGTGATCCCCGCAAGCCACTTCAAAAAAGTCAGAGCCCATTCCGGAAAATCTTTCCAATTGCAATACTCCACTCCGGACTTGGTGAAGCGATAGGCAAAATTCATTCGCTGATGGGTCATGCTGGAAATTACAAAAGTAATAACCATAAAAAAGCAAGCACTAACTATAATCCGCGAAAACAACCCTTCACCCGGAGCCGGAAACAAATATACAATATACGCCCCCCCCATTATCAGGACAGACATAAACACGAACATGCAATTAGCCACAAACGTATTGTAATTACGCGCCCGAATTTTCCAAGCCAACAATTCAGGCTCATGCGCAAATTTCCACTCAAGCTGCGGAGGCAGATCAATAGACTTATTAAAATCAAACATCATAGCGCTCAACGATCACTTGAACTGGGTACGGGCAACTTAAATAGCTCAGTGCTTTTGTGTGTCAGCACGATGCCATCTTTTTCTATCAGTTCACTGCCAGGTGTACTGTTGACTCGATCAGCCTCGTTTGCTGACCATTTCAGCGCCAGTCGGAACATGTAGCCGTAGCCGTCTGACCGCTGCCGCACGTCGCGCGGGTATTTAATCTCCAACTCAAGGATCGGA
>NZ_JANHLE010000060.1 GCF_028682475.1 Pseudomonas putida
CTACCGTGGGTCGTTGCAAGGTCTCCATCAGAGAGGTCATCTGCTTGAGATGCCCATCATTGTCCAGGCATTCGGGGGTTGCACCGCGCCCCCAGCTGCAACGGTACAACCACAAACGCAGCCCCTCACGCTTGAAGCGGTTGGCGGCCATGGAGACCATAAAATAGGCAATTCCGAGAAGCGCTATGATGATCGTCACTGGCGTCGACATTACCCAGGCAAAGCCAAACCAATAGCCGAGGCCTGCGCCGACTAGTTGGGTCGTTGCCGCAAAAGACATTCCGAAAACCACACCGAACTTTGCCCAAAGCAGCGCTTTCTCTTCCTCGCTCGTGGCACCACCAACGTCTTCAGAAATTTGCCAAGCCTCAAGCCCGGCCGCAACAGCCCCCAACGCTGCCCAGGTCACCGTGCGCAAAATCAAACTTTTCGAAACCGCGGCAAACTCGTTTGCCACCGCAGCCTTTGCACTACCCGCGGAAGCGGTTTTGGCTTGCCCCAACCATTTAGAGTATCCGGCCTCAGCAACTTTCAGAGTTCTGTTACTTAGCTCCGTAGCCATCCCCCCCGCCCGACTCCAAGCCGGCCCAACCCACAACGCCGCAATGGCATTGGCCGCATACGCGGAATTCGCTCCCAACGTGCGCCATTCATCCGCCGTAAAGCGACCGTCGTTCTGCGCCTGCCTGGCCGTGTTCCAAACGTTCCACGCGTGCAGACCGACCAGCAAGGCCGGCAGGGCATTGCCCAGGTTCTGCGCCATCCAGGCTTTGGTGCGCGTCAGGTAATCCCGGGTACCGGCCAGTTTCAGTTGGGTTATCACCTCGGCCTGCCCCAGGTCGCCGAGCCAGCCGTTGATTTGCCCCAGGCTGGCATTCAGGCGTGTGCTACCCGATGCCTGGGCAGTGACCTGATTGGGACGCTTCAGGAACAATGCTTTGAGCTGCTCTTCATGGGCTTGCAGCGATATACGCGCGGCGCGTTGGTCGTAAGCCGGCGCTTGGCGGAGCAATACGTGTTTGGCGCCGGTTATTTTGTTGTTGATGGCCTTCACTTGCAGCAGCCAGGCCTGATAGTCGCGCGTGTAGGTCGGGTTGATGCGCAGCTGGGTAGCCGTGGAAATTTCCGTGGAGATCAACACCTGGGTGGCCGCGAGGGTGAAACCGATCTGCTGTTTCATGGCCGGCAGCAGCATGCCGCTCAGCCCGTGCCAGGCGTCCCGGGCCTGGTGATTGGCGACCTTGGCCAGGGTGCTCATGGCTTGCCTGGCGGCACTGCTCATGGCCTGATACGGCTGGCTGTTCTGTAAGCTCTCCAGGTCGAGGACCGCTTTGAGCTCATTGGCCCGCGTGGCCATGCTGGTGGCATCGGCCGCCGCGGTCGGGGTCAGCGCCGGTGCGCTGCCATCCCCTTCGCGACCCTGATCGTCCAGTGTTCCGTAAGTGGTGAAGTTGTGCGACACCGTTTTGATCAAGGTCGCCACTTCCGGGTTGAAGTTGAACAGCGCCAGGCCGAACAGGCTGCTCGGTCGCTCAGCCTGCTGGCACAGCCACTGCTGCCCCTTCGATCCATTGCCCAGCAGGGTGTAAAGCGCGTCCGCGGTCTCCAGCAGCTGGCTGGCCTGATCGCCATTGCAGGTGTCGTGGTAAACAGCCTCGGCGTCGGGAGAGAGGCGCTCAAGCCAGGTGAGCAGATCGGCTTCGCTGCGCTGGCAATGCGCCTGCAGCCGTTGTGCCTGGACAGTGGTCTGACTCAGGTACTGCTGGACCTCATCGAAGTGCACGTCCTCGCGCCAGAAACGCTTGGCATGCCATTCTTCAAGCGCCGCTTGCCAATCGCCTTGAGCGGACAGTTGCCCCCAGCGGGCTTCAAACTCGGCCTTGGCCGTAGCGATTGTCGAACCCGCGCCCATCTCGACCATTGCCCCCAGATCGGCCGATACCAGGTCCTTGCCGCGCTCGGTTTCATCAATGGCTTTGAGCAAGCGGTACAGGTCGTCGGTGCAGGCCTGGCGTTGCAGCGGGTCCTGGACCGAGTCCGGTATAAACGCATCGGTATCAAAACCACACAAGCGCTCGACGGCGACGGCGCTTTCCAGTGTCTGCTGATGCTGGCTTTCAAACTGCGCCAACTCCAGGAGCCGGCCAGTCAGGTTCATTTTCAGGTCATCGACCAGGGCTAACGGATCATCCAGCGCGATGAACAGCGCCGTGTCCTGTTCGGGCACCCGGCCGCGCACCAAGGCCTCTTCGAACGCCGGTTTGTACGCCAGGCCAGGCTCGCTGGCGCGGGTCGGCAGCAGCGTGCTGGCGAAGCTCGGGGCGGTGGCGCCGTAGACGAAAATATCCGCCACGCGGTTGCCCAGCTCGGTAATCTCGTCGCCGTGCTCGACTTTGGCGCTGGCGCAAAACGCCGGCAGATCGAGGGCGCGCATCCATTGGCGTTGGGCGGGGGCATTGCTGCGCATCAGCTCGCACATACGCCAGGTCCATTGCACTGGCGAGAAAGCGATACGCAACTGGCTGCGCCGCGGATACAGGAGATACGGGTGGCTTTCGCCCGCGTTGTGGCGGACGTCCTGATTCAGCTGGCTGTCAGTCCACAGGTGCCGGGTGAAGTGCTCACCGACTACCTGGTATTCGTGGAAGGTCTGGTCGACACTGTTCCACACGTACAACCAGCCATCGCGCAACTGGCGCAGGGTGTAGCTGCGGGTCTGCAGCTCGGGCAGTCTGCTAGACCAGCCGGCCGGCAGTGGGTTCGGCCCCTGGTTGCTGCCTTTGCTGAGTGGTGATTCGTCCAGGGCGTAACGCACCGGAAAAATCGCCACCTGCGGGTGTCGCAAGGCACATTGGCCTCTGCCCATTACCGCCTGGGTAAATTCCTGGTTGCGCCGGGCCTGCTTCAATTCGGCTTCTGTCACGGGCTGGTTCATCATGCGTCCTTGTTCAAGTCGAGGTGCAGGCACTGCTTGTCCATGTGCTGGATACGCAGCTCCGGGGCGAGTTTGCGGGCCTCGGGGGTGCGCGCCAGCCAGTGCTGATAAGGTGTTTGCGGGCGTTCAGTAAATCCCTCTCCCCAGCGCAGGCTGTATTCGACCCAGATCGCCAGACTCTGCTCGCTGACCAGTCCCCAGGCCTGCGCCTCGTCCAGGCGGTCATCGAACCAGCGGGACAATTGGCTTTTATCGATATGCGCCAGGTGTTGGGGATGGTCTTGCTCAAAGCGACGGTGCAGCCGCTCCATGAAGCGCCAGCGTGCTGCCTGATCGAGCGCATGCAACTGTGCTTCGCCCAATCGAGCGTACTCATCCACCCACTCGGGCGGCGGCGCCGTGCGCTCGATGGTGTGCCATTCGACGGGCTCGGCACGCTCCCAGGTATGCGGGTTGGGCGGCAGGTGCCAGGCTTGAATCGGGCCCAGCACGGCATCCCGCTGCGCACCTTGATAGCTGCCTAGCCAGTAACGCGCGACCAAGGGGTCGGCAAAACGCAGCAAGCCCTTGCTGCCAAGCACATCGTCTGGCGCAATGAAGCGACGCAAATGATCGGCTACGGCGATTGTCGGTGCAGGACTGGACAAAAGACTGGCGTCAGCCTGCCGGGCAGCGCGTTGGTACGTCTCGTCGATCAGGTTGGACGGGCCATGAACCGCTACCAACAGGGGCCCGAGGTGTTTCAGCTCGGTCCAGCGGGTTGCCAGGTACAGCGGCTCGATCTCAATCGGCTCCGCGAGCGAATAAAGGCTCGCAAGCGCATCGGGACGCAAGACACCATCGATCAACAGGTAATTGGCTTGGGAGACGCTATTCACTGGGCGCTATCCTTCGCAATCTGTTCACAGATGTCACACTTCGGCTCACCCCGCATCAGTGCCTTGCCTTGGGATGTAATCGCTAGTGAGGGTGGTGTCGGTAACCCTTCGAGGATGCCGGGCAACTCCGGCGCTGCTGCGGTTCCGGCGATGGGCGCACCACCGATTTGAATCTCGGTGCTGCTGAAGATGCCGCCCGGGCCAATGACGATATGCTGACCACCACCTTTCACGCTGATGCAGGCCCCAGCATCTAGCACGACGTCACGGCCCGCCTTGAGGTGTACTTGCTGACCGGCCTCGATCACCAGCGTTTGCCCGACCCGGGTATGGCTGCTGTCGGCGACCTGCAGGTAGTCGTTGGCCTTGAGCTCGACCTTGCGATCCGCCGTCACGCTGCGCTGGTCTTCGCCTTCCAGCACCACGACGCTGTTGCCCTTGATGGTTTCCCGGCGTTCGTTACCGACCTCCAGCTGGCTGTCGTTCTCGATTTTTTGCATCATGTCGCGCTGGGCACGCAGGTAGATTTTTTCCTGCCCGGCCCGGTCTTCAATCGACAGCTCGTTGTAGCCACCACCGGCGGGCGAACTGCGGCTGCGCAACACGGTTCTGGTTTTGTTCGCGGGCAAGGGATAGGGCACCGCCGTGCGGATATTGGGCACACAGCCGGTAATCAACGGCCGGTCAGGATTGCCCTCCAGGTAGGTCACCACCACTTCCATACCGATGCGCGGAATGGTCACCGCGCCAAAACCCTCACCGGCCCAGCTGGATGAAACCCGTAACCAGCAACTGCTCTTGTCGCTGTTCAGCTCGGCGCGGTCCCAATGGAACTCGACTTTCACCCGGCCATGCTCATCGCAGAAGATTTCTTCGCCTTCAGGCCCGGTGACACGGGCGGTCTGGCTGACCAGCACGGATTTTCGGGTGACCAGCGGTGGCCGGTAGAACACGTCCCAGGGGATGGCACTGAAGCTGTTGCGGTAGCCTTGACTGAAGCCGTCTTTAGGCGGTTTTTCGCTGCTGGCCGACTCCTCCAGCACCTGCGGCTGCTTGCCTTCGTGCGTCACACTGAGCAGGAGCCACAAGTCGTTGCAGGCTTTGCGCGGGTGTTCGCGCAGGTCAAAGAAATGACCGCTGCGCAGGCTCGGCTGATCGCTTTTACCTTCGGCCAGCTCATAGTCGCTGCGATGCCGTTCCAGGGCGCGGCGGGCCAGCTGTTTGCCGCGTTCTTCGGTGTCGATCGGCGTGGGGTAGTGGTAATCCTCAAGCGCCGGCTTGAACTCGGCGG
>NZ_JANHLE010000061.1 GCF_028682475.1 Pseudomonas putida
GACTTCAAGGTCCTGGCGTTTAGCGGCACGGAAGCCATCAGCACCTTGTACGCGATCCACATTGAACTGGTCAGCGAGTACCCCGACTTCGATCTTGAAAGCCTGCTCAGTCAGCCGGCGTTTCTGCGTTTCGGTTTGAACGGGGAAGGGCTGCATGGCCGCATCGAAGACGTTCGGGTGGAAGAGCCCGGTACACGCCTGACCCGCTACCACCTGACCCTGGTCCCGGCCCTGCACTACTTGCAGTTCAGCCACAACCAGCGAATTTTCCAGCACCTGACGGTGCCGCAGATCATCGCCCAGGTGCTGCAGGGCCATGGCATTCAAGCCGATGCCTATAGCTTTCATGTTCGCAACAGTCCCGTGCGTGAATACTGCACTCAATACTTCGAAAGCGATTACCAGCTACTGCAAAGGCTGTGCAGTGAAGAAGGTATCGCCTGGCATCACCAGCACAGCCCGGACGGTCATCGGCTGGTGTTCACCGAAGACCAGACCTTCTTTCCCAAACTAGGGGCAACCCCCTATCAGCAAGGCACTGGGCAGGTGGCCGATGAGCCGGTCATCAGCCAATTCTCCCGGCGCTTCAACACCCGCACCACTACCGTCACCCGGCGCGATTACGACCTGAAACGTCCCAGCCGGTTGGTGGAAAACCGCGTCACCGCCGAGTTCAAACCGGCGCTTGAGGATTACCACTACCCCACGCCGATCGACACCGAAGAGCGCGGCAAACAACTGGCCCGCCGCGCCCTGGAACGGCATCGGATCGATTACCAGCTGGTTGAAGGCAAGAGCGATCAGCCGAACCTGCGCAGCGGTCATTTCTTCGACCTGTGCGAACACCCGCGTAAAGCCTGCAACGACCTGTGGCTATTGCTCAGTGTGAGCCACGAAGGCAAGCAGCCGCAGGTGCTGGAGGAGGCGGCCAGCAGCGAAAAACCGCCCAAAGACGGCTTCAGCCAGGGCTACCGCAACAACTTCAGCGCCATCCCCTGGGACGTGTTCTACCGACCACCGCTGGTCACCCGAAAATCGGTTCTGGTCAGCCAGACCGCTCGGGTAACCGGGCCTGAGGGCGAAGAAATCTTTTGCGATGAGCATGGCCGGGTCAAAGTCGAGTTCCATTGGGACCGCGCCGCGCTGAACAGCGACAAGAGCAGTTGCTGGCTACGGGTTTCATCCAGCTGGGCCGGGGAGGGCTTTGGCGCGGTGACCATTCCGCGCATCGGCATGGAAGTGGTGGTGACCTACCTGGAGGGCAATCCTGACCAGCCGTTGATTACCGGCTGCGTGCCCAACACGCGCACGGCGGTGCCGTACCCGTTGCCCGCGAACAAAACCAAAACCGTGTTGCGCAGCCGCAGTTCGCCCGCCGGTGGCGGCTACAACGAGCTGTCGATTGAAGACCGGGCCGGGCAGGAAAAAATCTACCTGCGGGCCCAGCGCGACCTGGAGCAGAAGATCGAGAACGACAGCCAGCTGGAAGTCGGTCACGAACGCCGGGAAACCATCAAGGGCAACAGCATTGTGGTGCTGGAAGCTGAAGATCAGCGCAGCGTAACAGCGGACCGCAAAGTCGAGCTCAAGGCCAACGACCACCTGCAGGTCGCCAGCAGCAGCCATACCCGCGTTGGCCAAACGCTGGTGGTTGAAGCGGGTCAGCAAGTGCACCTCAAGGCAGGCGCCCATGTGATCCTCGATGCCGGCGCCAGCATCACCTTGAAAGGTGGCGGTCAGCACATTGTGGTCGGGCCTGGCGGCATTTTCAGCAGTACTACAATCCAGATCGGCGGGGCGCCGCAGGGAGGGGTTGCAGCGAATCCACTGTTACCCGGCGTACTCCAGGCGCTGATGACGCCATCCGACCTGCCGCCAGTAATCGCCCCTGCACAACAGGCGCTCATGGCCGTTGCCAAGGCTCAGGGCGCAGATTTCTGTCCACTCTGCGAGGCCTGTAAAAATGGCCTGTGCTCGCCTGCGGGGGGCGCGGTATGACAACTACCTTACCTCGTCAGTGGATGCTGGAGCAGCTTCGCCTGGGTCGAACCCTTTGCCTGATGCTGGACGCTGAAAGCGAACAGGGTATTCACCTGGCGCTGTTGAACCGTCAGGTGGCTGACCAGCATTACAGTGTCTATCGCGACACCCAGGCTTCAGGACTTGCCGAGGCCGGCCCTTTCCTGTTCGTTTTCGACAATCCTGACGATGACGGTGTCAATGCTTTGCTTGCGGCCCCACAGCGCAATTGGGGCTGGCTGGCGAGCATTGCTGAAGGCGAACAGCTTGATCTGCTCCAGCATTGGCGCGCGCGTGCGATTGTCGGCACCCGGCCGAATCAGGCGCTGTACCGCTTTCATGACAACCGCGTGCTCAGCCGGGCGCTGGAGCACCTGGCTGAAGACCAGTTGCCTGCCTACCTGGGGCCAGCGATCAGCGTGTGTTGCTGGCAAGGTGAGTGTTGGCAGGTCTGCGCAAACCCCGCTCCAGGCCACCACGCGGTTCCTGAACATCCCGCCTGGCTGCGGGTTCCTGCGCCAGACGTGCAGGCAGCGCAGATACGCAAAACCAATGCCCACCGCTATCTGTTGGACCAGCATCTGGAAGCCTACCTGGCACTGGCTGAGCAGCAAGATCCCGAAGCGTGGCTGGACGCACAACTGGCCCTGGCTGAAGCATGGGGCTGGGTAGCACCGGTGCAGTTGGCGTTGTTGTTTGCGCTGAGTTTAACCGAACCTGGCGGTATACCGGCCGAGCGCTGGCCGCCGCATCCTGATGAAACGCCAGCCGCACATTTCGAGCGGGTGCAACAGGAAATGAAGTTTTGGCAAGGAGAGGGTCCGTTATGAACCTGGCACTTCAGCGTTTGGTACTACTTTGCTGTTTTCCCTTGATGGCAAGCTGCGGCAACGGTAGCGCCAACACTTTCACCTTTACTGCTGATCTTCCGCCGAACTTTGTGTATGTGGCGGCGGTTTATTACGTTCCCGCCAAAGGCGAAACCTGTACGGTACCGACTGCCGACAACAAGGCGCCAGTGTTTAACTATAAATGGCGGGAAGATTATAAGCCCGACGCTGAAATTGCTATCTACCGTACCCGTAACGGTTGCCCGCTAGTGATAAAACGTATTGAGTTGGAGCTCTACGCTATGTACGGAAAGGATTTTGGCGACTTCGGTAGCCACAATGCCGGTGTTTCGATTCGCGACGAGGTGAAGGAGGAATACAAAAGTACCTTTAATGTGGCTGGAGAGAGTGAGTTCTACGGTCAGTGCCAATGGCTGTTTCGAACAGTCGGACTTAATCGTCGTATTGTGAAGCTCCTTGACTGCAAAGGTATGGATGCACAGGGCAATCTGAGCCGCTACCGTCCTGCAGCGGCTTTCACCCCTGATCAACTGCCGGGTAAGACCGTACGGATGAAGATCAGATTAGCCGAAGAAGAACGGCCAGGTTGGGGT
>NZ_JANHLE010000062.1 GCF_028682475.1 Pseudomonas putida
TGCCAGAAGGTCTTGTGCAGACACTCCAGCGAATCGGGTATGTGACAATTTGTGGTTTTACGAACTTTCGGTTCATTTCGTCTTCACCACCACAATCTGCGTTGCAGATTGCTTGGGTGTTATATGGTCAAGCCTCACGGGCAATTAGTATTGGTTAGCTCAACGCCTCACAGCGCTTACACACCCAACCTATCAACGTCGTAGTCTTCGACGGCCCTTCAGGGAGCTCAAGGCTCCAGTGAGATCTCATCTTGAGGCAAGTTTCCCGCTTAGATGCTTTCAGCGGTTATCTCTCCCGAACATAGCTACCCGGCAATGCCACTGGCGTGACAACCGGAACACCAGAGGTTCGTCCACTCCGGTCCTCTCGTACTAGGAGCAGCCCCTCTCAAATCTCAAACGTCCACGGCAGATAGGGACCGAACTGTCTCACGACGTTCTAAACCCAGCTCGCGTACCACTTTAAATGGCGAACAGCCATACCCTTGGGACCGGCTTCAGCCCCAGGATGTGATGAGCCGACATCGAGGTGCCAAACACCGCCGTCGATATGAACTCTTGGGCGGTATCAGCCTGTTATCCCCGGAGTACCTTTTATCCGTTGAGCGATGGCCCTTCCATACAGAACCACCGGATCACTAAGACCTACTTTCGTACCTGCTCGACGTGTCTGTCTCGCAGTCAAGCGCGCTTTTGCCTTTATACTCTACGACCGATTTCCGACCGGTCTGAGCGCACCTTCGTACTCCTCCGTTACTCTTTAGGAGGAGACCGCCCCAGTCAAACTACCCACCATACACTGTCCTCGATCCGGATAACGGACCTGAGTTAGAACCTCAAAGTTGCCAGGGTGGTATTTCAAGGATGGCTCCACGCGAACTGGCGTCCACGCTTCAAAGCCTCCCACCTATCCTACACAAGCAAATTCAAAGTCCAGTGCAAAGCTATAGTAAAGGTTCACGGGGTCTTTCCGTCTAGCCGCGGATACACTGCATCTTCACAGCGATTTCAATTTCACTGAGTCTCGGGTGGAGACAGCGCCGCCATCGTTACGCCATTCGTGCAGGTCGGAACTTACCCGACAAGGAATTTCGCTACCTTAGGACCGTTATAGTTACGGCCGCCGTTTACCGGGGCTTCGATCAAGAGCTTCGCGTTAGCTAACCCCATCAATTAACCTTCCGGCACCGGGCAGGCGTCACACCCTATACGTCCACTTTCGTGTTTGCAGAGTGCTGTGTTTTTAATAAACAGTCGCAGCGGCCTGGTATCTTCGACCGGCATGAGCTTACGGAGCAAGTCCTTCACCCTCACCGGCGCACCTTCTCCCGAAGTTACGGTGCCATTTTGCCTAGTTCCTTCACCCGAGTTCTCTCAAGCGCCTTGGTATTCTCTACCCAACCACCTGTGTCGGTTTGGGGTACGGTTCCTGGTTATCTGAAGCTTAGAAGCTTTTCTTGGAAGCATGGCATCAACCACTTCGTCGCCTAAAGGCAACTCGTCATCAGCTCTCGGCCTTAAGATCCCGGATTTACCTAAGATCTCAGCCTACCACCTTAAACTTGGACAACCAACGCCAAGCTGGCCTAGCCTTCTCCGTCCCTCCATCGCAATAACCAGAAGTACAGGAATATTAACCTGTTTTCCATCGACTACGCTTTTCAGCCTCGCCTTAGGGACCGACTAACCCTGCGTCGATTAACGTTGCGCAGGAAACCTTGGTCTTTCGGCGTGGGAGTTTTTCACTCCCATTGTCGTTACTCATGTCAGCATTCGCACTTCTGATACCTCCAGCAAGCTTCTCAACTCACCTTCACAGGCTTACAGAACGCTCCTCTACCGCATCACCTAAGTGATACCCGTAGCTTCGGTGCATGGTTTGAGCCCCGTTACATCTTCCGCGCAGGCCGACTCGACTAGTGAGCTATTACGCTTTCTTTAAAGGGTGGCTGCTTCTAAGCCAACCTCCTAGCTGTCTAAGCCTTCCCACATCGTTTCCCACTTAACCATGACTTTGGGACCTTAGCTGACGGTCTGGGTTGTTTCCCTTTTCACGACGGACGTTAGCACCCGCCGTGTGTCTCCCATGCTCGGCACTTGTAGGTATTCGGAGTTTGCATCGGTTTGGTAAGTCGGGATGACCCCCTAGCCGAAACAGTGCTCTACCCCCTACAGTGATACATGAGGCGCTACCTAAATAGCTTTCGAGGAGAACCAGCTATCTCCGAGCTTGATTAGCCTTTCACTCCGATCCACAGGTCATCCGCTAACTTTTCAACGGTAGTCGGTTCGGTCCTCCAGTCAGTGTTACCTAACCTTCAACCTGCCCATGGATAGATCGCCCGGTTTCGGGTCTATACCCAGCGACTAAACGCCCTATTAAGACTCGCTTTCGCTACGCCTCCCCTATTCGGTTAAGCTCGCCACTGAATATAAGTCGCTGACCCATTATACAAAAGGTACGCAGTCACCTAACAAAGTAGGCTCCCACTGCTTGTACGCATACGGTTTCAGGTTCTATTTCACTCCCCTCTCCGGGGTTCTTTTCGCCTTTCCCTCACGGTACTGGTTCACTATCGGTCAGTCAGTAGTATTTAGCCTTGGAGGATGGTCCCCCCATATTCAGACAAAGTTTCTCGTGCTCCGTCCTACTCGATTTCATGACTAAGAGATTTTCGCGTACAGGGCTATCACCCACTATGGCCGCACTTTCCAGAGCGTTCCGCTAATCTCAAAGCCACTTAAGGGCTAGTCCCCGTTCGCTCGCCACTACTAAGGGAATCTCGGTTGATTTCTTTTCCTCAGGGTACTTAGATGTTTCAGTTCCCCTGGTTCGCCTCTTGCACCTATGTATTCAGTACAAGATACTCAGCTTATGCTGAGTGGGTTCCCCCATTCAGAGATCTCCGGATCAAAGTCTGTTTGCCGACTCCCCGAAGCTTATCGCAGGCTACCACGTCTTTCATCGCCTCTGACTGCCAAGGCATCCACCGTATGCGCTTCTTCACTTGACCATATAACCCCAAGCAATCTGGTTATACTGTGAAGACGACATTCGCCGAAAATTC
>NZ_JANHLE010000063.1 GCF_028682475.1 Pseudomonas putida
AGTGTTAATGGTAATACCGCGAGCTTTCTCTTCTGGAGCGCTGTCGATCTTGTCGAATTCGACGACGGCCGAACCGAAAACTTCGGAGCAAACGCGAGTCAGCGCTGCGGTCAGCGTGGTCTTGCCATGGTCAACGTGACCAATGGTGCCGACGTTCACGTGCGGCAGACTACGATCGAACTTTTCCTTAGCCATCGAGACAATCCTCAGCAAGAAGAAATAAGCAAGTTAATACGACCATTAAAACAAAGGCAGATATTTTCATATCTGCCTTGTTATATGGAGCTCTTGAGCGGATTTGAACCGCTGACCTCACCCTTACCAAGGGTGTGCTCTACCAACTGAGCTACAAGAGCGTAACACTATGCAACAACTGCAAAACTTGGAGCGGGTAGCGGGAATCGAACCCGCATCATCAGCTTGGAAGGCTGAGGTTCTACCACTAAACTATACCCGCGGAGCTTGCAGCTCTCGCTAAAATGGTGGAGGGGGAAGGATTCGAACCTTCGAAGTCGTAGACGTCAGATTTACAGTCTGATCCCTTTGGCCGCTCGGGAACCCCTCCTGAGCTGGGCGGCATTTTCAACTCTTGCCGTCCTGCTGTCAAGCTTTTTCTCATTAAAATCTTGAGGTTAGCTAATTTGACAGCTGCTTCTCAGTGTTGCCACTTAGTGGTCATCCCTGTGAAGCGGGCGCCATTCTATCAAGCTATTCGCCAGTTGCAATACCCCTGCACAACATTATTTTATGTTTTAAGTCTTTGAAATCACGGGAAAGTGTCTCAAGCAGGGTTTGGTCCAGCAAACGCTGGCTCTGCGGCGCTATCTGCAGCCACAAGCCGGTCGCATCGCCAAGCCGTCCAACCACAGGAACGGCAGCCACATCCAGGCTAAGCAGACGCTGGCGCAAGGCATCGAGCTGTTCCTGGGTGCTCATGCTCCCCACATAAAGACATTCCTGACCACGCTCGGGAGCTTGTTTACCCGGATGTGACTCGCTCAACAGACGGATATCCTGTTGATTCCCCTTGTACAGCGATAGCGGTGCGACTTCCTTGGCCTTCAACGGCGCTTCCTGCTGATGCCAGACGTAATAGACGCCATTAAGCACCAGCAGTAACAGAAACAACCAACGCATAGTCACCTCAATCCAGAGGACAGGCCATGGCCAGGCCTACAAATACTAGATCCGGCACCACCCGCGCATTCGGTGCGGCCTCTTGCACCAGCGGCGCATCACCTCCGGTCAGCAATACGGTGAAGTTTTCACCCCACAAGGCCTGTGCATGATCGAGCTGGGAGCGAACGAAACCTTGAAGCATATGCACACAGCCGCGCTCAACCGCCTCTACGGTTGAGCGTCCGGGCGCCATGCTCGACAAGGCACGCTCGGCCGATGCATCGTCATATCGAATACGACGGGTATGAGTGCGCAGCTGGCTGCGCATCAACGGCATGCCAGGACAGATGAAGCCACCTAGATGCTCGCCATCAGCCGCAACGAAATCAGCCTTGGCTGCAGTGCCGAAATCCATCACCAGGCACGCGCCCTTGGCCAAGCGATAAGCACCCAACACCGCAAGCCAGCGATCCAGACCCAGCCGCTGGAAGTCTTCATAACCATTGCGCACACCACCCACCTCTTTAGCAGGCTGCGCGACCAGTACGTCAAACCCGAAGTGCTGTGCCAATAACGCCGAAAGCGCCGTGGTCTCTTCTTCGCTGCGGACACTGACCAGTCGGCCACGCCCTGGCGCCTGAGGCAGCGCTGCGACGGCCGCCAGTAACGCTTGATCGGAGTCGACCACGCCACCGGCAACAATAGACGCATCGGCGCTACGGATAACGCGCCACTTGATGAAGCTGTTACCGCAATCGAGCTCAAGAATCATCACGCAACCTCAAACTGAGCTCACCACCACTGAAGCTCTTCTCTACGCCATCGACCTCAAGACGCAATGCGCCTTGGCCATCGATACCCAATACCACGCCGTCGATCTTGTTGACTCCGGCAATCAAGGAAACTGCCCTCCCCTGCCACAGGTGCGCCTGCTCCCACTCATGCTGGAATGCGGCGAAACCGGCCTGCCGATGCCGCTCGAGGTCGAGCTGCAGGTTGTGGTTGAGCCTGGCGACCAGCAGATTGCGATCAATGGCCGCGCCTGTCTCGCGGCGCACGGAGGTCCACTGCTGGTCGACCTCAGTGGTAGCCTGCATGTTCACATTGATGCCAATGCCCAACACCACATGGCAGACATCAGCAGGGTCGCCAACCAACTCCAGCAGGATGCCGGCAATCTTTTGATTATTGACCAGGACGTCGTTCGGCCATTTCAAGCCAGCCTCAGCCACACCGAAAGACTGCAGCGTACGCATGACCGCAAGCCCCACTATCAGGCTCAAGCCTTCAAGCTGACGCATGCCGCCTTCAATACGTAGCACCAGGCTGTAATAGAGGTTCTCGGCAAAGGGACTGGCCCACTGACGCCCGCGCCGCCCACGCCCTGCTGTCTGACGCTCGGCCAGCACCAGGAAGGGGGCCGCCTGACCTTCAGTGATTGCGCGCAAAGCCTGGGCGTTGGTCGAATCAATGGAGTCGAATATCAGCGCAGGCCAGCGCCCACCCTGCGAGTACTCGGCGATAGCTGATTCCTCCAGCAGGAACAGCGGTGCGGCCAACTGATAGCCGCGCCCACGCACTTTATGAATGGGCAGATTCAACTCGGCCTCGAGGTGCTGTAACTGCTTCCAGACAGCACTACGACTTACGCCAAGGGCGACCCCCAGATCCTGCCCGGAATGGAACCGGCCATCCTTGAGGAGCTTCAACAACTTCAGCATGCCAATCTCGACTCGTAATGAGGCTGGCATGATAGCTATGCAGGTAGGGATTGCATAGAAAACTGATGGTATTAAGGCACTGTGGGAGCCGGCCTTGCCGGCGATGGCAGCACTGGGGAGTCAGCTGTTGCGCGCTGTCGCTATCGCTGGCAAGACCAGCTCCCACAGGTTCAGCGGCCACAAAGACAAAACCCCTACCTGCAG
>NZ_JANHLE010000064.1 GCF_028682475.1 Pseudomonas putida
GTTCAAAACCGGTGGGCGCGGGCTTGCCCCGCGAATGCTTCAAGCCGATATGACGAAGAACGAGACGACCAACCCCAGGCCAACGAACCACACCAGCGAGCGCAAGGCGGCCCAGTCGGCCAGGTAGCAAATGATGTAGAGCAGGCGACTGGTGATGAACAGCACCGCCAGTACGTCCTGGGTCACCTGCTCGGCATTGCCGACGACGTCGGCGATGATCACTGCCGCGGCAAAAGCCGGAAAGGCTTCGAAGCTGTTCAACTGGGCGGCATGGGCGCGACGCGGCAAGCCCTCGAGCTTGTCGAGAAACGCCCGCGGGTCGTGGTTCTGCCGCAGGTTGAAACGACCGCTGCTGAACTTGGCGATGCTGGTACACAGGAGCGGCAGAATCAACGCAATCAATACACACCACAAAGCAACGGTCATGGCTAAGTCCTTGTCGGTTGGAACGTCAAAATTTCATGATCAGCATGCCGATCAGCACCAGGGCACAGGCTAAGAGCCTCGGACCGCCAAAAGGTTCTTTGAGATAGCGCATGCCGAACAGCACCACCAGTATCACGCTGACTTCACGCAACGCCGCAGCTTCGGCCACCGAGCCCAACTGCATGGCCCAGAGCACCAGGGCATAGCTGAGTAACACGCATAAGCCGACCGTCAAGCCGAGCCGCCACTGCAAACGCCAGAACAACATGAACGGCGCGCGCCGGGCGACACTGGCCAGCAATGGAAATGGCCAGGCACTGAGCAGCGTCAACCAGACAAGATAGTCCAACGGCTGCGACCAGAGCCGGATCGCCTGGCCATCGAACCAGGTGTAGCAACCGATGCACAGCCCGATCAAGGCCACCACCGGCAGCATCGACCAGGGCAGGCGGTCACCGCCGCCGCCTTGCCAGAGCAGGCAGGCCATGCCGCAGGGGATCAGCAGAATGCCGATGATCTGCTGGCTGGTTAATGTTTCGCCAGCGAAGGTCAGCGTCAGCGCCAGCACGACCAAGGGTGAGAGACCGCGCATCAGTGGATAGACCAGTCCCAGGTCGCCGACCCGATAGGCCTGGATCAACAGAAAGCGGTAGAACTGTTCGAACAGCGCAGACGCCAGCAACCACGGCCAGACCTCGGCAGGCGGGAACTGCACGAAGGCCACCATCACCAGCGCAAACAGCAACGCCACCGCGTCCATGCTGGCAATGACCAGCAGGCGCTCGCCGCTGAATTTGATCAAGGTGTTCCAGGTTGCATGCAGCAGTGCGGCAACCAGTACCAGGGAAGTGGCTAACACGCGAAGGTCCTTGGCAATGCAGGTCGGGTCATCAATGGACAGCCGCTATCTAAGCATTTCCCTCCGTTCCACGTCGCGCACAATCGCGTGCGCTGGAAACGAAATCCGCACCGCGCGGTCAACGCATGCAGTCAAAAAACTGTGTCCCCACGCCATCGCCAGACCATCCAAGGCCTGCCCGATAGGATCGGGTGCCAAATCGAAAGCCATTACAGGACCCGGAATGCTTGAGCTTGTTGCTGCGTTTATCTGTCTGACCACCCTCCTCACTTACCTGAACTACCGTTTCATCGGCCTGCCGCCGACCATTGGCGTGATGGTCACGGCGCTGTTCTTTTCCCTGTTGCTGCAAGGCCTGAGCGTCATTGGCTACCCGGGACTGGAAGAGCGCGTGCAAGGCTTGATGAGCCAGATCGACTTCAACGACCTGCTGATGCACTGGATGCTGTCGTTTCTGCTGTTTGCCGGCGCCCTGCACGTCAACCTCGCCGATCTGCGCAGCTACCGCTGGCCGATCGGCCTGCTGGCCACGGTCGGCGTACTGATTGCCACTGTGGTCATCGGTTACCTGGCCCACTGGATCTTTGCCCTGTTCGGCTGGCACGTCAGCCTGCTCTACTGCCTGCTGTTCGGCGCGCTGATTTCGCCGACCGACCCGATTGCCGTACTCGGCGCCCTGCGTACCGCCAATGCCTCGAAACCGCTAAAAACCACGATTGTCGGCGAGTCATTGTTCAATGACGGCACTGCGGTGGTGGTCTTCACCGTATTGCTGGGCATCGCGCAACTGGGCGAAACTCCGACAGCGACCGAAACCGCCATCCTGTTCGCCCGCGAAGCCATTGGCGGCGCGCTGTTCGGCGGACTGATCGGTTACGTGACCTACCGCATGATCAAAAGCATCGAGCAGTATCAGGTCGAGGTCATGCTGACCCTGGCCCTGGTCATCGGTGGCTCGGCCATGGCCTACGAACTGCACGTATCGGCACCGATCGCGATGGTGGTGGCCGGGCTGATCATCGGCAACCTGGGGCGCAACCTGGCGATGAACGACATGACCCGCCGCTACCTGGACGGTTTCTGGGAACTGATCGACGACATGCTCAACGCCTTGTTGTTCGCCCTGATCGGCCTGGAGCTGTTGCTGCTGCCGTTCTCCTGGATGCACCTGGCGGCGGCCGGTGTGCTGGCCGTGGCGATCCTGCTGTCGCGCCTGCTGACCGTGGCCCCGGCCATCCTCATGCTGCGCCGCTGGCGCACGGTGCCGCGCGGCACCGTGCGGGTACTGACCTGGGGTGGTTTGCGTGGCGGTGTGTCGGTGGCCCTGGCGCTGTCGCTGCCCGCGGGCACCGAGCGCGACCTGTTGCTGAGCATCACCTACATCGTGGTGCTGTCGTCGATCCTGTTGCAGGGTCTGACGATTGGCCGGGTGGTGCGCGGGGTGACCGAGCAGCCTTGAGGCCTTATCGCGGGGCAAGCCCGCTCCCACCGAGTGAATTGATTCCG
>NZ_JANHLE010000066.1 GCF_028682475.1 Pseudomonas putida
ACACACTGCCAGTACCCCTTTCGGTACCTGTGCCGCGGGTCATCCTCCCTTGTTTACTGTGCGCGCCGGTATCGAAGCGCATGATGCCTTGGTGCATGCGTCGATGTACTTGCGTTGCGCCAATGACACGGGAACGCAAGCCTGTGACAAAGTCGACCCGGACACTCGCGGGTTGATATGGTCGACACTGCATTCCGTCGAGATGGCCAAAGGGTTGGTCGATGCGTTGCTCGATGGTATCGAAGAACAGATGGCGGATCGTCGGGTACCGAAATCACCAACCTGATCCTACTCAAGCAGTATCGTACTGGGGCCGCAGATGCGGCTCACCTACAAAGCTACCACTGAAGTATGCGAGCGGCTCAAGTTGTCAATATGCGCATTCAGATAGCCGAACGGAAGCAACCGTTTGACGGATAAGACAACACCGGCGCAGGTGTCGGTGTCAGTAGAACAAGAGAAATGTTTACGTTACTCACGTGCCCCATCTTCGTAACCCTCAAACTCCCACAAAACTAATCTAGATACTTTTCTTGAAACCTAACTCCAATTCTTCCCTGAGCAACTCAACAAGAATTTCTCAATGGCATTAACAATTTCTTGGTAATTGTAATCATGAACAATAAGGTAGTGCGCCCCTATAACAACCTCATCGAGACAAAGTTTTTCCTCAATCCATTTCGGAGTGCAAACCTCCATGTCAAATTATTCCTCGCCATCCTCATCCGCTGGACCAATCATCGCCTGCAGGAGGAAGCAAAAACTATCCGGAGATTCAGGATGGTAATTTTCAAGATTATAAATGTCAGGGCTATGGAGCCGCTTTAGCTTCGCGTTCATAGTTTAGTCCGCGACACCCTAGTTAGCATTTGATTGCCACTTCTTTGCCTCTTGACCTGGAAACCTTTGCTCGAAGTTAGCTTGAGTTTCCTGCCGGCTTGGTTTGTAAGTAGGAGACCTATACCGCCTCAAACCATCTTGACAAACCAACGCCTTTCAATCGCTAGCAACTTTACACCCATTACCAACCCAAGCTTTCCCCATAACGTCAGCTTGTGCTCTTGTACCTGAACCAATACCGAAACTACCTTTACCTTTCGCCGCCTCCCTGAGTTGAGCACTCAGCTTTTCCCAATCACCTGCGCCTTTTGCATCCTGCAAATCAAGCACCGTATTTGGTGCTTTATTCGTTAAATCAGGCCCTTCCGGATTGTTCCCAATACGACCCAACGCCGCCTTTTCAGCAGCGACTAATGCCTCTGCCTCCTTAGCAGTTCCTTTTGCACAATTAGATTACGCCGAGCCATCTAATTTCCCTCTAACGTAATTATCAAGATACTCTTTCAGTGGCTTTGCAGTCCCAAGAACATGCAACTCCCCACTCTGTTTATCAATCAAAAAAGGGCTATTCCCAGCCAACTGGGCCGATGGATTGCCAGTATCCAAATACTCTTCGGAGTCAAAGCAGAAAAACCACCCATCAGAAAATTCACCCTTATGAGTTATACGCAAAGGTATATCTGAATCACTCAGATACTCCTTAGCACGCGCCAAAGCATACTCATAGGTAACCATCAATTAGTCCTCAGCAACTGTAACGTCTTGAAATCGCTCAGATTCGCCTGCTTACCTGTCTGCCCATCGAGGTAACGAACAACACCATTCTGGTTTACCACATTAAATACGTGACCTGGCTGCCCAGGACCGTAAGAGCCAAAAACAATACCGCGCGCGCCATCACCTGCACTGGCCATTTTCCGACTAATATTCTCGGGCGTCGACACGCTGCCAAACTTAGCTCCGAACTGCTTCTCCAAGACAGTCAGAGGAACCCCTTTAGTGGAGCTAATCGGCAAAGCTGATGCAGGATTCCCTGCCAAAGTAGCGTCCGTAGCTATCGAACAGTTAACGCAGTTATGAGTTCGACCAGCTTCTGGATATCCAGGATTGACATTCCTAATCGAGCCGGCCGTTTCGTCTATTGCACCTGTCCCTTTTGCACCATCAACTACGGGACTCCCAGTCGCTTTTGGACCACCCACAACCTTGCCAAAAGCAACAGCGCCGGCAAATCTTAGAACATCCTCCCGGCTAGCGCCATTATCGACAAGGTTGATGATCCCAGGCACATCCACAAGTGCCAAGGCCGAACCGATCAACCCA
>NZ_JANHLE010000067.1 GCF_028682475.1 Pseudomonas putida
CGGTCAGTCTGAACCATGTGGACGGCCTGGGCAGCGGCAGGATCATTGATAACGGCACGTTGCAGCTCGATGGCGCCAGCGGCACGCTGGACAATGCCATTGGCGGCACCGGAGCGGTCAACCTGAGCAACGCCAGCGCGCTGACGCTCGCGGGCAACAACACTCTGTCGGGCAGTTGGAACCTGGCAGCGGGCACGGCGCTGACGGCCTCGACGGCCAGTAACCTGGGTACGGCGGCGATCAACAACGCCGGCACCTTCAATATCGACACTGGCAGCAACTGGACCTTGAGCAACGCGCTCAATGGCGCAGGCGCCTTCACCAAGAACGGCACGGGTACGCTGACCATCGCCCGGGCCAACAGTGCCAGCGGGGCGACTACTATCCAGGGCGGCGTGCTGAAACTGAGCGACGCTGACGGCGTTGGCACCGGCACGGTGAACATCAACACCGCAGCGGGCAGTGCGACGACCGGGCTGGAGTTGGCGCTAGCCTCGGCCAGCACCTTCGACAACCTGCTGGCCGGTGCAGGCACGACCACGGTGAGCGGGGCGCAGGCCACGATCAGTGGCGCCAATGCGGCCTATACGGGGCAGTGGAAGGTGACCGGTACGGGTACCTTGGCGGTGGCTAATAACGCCACCAGCAGCACCGCCAACCTGGGCACCGGCGGGGTCGATATTGCCGCGGGCGGCATCGTCAACACCCTGACCAGCGGTGCCTTCAGCTTCGACAACGCACTGACCGGTGCCGGCACGCTGAACGCGTCCAACGCCAACCAGGCGTTCTCGTTCGGCACCGGTGCGGGCAACCGCTTCGCCGGCACCGTCAGCTTGAAGGACAACACCTTCGCCCTGGTGGGCGACAACACCACGGCACTGACCAACGCGACGCTGGAGGTGGGCGCAGGCAACGTGACCACGGTGGGCGATGGCAACCAGGTGATCGGCGGCCTGAACATCAATGGCGGCACGATACGGTTCAATGCCAGTGCACCGGATCAGGTGCTGGCGACCAGCCTGATCAAGACCGGCACGCTGGACGCCAGCCATACTGGCACGGTGGTCATCAATGTGCCGGCGCCGTTTGTTGCTCCCGGCAGGGACACGCCCAATACGTCCAACCTGCTGATGCAGGATGACGTGAACATCGGCGTGAAGTTGGTCGACGCGAGTGCGGTGAGCGGCAGCGGCGGCGCGCTGCGTCTGCTCGACCAGGATGGCAATGCCATCACGGCAGCACGTCAGGTGGACATCAGCCAGAATGGCAGCACCGTGGCCAAGGGCACCTATGACTATCGGCTGACCACGGGCACGGCAGGGGATGGCTTGTATGTGAACTACGGCCTCACACAGCTGGACCTGCAATCGGGCCAGACCTTGAGGCTGGCCGAGGATACTGGCGCGGCCGGGACTGCGGCGGACATGTCGGCCAAGATCACCGGCAACGGTAATCTGGCGATCGACGCCAGCAACACCATCACCCTGAGCAACGCCAGCAGCGACTACAGCGGCGAAACGAGTGTGAACTCGGGCACGCTGCGTGCAGGTGCCGACAACGCCCTGGGCCGGACCAGCAAGCTGAGCCTGGCCAACCTGGCCGGCTTCGACCTCAATGGCAAAACCCAGACGGTGGGCGTGCTCAACGCTGTGGCAGGGTCGAGCTTGAACCTGAACAACGGCACGCTGGCGGCGAGCAACGGTGGCACCTCGGCGGGTACCCTCAGTGGTGCGGGCCTGCTGCAGGTCAATGGCGGTACGCTGGACGTGCAGGGCAGCAACGCTGGCCTGAGCGCCGACACCCTCATCGCGACAGGGGCCACGGTCAGTCTGAACCATGTGGATGGCCTGGGCAGCGGCAAGATCACCGATAACGGCACGCTGTTGCTCGATGGAGCCAGCGGCACGCTGGACAATGCCATCGGCGGCACCGGGGCGGTCAACCTGAGCAACGCCAGCACAGTGACGCTCGCGGGCAACAACACCCTGTCGGGCAGCTGGAACCTGGCCATGGGCACTGCGCTGACGGTCTCGACGGCCAGTAACCTGGGCACGGCGGCGATCAACAACGCCGGCACCTTCAATATCGACACTGGCAGCAACTGGACCTTGAGCAACGCGCTCAATGGTGCA
>NZ_JANHLE010000068.1 GCF_028682475.1 Pseudomonas putida
GCACACTGCCAGTACCCCTTTCGGTACCTGTGCCGCGGGTCATCCTCCCTTGTTCACCGTACGCGCCGGTATCGAAGCGCATGATGCCTTGGTACATGCGTCGATGTACTTGCGTTGCGCCAATGACACGGGAATGCAAGCCTGTGACAAAGTCGACCCGGACACTCGCGGGTTGATATGGTCGACACTGCATTCCATCGAGATGGCCAAAGGGTTGGTCGATGCGTTGCTCGATGGAATCGAAGACCAGATGGCGGATCGTCGGGTACCGAAATCACCAACCTGATCCTACCCAAGCAGCATCGTATCGAGGCCGCAGATGCGGCCCACCTACAAAACCGATATCGACGACTGCAAACGACCCACTCTGCCTGGCAATCCCCTTCGCCCCGAAACATCGAAGCGTGTTTCAGTGAAGAGATCGGCGACCACCTCCCACGCTGCATCCGACAATTCATAACGCTTTGCCATGACAGGACTCCTTTCCTTCGATGACCAGAGACTCTACGAAATCTCAGCACCGAATGGACTGCTGTTGGTTTTCACCAGTTGGCAACCCTTCCTCACCAACTGCCGTTTAGCATGCATCACGGACGCCTTTATCCAAGGATGGACTGTAGGCGATTTCATCGACGTAACCGCTTGAATTAATTTTGAGTTCAGTGCCGCTGCTCCGCTTGACTTGCTTATTTGGTGGGGGCTCGCTCAGTATTTTGTATTCGAGGGTTCCTTTATTCGCTCTGACCACATCGACCTCATTGCTAGCCAGTTTGACGCCGCCTTTTGCACCTAACCAGCAGCTGTAAAACTATGTTTACTTAGATCAACCGGAGGAAACTGACTAGGTAGGATTTTTGACGAAACGCCCCTTTCAAGTAGCTTTAGAAGAAACTCGACACAACCGAAATTATAGATTTCCTCTTCCCCTTGATCCGAGCTATGAACAGCAACCTTCCATGAATCTGGATCCCCATCAACCAGCCAAACAAAAGTTTCCCCATTATCCGTCACCGCCCAGGGAAAAAAAGATCCTTTCGCAGGATAGTCTGGCCTTGGGTAATCCGTTATAAATTCCTCTCGCATTACAGCGTACGCTTCTCTAAAGTATTTGCTTTTTTCAAAATTCAAATTTGGATTTTTTGAAAATGGATCTAACAGCCACACAAAATCATCTATTGATCCACATCCGTAAATAGAAACAAGCTCCTTAAAATCATTCGGCAATCGCACCCCCCCCTCAGATTCAAAGGTCACCCAAGCGGCATTGTCAAAGGTTCGCTGGGAGGGTGGTGAAAGAACACCAATTAGTTTATCTATCATTCTTACTTAACTCCACTTACATTAGGAATTGATACATCAAGAGTAAAGCCCCCTGAGCCACGAGCAGATAACGTTACACCGGTCGGCATTAGGTTAGTACCTGAATAAATAGGTACCGCCCTATAGCTTACTGTTTCACCACTCTGTACGGCGGCCTTTACCTGACGCTCAAATGAACTCATATTTGGATGATTTGCGTTGCGCTGGAAAAGTGTTACCAAATTTCTTGCATCATCACCAGCTCCTCCTAGTGAATTTGCAAGTAAATGTCCTCGCGCATGGTTAGCAGGCTGCCCCTCAAAACCTGGGGGGCGAATCGCTGGGTTAGCGCTTGAACCGCTTCCCAATGAGTCCTCTCTAAGGACCGCTGTAACCCCAGTAGGTCGACCAAGTGAGTCGAGCTCGCCCAAAATCACATTGCTTGGGGCATTTGGGCTTGGCCTGGCGAGCGTTGGGTAGCTGCTTTCTGGAATTGCTTTTGGAGCATCAACTACCGGATTCCCAGTCGCTTTTGGACCACCCACAGCCTTGCCAAAAGCAACAATGCCG
>NZ_JANHLE010000069.1 GCF_028682475.1 Pseudomonas putida
GGCGCGTCTGCGGCTGTTGCGCGAGTTCTCCCGCCATGGCCTGACCTTACGAACAGCCTCGGTAGCAGAAATGAGGGCGTTCAATGATGCTCGCGAGCAGTCGATGAATCTGCGCAGCCATCTCAAGGAATTCTACCGGCTGCGCAATCGTGAGTTGTGGCGTCAGACCGCAGGCCTTGCCATGCCTGACAGCGAAGCGGCCTACAACCAGCGTATCAAGCTGCTGAAAAACGCCCTGCTGCCCCTGGAAGAACGGCTTGCGGGCGCCTTGACCGTCGGCGGCAGCGGCCCGGCACAAATCGGTACGGTGATCGATGGCCTGGATCCAAAATTGCGTGCGGAGATGGCCAGGACCGCGCGGGACTTCCGGGTCACCGGAACCTTTAACAAGCCACTGCTGGCCGCGGCGAAGTCGAAGGGGGATGGGATTGCGTTCGCGTTATTTGTGATTCAGGGGGTTAAGTTTATTGAGATGTTTACGACTGTCCTGAAAAAAGAAAATCGAACGCTAAAGCACGCCGTCGCTATTGGAGAATCTTTCATAGGCATGTCGGCGGCAGGCTTTGCTATGGTGCAAGGGATATCAGTCACTATATTTCAAGCTCATATTGAACAAATGGAAAGCGCAGCCGGAAAGCTGAATAGTATGA
Source organism: Pseudomonas putida (assembly GCF_028682475.1). Taxonomy (GTDB): domain Bacteria; phylum Pseudomonadota; class Gammaproteobacteria; order Pseudomonadales; family Pseudomonadaceae; genus Aquipseudomonas; species Aquipseudomonas putida_AG. The sequence goes on from NZ_JANHLE010000069.1 coordinate 651, forward strand.
GTAAGCTGGGGCACTGGAGCGGCATTTCCGGACTTGGAGCATTCGCATTTGGCGGTCTAGCCGCATCAATCGACTTAGGAAAACATTCCCTGCAATGGGGAGAATCAATGGCTAAAGGCAATTACAAGGGATTGAGTGCCACCACCCTACAGATTGCTGGTGACGGAGTACTGGTCGGAACCAATACCTGGGCAGCCAAGCACACTGGCACCATTATCAAGGGATTGATCAGAACGCCAAGTGAGTTGCGGGCCTTGGCCTGGGCCGAGGCCAGCCCTCGTCTATTGGCCATCGCCGCCCGCGCCAATCTGATAGGCCTGGTAGCTACCGCCCTGCAACTGGTCGGTGAGGGGTTGTTTAACTATTTCAATCTGGACGATTTGCAAAAGTGGATGCAAACCAGTGTATGGGGAAATAACACCACTCAGCGCAGTATGCAGGAGGAGTGGAGCGAACTGGCGAAAGTGGTGCAGAAGCCAATTTGCGAGTTGATTCGTAATGATAAAGAAACGTATTTGAGGCTGATATTGCCAGGCGTCAGCACTCAAGAAATGGACCGTCGCAACTTGCAACTGCAGGCCTATGAACACGGGCGCGACAATAACATCAACCAACCGTACAACCCCAGGCCGTCCGTGCGCTGGCGGGAGTGCAGTGCCGCATGGGCCACAAGCTTCATCGTCGTCAGCGAAGGTCAGGAAGCACTGACACTACATTTACCGATCTATGATTTCATGCATACCACGGATTTCGCGCTAGCTTTCAACATCGCTTATCAATTGGAAGCTGAACGCGATGTGCTTCATAAAACCTGTTTTGTTCTACGTGATCTGCACGTCACCCGCGCCTATGGCACGAGCATCAAACACAAAGGCACCTTCAGGCTTGAGTCTGTTGAGGCATTACCAGTCGGGTTGGGCAAAGCACCGTTCAGCCTCTTTAAAAAAGAAGATTTGGCGTCTACCGATGTTTAGAGGCTTGTTCAACCGTAAAAACAAAACCGTCGCCACCGAGCCAGAGACGGACATACGCAGTCAGCGGCCTAGCGCCGGTGAGATCAGGGCCAAAGGGCTGAACGAAACCCTGTTTCTATCACCTCTGCCGGTGTACACCGGCCAGATGCAAGCTTCTCGTCGTAATTTCTCGGAGATGAACGAGACTTACCTGGAA
>NZ_JANHLE010000007.1 GCF_028682475.1 Pseudomonas putida
TGCGATCAGTCAGCCCCATCGTATCGCGGGGCAAGCCCGCTCCCACCGCGTCCCCCCGTCGCCATCAGAACGTCTTGCTGGCACTGACCACCACCGTCGCCGAGCACAGGTCGTCATAGCCGTACCAATTGATGCACTCGCTTTTCGACAGGTCTGTGTCGATATAACTCAGGCCCCAGGTCACCCCGACAAACTCACGGCTCAGCTTCGCCTCCCACTCGTAGTACGCATTACGGTCATCGCCGCTGGCCGACAAGAACGCCGGATCTTTTACATCATTGCGCCCGGCGCGCAACGCCAGTCCCACGTCACCTGGCAAGGTCAAACTGTAACCGAGGTAGGCGTAGAGCGTGTCCTGATCCTCACCAAAGAAATTCGGCGTGTCATTGGAGTAGTAAGCACCCAGTTGCACCCCGTACACATCGAGGATGGCGTACACCTCACTCATGTTGAACTGGCCTTCCTTGGGGTAGTCGTATTTGACATAGCCCAGATCAAGGCTGACCGCATCCGTCGCCTGCCAGTACCAACCCGCGTAGTACTCCAGCTCCTGACGGGTCTTGAAGTCGTCGCCAAAATCGACGTTGGACGTCCAGCTGCCCAGATACAAACCGCTGCTGTGGATCAGCGTGGCGCCGGCCTGCAGGGCCGGATCGCCAAGGGTTTGCGAAACACCCCGGCTGCGGTAGTCGCTGGCGGCGGTGAGTTCCACTTCCAGGGAAAAGTCTTCGCTCAGCGTCAGGGCCTGACTGCTCAATGGGGTCAGCAACAAGCTGGCGAGGGAGAAAATGGCGCGTGCGTTCATACAAAACCCTTGTTTTTATCGGTGTGCGGGTAGGTTCGTGCGGGCGAAACCGGGCCCCTCGCTGGGCAAGGAACCAGGCATCGTCAGAGAGAGCGGTCAGGACGCGGGGGCGTAGACCTGTTTGCCGGCGAAGAAGGTCTTCAGCACTTGGGTGTCAAACAACTCATCGTTGCTGACCTTGAACACATCCCGGTCGAGGACGATCAGGTCAGCCTGCTTGCCAGGCGCCAATGAGCCGATCTGCTGGTCCAGGCGCAGGGTCTTGGCGGCATTGAGGGTATAGGCCTGGAACATGACCTGGCGATCGACGCTTTCTTCAGCGTTAAGCACACCCAGCGGCCCTTTACGGGTGATGGCCTGGGCGATGGCGTTCCACGGGTTGGGGCTGGACACCGGCCAGTCACTGGCACCGGCGATCATCGCTCCGGCGTGTTCTAGCGAATTGGCCGGGTACTGATAGCTGTAAGCCGACGCACTAATGTAGGGTTTGACCAGCTCCACGGTGTAGCTCTCCCCGGTGGCCCAAAGCATCTGCATGGAAGCGATCACACCGAGTTGTTTGAAGCGCGGAAAGTCTTGCGGGTCGACCAGTTGCAGGTGACTGATGCTGTGCGCCTTGGCGCTGCTGTTGAGCGTGCGCGCGTATTCGACAGCATTGAGCGATTCGCGCACCGCCCGGTCGCCAACGGCGTGCATATGGACAATCCAGTCGCGCTGTTCCGCCGCCGCCACCAGTTCCCCGAAATGCTCGGGCTCGATCAGCAACTGGCCATTTTTCTGGCTGTTCTTATAGGGCTCAAGCACCGCAGCGGTTTGCCCCGGATACTCCAGCACGCCATCGACGAAGACCTTGATGCCCGGAAAGCTCAAGTTGGGCACGCCCTGAAACTTGTTCATCACGCTGGCCAACACCTCAAGATCCGCTGGCCGGCTCTTGGGGTTGGCAATCATCAATGCGGCAACGTGAGCGTTGAGTTCGCCCTGCTCGGCCAGGGCGCGGTACAGCGGCAGTACGCCGTAGCTCTGCTCGGTGGCTTTGAAATCAAACAGGGAGTCGTCACTGCCAGCGTTGGAGGCCGCGTCCATCCAGGCGGTCACACCGTACTGATTGTTGATCCGTACCGCTTCACGGGCTGCCTTGAGCATGACCTCCTCGCTGGCCGCAGGAATCTGGCTGCGCACCTGGTCCCATTGAGATTCGGAAAAATAGCCGTTTGGCGTGAAGTCAGCCGCGTGACCGACATAGCTGCGGTCTTGCTCCGACATACCCTTGACCCGTGCGGCATCGATTTTCAGCCGCTTGAGCATGGCGTTGTTAGCCCAGCCGGTGTGGCCGTCAATACCGTTGAGCACCAACGGCTGATCGGCCCAGCGCCCCTGGTTGAACAGCTGGCCCAGTTCGCGGCTTTTCTCCCAATAGGCCGAACTCACGCCGGCGATGCTGATGACATCAGCGGCTTTGCCGCGACCGTCCTTGACCTCGGCCAGTATCCATTGCTCCAGTTCGGGCAGCGGCTTGACTGCATCTTCCAGATTGGCGCCGAGGGTGGCCAAGGCGCCCAGGACCGGATGACTGTGGGTGTCGATCATGCCGGGCATCAGCACTTTGCCCGCGAGGTCGATGCGTTGGGTGTGGGCATCGGCCAGCGCATTGATCTGCGCATCTGTGCCCACTTGCACAATCTTGCCATCCTTGACCGCCACCGCTTGCATCAAGGCCTGGCCGGGCTCGGCGGTGTACACCTTGCCGTTGACCAGCACAAGGTCAGCGGCGGCCATGGCCTGCAGGGAAGAAAAAGCCAGGGCCGCGGCCATCAGGCTGGGAATCACTCGTTGCATCGGAACGCTCTCTTGTTTTTATCGGCTCTGGGCACACCCTATAGCGCTCGACAAAAGAACGGACCTCCGCAAATGAGGAGGGTCAGACGACTTTTTCCACCACTGCTGCGACCGAACGCAAGGCCGAGCCCAGTTCCACCTTGCTCTTGACCCCCAGTTGCGCGTAGCAGTTGCGCAGGTAGGTACGCACCGTGGCCGGGCTCAACGACAGCATCCGGGCGATCTCCTTGTAGGAATGGCCAGCAGCGAAGAGCATCGCCGCCGTGCGTTCGCGGGGTGCCAGCACCACCCCAGGGGGCGGCGCTTCAAGTGACAGGATCACGTGTTCGGCATTCGGGCTCAGGGTCAGTGCACAGCGGCCCAAACGCATCACACAGGGTACCGTGTGCAACTGCGCGATGACCTCGGCCGGCAACACCGAGCCACTCCAGCCCGGCACCTCACGCTGTATCACCGCGCACAGCCGGGCCCCGACATACAGCAGGCTGCCATCCAGGCGCGCCACACCGAAGTCGCTGGCGCCGTTGCCGGTGTCGAGGCGGATCATGTCCTGCACCTGGAAACGCCACAATTGCAGCAAGTGGGCGCAGAAGGCGGCAAACAGTGCGTCTTCGCTGGCATTGAAGGCTTGCTCATCCACGCCCCGGTACAAACAGACAAAGAAGCTCAGGCCACTCTCCGGCAGTTCGAAGGTGATGCTCATCAGGTGATAGAGGTCATAACGGCGGGCAAAGTCGTTGACCGCCTCGACCGGGTCGGTGAACTCACTGTCGCGAATCACCCGCCCCGGCTTGGCCAGGGTGTCGTGGGCGAAGCTGTCCAGACCGGCGACGTGGCGCCACTCAGCAGCGAAGGATGCCGGCAGGTCGATGCGCCCGTGCATCCAGCTCTGCAGTGGCGCAGTGGAAACGCTGGCAGACATTTCCCCCCACCAGGCCGAGGCGAATGGCACCAGTTGGCGAAAGGCCTGCAAGCCATCGGCGATGAAATGCGAGCTGCCTTGCTCGCGGGCCAGACTGGCCAACTGCAGAACACACTGATTGAACGCTTCAAGCGTTGGGATCGACAGCTGTGGTCCATTTGTTTCAACCGCCACCATTGTTCCCTCTCTTACCGGTTATGGCCATCGCGGGGCAAGCCCGCTCCTACACTGTGGGAGCGGGCTTGCCCCGCGAAAGCTTCAGAACACTGCCCCCACCGGATAGACAAAGGCATTCACGTCATAGAACGGCGTACGCTGGTAAAACCATTGCAAGCGCGCACTGGGGCTGGCGGCAAAGACCTTGTCGGTCTTGAGCTTCTTGTCGAACTCGGCCTTGAGTTCAGGGCGCTCGGCGAGCATCTTGCGCGCCATGGGTTCCATCACGTACTCCTCAGGTTCTTCCGCCACCACCAGGGTCGAGTTGAAGAACCCCCAGGCCCAGAACGAATCCGGGCTTTCGGGATACAGCAAGTTGACCGCCAGCACACCCAGCGGCTGATCAAGGTCGATCACCACCGAACCTGCCGGGAAGGTCTGCAACCGTTCGAACGGCCTGGCTACCCCGCTGACCAGCAGACGTCCTTCGTAGCCGGGAATCTGGTTGGTTTGCGCACGATCAGGCTCGAATCCGCCCGCCACCTTGACCTCGTCCATGCGGTACAGGGTGACCGCGATCGCCTTGGGCTTGTCCAGGGTGGTCATCTGGATGCCATGGGCCTTGAGCCGGGCAATGACCTCGCGCCATTGGCCGGGCACGACGTACTGCTGTGGACGCCGGGTCACCAGGTCCGGCTCGGTATTACCGGTCACCGGAACTGTCAGCTGCTTGGGTTTGTTGCTCCAGACAATGGTCTTGGCACCGGTGATCGGCGACTGTTCATAGCGGTAGTCACCCACTGTGAACGGGGTGGTCTGGGCCTTGCCCGGCTTCCAGGTGAGGATCACTTCCTGCTGGCTCTCCAGCCGCTCGCGGTCCTGGCGGATGGCTTCCTTGAGCGATGCCGATTGCTCGCCAATCACCTGGAACATGCTTTTGAGCATCACATAGTTGCCCAGCACCTGGGTCTGGTACGGATGCAAGGCGTGTTGTTCGATGAGAATCGAGGGGACGTTGCGAATGTCGCCGTACTGGTTGGAAAACCGCGCGTAGTCGCTGCGGTACGGGTAGTAGCCCTGGCTCGGGTCCTGGTTGTCGTTGAGGCTGATGCACTCGTGCACCACATGCCCATCGGCCTCCAGCGCCTTGTACACCGGCCCACGCATGACGTTATCCATCCACGCACTGCTGGCCGGCGACCATCCGTTGCCATTGTGGCAATAGGAGCTGTCGTAGGGATACATGGCGCCATCGGTGGAATGGGTGTCGGCGAAGAAGCTCAGGTCGTAGGTGTTGAACACCCAGGCGACGTTGCGGATCTCGGCGCTGTCGAGCTTGGTGAAGTCACGGTTGAGGTTGTAGTTCAGGCCATTGACCCGCCAACCGGTCTGCTGCGGACCGTTCTGGTTGATCCGCCCATAGGCGCTGCGGCGCAGGTCACCATCGATATTGACGGTAGGGATGAAGAGGATGTTGACCTTTTCCAGCACACTGGCCAGCGGCTTGTCGCCGGTGGTCATGTCGCGCAGCAGCATGAACATGGCGTCTTTGCCATTGGCCTCGCCGGGATGGATCTCGGCCTCGACGAAGATCGTCGGTTTGCCTGATTCGTTCAAGCCAGCCGGCGACTTGTCGACTTCCAGCGAGGCAATGGCCATGACCATCGGGTGGCCTTCGGCGCTTTTCTCCGGCAGATCGTGAAGCACGATACTGCCCCCGGACGCCGCGACCAGCTTGCTCAGGTAATCACGCGTCTGCTGGTAGTCGCTGGTCTGCTTGAAGCCGCTGGCTTCGGCCTGGGTGATCAGCGGGTTGTCCGCCTTGGCGATGTAGCGGGTGCTGGCCAGGGTCTGCTCGAACATCGGCGGCAGGATGCGCTGCTTGGCCGCCTCTGGGTAACCGCTATCATCGATGTAGGACGGCGCGCTGGGCAGTGCAGCCAGCGCAGGCAGGCATGTGCTCATCAGCATTGCGACACACAGGGGCTGCAAAAGCGGGTGTTTCATGATCAATCCCTATCATGAGAGGCAGACGACACCTTAAACCACAATGAGATGCCAGACGAGGGTCATGCAGCGATGTTCAACAACCTGTTCAATCCCCTTCCTGCCGCTACCACGCAGGAACACGTTGACGAACTGCTGGCGCACCCGGGCTTGCGCATAGAGCGCATCGTCTCCCATGGCCAGGCGAGCCCTGCGGGCTTCTGGTATGACCAGCCGCAGGGCGAGTGGGTGTTGCTGCTCAGTGGTTCGGCCGGGCTGCGGCTTGAACATGAAAGCCGTGAACGAGTGTTGAAGCCGGGAGACTTTGTCGAGATTCCGGCGCATTGCCGACACCGGGTCGAGTGGACGGATAGCCAGCAGGCGACAGTGTGGCTGGCGGTGCATTTTGCTGATCATTGAACTCCGGTGGGAGCGGGCTTGCCCCGCGATCGGCTGCCGGGGCTACGCTAATCCCTGCTAGCCATCAAAAGCCACTTCAAGGAGAAGCGCATGAGCAAAACCAAAGCCGGCGCAGTCAAGCTCCCCAAAGCCAAGCCCGCCATCAGCCGCACCCCGATCGCAGGTCGACTCTTCGACGCCCGCCCCGATCGCCTGGATTTTCGCGACCTGCCCTACATCCCACCGCTGCGCTCACTCCCGCCTTGTGCGCCGGCGCAGACTGACTTGGCAAAATACCTCAAGAGTTACGTCGCCCAGGGGCTGGTGCTCGATCAAGGCAGCGATGGCGCCTGTACCGGATTCGGCTTGGCCTGCGTGGTCAATTACCTGCTCTGGCTTCAGCACCTGGCGCTAGGCAGCGCTGGCGTCTTCGATGCGGTCAGCCCGCGCATGCTCTACGAACTGGCGCGTCGCTACGATGAATGGCCAGGCGACGATTATCAGGGCTCCAGTTGCCGCGGTGCCCTCAAAGGCTGGCACAAGCACGGTGTATGCAGCGAGCAGCACTGGCCGTTTTCCACAAAGGGCTTCATTCGCCCTCGGCCCCGCTGGGATACCGACGCGGCCACAAGGCCTCTGGGGGTTTACTACCGGATCAACCGCAGCTCCGTGGTGGACCTGCAGGCAGCCATTCTGAACATTGGCGCGGTCTACGTTTCATCCAGCGTGCATGACGGCTGGGAAACCCTCATGCACACGCGGGCGACCGCCGTGCCGAAAAACCTCGACAGCCTGCCCGTCATCCCGCCGCCACAAACGCCGGGCTCATTAGGTGGGCACGCATTTGCCATCGTTGGCTACGACCACCGGGGATTCATTGTGCAGAACTCCTGGGGCACCCGCTGGGGACGTTCGGGCTTCGCCGTGCTGCCTTATGAAGACTGGGTCATCTACGGCACGGATGCCTGGGCCTGTGCCCTGGGTGTGCCGCAGCAGTTATCGGACCCGAGCAAACTAAAACCCGGCAAGTCCGATCTGCTTGATCAGGTGTCCTCAGCCTTTCGGGTCGGGTCGGGGCGTTCGCTGACCGGGCTTGATCGATCGGCGCGGGTACCGGCCAATCCGGTTGACGACCCCTGGCCTTTCGACCACCCCTTCAAAGAACCGCGTTATCAGCCGATCCGTACAGCCCGCGCCTACGAACTGACCCTGGTCACCGGTAATGACGGCGAGATCGTCCCTACCGACTTTACCCGAGGTCCGCTGGATCGCGCGGGCCTGGTGCAGGAGGTGGTGCATGACCGGCCGCTGGCCTGGCTGCAGACACAACCGCAGAAAAAGACTCTGCGCCTGGTGCTCTACGCCCACGGCGGGCTGAACGGCGAGGACGCGTCCATTCAGCGTATCCGGGTACTGGCGCCCTACTTCCTGGCCAACGGCATCTATCCGTTGTTCATGACCTGGAAAACCGGGCCGGGAGAGACGCTCGCCAACATGGCAGAGGACTGGCTGCACAAGCTTTTCGGTGCTAAGGACCTGCGGGCCACTGGGCTGGATGACACCCTCGGCGATGCCAAGGACCGCGCCGTCGAAGCGCTCGGCCACGTGCTCGGCACCGGTATCTGGTCGCAGATGCGCAGCAATGCCCGCGACAGCAGCCAGCCTGGGCATGGGCTTGACCTGTTGAACAAGTCTCTTCGAGCGCTGGCAGCTGACCTGCAAAACCAAGGTGGCAAACTGGAGCTGCATTTGCTCGGCCACTCCGCCGGCTCGATTCTGCTCGGCCATCTGCTGGATCTGCTGGGTAAAAACACCGAGCAAGCGCTGCTCAAAGTGCAGAGCTGCGAGTTGTTTGCCGCGGCCTGCTCAACTGATTTCGCGCTCAAACATTACCTCAACGCCCATGTCACCGGCGTGCTCAGCCTGGAGCAGCTCTGGCTCGATGTCCTGCGCGATGAGGATGAAAAGGCCGATGGCCTGCCGACCCCTGACTTCCCCGCGTATGGCAAGTCGCTGCTCTATCTGGTGTCACGGGCATTGGAAGATGTGCGCAAGCAACCCCTGCTGGGTATGGCCCGGGCGCTGGATGCGAAGTATGCCAGCGACAAGGACCAGTGGGACGCCAGTACGCTGCCGGCGATTCAACAGTGGCTGGCGAACTGGCCGACGAAACCTGACCGCTTGCGCGTCTGGCCTACACCCTGGGTGCGCAACACTCGGGATGGACAGCAGATACCCTCGACTCATGGTTCTTTCGACAACAACATCGAGGTGCTCACCTTTGTGCTGATGCGCATCCTTGGCAAACAGCTCATCGGCCCCATCGAGTGGCTGGATTACTAGCGGGAGGTACGGACAGGGGCCATCGACATGGCCCCACCGCCCCGCGACTTAACCTTGCGCAGCCTTGAGCATCCCGCGCTCGACAATGAAATCGATCACCCGCTGCAAACCCTGTCCGGTCTTGAGGTTGGTAAAAGTCCAGGGCCGCTCGGGACGCATGCGCTGGGTGTCCTTCTCCATCATCTCCAGCGACGCCCCCACATACGGTGCCAGGTCAATCTTGTTGATCACTAGGAAGTCCGACTTGGTGATCCCCGGTCCGCCCTTGCGCGGGATCTTCTCGCCTTCGGCCACATCGATCACATAGACCGTCAGGTCGGCCAGCTCCGGGCTGAAGGTGGCGCTGAGGTTATCGCCGCCGCTCTCGACAAAGATCACTTCGAGGTTGCCGAACTTGCGTGCCAGCTCCTCCACCGCGGCCAGGTTCATCGAGGCGTCTTCGCGAATCGCGGTATGCGGGCAGCCACCGGTTTCCACGCCGACGATACGCTCGGGAGCCAGGGCCCCGGCCTCGGTGAGGATGCGCTGGTCTTCCTTGGTGTAGATGTCGTTGGTGACCACGGCGATTTCATAGTGATCGCGCATGGCCTTGCACAGGGCCTCGAGCAGCGCGGTCTTGCCGGAGCCGACCGGGCCGCCGACACCGACGCGCAGGGGTTGCTGATAGCTTTGCATAGAGCTTTCCTCAGGATCGGAACAATCGGGTGTATTGGGTTTCGTGACGGGCCGAGGCAATCGCCAGCAGCGGCAAGCCAGCGCCCAACTGATCGTCAGTTCGTTGCAAGGCGCTTTGCAGTACCTCGGGCAGTGCTTCACACAGGTCGCGCAACAGGCTCTGGGCCGCCTGCTGGCCAAAGGGCACCAGCTTGACCCCAGCCATGACTGCACCTTCGAGCCAGGCGAAACCATGACCCAGGGCCAGATCACGCAGCGGGATATCCCAATGCGCGCCCAGCCACGCCATGCCGCCCAACTGACTCAACTCCAGGCTGGCGCGCCACTCAGGCGCCTGGCACAACTGCCAGCCGTCCAGCAGCCGCGCCAGGGCCATGCCTCGCTGGCGTTCTTCCAGGCGCAGCTCGGCGGTTTCGCGGTTGGCCAGCAGAAACTGGCTCCAGCGCGCGAAGGTTTCGGCATCGTCGTCGCGGCAGGCCTGGTACAGGCGCGCCAGCAATGGCCAGTCGAGGTAACCGAGGGTGTCTTCCAGCTGCTGACGTTGCCAGTGGCGGAAGCCTTCGGCACCTTGCACCCAGCCGGCTTCCACCGCCCATTCCAGCCCCTGCGAGTAGGTGAAACCACCCACCGGCAGGCTCGGGCTGGCCAGCTGCAACAGGCGCAACAGCTTGAGATCGCTGCTCATCAACCGGCCAGCACCACTGCCGCACCTGCCAGCAGGCCGCCACCGAAGGCTTTTTGCAGGCCTGCGTGACGGCGCAGCAGGCAGCCAGCGGCAAAGCCTGCCAGCAGCAACAGGCCGCTGACCGTGACAAAGCCTGCGCTGAACATCCAGAACGCGCCGGGGCTGGCTTCAACCCCATGAGCCCAACCATGGAACAGGGCAAACAGCGGCATGGCCAGGGCCAGCATGGTTTGACGGCCAGGCAGCAGCAACGCGGCAGCGGCCACCAGCAGCGAGCCGATGATCATCTGCTCCATGCCGATCACGCCACCGAACAGATGCCCGAGCAGCGCGCCGCCGAACATGGCGCAGAGGGTCAGCAATGGCAGCGCCAGGGTGCGTCCGGTCAACGCCGCGAGAACACCGGTACCGAGCAGCATCAGCAGGTGATCAAGACCGGTCAGCGGATGCAGCAGGCCGTCCTGCAGCGGATTGGCATCGTGCCCGGGATGGGCGAAAGCCGGTACGGCAACCAGCAACAACGCGAGGGCCAGAGTGTTTTTCATGGTGATGCTCCTTATCAAAAATCAGTGCTGTGCCACACGTACAAAGGGATGGTCGCTATGCGCATGGCTATGCGGCGCGCTCTGGTAGGCACCGGCTTCCGGCTCGAACGGCGCTTGCTCCACCGCGACCTGCAAGCCCAGGCCGCGAACCATCTCGTCCAGTACGTGGTCGTGCTGATAGCGCAAAAAGCCGCCGTCGATCTGCAACGGCACGTGGCGATTGCCCAAGTGATAGCTGGCGCGCGCCAACAGCAGCGGGTCATCGCAGCGCACGGTGGAAACCTGCTCGGCCGCCGCCACCACGCGAACCACTTCAGCGCCCAGTTCATCAGCCAACAGCTCACCGCCGCGCAACAGCTGGCCGCGCTCGAGCATCAGGCCGGCCTCGCGACCGTCGTCGAGGGTGACGCGTACCCGGCTCTTGATCCGTGTGTCCAGGGTGAGGGTCACCGTGGTGCTTACCTGCTCGGCCTCATTCAGCCGACGCGTGAAGACAATCATGCTCGCTCCTTCAGAACAGAAAATAACGTTGCGCCATCGGCAGCACCGTGGCCGGCTCACACACCAGCAGCTCGCCGTTGGCACGCACCTCGTAAGTCTGCGAATCCACTTCGATCAGCGGCAGCAGGCCGTTGTGGACCATGTCGCCCTTGCGCACCGTGCGACAGCCATCGACCACGCCGATCAGGCTGCGCAAGCCCAGTTGCTGATGGACGCCGCGCTCATGGGCGGACTGCGACAGGAAGGTCATGCGCGTGGCATTGCGTGCCGCGCCCAGGGCGCCGAACATCGGCCGGTAATGCACCGGTTGCGGGGTCGGGATCGAGCCGTTGATATCGCCCATCGGCGCCATGGCGATCATCCCGCCCTTGATCACCAACGCGGGCTTGACCCCGAAAAAGGCCGGGGCCCAGAGCACCAGGTCGGCCAGCTTGCCCGCCTCCACGGAACCGACTTCATGGGCGATACCATGGGTCAGCGCGGGATTGATGGTGTATTTGGCGATGTAGCGTTTGACCCGGAAGTTGTCGCTGTAGCCGCTATCCGGCGCCAGCGGGCCACGGCGGCGCTTCATCTGGTCGGCGACCTGCCAGGTTCGCAGCACCACTTCACCGACCCGGCCCATGGCCTGCGAGTCGGATGAAGTCATAGAGAACGCGCCGATGTCATGCAGGATGTCTTCGGCGGCGATGGTTTCGCGGCGGATGCGCGACTCGGCGAAGGCCACGTCTTCGGCAATGCTCGGGTCCAGGTGGTGGCAGACCATGAGCATGTCCAGGTGCTCATCCACGGTGTTGATGGTGTACGGCAAGGTCGGGTTGGTCGACGACGGCAGCACGTTGGCAAAGGCTGCCGCGCGGATGATGTCCGGGGCATGGCCGCCGCCCGCCCCTTCGGTGTGGAAGGTATGGATGGTGCGGTCACCGATGGCCGCCAGGGTGTCTTCGACGCAACCGGACTCGTTGAGGGTGTCGGTGTGAATGGCCACCTGCACATCCAGCTCGTCGGCGACGGTCAGGCAGCAGTCGATGGCCGCCGGGGTCGAGCCCCAGTCTTCATGCAGCTTGAGGCCGACGGCGCCGGCGTGAATCTGCTCGCGCAAGGCTTGTGGCTGCGAGGCGTTGCCCTTGCCGAGCAGGCCGATGTTGATCGGCAGCTCGTCGGCCGCCTGCAGCATGCGCGCCAGGTACCAGGGCCCGGAGGTGCAGGTGGTGGCGTTGGTGCCGGTGGCCGGCCCGGTGCCGCCGCCGATGAAGGTGGTGATACCCGAGGTCAGCGCCTCCTCCACCTGCTGCGGGCAGATGAAATGGATGTGCGAGTCGATGCCGCCCGCGGTGACGATCTTGCCTTCGGCGGCGATCACTTCGGTGCCCGCGCCGACAGGCAGGGTCACGCCAGGCTGCACGTCAGGATTACCGGCTTTGCCGACGCCGAAGATGCGCCCGTTCTTGATGCCGATGTCTGCCTTGACAATGCCCCAGTGGTCGATGATCAGAGCGTTGGTCAGCACCAGGTCCATGGCCTCGGCGGCGAGCATCTGGCCCTGGCCCATGCCGTCGCGGATCACCTTGCCGCCACCGAACTTGACCTCTTCGCCGTAAATCGTGAAGTCCTTTTCCACCTCGACCCACAGCTCGGTGTCGGCCAGGCGCACGCGGTCACCGACAGTGGGGCCGAACATGTCGGCATAGGCCCTGCGGGAAATCCGGCTCATCCTTGCGCCTCCAGCTTGCCCATTACCTTGCCTTGAAAACCGTAGACCTCGCGTTTGCCCGCATAAGGCACCAGGGTCACGGTACGCGCCTGGCCCGGCTCGAAGCGCACAGCGGTGCCGGCGGCGATGTCCAGGCGAAAACCGCGGGTAGGCTCACGCTCGAACACCAGGGCGTTGTTGACCTCATAAAAGTGATAATGCGAGCCGACCTGCACCGGCCGGTCGCCATGGTTGGCCACCGTGACACTGAGGTTCGGGCAACCGGCATTGAGTTCGATGTCGCCCTCGGCGACCTGTATTTCTCCGGGAATCATCCTGCGCTCCTAGACAATCGGGTCATGCACGGTCACCAGCTTGGTGCCGTCGGGAAACGTCGCTTCGACCTGCACGTCGGGGATCATTTCACTCACGCCGTCCATCACCTGCTCGCGGCTGAGCACTTCACGGCCCAGGTTCATCAGCTCAGCGACGGTGCGTCCGTCACGGGCGCCTTCCATCACCGTGGCGCTGATCAGTGCCACCGCCTCCGGGTAGTTGAGCTTCAGGCCACGGGCCAACCGGCGCTCGGCCAGAAGCGCGGCGGTGAACAGCAGCAATTTGTCTTTCTCTCTCGGGGTCAGCTCCATGGTGTTCTCTCAAGTAGCCCAGATACGCGGCGGACATGGCGCCAGGCCGACCACGGCCGGTCGCAAGGCATGCCATAGCCGCTGCAGGGTGGATTGCAGGCGTTGATTATCGGAATCGAGCAGACGCACCACCAGCAGTTGGCCGAGCAGGGTCGCTGCGGCGGGTACGCTCAGGTCATCGATCAGGGTGCGGGTTTGTTCAAGCAGGGTTTCATTGGCCGGATAGGCGCAGAACGTGGCCTGCAACGGATAGCCACCGAGTTTCTGCAGCTGGCCACCTTCGATGCGCAGGCGTTCATGCAGGCCGGGGTCATCGGGCACATCGATCTGTAGGCGACTGTCCAGTGCGCCATGGCTGAAGGATTCATTCATCACCGGTCGCCCCAGGCACAAGGTTTCCCAGGCTAGCAAGCGCGCCCCCGGCGACAGCTTGAAGCGGTTCACCAGGCGTACACGGGCACCGGCAAAACAGATGCTGCCTTGGGGCAGCCACTCCAGCACGCTGTCAGTGGCCAGGTGAAAGTGCTGGGTCAGGGTCGAGGTGTCGCCGCTGCTGCGGTAGAACTTGGTCGCGCCGGGCATGGTCAGCAGCGCATGGCTGCCGGCTTCCAGGTGCACGTCGAGCACCAATTTGTCGCCACCGACCACACCACCGGGCGGGTGCAGCACATAAACGTGGCACGGCGCCCCTTCCGGGTAGAACGGCCGCTGCACCAAAAGTGGACCGAAATGACGCCGCGCACCAATACAGGTCTTCGCTGCGCGGCGGACAAAACGCAGCCTCAACTCGGCACTCCAGCCGGTATCGCGGGCAGCGAGGTCGAGTGGTTGAGCGATTGTCATGCCGTTGATCCCTGTAAACATGCGGTTCCAGGGGGTAAAGCACATAGCGGGCCAACCGACATCCGGTGGTGGATGGGCGCTTCGGTGGGAGCGGGCTTGCCCCGCGATTGCATGTTCTCAGTCACATCGCATCGCGGGACAAGCCCGCTCCCACCGCAAGCCCATTGCTGCATTGTGTGCAGCACTCATCTGCTTTTTCAGGTAATTGCTGCTCATGCCATCAGTAAATATCCTCACAGCCACCTACAACTGATCCGAGGTACTGAACATGGTCATGCACGTACGCCTTGAGCAAACCGGCAATCCGCAAGTCATGCAGCTCGCCAACGCCCATCCACAAGCCCCCGGGCCCGGCGAAGTCTGGCTGGAACAGGCGGCCATTGGCGTCAATCCGCTGGACGTCAATCAACGCAAGGGCGATGTGCCGATAGCGCTGCCTTCAGGGTTGGGCCTGGAAGGCGCCGGCACCGTGACGGCAATCGGCCCGGGGGTGAGCACGCTGCAAATCGGTGACCGCGTGGGCTATGCCACAGGTCCCCTGGGTGGCTACGCCAGCGCCCGCCTGTTCCCCGCTGAGCGCCTGGTGAAGCTGCCAGACAGCCTGTCGTTCGAAGACGCCGCAGCCGTGCTGTTCAAAGGCATAACCGCCCAGTACCTGCTCAAGAGCACCTACCCGGTCGGACCGGGCACACGCGTGTTGATCTATGGCGCAGCGGGCGCGCTCGGTCAGTTGCTGGTGCCTTGGGCCAAGCACCTGGGTGCGTTTGTGATCGGTGTGGTATCCAAGCCGCAAAGCCTGGCCAGGGCCAGGGATGCAGGGTGTGACGAGGTGCTGGTGTTCGACGCCGATACCCTGGCCGCACAGGTGCTGGACCTTACCCAGGGGCTGAAAGTCGATGTGGTCTACGATTCGGTTGGCCGCGTGTCGCTGCAGGCTTCGCTCGACAGCCTGCGACCGCGCGGTGTGCTGGTGTCCTATGGCGCAACCTCCGGCGCGCCTGAACCGCTGGCCATGGGCACCCTCAATGCCAAGGGCTCGCTGTTTGTCACCCGCCCTTCGCTCGCCGCGCATACCGCTACCACACAGGAGTACCAGGAACGTGCGCAGGACGTGCTGGCAGCGGTGACGGCAGGTATCATCCAGCCGCGGATCTGGCAGCGCTATGCCCTGGCCGACGTGGCCACTGCCCACGACGACTTGCAGCAAGGGCGTTCCCAGGGCGCGATCATCCTTACCCCTTGAGGCGCAGCACCAACATGGACCCGTTCGACAGTCGCCAGGCCGATGAGCTGGCCACCCTTCTGGCCCTCTTCAGCCATGGCTCCTTTGCCGCGGCAGGCCGGCATCTGCAACGCCATCCTTCGGTGCTGTCGAAACGCCTGGGGGCCATGGAGCAACGCCTGGGTATCCGTCTGGTCGAACGCACCACCCGCCAGTTGCGCTTTACCGACGAAGGCCTGCGTCTGGTAGAGCGCCTGCAGCATGCCGCCAGCCTGATCAGCGATGCCGAACGCGAAGCCGCCCAGGGCGCAATCGAAGTCAGAGGCCGCTTGCGCCTGGCGCTGCCCTCGTCCATGGGCAGGCTGTGGCTCAGCCCGATGCTCGCCGAGTTTGTCCTGGCCTTTCCGCAGGTGACGGTGGAAGCTGAGTACTCGGAGCGTTTTGTCGATCTGGTCGGCGAAGGCTTCGATGCCGCAATCCGCATCGGTGAGCTGAGCGACAGTCGATTGGTGGCGCGCAAGCTTTGCGATCACCAGCGCATTCTCTGCGCCGCTCCCGCTTACCTTGAACGACATGGGCAACCGCAGACACCGGCCGAGCTTGGCGCCCACAATTGCCTGGGCTTTACCGGATTGCGTTCTTATCCGCAGTGGCATTTGTACCGCGACGGTGAGCTACAGACCATCAAAGTGCAGGGTTCGATGCAGAGCAACGATAACGAGGCATTGCTTGGCGTTGCCCGGGCGGGCGTCGGCATCATCGCCGGTGGCGACTGGATGATGAAGAAGGATCTGGATCGCGGCAGCCTGCAGCGGGTGTTGCCAGAATGGCAACTGGACAGTGCTGCCGGCGTGTACCTGGTTCGCCCCGGTGCTCGCTTCAATACGGCGGCAACCACTGCCTTCAAACAGTGGATCGAGCGGCAGTTCGCCAACGGTGCGCCGTGGCGCTGAAATGCATCGCGGGGCAAGCCCGCTCCCACAGTAGCACCTGTGGGAGCGGGCTTGCCCCGCGATAAAACACCTTACTTAGTAGTAGGCGTTCTCTTTCTGACTGTGGTCAGTCACATCGCGCACACCCTTGAGTTCCGGGATACGCTCGAGCAAGGTCCGCTCGATGCCTTCCTTCAAGGTCACGTCGGCCTGGCCACAACCCTGGCAACCGCCACCGAACTGCAGTACGGCGATACCGTCTTCAACCACTTCGATCAGACTGACCTGCCCGCCGTGGCTGGCCAGCCCCGGGTTGATCTCGGTTTGCAGGTAGTAGTTGATGCGCTCGTTGATCGGGCTGTCTTCGTTGACCATCGGCACTTTGGCGTTCGGCGCCTTGATGGTCAGCTGGCCACCCATGCGATCGGTGGCGTAGTCGACGACCGCATCTTCAAGAAACGGCACACTGACCGCATCCAGGTAAGCAGTAAAACTGGCCAGACCCACAGCCGTGTCTTCCGGCTTTTCTTCGCCCGGCTTGCAGTAGGCAATGCAGGTTTCGGCGTAGGTGGTGCCCGGCTGGGTGATAAAGATGCGAATGCCAATACCCGGGGTGTTCTGCTTGGACAGCAGATCAGCCAGGTAATCATGCGCGGCGTCGGTAATAGTTATGGCGCTCATGGAAGTTCCTCACAGACTTGCCGGCAGTTTACGCCAACCTGGCCGCCGAACAAAGTCCTAGTATTTATGTCAGGAAAGCATGACCGGGGCCGGGAGGGCTCAAACGCCCTTCCCGGCGGCTCGGCTCAGAGGTTTTCGTAGCGGTTCATGTCGAGCACGCCCGCCTCCACCGCATCGGTTTCCTTGATGTAGCTGTTGAGGTCGTGGAAGTACTGCCAGAACTGCGGGTGGCTGCGGCGCACGCCCCAGCGCATGACCACGCGCTCGAACTTGTCGGTGTCGTCGCGGGCGGCTTCCAGATCTTCGACGAACTCCGGCACATCGGCCGCGGGAACGTTGAACATGAAGTTCGGGTAGCTGCTCAGCACCCCGGGAACCAAGGTCAGGGTGTCCAGGCCCGGCTGGTAGCGGTACGCCTCACCGAGCATGAACGCCACGTTGCTGTGCGCGCGGTTGCGTAACAGGCTGTAGACCTGGCGCTGACCGCCCTGCCCCTCGATACGCAGCAGGGTTGCCTCAGGCAACTGGCCGATGACCTTCAACCCGGCAGCCGGACGCGACACCAGACGGCTCAGGGTCTGTTCGACGCCACGAAACTCCTCGTTCATCTGCGGGCGCGAGCAATAGGCGCCCTGACAACGGTTGATCGGATCGGGCGCGGCATTGAGGCTACCGGTGCGCTGGATCAGCTTGAGGCCGAAGTCGCGTTTCGGGTCTTTGGCAGACAGTTGCAGTGCACTCGGGGTATCGGTGTCGATCTCCTCGTAGTCCATCCACATCTTCACCTTGCCGCTGTTCTGGTACCAGTCGCTGAGAATCGCGCCGCGCTGCTCAGCCGGCATCAGGCGCAGGAAGTTGACCTCGGCACCGTTGCGGATCAAGTCGAAGTACAAGCGGGTCTGCGCCTGGTGCGAGACGTTGCCGTAGACATCGAAGTTGACTGCCAGCTGGTAGTAGGTGCGCTCGAACAGCGGGTAGTCGAACAGCCACAGGGTCTTCGGTACGTCACCGATCAGGCCCTTGGTCACAGAAGCGCTGTCGAAGTGGCGGAAGATGGTCAGCAGCGCGTTGTCGTTACCGGCCCACAGGGTCGACCAGCTCGGCGCCGGCATCTCGGCATAGGCATCGCGGCGCAGGCTTTCATACTCGTTGCGCTTGTCGCGGTAGGCATGCCACAGGGTCAGGATGCTGCCCACATCGTCGATCTGCCCAGGCATGGCCAGCAACGGCGTGGCCTGGCCGCGGTACTCGGCATCGGTCAGGTAGCGGTCGTGGGCCGGTTCCTGGAACAGCGCCCAGAAGTTGTCGCGGATTACGTCAGTGGCGATCTGGCCGCGGCACACCGGGCCGCGGATAAAGGTACGCACGAAGTATTCGGCGTTATCCAGCATGAACTGGTAACGGGCCACGGCCGGGATCGCTTCGAAGGTTTCGAAGGGGTTAGCGCGGTGGCGCGGGCCGTAGCCTGGCAGCGCCGTGGCATGCCAGTCGCCGCTGTAGAACAGCTGTTTGACGCGCTTGAGCTTCTGCGGGCCCATCGGGTAGGTGATGTGGGTCTTATGCACGATCACGCCCTGCACCGGCATCAGGCGGTAATAGAAGTCGGTGCCCGGCGGATCGTTGGGGCGCCGGGTCGTGAGCAGGTCGATAGGCTGGCCACTGGGCGTGCGCGAACGTACCCACTGGAAAAAGTGGCCCTGCTCGCCGCCGACAAAGTGGATATGCGCCAGGAACAGGTGCTCGTACAGCCAGCGCCCGACCAGCGCTTCGGTCGAGCCCGGACGGTTGAGCAGCGCCTCCCAGTCAGCGATCTGCGCAGCCTCGGTGGCGCTCGGCTGGATCGGGTTGTGCTCCACCGGCGCCCCTGCGGCGAGCCAGCGTTGCAGGGTCTGGTACTCGGCATCGGTGAGGCCGGTGACCGCCAGCGGCATCCCCTCTTTGGGGTGGGCGCCGGCATAGGCGTCGAACTCGCCGGGCAACGGGCACATGTTGTTGCGGTTCAGGCCCAGGACAATCTCTTCAGGCAGCTTGGCATTGGGTGTCAGCGGCGTCTTGTGGCCCAGTTCGAGCATCCGCGCCATCAGCGCAGCCTGGCTGCCCTGATTGTCGAGTACCGAGTAAAAGCCTTTGCGCTGCCAGGCCTCGGTGCTGTTGGCATCAAAGAACAAGCGGGTCGGGGCCACGGCCTTGCTGCGATCACCTTGGTACACCGGCACCTTGGACGCGCCCCGCGACGCGCCTTCGGCACTGCCCAGGTTGAGCTGGCAGGCCGCGTCGTTGCAGGCGTGGCAGGCCACGCATTTCTCGGTGAAGATCGGTTGGATGTCCCGGGTATACGAAATAGCCGAGCTCGATTGAGGGGCTTGCCCTAACGCCACGCCACTGATGAACAGAGCGAAAGCGCCGGCAAGTAAGCGATGCACCATGTGCCAATTGTCCTGGGTATTGAAAGCTTCACGATTCTACCGGTGCTGGCGGCGCGCCAACATGAATGAAATTCATGTAAATGCTCGACACGTCTAAAAACCGCGCAGCTTTGTTATTATTCCGCAACTTTTGTTTTCGCCCGACCAGGTAGTCCTATGTCTGACCGCAGCGCTCGTTTCCAAGCACTTCAGCACGCACTCAAAGAGCGCATCCTGATTCTCGATGGCGGCATGGGTACTATGATCCAAAGCTACCGCCTAGAGGAACACGACTATCGTGGCACGCGCTTCGCCGATTGGCCAAGCGATGTCAAAGGCAACAACGACCTGTTGCTGCTCTCGCGCCCGGATGTCATCGCCGCCATCGAGAAGGCGTATCTGGATGCCGGTGCCGATATTCTTGAAACCAACACCTTCAACGCCACGCAGATTTCCCAGGCCGACTACGGCATGGAAGCGCTGGTGTATGAGCTGAACGTGCAAGGCGCGCGCATCGCCCGCCAGGTCGCCGATGCCAAGACCCTGGAAACCCCGGACAAGCCGCGCTTCGTCGCCGGCGTGCTCGGCCCGACCAGCCGTACCTGCTCGATCTCCCCGGACGTCAACGATCCCGGCTACCGCAACGTCACCTTCGACTTGCTGGTAGAAAACTACATCGAGGCCACCCGCGGCCTGATCGAGGGCGGCGCCGACCTGATCCTGATCGAGACCATCTTCGACACCCTCAACGCCAAGGCGGCGATCTTTGCCGTGCAGCAGGTCTTCGAGGAAGACGGCGTCGAATTGCCGATCATGATTTCCGGGACCATCACCGACGCCTCCGGTCGCACCCTGTCCGGGCAGACCACCGAAGCGTTCTGGAACTCGGTGCGGCACGCCAACCCGATCTCGGTGGGCCTGAACTGTGCGCTCGGTGCCAAGGACCTGCGGCCTTACCTGGAAGAGCTGTCGGACAAGGCCGGCACCCATGTGTCGGCACACCCCAACGCCGGCCTGCCGAACGCCTTCGGCGAATACGATGAAACCCCGGCCGAGATGGCCGTAGTGGTCGAGGAGTTCGCTGCCAGTGGTTTCCTCAACATCATCGGCGGTTGCTGCGGCACCACGCCGGGGCACATCCAGGCGATTGCCGAGGCCGTAGCCAAGCACAAACCACGGGCCATTCCAGACATTCCCAAGGCCTGTCGCCTGTCGGGCCTGGAGCCGTTCACCATCGATCGCAACTCGCTGTTCGTCAACGTCGGCGAGCGCACCAACATCACCGGCTCCGCCAAATTCGCCCGCCTGATCCGCGAAGAGAACTACACCGAAGCGCTGGAAGTCGCCCTGCAGCAGGTCGAGGCCGGGGCCCAGGTGATCGACATCAACATGGACGAAGGGATGCTCGACTCCCAGGCGGCCATGGTCAAGTTCCTCAACCTGATCGCCGGTGAGCCGGACATCTCGCGCGTACCGATCATGATCGACTCCTCCAAGTGGGAAGTGATCGAAGCCGGCCTCAAGTGCATCCAGGGCAAGGGCATCGTCAACTCGATCTCGATGAAAGAAGGTGTCGAGGCCTTCAAGCATCACGCCAAACTGTGCAAGCGCTACGGCGCCGCTGTGGTGGTGATGGCCTTCGACGAAGTCGGCCAGGCCGATACCGCTGCGCGCAAGCGCGAGATCTGCCAGCGCAGCTACGACATCCTGGTCAACGAAGTGGGCTTCCCGCCGGAAGACATCATCTTCGACCCGAACATCTTCGCCGTTGCCACCGGCATCGAAGAGCACAACAACTACGCCGTCGATTTCATCGAGGCCTGCGCCTACATTCGCGACCACCTGCCCTACGCGCTGAGCTCGGGCGGGGTGTCCAACGTGTCGTTCTCGTTCCGTGGCAACAACCCGGTGCGTGAGGCGATTCACTCGGTGTTCCTCTACCACGCGATCCAGAATGGCCTGACCATGGGTATCGTCAACGCCGGCCAGCTGGAGATCTACGACGAGATTCCGGCGGTCCTGCGCGAGAAGGTCGAGGACGTGGTGCTCAACCGCACCCCGGAAGGCACCGACGCCCTGCTGGCGATTGCCGACGACTACAAGGGCGGCGGCGCGGTCAAGGAGGTCGAGAACGAAGAGTGGCGTTCGCTGCCGGTCGACAAGCGCCTGGAACACGCGCTGGTCAAAGGCATCACCGCCTTTATCGTCGAAGACACCGAGGAGTGCCGCCAGCAATGCGCGCGCCCGATCGAAGTCATCGAAGGCCCGCTGATGAGCGGCATGAACGTGGTCGGCGACCTGTTCGGCGCCGGCAAGATGTTCCTGCCGCAGGTGGTGAAATCGGCGCGGGTGATGAAGCAGGCGGTGGCTCACCTGATTCCGTTCATCGAAGCGGAAAAAGGCGACAAGCCCGAAGCCAAAGGCAAGATCCTCATGGCCACGGTCAAGGGCGACGTGCACGACATCGGCAAGAACATCGTCGGCGTGGTACTGGGTTGCAATGGTTACGACATCGTTGACCTGGGTGTAATGGTGCCGGCCGAGAAGATCCTGCAGACCGCCCGCGAACAGAAGTGCGACATCATCGGCCTGTCCGGCCTGATCACCCCATCGCTGGACGAGATGGTCCATGTCGCCCGCGAGATGCAGCGCCAGGATTTCCACCTGCCGTTGATGATCGGTGGCGCGACCACCTCCAAGGCGCACACGGCGGTGAAGATCGAGCCCAAGTACAGCAATGATGCGGTGGTCTATGTGACCGACGCCTCACGCGCTGTCGGCGTGGCGACCCAGCTGTTGTCCAAGGAACTCAAGCCTGGCTTCGTCGAGAAGACCCGTCTGGACTATATCGAAGTGCGCGAGCGCACCGCCAATCGCAGCGCCCGCACCGAGCGCCTGAGCTACGCGCAGTCGATTGCGGCCAAGCCGAAGTACGACTGGACCGATTATCAACCGGCAGTGCCGACCTTTACCGGGGTCAAGGTGCTGGAAAACATCGACCTCAAGGTACTGGCCGAATACATCGACTGGACGCCGTTCTTCATCTCCTGGGACCTGGCCGGCAAGTACCCGCGCATCCTCACCGACGAAGTGGTCGGTGAAGCGGCCACCGCGCTGTTCAAGGACGCCCAGGAAATGCTCGCCAAGCTGATCGACGAGAAACTGATCAGCGCCCGCGCGGTGTTCGGTTTCTGGCCGGCCAACCAGGTCAACCACGACGATATCGAAGTCTATGGTGCCGACGGCCAGCCACTGGCCCAGCTCCACCACCTGCGCCAGCAGACCATCAAACCGGACAACAAGCCGAACTTCTCCCTGGCCGACTTCGTCGCGCCGAAGGAGACCGGCATCACTGACTACGTCGGCGGCTTCATCACCACCGCAGGCATCGGTGCCGAAGAAGTGGCCAAGGCTTACCAGGACAAGGGCGACGACTACAACTCGATCATGGTCAAGGCCCTCGCCGACCGTCTGGCCGAGGCCTGCGCCGAATGGCTGCACGAGCAGGTGCGTAAAGACTACTGGGGTTACGCCAAGGACGAGCACCTGAGCAACGAAGCGCTGATCAAGGAGCAGTACTCGGGGATCCGCCCTGCCCCGGGCTACCCGGCCTGCCCGGACCACACTGAGAAGGAAACCCTGTTCCGCCTGCTCGATGGCACCGCCATCGGCGAAACCGGCCCCAGCGGCGTGTTCCTCACCGAGCACTTCGCCATGTTCCCGGCGGCGGCGGTCAGCGGCTGGTACTTCGCGCACCCGCAGGCGCAGTACTTTGCCGTGGGCAAGGTCGACAAGGATCAGGTGCAGAGCTACACCGCGCGTAAAGGCCAGGACTTGAGCGTGAGTGAGCGCTGGCTGGCGCCTAACCTTGGCTATGACAACTGACTGAAATCGCGGGGCAAGCCCGCTCCCACCGATCAAGGTAGGAGCGGGCTTGCCCCGCGATCCGGTCTACACTGAGGGCGATGCCTATCCCAAGGAGCCCCTCATGGACGACCCAGCCCAAGGCAAACCCCCAACCTTCTGGCAGATGCTGCAAAGCATTCTGGCGGCGGCGTTCGGCGTGCAAAGCGGCAAGAACCGCGCCCGCGACTTCACCTACGGCAAGGCCAGCCATTTCATTGCGCTGGGCACCGTCTTCACCTTGATCTTCATTCTGGTACTCGTGGGGCTGGTGCAACTGGCCATGCACCTCACCGCGCGCTGAAACGCAATCCGCCCGCAGATATCCATTCTGCGGGCGGCTCATGATTGCCCATCGCGTGATATTACTGGTGGCTGACCCAATACACCGCGGTCACAACAACCAGGACGATCAGACAGAGTATCGCCCAGGCATCGACACTGCTGTCACTCTTACCCGCTTTGGTCGAGTTTCCCATTGCATTGCCTCTTATTGGTGGTTATGGGAATGCATGTCACCCGTAGCAGTTAAGTCCAGCAATGCCCTTTGCTCAAGCAGGGCTATTTTAATATTTGACCGGTGCACTCAGGAATGGATAGCGGTATTCGGCGGGATGGCCCTGAGCGCTGAAACGGTTGAAGTCCAGCCCGTAGTCGGCCTGACCGTGGAGACTCAACCAGCGCCGGGCACGTAGCGGATCAATCAACTGCAGCACCGGCACCTGGTGATCACGCTGCCCATCCCGATCAATTGGCAGTTTCAGCGCATCATCGTGCAACAACACCATTGCCCAGCCACCGAGAGAGAAGTGCCCGCCCATCAGCACGCTGAGACGGCCGTCGATCCGCGCCTGCAGGGCTTGCGGGGAACTGTTGACGGCACTGAACAGCACATCCTTGCCTGGCGTGCGGCCGGCTTCGACAAACGCCTGCATGGCACCAAAGGCCATCTCGTCGTTGGCCGACCAGACCAGTTCGATCTTCGGGTATCGCTTCAACAGTTGCTGCGCCTGCTCGTAAGCCCGCTGCTGGCCCCAGCCGCCGTACACCACCTGACGCAAACGTACCTGCGGATGTTCGGCCAGGGCCCGGCGCATGCCCTGCTCGCGCAACTGCGCGGCGGGCGTGGTCTTGAGGCCGGAAAACGCCAGCAGCTCGACCGGCTGCTGTGCGCCTTTGCGCGCGTGCAGGGCAATCAGTTCGTTGAGCATCTGGTAGCCGGCCTGCTCATCGTTACCCACCAGGGTGCCCCGTAATGGCGGGTACTTGTCCGGATGCGCGCGAATCAACTCGGCCTGATCATGGGTCAGGCCGTTATTGACCAGAAACAGCTTGACCCCGCTGCCCCGTGACAGGCGAATGATTTCCGGGGCCACGTACTGCTCATTGACCAGTACCAGATAATCAGGCCGCGGCTGGCCTTCAAGCACCTGGCGTGCCTGGGTCAGCGCCAGCTCCGGTCGCCGCTCGCTGTATTCGATGCGCAACTGCATGCCCAGATCCTTGGCGGCCGCCTGCATGAAGTTCGAATAGCTGACCCAGAAGGTTTCGTTGGAATAACCCGGATTGAGAAAGACCACCGACGCGGCGTGCGCACTGGCAGCCAGCGGCAGACTCAGGCACAGGCTTTGGCACAAGGCCTTGAGCATGCGGATTCGCTCCTGCTATTCAAACCATTGATTATAAACACCGCAGAGGGTTGAACGGCGAAATGCCAGTCAGTCTCACTTAGTCCGAATGGTTCTTTTCATATGCAAAAACATCACTTTTGCGCATAAACGCAAACTGCTATCTTTCCTTCGCTCCGTTTAGGGAGTGCGCGGCCGTGCGCGCGATTAGCTGCAAGCAGCTTGAGAACAGGACCCCTATGTACGTATACGACGAGTACGATCAGCGGATCATCGAGGACCGCGTAAAGCAGTTCCGTGATCAGACCCGCCGCTACCTGGCCGGTGAGCTGAGCGAAGAAGAGTTCCGCCCCCTGCGCCTGCAAAATGGCCTCTATATCCAACGTTTTGCCCCGATGTTGCGGGTCGCCGTGCCTTATGGCCAGCTGACGTCGCGCCAGACTCGGATGCTGGCGAAGATCGCGCGCGACTACGACAAGGGCTATGCCCACATCAGCACCCGGCAGAACGTGCAGTACAACTGGCCTGCCCTGGAAGACATCCCGGACATCCTGGCTGAGCTGGCCACCGTGCAGATGCACGCGATCCAGACCAGCGGCAACTGCCTGCGCAACGTCACCACCGACCAGTTCGCCGGAGTCGCTGCCGATGAAGTGATCGACCCTCGCCCATGGTGTGAGATCGTTCGCCAGTGGACCACCTTCCACCCCGAATTCGCTTACCTGCCACGCAAATTCAAAATTGCGATCAATGGCTCGAGCAGCGACCGTGCGGCCATCGAAGTACACGATATCGGCCTGGAGCCGGTGTACAACGCCGCTGGCGAGCTGGGTTTCCGCGTTCTGGTCGGTGGCGGCCTGGGCCGTACCCCGGTGGTCGGTGCCTTCATCAATGAGTTCCTGCCGTGGCAGGACCTGCTCAGCTACCTGGACGCGATCCTGCGGGTGTACAACCGCTATGGCCGTCGCGACAACAAGTACAAGGCGCGGATCAAGATCCTGGTCAAGGCGCTCACCCCTGAAGTGTTCGCCGAGAAGGTCGCGGCCGAAATGGTCCACCTGCGCGGCGGCAGCACCACGCTGACCGAAGCCGAAGTGCAGCGCGTGGCCAAGCACTTCGTCGACCCGGACTACAAGGCGCTGGACAACCTCGACTTCAGCGAACTCGAGCAACAGCACCCAGGCTTCGCCCGCTGGCGCACCCGCAACGTCCTGGCGCACAAGAAGCCTGGCTACGTTGCCGTGACCCTGTCGCTCAAGCCTACCGGCGTCGCCCCTGGCGACCTGACCGACAAACAGCTCGATGCCGTCGCCGATCTTGCCGAGCGCTACAGCTTCGGCCAGCTGCGTACCTCCCACGAGCAGAACATCATCCTCGCCGATGTCGAGCAGAGCCAGCTGCACGCCCTGTGGCTGGAGTTGCGTGAAAACGGTTTCGCCACGCCGAACATCGGCCTGCTGACCGACATCATCTGCTGCCCGGGCGGCGATTTCTGCTCGCTGGCCAACGCCAAGTCGATCCCGATTGCCGAGTCCATCCAGCGCCGTTTCGACGACCTGGACTACCTGTTCGACATCGGCGAACTGGACCTGAACATCTCCGGCTGCATGAACGCCTGTGGTCACCACCACGTTGGCCACATCGGCATTCTCGGGGTGGACAAGAAAGGCGAAGAGTTCTATCAGGTCTCCCTCGGTGGCAGCGCCAGCCGCGACGCCAGCCTGGGCAAGATCCTCGGCCCTTCGTTTGCCCAGGACGACATGCCGGATGTGATCGAGAAGCTGATCGACGTCTACGTTGAAAAACGCACCGAAGACGAGCGCTTCATCGACACCTACCAGCGTATTGGCATCGACCCTTTCAAGGAACGCGTCTATGCAGCGAATCATTAAGAACAACGAAATCGTCGACGAAACCTGGCACCTGCTGCCCAAGGACTTCAACATTGACGAGGTGACCAACTGCGACGACTACATCGTGCCGCTGCAGTTGTGGCGTGAACACGGCCATATGCTCAAGGCCCGCGACGGCGGTCTGGGTGTATGGCTGGACGCCGACGAAGAGGCCGAAGAGATCGGCCACGTTGCCAACGAGTTCCAGGTCATTGCCTTGAACTTCCCGGCGTTCACTGACGGGCGCAACTACTCCAATGCGCGTCTGCTGCGTGATCGCTACAAGTTCACCGGCGAGCTGCGCGCCATTGGCGACGTGCTGCGCGACCAGCTGTTCTACATGAAGCGCTGCGGTTTCGACGCCTTCGCCCTGCGTGCCGACAAGGACCCGGTTGAAGCACTGGAAAGCCTCAAGGACTTCTCGGTGACCTACCAGGCTGCAACCGACGAACCGCAACCGCTGTTCCGTCGCCGTTGAACAAACAAGGCCCCGCATGCGGGGCCTTGTTTATTTGTCACACCTCAGGCCTGAGCCTCTTCAGCCTGGGTCAACCTTAGCAACAGCGCGTTCTCAGCCTCTTCTCTGGCGCTTTTCAGCGCGTCGCTCTCCTGCTTGTACTGTCCACCGTTGATTTCAATCTTTCGAAACGCACCCTCTGCGTCGATCGGCTCTGCACCCAATGCTGTACGCAAGAACGCCAACACCTCGCCATCGAGCATTTCAGGGCCCTTATCGGACACACCAGCGCAGAAGTCCAGGTACTCCTGACCCTCGGCCCACCTGTCCCGGAAACTATCGAATTGCGACACGTAACGCTGCTCCAGGTAACGCGTCCAATTGATATCCTCGACCATCCATGCTTGCCGGTTTGCGACCGTATCACGCGCCAAGACTGCACTTTTAACCCGCTGTACCGTCTGCGGCGACAGATTGGCAGTGGTCTCATAAAGCATGCCGCTGGAAGGCTCTGGGTAATCCAGCTCACTCGCCAGCTGCTGGCGCAAGGCCAGTCGAATTTCGATGTCATCGACTTCGTCACGCCTCAACAGGGCATCAGTGATGTCATCCAGCGGATCCAGCGGGGTCAGCGCACTGTTCGCCCTCAAGGCTTGACGCCGCTGCTTGCGGGCCAATGACAGTACATCGGCCATGCGCTGGACTTCATGGCGACGAAACAACTGTTTGTACAATCCCAACAGCTCGGTACTGCGCTCAGCGGTGACGGCTTCCTGACTACGTTGAAACCCCAGCACTGCGATTTCCAGGGCGCTGAAAGCATCGGCACCGGCATCGCCACAAGTGACCGGAAAAGCTTCGGCGATTTCGAGCAGTTCCATTCGTAGCTGCTGGTGCTGCGAGGCAAGCTGGAGCATTGACCATACCCGCTTGCGCACATCCGCCCCATTGCGTTGAAACTCCCTGGACAAGGCCAGCCGGTCAAGCATGTCACGCAGTGCCTGGTGCCCGTTATCCTTGAACAGATCATGCCAGAGCTCGCGTTGTGCCTGGGTTGCACCCCGCAGCCAGGGGTCGCCAGGTAGTCCTGGCAGGGCCGCTTCAGCTTCGAACTCTACCCCGATCACATCCAGGCGCGCGATGCTCTCAGCGTCCAGTGGGTTGTAGGAAATGTCCAGCCCCTGCGTAGCATGTGTATTGGCCTGCAGCCCAGCGCCAAAGCGCGTAGCGGCCAGGTCCGGCAATTGCGTGATCCGATTTTGGCTCAGGCTGACGATACGCAACGGGTAGGGGTCCAGGTTCATCAGGGTGGTCAGTCCGTCCGGCCATTCACTTAATTGGCAATTAATGAGTTCCAGTTCTTGCAACCGGATCAGATTGCCCAGTTCAGGCGCCCGCCCCAAGGTGTTGCTACTCAAGCGCAAACGCTGCAACCGGTCAAAGCTTGAGAAGACCTGGGCACCGGCTTCATCCAGCGCCAGCCTGGTACTGCTCAAGTCCAGATCCTGCAGGGGTAATCGGGCCAGGACTTGCAGATCATTGCTACTCAAACCCACTTGATTGAAGCGCAAGTTCAGTCGGGTCAATCCAGGCAATCGGCTTAGCGTTTCCAGCGCCGCGGTGGGGATATTGGTTAACTGATTGCTTTGCAAGCTCAGTGACCGCAGGCGGGTTAATGGCTGCAACGTATCAAACATGGTATCGCTGCTGTTCAGGCCAATCGCGTCCAAATCCAGATCTTGCAAGTCAGTCAATGCAGTGAGCTCAGGCGGTATGCTACCCAGCGGGTTGCCCTGCAACGACAGGCTTTGCAGCCTGGGAAAACACCGCAGAAAACCGCTGGGCACTTCGCTCAAGCCCATGTCGGCCACCGTCAGGCTTCGAATGTGCTCGAAACGCGCCGTCAGCAAAGGTAGAGACCCGCTGTTACGCGCAAATAAACTCAGCCGCAAGCTCGAACGATCGCCTATTCGGCGCCAGGCGTCTATCAGACTGCTACGGACTTCGTTGCGAGCAAATCTGACAATCATGTTGCGGCCGGAGCCTGCCCACTGTTCAAGAGTTTGCTCGAGCATTGCGAATTCGGCCTCTAACCTGAACAGGCCGTCCGCCAACGTCTGATTCTCGCTCAGCAACTGCACTTTCATTGCCTCAAGCTCTTCCCAGCTCAACGTCGGGAACAAGGCGTTGAGCCGGGCATCAATTGACGATGTTGTCGACCCCATCCCACCCAGGGGATACCCGACACGGCCATCAGCCAAGCGCAACGGTGTGCGAAACCACGGCTTTATTGGCTGCTGCCCGAGTAATCTGGCCGCCCTAGCACGATCCTCCACAGCAAGCGAATACAATGCGGTGCGCAACGTTTGTACAGCATGGATGTCGAGCCTCAACGCCCTGCGCTCGCTATCGGGTAGAGCCCTGAGCAGGGAGACGATAACCTCCTGATGCTTGCTCAGTTCGAGCCCTTGGGCGTCGTAGGCGGTGTATCGCCCAGCCTGGCGCACCAGCGTCTTAAGCTCGCCCCCAGGTTTTCCGGCACTGGCCAGCAAGCGCCCGGACAACCTGTCCTCGCGCATCTCCAGGTAAACCGTGTCGGTCCAGCCCGGCAGTTTCGTCAACAGTCCCACGGCCAGGCGATCGCTGTCCAGGTTCGCCAGCGTGGCTTGATGCACACCCTGTATCGCCTGATTCAACACAATCTGGCGTTGGTAGACACGCGCCTCCTCGGCCAGACGCAAAGGCACCCGGCCATCACTGGCCTGCAATTGCAAGCGCTCAGCGGCGTTAGCAGCCTCTACGATCTCTCGTGCAGCAGCGTCAGTCAGCTTCGGAAAGTCGCGCATCAGACGTTGCTGCTCAATGGAATGAGACGGACGTTGATGCTCGTACAAAATTTTGAAGATATTGGCGCGGCGCATTACCGCGCGTTCTGCAATCAGTGCACGTAACACCTCCAGGCGCTTATCCGTCTCGACACTGGATCCGAACAATTGGAGGGCTTCGGTCTCGGTCAGGTCCGCCAACACCTTTTCGGCCAGTTTGTTGGCATACAGCTCTTTTTCCGATAGACGAATGACGCGGCCACTGGGCCAGCGTTCGGCACCATAGCGAACAGGCGCTCTGCTCGACATGCTTTCGTCGTAAACCTCAATGATCCGCTGCGGCCACCGAGGCAACTCCTGGCCCAGGCTGGGAGCCAACCCCAACCCCTGTACGTCGCCTGTTCCCTCCCCCAAGGCGTTGATCAACCGGGTGACCTGGCGGTCTACCCGAAAGCGCTGCAAAGTTTCCTTCAGCAACGGCGGCACGGGTAGTTGCTCCAAGTGCATACGCCGCAGCACCGCGTCGTCGATACCACTGATCTGCACGGCGTGTTCAAGCACCTCATCAGGTAATCCCTCTGCCGTGGCGCCAATGCGGCTGAGCAGCTTTTCATGGCTCCATTGCATCGGTAGCTCACCGACGGCTTGCCAGGTGCCTTCCTGGTTATGCTTGAGGGCTGGCTGGTACGCTTCGGGGTCATCCGGGTGACGGACCGACCAAGCACCGTCAGTGCCCTCGAACACTTCGAAGACCTGCCCGTCGATGCGGATGTAGGACTTGCCATCAAGGTAGTGCAAGCCCTTTTCATCCGGGACGCTGTTACCCAGATCGACATCGCGTGCATAGGCTGCCAGGTCCGGTTTCCACAAGCGCTGCTCACCGTTGGGCAGGGTGACACGTACCAAACTGTCTACACGTTCGCTCGCCTGCAACGGCGCCGCAGCATGAGTGACGAGACCCAGACCGGCAGCCAGGGCGACATTCAATATCACCGACTCGAAATGCTCCAGCGCCTCATCCCGTTCACCCGCTTCCCAGGCATGGGCGCCGTCGATGATTTCTTTGACCAGTTGTCCACCTGCCACTACCGCCATCACCGCACCAAGCGCAGGCACAAAGAACGCAGCGGCGTTGAGCAGATTGAAACCGATGCTTTCCCAGTAAGCCAGGCGCCGCTTCTTCGCAGCCTCATCCACGTCTGCACTGGGCACGGCAAAGTCGCGCGCATTAGCCTTGATTCGCTTTAGCTGCTGGTCTTGTACATAGCCAAATAACTCACCTTCAATCGCCGCATCACGCAGGTGCAGATTGGCCCTGGGATTGAGCTGGCCACCCGCATCGAGGCTCCTGTCATAAAGCGCCTCATTGAGCAGCTTGAAGAAATGTTCTTGCTCGTGCCTGGGCACAAAGGTACGAAACAGCTCCAGGTACGTGGACGTCAGCAGGTTAACCCGCAGGTCCTGCTTGAACGCTGCCACTGAGGCGTACTCTTTCAGCGGATACAACGGTGCACCTGGCAAATAGACGACAATCGGCTCCACTTCATCGCTGGTAATCCTGTTGGCGCTGAACACCAGAACGCCATCCAGCGCTGACTGGAACATGCTCAGTGATTGGCAGATGACAGGCTTGCCATGCAGAAGCGGTGCACGCTCCCCTTTTAGCAAGCCGTCGAACATCTGCTGAACCGAGGCTGAGATTTCACCCTTCATCAGCGCCGTTTGTGCCACAAGACGCAAATTATCTTTGTAGGCATTGATCAACAAAGTGCGAAGGGCATCTGCAGACGTGGGGTTCTCGAATACTTCGCTCAAGTGCGTCTGATACTTGCCGCCCAGATCCAGCTCATGACACAACGTGGCAAAGCGTGCGGGGTCGATGTCCAGCTTGCTGGTATAGCGGTATTGAAAACGCGGGTAAGCACCTGCCTGCCCCGGGGCCAGCTCCAGCACAAAGTCCCCCTTGGCAGCCAAGGCACTACCCGGCAGAAATTCGCTATCCGCGGCAAAGTTCTGCATTGCCGCCTGGAGCAAACTTTGCTGGCGTGGCTTGATCCTGAGCATGCTGCCCAGCATTACGGACTCTTGATGGATTTCCACCAGCTCGGTCAAAGCAACATCGAGCTCGACATTCAGATCGGCTTTCAGCTTGGCCTTGAGCAAAGGCTCGGCAAAACCAGCCAGCCCCAGAAAATTCTTCAAGGCCTTGGCCAGGGCCTGGGCTGAATTTCGGCTGCTTTGCTGGGCATCAAGCAGCGCCTGACGGGCTTCTTTGCTGGCATCAAAGAACCAGGCGCTAGAGCCGGACGGATGCAACTGGGCCGGGCGCAGACTCTTGCGCCAACGTTTGAGGTCGTCAGCGCTGGCATATTTGAGCCAATCCGGCAGGCGATCGAGTAAAAAGCGGCCATGCAGGCCAGGGACCGAGATCGATTGAGAGATCAACATAGGGGGAATTCCTGTGGTCAGTTGGACCCACAGGAAATCCGACTCGCCCTATGCTGCGGTGTTACATATTGCTCAGCGCCATTGGCCGAGCTTGCTCCAGAGCCCGAGCAATGTGCTTTCGATCGAACCGCTGGCCGCCAGCCCTACCCGCTCCTGCAGGCTTTTGCGTTCGGCATAGTGCAAGTGGTACAGGTTCGACTCACGTGCACGGTCGCCCAGGTACTCGTCACTGGTCTTGAGCTCGTCGACCAGTTGCTTGTTCAGCGCGGCAACGCCCAACCAGACCTCGCCAGTAGCGACATCGTCAATATGCAGCTGCGGGCGGTAGCGCGAGACGAAGTCTTTGAACAACTGATGGGTGACATCCAGGTCTTCCTGGAACTTTTCCCGGCCCTTCTCGGTGTTTTCGCCAAACACGGTGACGGTTCGTTTGTATTCACCCGCAGTGAACACTTCGAAATCGACGTCATGTTTTTTCAGCAGGCGGTTGACGTTAGGCAACTGCGCCACCACACCGATCGAACCGAGAATGGCAAAGGGTGCACTGATGATCTTGTCGCCGATGCAAGCCATCATGTAGCCACCGCTGGCTGCGACCTTGTCGATACAGATCGTCAGCGGAATACCCGCCTGGCGAATACGCGCCAGCTGCGAAGAGGCCAGACCGTAGCTGTGAACCATGCCGCCGCCGCTCTCCAGGCGCAGCACCACTTCATCGCGCGGCGTCGCCAGGCTCAGCACGGCGGTGATTTCGTGACGCAGGCTTTCAGTGGCTGAAGCCTTGATGTCACCGTCAAAATCGAGGACGAAGACCCGGGGTTTGTCTTCGGGGGTTTTCTTCTGCTGCTTTTGCGCCTTGGCCTGCTGCTTGCGCAGGGCCTTGAGCTGGGCCTTGTCCAGCAGGCTGCTTTCCAGGCGCTCACGCAAGTCCTTGTAGAACTCGTTGAGCTTGTCGACATGCAACTGGCCGCCTGCTTTGCGCCGGCCTTTGCCGCGCAACCCGGCAATCGCCGAAAGAACGACCAGAATCGCGATCACCAGGGTCGCGGTCTTGGCGAGAAAGCTTGCGTACTCTGCAAGAAACTCCACAGTAACTCCTTAACATGCCGGCGCCCGAACGGCGCGAACCGATAGTCAAGCATACCGACGCGGCCTTGCCCCTGCCAGCGTAGGAAACGTCCAGCAATGCAGTTCAAACGCTCTTTTCAAACGCTTGTATGTTTTTTCGTTGACAGCCCGCCAGCGGCATCCTAACCTCGGCCTCATTCTTACCGCAGGCGCACGACGTGGGCAGCATCTACCTGATTCGACATGGCCAGGCCTCATTTGGTGCAGACGACTATGACGTCCTTTCACCTGTGGGCATGCGTCAGAGCGAAGCGCTCGGCAAACACCTGGCCCAGCTGGGGGTTCGCCTGGATCGTTGCCTGGCCGGCGACTTGCGCCGCCAACAAGACACCGCGCGTCTGGCCCTGGCGGCCATGAACCAGGCCGGTTGCAGCGTGCCTGAACTGGAAACCGATGCCGCCTTCAACGAATTCGACGCCGACGCGGTCATCCGCGGGCTGCTGCCGGGGCTGTTGCCACAAGAACCCGAAGCGCTGCATATCCTGCGCAACGCGGCCCAGAACCGCAGCGAGTTCCAGCGTCTGTTCGCCCTGCTTATCCAGCGCTGGCACGGCGGCGAGCACCCAAGTGACGGCCTGGAATCCTGGCAGGCATTTATCGAGCGTGTTGACGGTGGCCTGCAGCGGGTGCTGCAACAGGCCGACAACGGCGACAACATTGCGATTTTCACTTCGGGCGGCACTATCACCGCCCTGCTCCACCTGGTTACCCGTATCACTGCCAGCCAGGCTTTCGAGCTGAACTGGCAGATCATCAACACCTCGCTCAGCCAGCTGAAGTTTCGTGGCCGCGAGGTGGCCCTGGCTTCCTTCAACAGCCAAGCCCATGTGCAGCTGCTGAAGGTGCCGGAGCTCATCACCTACCGTTGAGTCCCGGCCCGTGGCAGCCTTCACCGGTTGCCGTAATCACTTAATAAGGAACACACCATGAGCGATGTAGCAAAAGCCGTCGAAGCGATGAAAGCCAAGTTCAACCCAGCCGCTGCTGCCGGTCTTGACCTGGTGTTCGGTTTCAACATCACCGACGAAGACAAGCACTACGCCCTGATCGTCAAGGATGGCACCTGCGAAATCCAGGAAGGCGAAAACGACGACGCCAACTGCACCCTGGTGCTGGACAGCGAAACCCTCAAAGGCATCGTCAGCGGTGATACCGATGGCATGCAAGCATTCATGGGCGGCAAGCTGCGCGTCGAAGGCGACATGATGCTGTCGATGAAGCTGAGCGAGCTGTTCCCGGCCTGAGCCCTGCGCTGATGCCAACTAAAACCGGAGCCTTGAACGGCTTCGGTTTTTTTTCGTCTGCTCTTCGGTGGGAGCGGGCTGTCACCCATCAGGGTCGTTGATCGACCTGCAACACGCTGGCCTATAAGGCTGTGCCAGACTTGTTCGGGTCTGTCGCGAGAATTAGATTAGCCAATAGTCACTGGCTTCAATCATAAGGGAAAAGCATGACGCTCACCGATCAGTCCACCCAGGTCCGCCCCGGCGAAGAACTCGATGCCGCGGTCATCGACCCTTATCTGAAGGCGCACATTGCCGGCCTCAGCGGCACGCCGCAGATCAGTCAGTTCCCCGGCGGCGCGTCCAACCTGACGTACCTGGTGCAGTATCCCGAGCGCGAGTTCGTCCTGCGCCGTCCGCCGTTCGGCCACAAAGCCAAGTCGGCGCACGACATGGGCCGCGAGTTCCGCATCCTCAACCAGCTCAACAGTGGCTTCCCCTACTGCCCCAAGGCCTACGTGCATTGCACCGACGAGGCGCTGATCGGCGGCGAGTTCTACGTCATGGACCGGGTCAAGGGCATCATCCTGCGCTCGGACCTGCCGCCGGAGCTGGGCCTGGATGCCGCCCGCACCGAGACGCTGTGCAAGAGCTTTATCGAGCGTATGGTCGAACTGCACCAGGTGGACTACAACGCCTGTGGCCTGGGTGACCTGGGCAAGCCTGATGGTTACGTGCAGCGCCAGATCGAAGGCTGGAGCAGTCGCTATGAGAAGGCGCTGACCCCGGATGCACCACGCTGGGAAAAGGTCATCGCCTGGCTGCGCGAAAAAATGCCGGCCGATCACCCCAAGCCTGCCATCGTGCACAACGACTACCGCTTCGACAACGTCATCCTCGATGCCGACAACCCGATGCGCATCATCGGCGTGCTCGACTGGGAAATGACCACCCTCGGCGACCCGCTGATGGACCTGGGCAACACCCTGGCCTACTGGATCGAAGCCAGCGACCCGGCACCGGTGCAACTGATGCGCCGCCAGCCAAGCAACGCCCCGGGCATGCTCAGCCGCCAGCAATTCGTCGACTACTACGCCGAACGCGCCGGAATCAGCATCGACAACTACGACTTCTATTACACCTACGGCCTGTTCCGCCTCGCCGGGATCGTCCAGCAGATCTACTACCGCTTCTTCCATGGCCAGACCCAGGACAAGCGCTTCGCTCAGTTCATCCACATGAACAAACTGCTGGAGCACATGAGCCTGCAGGTCATCGCCAAATCCAGCCTCTGACGACTACAACAAGGAAAACACCATGTCCAAGACCCAACTGTTCGACCTCGACGGCAAGATTGCCTTTGTTTCCGGGGCCAGCCGCGGGATCGGCGAGGCGATTGCCCACCTGCTGGCCCAGCAAGGCGCCCATGTGATCGTGTCCAGCCGCAAGCTCGACGGCTGCCAGCAGGTCGCCGACGCCATTATCGCCGCAGGCGGCAAAGCCACGGCGATTGCTTGCCATATCGGTGAGATGGAACAGATTGGCGCCGTGTTTGCCGCGATTCGCGAACAGTTCGGCCGCCTGGACATTCTGGTCAACAACGCCGCGACCAACCCGCAGTTCTGCAACGTCCTGGACACCGACCTCGGCGCTTTCCAGAAGACCGTCGATGTGAATATCCGCGGCTACTTCTTCATGTCGGTCGAAGCCGGCAAGCTGATGCGTGAAAACGGCGGCGGCAGCATCATCAACGTGGCGTCGATCAACGGTGTATCGCCGGGCGTGTTCCAGGGCATCTACTCGGTGACCAAGGCGGCGGTGATCAACATGACCAAGGTCTTCGCCAAGGAGTGCGCGCCATTCGGCATTCGCTGCAACGCCCTGCTGCCGGGCCTGACCGACACCAAGTTCGCCTCGGCGCTGGTCAAGAACGACGCGATCCTCAACACCGCACTGCAGCAGATCCCGCTCAAGCGTGTGGCCGATCCGAAAGAGATGGCCGGCGCTGTGCTGTATCTGGCCAGTGACGCCTCCAGCTACACCACCGGTGTGGCCTTGAACGTCGACGGTGGTTTCCTCTCCTGATTGCCTAGCGACATCAAGGAGCAAGCCCGCGCTGCTCTGCCAGCAGCTGCTGGATCACTTGCTCCTGGGTGTCATAGGCGCCCTCGCCAAAATGCACAAAGCGTACCCGGCCCTGGGCATCGACAAAGTAGTGGGCCGGCCAGAACTGATTGCCGAAGGCATTCCAGATGGCGTAACGGTTGTCGATAGCCACCGGGTACTCAATACCCAGCTTGGCAACTTGCCCACGCACGTTGTCGATGTCGTTTTCGTAGTCGTACTCCGGTGTGTGCACGCCGATCACCACCAGGCCCTGGTCGGCGTAGCGCTTGGCCCAGGTGTTGACGTACGGCAGGCTACGCCGGCAGTTGATGCAGTCGTAGGTCCAGAAATCCACCAGTACAACCTTGCCCTTGAGCGCTTGGCGATCCAGTGGTGGCGAGTTGAGCCACTGCACTGCGCCGCTCAATTCAGGCATGGGGCCCAGGCTGTCCAGCTGCGAAAGGCCAGCCAGCAAGCGGCCGCCCAGGCCTAAAGCAATCAGCGAAAGGGCCAGCGCAGCGGCGATGCCAACCCTGCGCCGTGCTGGATTCAGGCGGCGCAAGGCGCCGCCCAGCGATGTGAACAATGACATGGTCGACTCTCTCCGTGAGGGTGCTTAACCACCTTCGTGGCAGGCACCGGTGGCGTAGGTCTGGTATTGCACGCTGCGCGGCTGGCCTTTGGAATCCAGGTAGTCCATCTTCGCCGTGACCACGCCACAGCTCTGGGCATTGTTGTCGTGAATGTCCAGGACTTTCTGAACGTCCAGGTGCTGGCCGTAATGATAGTTCTGCACCGGTACACTGCTGTCGGCAAAAGCGCCGAAGGCAGCACAGCCGAAGGTGGCGAACAGGCCGATGCGGGCCAGGGTCTTGAAGGTCATGTCGAGTCTCCCGGGTGAAGGGTTCACCCTCTGCCGGAGAGGAACCGCCCTCCCCGTTGAGACCTATTTGAGGCGCCCAAGGTATCGCCGATGTGTCCGGATCAGCCGCCATTGCCTCTTCAGGTATCTGCCGCCAGAGTAGATACACTGCAATACAAACCCCGGCAGGCAAGCGCCACCGGGCTCTGTACACTTCAAGCCAAGCGCTTGAACAGGAGCCGGGCATGGACCATATCGATCATGTGCTGATTGTCGACGATGATCGCGAAATCAGAGAGCTGGTAGGCAACTACCTGAAGAAGAACGGGCTGCGCACCAGCATTGTCGCTGACGGCCGGCAGATGCGCGCCTTTCTGGAATCCAACGTGGTCGACCTGATCGTCCTCGACATCATGATGCCCGGCGACGACGGCCTGTTGCTCTGCCGCGAGCTGCGTGCCGGCAAACACAAGGCTACCCCGGTGCTGATGTTGACCGCGCGCAACGACGAGACCGACCGCATCATCGGCCTGGAAATGGGCGCCGACGACTACCTGACCAAACCCTTTTCGGCGCGCGAGCTGCTGGCCCGCATCAACGCCGTGCTGCGCCGCACGCGGATGCTGCCGCCGAACCTGACCCTCAGCGAAAGCAGCCGCTTGATCGCTTTCGGCCAATGGCGCCTGGACACCACCGCCCGTCACCTGCTCGACAGCGACGGCACCCTGGTGGCCTTGAGTGGCGCCGAGTACCGCCTGCTGCGGGTGTTCCTCGACCATCCACAGCGGGTGCTCAGCCGCGAGCAGCTGCTCAACCTCACCCAGGGCCGCGAGGCGGATATCTTCGACCGCTCCATCGACCTGCTGGTCAGCCGCCTGCGCCAGCGCCTGCAGGACGACGCCCGCGAATCGGCCTATATCAAGACCGTGCGCAGTGAGGGCTATGTGTTCTCACTGCCGGTGCAACTGGTCGAGCCGCAGTCATGAGTGCACCGCTGCGCTGGCCGCGCACCCTGGCCTCGCGCCTGGCGCTGATCTTTTTCACCGGGCTGGTACTGGCCTACGGCTTGTCGTTCAGCTTTCAGTTCTACGAGCGTTACATCAGTTCGCGCTCGATGATGCTCGGTAACCTGGAGCAGGATGTGTCCACCTCGGTGGCCATCCTCGACCGCTTGCCCGCTGCCGAACGCGAGGCCTGGTTGCCGCGCCTGGAGCGGCGTACCTACCGTTACCGGCTGGATCAAGGCCAACCCGGTCAACCGCTGCCATTGGGCGATGCGCCAATGGCCGCGCAGTCCATCGACAAAGCCATCGGCCATCAGTACCCGTTGACCTTCGAGAATCTGCCCGGGCCGAACCCGCACTTTCAGGTACACCTGCGCCTGGCCGATGGCAAACCGCTGACCGTGGATGTCACCCCGGCACCGATACCGCTGTCGACCTGGCTGCCAGTGGTGCTGCTGATACAACTGGTGCTGTTGCTGCTGTGCACCTGGCTGGCGGTGAAGACCGCCATCGGCCCGCTGACGCGCCTGGCCCACGCCGTCGACAGCCTCGACCCCAATGCCCCGGGCCCGCTGCTGGATGAAAGCGGCCCGCGCGAAGTGCGCTATGCGGCAGTGGCCTTCAATTCGCTGCAAGCGCGCATTGCCGCCTACCTGAAGGAGCGCATGCAGCTGCTGGCAGCGATATCCCATGATCTGCAAACCCCCATCACCCGCATGAAGCTGCGGGTCGAAGTGATGGACTCCTCACACGAGAAAGACAAACTCTGGAGCGATCTGGAAGCCATGGAGCACCTGGTGCGCGAGGGCGTGGCCTATGCGCGCAGTATCGACGGCAGCACCGAAGCCAGTTGCCGGGTCAACCTCGACGCCTTTCTCGACAGCCTGGTGCTCGACTACCAGGACAGCGGCCAGCAGGTGACACTTGAGGCCAGCACCGGCGCGGTGATCGACACCCGCCCGCATGCCTTGCGCCGCGTGCTGGTCAACCTGATCGACAACGCCCTCAAGTTCGCTGGCGCCGCGCAACTGGAAGTAGAGTCCGGTGCAGGCCACAGGACCTTGATCCGGGTGCTGGACAGTGGCCCCGGGATTCCCGCCGATGAACTTGAAGAGGTGCTCAAGCCGTTCTACCGCGTCGAAGGCTCGCGCAACCGCACGACCGGCGGCACCGGCCTGGGCCTGGCCATCGCCCAGCAATTGACCCAGGCCATCGGCGGCAGCCTGAGCCTGAGCAATCGCGACAGCGGTGGCCTGTGCGCGCAGATCGAATTGCCCGCCCGCGGCGTCTGAAGCCTTCAGTACATAACGATACATAATGAGCGGTGGCCGACACACTGCAGATAAGTGCCCTTGCAACACTCCCGGACAGACAAGCGTCGACACCCCGACGGCGCCCTCTGCGTCTGGAGCCCTTGATGAAACTGCCCGCCTTGCCCTCCGGCTGGAAACTGTTCGGCCTGCTGGCCGTGATAACCCTGACGATGACCGCACTGATCCTGGCCGCCCAACCGCTGGGCGCGGACGGCCTGCGCAGTGCCATCCGCGCCACTGCGCGCAGCTCGTTCGCGTTGTTCCTGCTGACCTTCCTGGCCTCGTCGCTGGCCATTCTGCTGCCGGGGGATACAACGCGCCGGCTGTTGCGCGAGCGACGCTTTCTGGGCCTGGCGTTTGCCTTTTCGCACACGGTGCACGGCGTGTTGATCTACCGGTATGCGCAGCAGTTTCCCGCGCTGTTCTGGGCTGGGCGCACGGTTACCTCAAGCCTGCCCGGCACGGTCGGTTACCTGTTCATCCTGTTGCTGACCCTGACCTCGTTCAAGGCACCGATGCGCCTGCTCGGATCGCGGGCGTGGAAGCAACTGCACAGTGTCGGTACCTGGATCATTGCCCTGGTGTTCTGCCTGTCGTTCTACAAGCGCATTCCCATGGGCGCGTGGTATGTGCTGGCGTTCTCGACAATGTTTGCTGCCATCGCCCTCAAGCTCACCGCCAAGCTGGCCCTGCGCGTGCGTCGCGCAGCAGCGGCCTTTTCGTCCTGATCGAGGAACTTGTCATGACCGCTATCACTACCCCCTTTGCCCCCTTGGATCGTTTTGGCGCCTGGAGTGCCGACCTCGCCTTGCGGGTCTTTCTGGCCTGGGAATTTTTCGAGTCGGGCTGGCAAAAATGGAATGGCGAAAACTGGTTCGAACAGCTGCAGTCGGCCTTTCCTTTCCCGTTCAACCAGCTGTCGGCCAGCTTCAACTGGCAGCTGTCGATGTGGGCAGAACTGCTGTGCGCGTTATTGCTGCTGACAGGTCTGGCGACACGCTTCTCTGCGCTGGTGCTGTTCATTGTCACCGTGGTGGCCATTGCCGCGGTACATTGGCCGGCGCACTGGTCGGGGCTTGCGGAACTGGCGCAGGGGTATTCGATCAGTGACCACGGTTTTGGCAACTTCAAGCTGCCGTTGATCTATCTGGTGGCATTGCTGCCGCTGATGCTCAAAGGTGCCGGGAAACTGAGCCTGGATAATCTGCTGCTGCACTGGCGTCGTTGAGATCATCGCGAGGCAGGCCCGTTCCCACAAAGTAGGAGCGGGCTTGCCCCGCGCTGCTACTGCACCGGTAGCAGCGCCGGCTTGCCGGCATCCTTAAGCAGAAACACCACAAACTTCGCTGGCTTGTCCTGGCTGGCATTGCGCCCGACTGTATGGACATCGGCAGGGCCTTCATGGAAGGTCTGGCCCGGCATCAAGGTGACTTCCTTACCGCCCTTTACGCCCATGACCACCGAACCCTCCAGCACATAGACAAAACCGTGGGCGTCATGACGGTGCACCGGATCGGCGCCGCCTGGCGGGTACGCCACTTCCAGTATCACTACTTCCTTGCCTGGGTAATCGGGCAGCGCCTTGGTCATCACCGGGGTGACGGTGGGCGGCGGCGCACTGGCTGCCGGCGATTGAGCATGAACCACCGTGGCGCCCAGCAAAGGTACAAGCACAAGCAATGACGAGATGCGCATAGTGCTCTCCTGGTCGTGCGGGTCAGTGTTGGACAGGTGTGTTTTTCAACCACGTCTGAAAATGCAGACCGCCGGTGATCGCATCGGCGTCGGGCGTCAACGAGCGAT
This sequence comes from Pseudomonas putida, assembly GCF_028682475.1. Taxonomy (GTDB): domain Bacteria; phylum Pseudomonadota; class Gammaproteobacteria; order Pseudomonadales; family Pseudomonadaceae; genus Aquipseudomonas; species Aquipseudomonas putida_AG. Next base: position 41,872 of record NZ_JANHLE010000007.1, read on the forward strand.
CATCGATCGGTGCGCCGAAATAAGTGGCCTGGGGATCGGCGATCACTTCACGGGGATCCTGCTGGTGCTGCAGATAACTGCGCACGAACTCGTGCAGCGGCTGGCGGTCAGGCCCTGCGACCTCAAAGGTGCGGTTGGCCGCAGGCTTGTCGACAAGCTCGGCCAGTGCCTGGGCAACGTCAGATGAGGCTACCGGTTGCAGAGCAGCGGTGCTCACACGCACACAGTTGCCGTCGGCACCGGAGTAGGCAATGGCGCCCATGAACTCGAAAAACTGCGTGGCCCGCAGAATGGTATAGGGCACAGCGGACGCTTTGATCAGCTTCTCCTGAGCCATCTTGGCGCGGAAGTACCCGCTTTCCAGCATGCGCTCGGTGCCCACCACGCAGAGGGCGATGTGATGCTTTACCCCACAGGCCTTTTCCGCGGCAAACAGATTGCGCCCGCAGGTTTCGAAGAACCGCAGCACTGCAGCATCTTCGAACGACGGCGAGTTAGCCACATCAACAACCACATCAGCGCCTTCCAGCGCCAGCTCCAGGCCTTCACCGGTCAGGGCATTGACGCCGGTCTGCGGGGAGGCGGCAAGCACCGCATACCCCTTCGCACGCAGGTTGTTGCACAACTGGGTACCGATCAGGCCGGTACCGCCGATCACAACGACTTTCATGGCTGAGTCTCCCGCAAAGTGGGCGGCGAGCGTGTCCGACGCCACGGGATGACTGCATGAGGTGGTAAGGGGCGCGCTCGTGGGTAACGTTGCAAACTTTCATGATAGTGCTTCGTGTACCGACGAGCGCTGGGACGGATCAGTGGTTACCCTTACGCCCCCGGTGGGGGGCGTGCCTGCAGACTAAAGAACCGGCGCTGCGCCCGCTCCTTCCCACCAGACCATGAGCAGGTTGCCTACCTGCTCTTCTGGTTCTTGCGAGATTTTCAGCATGGCAGGGATGCCGTGCTGGCGAATGGGCAACAGGTTGCCGTTCAACGAGACAAAAGCAGCCCCGTCGACGGTCAACGCCCAGCGTTTCAAATAGTGATCGAACAGCGCGAAGTGCCTCGTCTACTTCTGCTGCCTGCTACCTCTGATGTTGCCGGCAACCCCGCCGGCGACGGCGCCGATCGCAGCGCCAGTCCATCCACTGCCACCGGAGATCGCGGCAATGCCAGCGCCGGCCGCAGCACCGATAGCGGCACCGCTCACTGTCCCCTGCTGCTGAGCGGACATCGAGGTGCAGCCGATCACACTCGCCGCAGTGAGGGCTGCGGCCAACAATAAGGACCTGTTCATCTTCACCTCCGCTATTTGTTCTGCGTCAGACCGGGCACGACCATCTCGAACCAGAGGGTCTCGATGACGGGTCGTTTCACCTGGTCGGGATGGGCGGCGTACCACTGGTTGAGCCCTTCGCGCACGGTATCGAGCGTTTGGCCCTTCAATCCCCTGGCGAAACGTGGAATCAGGCTGTGGTCATCGGAAGGCGGCTTCGCCTTATGGTAGGCCGCCTCCACCTCGTAGGCATTGGCGATGCCGATGAGGTAAACCTTCTTGAGCTGCTCCGACGACTGCATCCATTGCTCGCCGGTGATCAGGGCAACCCCTTCGGCGCGGGCAATACCCGAAGCCGTCGCCAAGGCCACCCACATCGCCCATACCAACGTGCTCAATCGCAATGCGCTCATCGTCTTCCCTCCTCGCCAGGTTGAACCGCTACATGTGCCACTCGTTTCTTAGCCTCACGCTCGCATCAGTCAGCCGCTAACCCCGGGCCTACAGACAAGTCTAGATTCCTAAATGGCCGCTGCCTGTCCGCAGACCAGCCGTTCAGCTCATCGGTCCTCGATTCCCTTGTCATGAAATGAAAATTCGCTGTCGTGCGATGAGAGGTAATCGCAACCGCTGTTGCCCTAGAGTCGGGGCACAACAACACAGCGCCCGGACACGAGAGCCGCCATGAGCAGATCGACCCGCACCAGCGAGACCGCAACGCCCACCCAACGCCCCCAGGCGACCCCCCGAAAGCGTCGAGCTCGCAAGGAGAGCGATCTCCCGGACAACCACCAGCTACAAGAACTGATCGGCACGGCTGCCAACCAGACCCTGGCCGGCAATCCGCTGGTCAGCGTGCGCCCGGCGGACCTGGCCAGCTCGGCCGGCTATCTGCTCAAGGCCGTGGGCAAGTCGCCGCTCAAAGCTGGCACTCATCTGGGCGGCTACCTGAAGGCGCTGCGCGGCATCGTCGGTGGCAACTCCTGCATCGCGCCGGACCCTAAGGACAAGCGCTTCGCCGACCCGGCCTGGCAATCCAACGCCTTCCTGCGCGCCCTGCTGCAGAGCTACCTGGCCGGCCAAAGTGAGCTAACCCGCTTCATCGAAGCCACCGACCTTGCCCCGCTGGAAAAGAGCCGCGCCCGGTTCGTAGCGGCGCTCCTGGCCGATGCCGTGGCACCGAGCAACTCGCCACTGACCAATCCGGCGGCGCTGCGCAAGCTGGTGGACACCGGTGGCATGAGCCTGGCCAGGGGCATGCGCCAGTTCGGCGAGGATATGCTGAACAACCGCGGGCTGCCGAAACAGGTCGACAGCACGCCGTTCAAGGTTGGGGAAAACATCGCCACGGCCAAGGGCGAAGTGGTATTTCGCAACGAGATGTTCGAGCTGCTGCAGTTCGCGCCCACCACCGAAAATGTCTATGCCCGGCCCTTGGTGATGTCGCCGCCGCAAATCAACAAGTACTACGCCATCGACCTGTCGCCGGAGAAAAGCCTGATCAAGTGGATTCAGGACAGCGGCGTGAATCTCTTCGTCATCAGTTGGCGCAATCCCACCCGCGAGCACCGCGACTGGGGCTTGTCCGAATACGCGCTGTGCCTCGACCAGGCGGTGGACGTGGCGCGCAGGATTACCGGTAGCGCGGATGTGAACATGTGGGGCTCCTGCTCCGGCGGCATCACCCTGGCGGCCTACCTGGGCTGGCTGGCGGCCCGTGGCGAAGGGCACAAGGTGGCCAACACCAGCTGGGCGGTGTGCGTGCTCGACATGCCGTCGGCGCTGGACGACACCACCCTGGGGCTGTTCACCACCCCGTCCGCCCTGCGCGCGGCCAAGGCCAGCTCGCGGCGCAAGGGCGTGCTCAGCGGCCAGGGCATGGCCCGCATGTTCGCCTGGATGCGGCCCAACGACCTGATCTGGAACTACTGGGTCAACAACTACCTGCTGGGCAACAAGCCGCCGGCCTTCGACATCCTGGCCTGGAACAACGACACCACGCGGCTACCCGCCCAACTGCACGCGGACTACCTCGACCTGATCCAGCAGAACCCCTACAGCAACCCCGGCACCCTGGAGATTGCCGGCGAGCCGATCGACATGACCCAGGTGAAGGTGGGCGCCTATGTAGTTGGCGGCACCACTGACCACATCACCCCCTGGCAGGGCTGCTACGGCACCGCCCGGCTGTTTGGTGAAGACACAACCTACGTGCTCTCCAACGCCGGCCACCTGCAGAGCCTGGTGAATCCGCCGGGCAACCCCAAGTCGTTCTACTACGCCGCGCCTGCCGCCGCCGAGTCCCCGGAAACCTGGTTACAGAATGCCGGGGAGCGACAGCAAGGCAGCTGGTGGCCGCATTGGCGCGAATGGATCGGGGAGCGCTCGGGCGACAGCCTGCCGGCAGCGAAGAAGCTCGGCTCACGCAAGTACCCGCCCCTCTGCCCCGCACCTGGCACCTATGTCATGGAGCGCTGAGGTTTTTACCAGTAGTGGTCTTCAACCGGTGGGAGCGGGCTTGCCCCGCGATTGCGGTCTGTCAGAGACATCAAATCGCGGGGCAAGCCCGCTCCCACCACAGAGGCTACGTTGACCCTAACCTGGATTGAGAACTGCCTGCCGGCCAGAAGCCGCCAGTGGTCGTTGCATTTCGCTGGTCGCTGGCGGGTAGCTAAGCTTAATAAATCGGGGCAACTTGAAACTTGGGTGGGCATCCAGACGCCGCACCCCAAGGAGACGACCATGTACGCGGTGATAAGAACCTACCTGGGTGCTGGAGCAAAGCAGCTTTTCGAGCGTTTAGAAGAGCGCAAAGCCGACGTCGAAGCTGCCCTGCGCACAGTGCCTGGCCTGGTCAGCTACACACTGCTCAATACCGGTGATGGTGGTACTTCAGTGACTGTATGCACGGACAAGGCCGGCAGCGATGCAAGTTTGAAAGTCGCACGGGACTGGGTTCAGAACAACGCATCACATATCCACGCGGACCCGCCGATCGTGACGGAAGGTCCGGTCATTGTGCAGATCAACTAACGTGCACTTCGGCTTGATAGCCAACAAAACCGCTCTTTCTGGGCTGGTGCCGCAGCCCTCGCCCTAACGCGCCTACCAGACCAACGCCCACGCCCGTTACAAATACTTACCCCCTGATCGGGTGGTGAAATGCCCAAACACCCCCAAATGAGGGGATTTCTGGGTAACGAATTGAGCGGGACTTAACCTCAGCTCAGGCGTTGCGGGCTATCGAGCTTGGCATGATGTGTGCCTATTCCATAATCGACATTGCACATTATTCTCTCAAGGTCTCGAGGTGTGAAGCGCATGCAGCAAACTCACGAGAGAAACCCGCCAACCCCATCACACCCGAAATCCAGTCGGGATGAACGCGTGCGCTGCGATACCAAGCGCACGCTCGGGCAGCCGCATGCGATCAGTGAGACGCAAGATCGAAAAGAGGGATTGGACTGTACAGTGCGGACAACAAGAAATTCCTTTATTAGCCGTGCGCCATGGAATCTTAAATTACTACCTATCAAAGGCACTGCGTCGATTCTGGCGAAACTCAAAGCGACTCGAAGGCCCTCAACACTCATCGGACCCAGTGTAATTTTAGTCGCCACTTTTTTTGGGCTGTTTGTTACCGGCCTCATAATGAGTACAAGCACCCAGCAAAACACAGCACTCACTGCCAAGTTTATCCAGGCGTTGGGAGCCGTTGAAGCGAGAAACATGGGGTTGGCTGGATATCAAACAAGCGACGTCCTTGACTCGCGCGAAGACAGTGACTTACCTCAAGAAGCCCAGATCAATCGACAGCGATCTCGACAAGCATTCTTTGAGAGCCTGAAAAATATTGCCAATCAGCCGGACACCTTATTGATTAATGTTTATGCACCTGACAATGTTGTCATTTGGTCTAGCAATCCAAAATTAATCGGCCAACATTTCGCCGACGACGACGAACTTGAAAGTTCCAGGTCCAGCAAGGGTGCAGTCGTTGCCAGCTACCACCAGGTAAAAGAAAGTCGCAGTGAACAGCAATTCACTCGAAAGCCCAGCAGCATATTTATTGAGAATTACATCCCGCTCGTGAATACGGCAGGGAAAGTACCCTCAGTTGTTGAATTCTACACCGCCCCTCACGGCTGGTTCGCGGGTACTCAATCGGGTTACCTGGTGGTGTGGCTCACTTGTTCCATTGGCGGAGCATTGATTTATCTAGGCCTTCTCTCCTTCACGGGTAGGCGTGGTGGTCTGTTTCCTTCGAGGATTCAACAAAACATTGACAACGAAATGGCCGCTTTACTTAACGAAGTGTCTAGCGTGGTGGCCCATAGCTTACGCAACCCCCTTGCCGTGCTCCGCTCCAGTGCCGAGCTGGCACTGGAGGTCGGAACCCAAGCAGCCGGCAAAAACATCGGAGATATCATCAATCAGGTGGACCGCATGTCAGCGTGGATTAAAGAACTGCATGTTGCATCCACCTCGCTGAAGGGTGAAATCGGAACGGTCTGTCCGGTAGAGGCAGTACATGAGACCCTGCGAAATTTTGAACTGTCATTATGCAGCGCCAATGTGCACGTGGAATTTTCAGCCATCAGCACCCTGCCGGTAACAGGTCATCACCAACTGCTAGTTCAAATATTAGACAGCCTGGTAGCCAATGCCATTGATGCGATGCCCGACGGAGGTACTTTGTACATAGCCATAAATCAGCGCCCGTTCAGGCGTTTGAGCATAATGCTTCGTGACACCGGCATGGGCATGACCAGCGCCCAACAGAAGGCGTTGTTTCGCCCTCGTTGTTCCATCACGCAGGGAGGTTTTGGCATTGGGTTAATGCTGGTGAAATTGATTATGAAGCGTTTTGGCGGTGACGCCAGCCTGACCACGAGTAAAAATAAAGGGACAACCGTAGATCTGTGCTTTCGGATGGCCAACAGAGCTTAGTATCGCCCTTGGCTTTGTCGTTTGGGTCGGTAACTGCCGTTCGACAGAGGTCGCAATCCGTCCCGAGCAATCTTGTCATTTGCCAAGGCTTAGGGCAGGGTCGATACCACTGATATCTCTGCCAATGGAGTCACCCCATGTCAAAGCTATATCCCAGTGTTGATCCTGAGGGGCTGCTCGAGTACTCGGTGGTCTACACCGACCGCTCGCTCAACCACATGTCGCAGTCATTTCAAGGCGTGATGAAGAACATTTCCAGGACCCTGAAACAGGTCTACAACGCCCAGGCTGTTGCGGTAGTCCCGGGCAGCGGCACGTTCGGCATGGAAGCGGTGGCGCGACAGTTTGCCAGCGACCAGCAATGCCTGGTGATACGCAACGGCTGGTTCAGTTATCGCTGGAGCCAGATCCTTGAGATGGGCAAAATACCGGCGGCCACCACGGTGCTGAAAGCCCGACCGGTCGACACGGGTCGCCAGGCTGCCTATGCGCCTCCCCCGCTGGACGAAGTGCTGGCAGCCATTGCGGCTTCGAGGCCGCAGATTGTCTTCGCCCCCCACGTTGAAACCTCATCAGGGATCATCCTGCCCGACGACTACCTGCGGGCCGTCGGCGACGCCGTGCATGCGGTGGGTGGCCTGTTCGTGCTGGACTGCATCGCCTCCGGCACGATTTGGGTTGATATGCACAAGTGCGCAGTCGACCTGCTGATCAGCGCACCGCAAAAAGGCTGGAGCGCCTCCCCTTGCTGCGCCCTGGTGATGTTCAGTGCCTTGGCCCTCGAGCGCATCGAGCAGACGCAGAGCAGCAGCTTTGCCTGCGACCTGAAAAAGTGGCTGCAGATCATGCAGGCCTACGAACAGGGCGGACATGCCTACCATGCGACCATGCCCAGCGATTCCCTCGCGCGATTCAACGACGTGATGAAAGAGATGCAAGCCTACGGTTTCGACAAGGTCCGCGGCGAACAACAGGCGCTGGGCGATCGGGTGCGCGCAATGTTGACCGGCAAAGGCATCAAAAGCGTGGCCGCTGCCGGCTTTCAGGCCCCTGGCGTAGTGGTCAGCTACACCGATGATGCCGACATCAAGAGCGGCAAGAAATTTGCCGACCACGGCCTGCAGATCGCCGCCGGAGTGCCGTTGCAATGCGACGAGCCGGCCGACTTCCAGACCTTCCGCATCGGTCTGTTCGGACTCGAAAAGCTGCACAATATCGAGCGCACGGTCAGCACCCTCGAGCAGGCACTGGACGAGGTGATGGTGAACTAAGCCCTCATCTTGCCTGCAGCACATACCGAACGTGTGAATTCAAGGAAGGTATTCTGCTCTGGGTACTGCCGGCCCAGAGCGCTGTATGACTTGGGTCGACCTAAAGCTGCCCTTCATGGAGGGCAGCTACCGGCCATAAGCGGACATTCCTGAAACGAAAAGCCCGCCCGAGATAGGCGGGCTTCAACAAATTCGGATCACTTGGTTTTCTTGATCACTGGCGGCTTCCAGCTTCCATCGAGGATCGCCTGACCGCTTCGATCTTGAACTCTTTGAGGTAAAGCTAACGACTCATGACACTTCAAGGCCTCATTATTAGGCCTGTAGGTTTCTAGGAAACCAGGGGCGATTCAAAAGTCCATGCATTGAAATTAAAACCAAAAATTCAACCATGTAATAGAATTTTAGAAGATCAAAAAAAAACGAGGGCATTGCCCTCGTTTCCGCAACTGCTGACAGACTTTAAATCTGTTCGGCACTATCCAGATAAATTATGCGCGATGAAAAACCCAAACACCTGCCGGATGGTTGGGCCGCAGCAGCACACCCTCTCCCGGTGTAACCACCACTTCGGGCTGACTGCCCGCGACATCAGCGCCAAAGGCCCTGATTTAGTGTCCCAATGTACGTTCAGAAGCGTCTGAAACGCAACGCAAGATTGGGATCCAAATGTTGACAAAGAATCTTCAGCAAGGCGGTTTCATCGTATTTCTTAAGTGCCTCAACCAATTCATTATGTTCTTCCATCACTACACTTAACAGTTTTTCATCGATCGGAATGGATGCACAAGCCAGCAAATGCCGAAACTGCAAGGCATCATAAAGCTCTAACAGCACTTCATTCCCGGAAAGCTCTACGATAATACGATGCAACTCCCTATCAAGCTCTGCTATTTCATGCGCCATGATGAAATGCGTAAGCCTTGCCATTTCACTTATCAGTTCATCAACCCGCTCGGGAATAGGAGGACGAATGTCACATACACGACGTGCGGCATATGTTTCAAGTACAATCCGGGTTTCAAAAAACTGATGCATCTCACTCGGTGAAATCGCGCGGACCCTCGCACCGCGGCGCGGAATCAGCTCGACGAAGCCTTCGGCGCTCAATTTGTTGAAGGCTTCCCGGATAGGTGTCCTCGACACCCCTATTTCATTGGCAACCATTCCTTCTTCAACGAATGATCCCGATGGGAAGGTGCCACGCAAAATGCTGTTTCGAATGAAGTCATAGGTCCGGGTTTTAACCGAGTCCGTGCCTGGTTCTGCGACTTTGTTTTCCATGTGCCTACTCACATACCTGAAGGGGTATTGCATGGCGATGAGTATACATGAGAAATGCGCGACGTATAACGGTGACACCCATCTTGACCGAAAGGGCCTCCAGCGAGGCCCCGGAAACACAGCTTAAACCCATTGCACCTTTCCGGCGACGGCTCGTCGCTGCGCAAGGGAACCGTCGGGCAGCAGGAAATGCGACAGCGCAGGTACCAGGATCAGCGCGCCGAGCATGTTCCACACGAACATGAAGGCCAGCAGAATGCCCATGTCCGCCTGAAACTTGATGGGTGAAAAGACCCAGGTCACGACACCCACCGCCAGGGTCATGCCGACCAGGCCGACCACCTTGCCGGTGAAGGCCACGGCATGGCTGTAGGCATCGGCAAGCGAGTCCCCCCGCCGCTGCCTGGCCAACTGGATGCTCAGCAAGTAGAGCGCATAGTCGATGCCGATGCCGACCCCCAGCGCAATGACCGGTAATGTCGCAACCTTGACGCCGATGCCAAGCAGCACCATCAGCGCCTCGCACAGGATCGAGGTCATGATCAGCGGAATGACTGCAACCAGCACTGCCCGCCAACTGCGGAAGGTGATGTAGCTCAGCACAATGACCGCCGCATAGACATACATCAGCATGGCCCGATTGGCGTCTCGCACGACGATATTGGTTGCCGCCTCTATCCCCGCGCTGCCCGCCACCAGCATGAACTGCCGGTCCCCCGTACTGTGCTCCGCGATGAACCGCTCGGCAACCGCCAGCACCTGATCCAGGGTTTGCGCCTTGTGATCGGTCAGGAATGCGATAACCGGCATCACCGAAGCATCACCATTGAACAGCTCCGGGTTGTTGACCGAAGCCACCTGGCTGCCATAGTTGAGAATGTCCTGGTTGCGCGAAAGGGTCAGCCATTTCGGGCTGCCTTCAAACGTTCCACTGGTGACCTGGCGCACAGCATCCACCAGCGACGTGGTCATCTGCACACCCGGTACGCCTCGCAATGCCCACGCAAGACGGTCAGCCTCTACAAGGCTTTCATATTTGTAGCTGCCGTTGGCAGGCGTCTTCAGGATCACCGCAAAAAGGTCGCTGGACAGCGAGTAGTGCTGGGTGATGTAGGCGTTGTCCCGGTTGTAACGTGAATCGGGGCGCAATTCAGGTGCCCCTGCATCAAGGTCGCCAATCTTCAGGTGAGTACTGATTGCGAAACCTGCCAGCACCAGGACGGCGGCCCCCACCAGCGCAAAGGTTGCCCAGCGTCGCGAGGTGAAATGAACCAGGCCGTCCCACAGCGATGTACGCGTGGTATGCCCATCCTGAGCCAGGCTACGACGCGCCGCGTTCGCCCCCACCCCGGTGAAGGAAAGCAGCACGGGCAACAGGAGCAGGTTGGTAAAGATCAGCACCGCAACGCCAATGCTGGCCGACAATGCCAGGCCTTTGATGACCGGAATGTCGATCACCATCAGCACCGCGAAGCCCACGGCGTCCGCGACCAGCGCCGTCGCCCCGGCCAGGAACAGGCGGCGGAAGGTATAGCGTGCCGCCACAAACTTGTGGGTACCGCGCCCGATGTCCTGCATGATGCCATTCATCTTCTGCACGCCATGGGACACCCCGATGGCGAAGACCAGAAACGGCACCAGCATCGAGTAAGGATCCAGGTCGAACCCCAGCACGGTAGAGAGGCCCAGTTGCCAGATTGCCGCGATGATCGAGCAGGCGATCACCAGGGTTGTGCTGCGCAAGCAGCGGGTATAGGCATAGATGATCGCCGCTGCGACGATCGCGGCGATCGCGAAGTAGAAAAAGACCTGGATCAGCCCATCGATCAGGTCGCCCACAAGCTTGGCAAAACCGATGATGTGAACCTTGATGTCCGCCGTTCCCTGGCTGCGGATGCGCTCCTCCAGCGCAGTGGACAGCGCACTGTAATCCAGTTTCTGGCCTGTCGCCGGGTCCACATCCAGCAACGGAACGACGATCATTGCCGACTTGAGGTCCGTGCCGACCAGGCTGCCGACCAGGCCGGCGCGGTTGATATTCTGCCGCAGCAACTGCACTTGCCGGGGGCTGCCATCGTAGCTGGCGGGCAGCACCGGCCCACCGGTAAAGCCTTCCTCGGTGACCTCCATCCAGCGCACCGCTGGCGTCCAGATCGACTTCACCCATGCCCGGTCGACACCGGGGATCAGGATCAGCTCATCGTTGATCCGTTGCAGGACCGCCAGGTATTCCGGGTCGAAGATATCGCCATCGGTGCGCTCGACGACGACCCGGATGACATTGCCAAGCCCCCGCAGCTCACCCTTGTTGTCCAGATAGTTGCGGATATACGAATGGCTTTGCGGAATCATCCGCTCGAAGCTGGCATTGATATTGATGTGCTTCAACTGATAACCCAACACGACGGTCAGCACCGTGCAGAGCATCAGCAGGACAATCCGGTAGTTGAACACCATGCGTTCAAGCCACCCGCCCGAGTTCCGATCGAAGTGCCGGTAATCGGACACCACGGGCATCTCGGCTTCTTTCTCAGTTGAAAACGCCACGATTATTCTCCACTCATGAGTCGGCTCAACGGAGCACCTGCCTGCTCAGCCCCTGCCCGCTTCCCACGACCAAGGTCTGGCCGTCGTCCAGCGGGACCAGGGAGGCGGCAACCGAAACAGGTGCCAGGCCGGCGACCTTGGTAAAACCGGTGCCCTTGCTGCGGCTGGCCAGGACCTGGCCGTCCTGGCTCAACAGCATCACGTCACCTGTCGCGGTCATGCCATCGGCGATCAACGAGGTCGCAACCTCGGTCTCGACAGCGCGCCAATGGCTACCCGCATCACTGGACACCACAATGCTGCCCCTGAGCCCGTAGGCGATCAGGTGCCCCGGCATGCCGGTGATGCCGAAAAAGGTGCCGGCGAAGTTGCTGTCGAGGCGCTTGAACTGCCCTGCCTGGCGATCCAGTTTCATGAGCAGGCCGGCCTCTCCGGCAACATAGGTGTCTTCGCCAATCGCCCGGACCGCGTACAGGTGCAACCCCATCGGATTTTCGGCCCTGTCGGACCACTTCTCCCACGTGGTGCCCCCGTCCGTGGTACGCCAGATCTGGTTGAAGGCACCGACTATGAACCCCTGCCGTTCTGTCTCGAACCACAGGCCAAGGAACGACAGGTCTGCCAGTGCGGCGCTGCCATTTTCGCCCTCTGCCGGGAGCAGGTCCCGGGCCATGCGTGCATCGAGCTTGCGCTCCCACGACGCCCCACCATCGGTGGAACGAAGCACTACACCATCGTGGCCGACTGCCCAGCCCACCTGCGGGCTGGGAAAATGCACCGCGTTGAGGTCGCAGGAGACCGGCACCCGGGACTGCTGCCAGGTGCGGCCACCGTCATCGGAAAAGACAATGTGGCCACGACGCCCTACCCCAACGATGCGCGTCCCGGCCTGCGCAAGCCCGGTGATCAATTGCCGGGAGGACAGCTCGGTCCTGACAGCTGGCGAATCCAGGACATCCTGGAAGCTGTCGCGAGCCACTACACATGCCGGCTGGATGCCGGCCACCCCGATGAACAGTGAAACCAGCAGGGAATGGACCTTCATGACTTCATCACTCCTAAAATCGCCCGAGAAGGCCCTTCCCGGTACAGGCCCGGGAAGGGCTCCTGTCCGGTTCAGCGCACGCCGGTGCCCGCCAGTGAATCGGCGTTCCAGTCGCGCTCGGAGAGCGGCTTGATGTACTTCAGGCCGCCTTTTTCCCCACCCAGGTGCACGACCAGCGCGTAGTTGCCGGCGATCAGGTCATAGGCGAAGTAGGAACTGGTGAACGGCGCAACCGCGTCGTAGCTTTGGGTTGGAGTGGCGATCACGGTGCGGTAGAGCTGGCCGTGGCCGTCATACTCATCGCTGGCCAGTGCCGCCCAGCTGTCTTCGTCGATGTAGAAGGTCCGCTTGCTGTAGATATGACGCTTGCCTTCCTTGAGGGTCGCTTCCACGACCCAGACGCGATGCAGTTCCCAACGCACGATATCCGGGTTGAGGTGATTGGGGGTCAGCAGGTCTTCAGGCTTGGTCTCGTAGGTCATCTTGTAGGTGTTGTACGGAACGTACATCTCCTTTTTGCCGACCAGTTTCATGTCGTAACGCTCCATCGACCCGTTGAAGACGAAGGCGTCATCGTAGGTCGTCGCGCCACCGGTGCCCGGGTTGGGCGTATCGAACGCCAGGGTTGGCGCCAGGCGTACGCGGCGCTGGCCCGGCAGGTACTGCCAGGTGCTGCGCCCCTTGCCGACCACATCGATGGCGTCCTTCAGCAGAATGGCCTCGCCGTTGCGACGCTCCGGCCCCAGGTAGCGCACCTTCAGGCGCCAGAAGGTATCGGCGCCGGGCGCATGGTAGTAAGGGAAGTCATCGGAGTTGATCCCTTCGGTGGCCAGGATCGGTCGTCCCGAGGCGTCGACGTTCCAGCTCTTGTAGCGATACTCCATTGCATCGCCGCTATAGCGAAGCAAATGGTTCCACATGACCTGGTAGGCATCCTTGGGAATCGGGAACGGATAGCCGGCCTTGACGTTCTTTACCCCCAGGCCGCCATCAATGGTTTCACCACTCAGGGCATTGGCCAGGGTCGATGCCTGGATCTGCTCCGGCACGGCCATGGTGCGGTGCGACGGATAGACATCAATACGGAAACTCGGGTAACGCTTCATCAGCGCCTTTACCGACTCGGTGAGACGCTCGGCATACTGCCCCATGTTCTGTGCATTGATGGAGTACAGCGGCTTTTCCGTCGCAAAGGGATCGATGCGAACCCCCGAGTCCTTCTGGAACCCTGGCGGTGGCGTCGTCAGGCCACCGGTGTAGGCCGGGATGGACCCGTCGGCGTTGCCGGCCTTTTCGGCGCCAACCGCCGTCAGACGGGTACCCAACTGTTGCGCTTCGGCGGGTGTCACCGCGGCATGGGCCGAACCTGCCAGGGTACACATCAGGCCCATCATCAAATATTTGTTGAACATGTTGTCCCCGTCTTTCAGAAAGTGGTTTTGAGGGTCAAGGTAAGCATCCCGCGGTCTTCCAGCAGCGCCGATCCGCCATTGGCCACCTGTACGGCGCCCGTTTTGGGGTTGGTGCTGTAGTCGCCGAAGAAGTCGATGTACTTGAGGTCGGCCTTGTACTTCTGCGCGATGTCAGCGGCAATGCCGATGCTGTAGCTGCCAGCTTCCTCGTTGCCACCGTTGGCAACCGGTGAGTTGCCGCCAATGCCGGCACTGATCACCATCGGCATCGACAGGTCCACGCCTGGGAAAACCTGCAACCAGGTCGGCGTGTAGGTCGTGGTCAGCACGAAGGCATCGCGATCTGCCTGATCAAGCGCCCGGTAGTTGCGATTGCCCTTGTAGAACTGTTCACCGTCGGTGACGTCGACCAGGTGGCTCCAGGCAAGCTCCGTGCTCCATCCGGCGGAGTCATAAATGCCGTTACCGCTCATCACGCCCACCAGGTTCAGGACGCCGTGCAGGGTTTCACCCCGCGCCCCGGGCGTTTCACCGTGCTGGGGAAGTGCAGTGACGGGCACGGCAATGCTTACCAGCGGCATGTTGCGCCGGTAGGACAGTTCGGCGCCGACGGAAACCCCGCCGTAGTTCTGCGACAAGCTGATGCCGTAGAGATCGATGTCATCGGCATAGGCCCAGTGGTAACGGCCGGCGACACCATTGGCGGGCGGCGCGCCCTCAAGTAGCAACTGCGGGATCCGGTCGGAGAAATTGCGGTAGTAGAAACCCAGCGTGCCTTGCAGCCACTCCGGCGACCAGCGCGCTGAAAGCCCCCAGTCGCCATGGTCGCGCGGGTCGATGTCCTTGCCTTTGAGGAAGCGATTGGGCCCGGCGATCAACGAGCCTTCGTTGCCACCGATGTTGATGTCGCTCGAGCCCAGGTAGGTGCCGCCTTCGGGGAACAGGTTCTGTTCCCAGTCCAGGAAGTACTGGCCTGCAACCGACAGGGAATCGGTTGGCCGCATCTGGAAGGAGACATTGTTCAGCGGGCGAAACAGCTCCTTGGCCTCGATTCCGGGAATCGCCTGGCCCTTGCCGATATCCAGCGGCATCTGCGCATACGCGATGCCGTTGATGAAGGCAGTCAGGCCCAGGCTCTCGCCCCAGTAGATGCTGTGGCTGCCGACCTTGACATCCACCGGCACGTCACCAACATCGAAACCACCAAAGACGAAGGCATCAAGGAACTCACCACTCGGGCCGGCAAAGTAGCGCTCGGTAAAGCGGGTAAGGCCAACTGCCGGCACGCCATTTTTCATATAGTTGGAAGTTGCCGGCGAATCGTTATCCAAATCCTTGTCATACTGGAAGTCATACCAGCCGGCAGCTGAAACGCGCATGCCATATTTATTCTTGTAAATGGCATCGAACTCGGACAATACATCCAGACGGTTGGAAACAATTCCGCGATCGAAGTTTCGATCGCCATCGTTATTGTTTACAGCGTTGATAATCGCCTTGTCCTGGGACTCGACGCGCTGGGTCAAGGTGTAACGCGGGGTGTTATCCCAGCGTACCTGCCAGTCTTCACTTCCGGTCGGAATTTCCATAGCCTGCGCACTGGCACAGGCTAGTGTAAGCAACGTCAGGCTGCTGCCGGCGAAGGGAAGCAGCCGGCGTGCATGACCCATAGTTTTCCGCATGTTTATTGTTTTTATCATTATTACCCACCTCTAAGCTGATCAACCGAACCCGCGCATATACAATGGCGCGCGAGTTTTTCGGCGAAAGATCACCCAGACCCACGATATGAATATTCGTGAGCGCAGGATTGACAGGTTTTTTCGGAAACTTGACTGCTTATTGTTCGAGCTTGCCCATTACCATCGCGCTGGCGCCGGTCAACAGGCCCAATGTCTTGTCTTTACCCAGCAGCGGAAGCCCTTTCTGTTCGGTTTCCTGTAGCAATACTGCACGCTCGATATCGTGCGCTGCCTCTTCGCGGGGAATGAACACAACACCGCCTTCATCAGCGATGACCAGGTCCCCTGGCATCACCACCGCACCACCGCAACACACCGGCACATTCATTCGCCCGCCAATGCCTTGCAGGCGCGTCGTGATGCTCGCCACGCCCCTGGCCCAGACGGCCAGGCCCACATCGCGCAGCTCCTGCGGGTCTGCCACTGGGCCATCGATGATGACGCCACCAACGCCCGCCTTGGCGAGGGCGTAGGCCACGCCACCGCCAAGGCAGGCATGGTGCGTGTCGCCCAGACGATCGATAACCACGATATCCCCGGGGCGCAGTTGACCGACCGCATGGTGCAACAGCGTCGAGTCGGCTGCCGGCAGGGCCAGGGTAACCGCGGGGCCGGCAACCCTGGGTACCGGGTGCAAGGGCCGTATGGCGCTGTCCGGGAAACCCATCAGGCGGAAATGGCCAATCGTGGCAGGCTCGGCATTCAGTGCGCGTTCCATCAGGCTCACGGGCATCGAGTCGGGCATTGGACAGATCTTGAACATTGGATACCCTCCCCTTCAGTTGGCGACGAATCGACGAGCGATCAGCCGGTGGTTCTTCAGTGGCATGCGCGTGCGAATGGCCTGCTGATAGTTCCGGTCGATGCTGGCGCTGGCGAACGCCTCGGTGCTCGAGGCCTGCGCGACAATCTGGCCCCAGGGATCGATGATCATCGAATGCCCCCAGGTCATGTACTTGCCACTGTCGAAGGTGCCTACCTGACAAGGCGCTGCGACGTAGCATTGCCATTCGATTGCGCGCGCCCTCAGCAGCACTTCCCAATGGTCGGCACCGGTCTGGAAGGTGAACGCGGCCGGCACCACGATCAGCTCCGCACCTTCATCGCACAGTGCCTGGAACAGCTCCGGGAAGCGCAGGTCGTAGCAGATAGCAAGGCCGACCCGGACACCGTCGATGTCGATACAGACGACATCCTCGCCCGCCTCGACATGGGCCGACTCCTTCAGTTCCGAGCCATCGGCCAGCACCGCGTCAAAGCGGTGGATCTTGCGGTACTTGGCCAGCAACTCGCCCTCGCGACCGAATACCAGCGAAGTGTTGTAAACCTTTTCATCCTCCAGTTCCATGGCGCTGCCGATATGCAGGTTCACCTTCAGGCGCCTGGCCAGGGCAGAGAAGCGCTCATATACCTCACCACCCGGGAACGGTTCGGCAGACGCTTTCATCGATAGCGGCGAACCGGCGATGCAGGCGATCATTTCCGGTAAGATGACCAGGTCTGGTCGATCCTGTTCTACCGCACGTTCGACCAGCTGCTGCACCGAGGCCAGGTTGGCCTCCTTGTCAGCGGAAACATTTTTCTGAATAACGGTAATTCGCACTTTCCAGCTCCTCTTTTCATTATTTTTTGCGAAGGAATTGCCGCAGGTCACCGGACCTCGGCTGATGCACGCCCAGGAACCCTATGCCATCCAAGGTACAGACCCAACGTCGTCACCGAGAGCAGCAGCCCGCCCCCGCCCACGATGAGTACCGCAGTTCGCAAGCCAGCGGCGCCGCCGCCCAGCCACTCGACGACGCCGCCGACGAGCATCGGCCCGACAGCCAGGCCGCAGATGTTCACGACCATCACGTAGAGGGCGGAGACGCGGCTACGGATCGCTGCCGGCGAGCGTTTCTGGATAAGCGCCGGAGCGATGCCGATGGAACAGGTGCACAGACCATGCAGCGCGGCACAGGCGATGAGCACACCAACGGGCCCGCCAGCAAGCAGGAACACCAGGCCGGCAGGGATCGCCAGAACCCCGGCAACGAGCGGGACACGCAGGGCTGAGCAGATGTCTTGCGACTGGCTTGAAAGACGGTCAGCGATCCATGCGGCGGCAAACATTCCACCGATGCACGAGAACAGCACTACCGCGCCATAAATTCGACCGATCTCACCAGGCAGCCAGAGAAACTCACGAACGAAAATCGCGGGGATCCAGGTGAGCAGCGCATAGCTCATGGTCAGCAGGCCCGCCATGCCTACGAAGACGGCAGCAATGAACGTGCGATCTTCAACAAGGTACGGAATGACTTTCTGGCTCTCACCGCTATGCTGGGCTAATTCGGCAGGTGCATTTTGATGAGCGACACCTTCGCCGCGCTTCAGCACCCACCACAATACCGGCAGCAACAGCAGCCCCGGCAGTGCCACCAGCAGGAACGTCGACTGCCAAGGCTGTCGTGCTGTGACCCAGCCCAGGTCGATGACACCGATCGGTTCCAGCCATTCGTACAACGACCCGACGATATAGAACGCGGTCCCCGCGCCGATAACTGCGCCGGCCTGGAACAACGTCAACGCCCGGTTGAGAATCGCCTTGGGAAAACGTTCATAGATCACTGCATAGGCGGCCGGTGCGAGCGCCGCCTCACCTGCGCCAACCAGCATCCGCGCAAGGAGCAGGCCGGTGAAGCTGTTGGCCAACCCGCACGCCGCGGTTGCCGCACACCAGATCAGCATCCCCAGCAGTATGGTTCCGGTACGGGACCAGCGGTCTGCCAGCCAGCCACAGGGAATGCCGAGGATCGAATAGAACAGGCCGAAGGCCAGGCCGTGCAGGAGGCCGATATGCACGTCGCTGATCGCCAGCGTTGTCTTTATCGGGGCCACGAGCAGCGAGAGTGCGAACCTGTCGACAAATGAAATGACCATCGCGATGGCGAGAATGGCGGTCGTCATCCAAGCCCAGGTGTGGTCGGACCGATCGAGCGGAACCTTGCTGTTGCTCACCACGGCGAAATCCCCTTATCAACTGTCGGTAGTGTTTGCCCGGCCACCCGCGCTTACGCCTGCTCGGGAAGCAGGCTGACGGATGCATCCCAGAGTTGGCGCAAGCCCATGGCCAAGGCGAACTGCTCCATGGCGATGAAGATACGCGCTGCCCCATGCTCGATGGCGAAGGCCTTTTCCTCCGGGCTCCAGGCTGGGAAGATCCAGGGTTTGCCGGCCGCGTTCGCTGCTTCAACGATCACGCCGATGTCGTCCCAGTCACCGGGCTGCTTCTTGTAGATGCCCCGGTTGCGGCGAATCGAAAGGTCGGTGGGGCCGATGAAAACGCCATCCACCATGGGCAAGGCAAGAATGCCGTCGATCTCTTCGAGTGCTTGTGCGTCTTCGATGATCGGATAGCAGCGCGTGTGGGTGTTCTGCTGCTCGATCCAGGCGTCTGCCGGGTAGGCGAACTGCGTCGTACGCCCTCCGGCGAGGCTACGGTCACCCAGCGGTGGCAGCTTGGCGTAGCCGCAGACGCGCCGGGCCTCGGCAACGCTACTGATATGCGGGATGACCACCGCATCGGCTCCGAAGTCCAGTGCCTGTTGCACTGCTTCACGGGTGGGGCCCAACACCTTGACGAATACCTCGAAGCCCAATGCCTTCAGAAACGGAATGAAGCTGTCGAGCGTGGCCAGATCGAAGATGCCGTGCTCCACGTCCAGAATCGCAACCCGGTACCCAATGAGTTTTGCGATCTCCGCCATGCCGATGTTAGGCCCAGTGAACCAGAGCCCCAGATCTTCTTTACGCAGCTGCTTGGTCAATTCATGACTCCTCTTGTTGTTATCCATACCTCATGTATACATGTGGTATTCATGAAGAATGCTAGCGAGGTAGCCTGATGTCGTCAAGAGGATTGATTCATGCTGGAGCGCCGCAGGTCGGCACAAGGAAATGCCACGCGCCAAAAGCAAAAAAACCAGCAAATGGCTGGGTTCTGTAGCCGCTGCCGTCATGCTGCGCTCGTGTGCAAAGCAGGGGCAAAAAGCCCGGGAGTACTCACGGACTCCCACGTTGCCATGCGCCAGCAGCTACGGGGTTTCAGATCGCCAGGGCCCGCTCGCGCAACTCGGTATTGAGGATGCGGTCGTTCTCGCTGTAGTCCATCGGACAGTCGATCACGTGAACACCGGGGTTGGAAATGCAATGATCAAGCAGCGGTAACAGAGCCTCCGCGCTTTCCACCCGATGCCCGTTGGCACCATAGGCCTCGGCATATTTGACGAAGTCCGGGTTGCCGTAGTCCAGGCCGAAATCGGTGAAGCCCATGTTGGCCTGCTTCCAGCGGATCATCCCGTAACCGTCATCGCGCAGAATCAGTACAGTCAGGTTCATCTTCAACCGCACCGCGGTCTCCAGCTCCTGGCTGTTCATCATGAAACCACCGTCACCGCATACCGCCACTACCGGCCGGTCCGGGTACACTAGGTGCGCGGCCATCGCCGACGGTAGGCCCGCACCCATGGTCGCCAAGGCGTTGTCCAGCAGCACAGTGTTCGGCTTATGCGCCTTGTAGTTGCGGGCGAACCAGATCTTGTAAATCCCGTTGTCCAGCGCCACGATGCCCTCGGACGGCAGCGTGCGACGGATGTCGGCCACCAGCCGCTGCGGGTACACCGGGAAGCGGTCGTCGTCGGCACCTTCGGCGATCTGCACTTCGTTGGCTTCGCGAATCGCCATCAGCCGGGTGAAGTCCCAGTGCGCAGTGTCACCCAGGCCCTCGGCGATCTGCCAGACCGCGTTGGCGATGTCGCCGATCACTTCGATCTGCGGGAAGTACACGGCATCGACTTCGGCGGAACGGAAGTTGATGTGGATGACTTCGGTACCACCATGGACCATGAAGAACGGCGGCTTCTCAATCACGTCGTGGCCGATGTTGACGATCAGGTCGGCGGCTTCGACGGCACGGTGGACGAAATCACCGGAGGACAATGCGGCATTGCCCAGGAAGCGCGGGTTGCGTTCGTCGACCACGCCCTTGCCCAGCTGGGTGGTGACGAAGGGAATACCGGTCTGGTCGATCAGCTGCTTGAGGACCTTGGCGGTCATCTTGCGGTTGGCGCCGGCGCCGATCACCAGGATCGGGCTACGGGCGGCGCGCAGCTTCATGACCGCCGCCTCGATGGCGACGTGCTCGGCCAGTGGTCGACGGTGCAGGCTTGGCGGTATCGGCAAGGCATCGGTCTGCTCGGCGGCAATGTCTTCCGGCAGCTCCAGGTGCACCGCGCCCGGTTTTTCCTCTTCCGCCAAGCGGAACGCTTCACGCATGCGCGACGGGATGTTGTCGGCGGACGCGAACTGGTGGGTGTACTTGGTGATGGGGTCCATCATGCCGCACACGTCGATGATCTGGAACCGGCCCTGCTTGGACTTCTTGATCGGTTTCTGCCCGGTGATCATCAACATCGGCATGCCACCCAGATAGGCGTAGGCCCCAGCGGTCACCAGGTTGGTCGCGCCTGGGCCCAGGGTCGACAGGCTAACGCCGGTCTTGCCGGTCAGGCGGCCATAGGTGGCGGCCATGAAGCCGGCGGACTGCTCGTGACGGGTCAGGACCAGTTTGATCTGCGACTTGCGCAGCGATTCGAGCAAATCGAGGTTTTCTTCACCAGGGATGCCGAACACATACTCGACCCCTTCGTTTTCCAGGCATTGCACAACGACATCGGCGGCCTTGGCCATTTTGCTTATCACCTATAATTTATTTGACTGCAATGCATAAGCTGCAAGTGGACTTAGCCACTCAGCGACTACTATCCAGGACCCGATTTGAATAGGGCCCTAGTGAGGATTGGTGAAATCAGAAGTTGTACTGGTAATTGAAGTACAGCCGGTCAGCATTATGGGTCAGGATACCTGCGGGGCCACGGCTTGCGGTAAATCGCGTAATACCATCAGGTGAACCCTGGGTCTCGAATTCTTCGTGCAACCAAATAGCACTGAAACCTTTGAGATACCCTTGGAATGCATATTGCAATACGGTCTGAAGGTCGTTACGCGAGAAACCGTTGTAGCCTGCTGCATGGGTGGACATTGCATAATAGGTATCAAACGTGAGGCCCGGCATGCCAAGCCCTGCGAAATTCACACCCGCGCTGACCTTGTACATCTCTTCATTTTTCAAACCAAAGTAGTAAAACGCTTTGGCACTGCTATCCCACGTGCCATGATCCTTTGCAAAAAACAAACGATCGTAGTCATCACCCCAAACTTTGTTGTAGTTAAATCCGACATAGTAGGGCCCGGCACGGTACTTAACCGAAAGGTCCATGTAGCGCGCGTCATGGTTCTGTTCAGGCTCGTACAGGCCTTTCACACCACCATATTCAAACAACTTGCCGGCATCCTGCTGATTGCCGACGGTTGCATAGACATCAATACCCCGGCCCGAGCCGAGATCAAAGGTGTGCTCGGCTTTTGCCATCGTTTCGCGCAAATAGTCGGCGGACTCTGCATATTCTGTACGCAGCGTGCTACCGACTGGCGTTTTCCAAGAAAGCGCATACAGTCGAAGATCATCGATTTTATCGCCGCGGAAGTTTGTCAGCTCATCCCCCCAGCCGTTTTCCTGACGCGGGCTGAATGCATGAATGCGGCTGTAGCGCGCCTCTACCGAACTCACTCGATACGCGAGGTCATAACCGACCGTTGCGGCAGGAAGAATACGCGTAACGTCATCACGATATTGGCCGTAGCGGCGGATCTTTTTGCCCGCGCCGACATTCAATTCGCCTGCATCGCCAGTGAACTTGCTACGCAGATAGGCCTCCAGCGGTTTGGCGGTGCCGTGCGGATCTGTCACCGAGCGTCGTGCTTCCAGGTTACTGATGCTGGTAGTGTTTTCTCCAATATTCAGATCGTTGGCCAGACCGTAGCTGTAGTCGACACCCAACAGGTCGTGGTACCAGCCCGAGTTAAAGCTCAACTGGGCAGCTTGCACCCATTCGTCCCGGGTCGGGCCTACGCCACCACCATCGTTTTCATTCCAATAGAACTGGCTGTAACGCAGAGATGTTTTGCTGTCCTCGATAAATCCGGCAGCCTGGATGCCCGTAGCCAGCAGGCAACAACCCAATCCAGCCAGAACGCTCTGTTTAATCAGCATGAATCTACCTCTTGTTCTTAGATTTTTAGCGCATAAGTCAACGCTCGGGCGAAATGCGCACATCTCGCCCGTCGATACTTGGTGGATCGCAATCAGTTTGTTTTTTTGCTACCGGCGGCGGCAGCGCTACAGAACGCTTGCGGGTGCCTGGAAGGAATGCCACTCCAGCTCAAGCCACTGGGCGAAGCGCAGCGCGGCATGATCGGCAAACGCCGGGGCGATAATCTGCGCTCCGAAAGGCAGCCCGCGAGGGTCGAGGCCCAATGGAATCGCTGTTGCCGGTAGCCCTACGACACCGGGGTAGCCCGCCCAGAACATGGAGTCGGTGCTTTCCTGAGGCTGCCCATTGACGTCGAGCATTCGCTCCCAGCGCTCGCCCTGCTGGTTGTGCGGGAAGGCTGGGGTGGTAGCGACCGGGCAGATCAGCAGGTCGAAATCCTCGAAGAATGCCTCCCATTGCTGACTCAGCCTGGCCCGGCGCTGATCCCAGGCGAACCAGTCCCGGTGCGTGAGCGAAACCCCGCGGTAGTGGCAGGCCCGGTAGCTCATATCGGCCGGATCCAGTCCGCTGGCGACCTTCTGGGCCGCTTCATAGGCCTCGTCGGAGAAGAATGCGCCGGTCGCCGCCCGCACCTGGTGCAGGTACACGGCGCGGGCCTCCACACTGTCGACCGGACGGTGGCTCTCGCTGACATGGGCCACTTTTGGGCGCAGGAATGCTGCCAGCTCCTGCAATCGCTCCACGATCACGTTAGAAACGCGGGCCACTGGGTCGTCGCAGATGACGGCAATACGCAGCGCTGCGACCGGTCGCCCGCCGCATTTCCACTCCGTATTCCGCCAACCGTGGCGGCCAAAGCTTTGGGCAAGTGGCGCGAGGATGCTCATCGCCAGCTCGAGGTCAAATGCACTGCGCGCCATAGGCCCGGCTACACCAATATCCACGGAATCGATGCAGGTGATACCCGGCAAAGCATGGCCGGCCATCGGGACCAGACCCCATGTCGGCTTGTGGCCATAGACGCCGCAATAATGCGCCGGATTGCGGATGGATGCGCCGATATCGCTGCCCAGTTCGAGCGAGGTATAGCCGGCGGCCAACGCAGCGGCTGCCCCTCCCGAAGAGCCGCCCGGGCTAAGGCTCACGTCCCACGGGTTGTTGGTTGTCCCATAGACCGGATTGAAGGTCTGCCAGTCCGCCAGTGAGACAGGTACGTTGGTCTTGCCGAAGATGATCGCACCGGCATCGATCAGACGCTGGACAGCCACGGCGTTAGTGCTGGCGATGTTGTTCCTGAACGCCTCATAGCCCCATGTAGTGGGCAGGCCAGCGACGTCGAAGGACTCCTTCACGGTGATTGGCAAACCATGCAGGGGCCCCCAGCTCACACCTCGAGCCCGGTCTGCGTCCGCTTCGGCGGCACGCGCAAAAGCACGCTCCACATCCAGCATCGCAACCGCATTGACTGCTGGGTCGGTCGCCGAGACACGGGCCACCTGGGTGCGCAGCAGCTCGACACTGGTCATTTCACCGTGCTCAAGGTGCTTCAAGAGCTGATGGACCGTCAGATAGTGATTCATTGGCTGCACCTGTGTTCAGCGATTGACTAACTGTTTGGGAATCAGGAGCACCGCGACGCTGCCCAGAGCGAGGCATGCGGCGAGAAGGCCCAGGCCGAGCGACACGTTGCCCGTGGTCGCGGACAGCCAGCCAAACAACGATGGGCCACTGAATCCGGCCAGTTGCCCGAACGCGTTGACAAAGGCGAGACCGACAGTGGCCGCGACGCCCGACATGACTGCCGTAGGCAGATTCCAGTACAGCGCGTTGGCGATCACGTTGCCGCCGATGGCGCCGACACTGGCGATAAGCAGCAGTGTTGGGTTTTGCAGGGTGAACGGCATGACAGCCACGCTCAACGCACCGATGAAGGCGGGCACAGCGCAGTGCCAGCGACGCTCAACCAACGCATCAGAGGTACGGCCAAGGACCAGCATGCCGATGATCGCCAGCACATACGGCATCGCTACCATCAAACCGATGTCCACGGTGCTGGTCACGCCGGCGGTGCGCAACATCGAAGGCATCCAGAACGCCAGCGTGATACCGGCGAGGAACGCAAAGTTGATGAACGCCAGCAGCCAGACCAGCGGCATGCGAAAGACATCGCGCACGCGGTGGGCACTGGAGTGCTTCACATCCTCGGCGACGCGCTGTAGAAGCCACTGCTGCTCATCAGCACTGAGCCAGTTAGCCTGTTTGATCGAGTCTGGCAACAGACGCAGGGTGAGCAGGCCGAGAATAACGGCCGGCACCCCTTCGATCAGGTAAAGCCACTGCCATGCCGCCAGGTCTCCCTGATTGGCGAAGGCTTTCATGACCCAGCCCGACAGGGGGCTGCCGAGAATGCAGGAAACTGGAATCGCCGCCATGAACAGGGTGATCACGCGGCTGCGTCGAGCGGCCGGATACCACTGGGTCAGGTACAGCATGACGCCGGGGAAGAAGCCCGCCTCGGCTGCACCGAGCAGCAGTCGCACAGCATAGAACTGGGTGGGCGTCTGAACGAACAGGGTGCAGATGGACAACAGTCCCCAGCTCACCATGATGCGGGCAATCCAGCGCCGTGCACCGACGCGTGCCAGCAACAGATTGCTCGGCACCTCCAGAAGGAAGTAGGTCAGGAAGAAAATGCCCGCACCCAACCCGAAAACAGCTTCGCTGAAACCGAGGTCAGACTGCATGCCGAGCTTGGCGAAACCGACGTTAATACGGTCAAGGAAGGCAAAGACGAAGCAGACGAAGAGGAAGCTGACAATGCGCCGCGTCACCTTGGTATAGAGGGCATCCTCGCGGGCTGGAAAGCCGTGGAGGACCGGCTCGGATGGAGCCTGGTTGTAGATCTGGGATTGCATGACATCTCCTTTCTTATTCGATAGCCAGAGGTCTCGGCATCCCGCCATCGTAGAAATTCACTCCTGGTTTAACTACTGAATAGATTTCATAGCGAACACTTTTGGTGTTCACTGAAGGCTCTTAATCGGACGCTGCCATAGGGGCCAACCAGGTGAAGAACAGTCAACTACGGGTTTTTGTCGCGATTGCCGAGCACGGCACCATCCGGGCGGCAGCCCGGTCCCTGGCGCTGTCTCAGACAGCCGTCACGAAGTCGCTGAGGGAACTGGAGCTTGATCTCCAGGTACCGCTGCTGAGTCGAAGCCCACAGGGCGTACGCCTGAATGAAGCCGGGCTGGAGCTGCTCAGACGAGCCAAGCTCATCCTGGCCGAGGTGGGGGACGCACGGGCAGCCATCCAGAGCCTGTCAGGCCAGGGCGTGGCGCGGGTTCATGCAGCGGTGACGCCCGCATTCTCACTGCTTTGCCTGCCCGATGCGCTACAGCGCTTTCATAACCGTTACCCCGACGCCCGGCTGACCATCCGCGACGCCTTCGTGTCAGAAATGCTGCCGATGCTGCGCGATGGGACGATTGATGTGGCCATAACGTCCTTGTTACCGGAAGTGCTCGGCGCGGACCTGAGCTACGAGCCTCTGGGGGAAGTCGCCGTGGCGATCTCTGCCCGCACCGGCGCCTTCAGCCGAGACGCTTATCGTCTGGCCGATTTGACCGGGTCGGTCTGGCTGCTCGACCATTCGCACGGCGGCACCAGCGAAAGGGTTCGCCGGTGGTTCGCCGAGCACAATGTGCCCTTGCCGCTCCAGATGATCGAATGCCCTTCATCCATGGCCTCGCTCGTGCTCACAACCCAAGGCAAGGCGATCGCCCCAGTTCCGCAGGCCATACTTTCTCTACCGTGGCTAGCGCCCTTGTTGAGTGAGATCCCCCTGGAAGAGCCACTGCCGACGATGCCTATCGGGTTCGTCAAGCGCAAAGGTTATGTACTCGACGCTCCAGTCAGTTGGTTTGTCGAATCTGCCCGTCTGGCAATCGCGGCAGTGCCCGGTCTGAACCTTGACAGGCTGAGCGAATGACGACTTGGGGTCGAGCGTTGCCGGTCGTGGATGACCGCTATCACCCGTTAGCGCCCCTTCTCGGAGGGCAGCTTTGGGTCGAAAGCAGCCTCTCACAATTGCATCCACTTGACGGCTATCGGATTACCAAAAGCCTTCAAGTACTCCTGCTTCTTTGATCGCTTTCGTCTCTCTGACCCGATAGCCCCTTGCCCTACCCCACCCACCACGTTACTCTCCCCCAGTCGCTGCCAATTCAGCGACCGGGTTTAGCAGCCTGTCCAAAGATCAAGGTGCAAACAGCGCCCGTTCTCGATCAACTGGCGCTTTTTTTATGCCGGTTGTCTCGTGTTATGGCGGCTGTGCGCGGGGCGCCTTCGTGCGCGCCGGGTTCCTTGATCCCTGGTCTGCTAACCCGCGTACAGCTGCCACCCATTTCGTTTAGCAGCGATGCGTGGCAGTTCCACTGATCAAGGAGCTCCACAATGACAAAACCCGTTCCCGATCCACCCTTAACTACCCAAACCAGCACCACCTTCGGCTCCTGCAACGGCAGCCACGACCCACTCTTCGCTGTCCGTGCCGGTGTCTCGTCCGAAGACGCCCTGGTCCACGCCTCCGTCCTGCTCAAAAGCGCCTACCAGACCAACGCCCACGCCTGTGAGATGGTCAATGCCGAGGTGCGCGGTTTGCGCTGGGCGACTGAACAATCGCTAGAGATGAGCCTCGCACTGGTCGAGGCGTTGCTGGACGAAGTCGAAGCGCGCTCGGCAACGGCAGCGTTGTTGCGCCGCTCGATGCAAGCAGGTCAATCGGCGGCGGAGTGATCGCCTGTGATTGGCCTGGGCCGCCGATGCGGCCCAATCAACTACCGACGTTCGCGTTTTCAGCTCTTTGTGACAGGCTGGATTCGGCCAGAAGCAGCCGGTGGACGGAGCGATAGCAAATGAGTAGCTATGCTTGGCCTACTGCCGGATAGGCCCCAAAAGGAGTCCGCCATGACCGTAGTCGATCGCCTCAGGTATTTACGCGTCGTTTTGGTTTTGGCTGGCCTCGCGTGCCTTGCTCTCTACCCACTTATGCTGTTCTGGCCGTCCGGCTGGGCCTGGCACGTCGGTCACTCGGACTACCCGATGATGATCGTTGGCATCTACGCAACACTTGGCGTGTTCTTGATCCTGGCCGCACGTGATCCATTCGCCAATCTGAGCCTCATCTGGTTCACCGTGTGGTCTAGCGCCGTACACGGCGCAATCATGGCCTTCCAGGCTATAACCCAGCCGGGGCAAATGGGGCATTTGACAGGTGACGTGCCGGCGCTCTTCATCGTGGCGGTTGCCTTGGCCATCTTGACGCCCCGCTCGGTACTGTCAGGATCGGGTCGATAACTGCCTGCCGCGAAGGTTTGCTAGCGGCCAGAAACAGTCATTCACGTTTCGTCGGAAAAGTGTCTCTGAGCCAAATTCGGGAGGGACAATCGAGAGCGATCTTCACATCTCGATCATAGCCACCCTCAGGGCGTGGTCAGGAGCAAGCCATGAGCAAACGCGACCAGCGTGGCAATCCTGTTTCCTATGGCTCGCAAGCGGCAATCGATGCGCTGGACAGCGCTTGCGATCTGCTGCATGCCTACCAGGCCGATCCTCTGGCAGCCGTTGACCACATCATCGCGCAGCACCCGGACTTTGCCCTGGCCTACGCCTTTCGTGCCGGTGCGATTGCCACTGCGACCGACAAAGCGTTTGACTCAGAGCTGGTCAAAAGCCTGGACGCAGCCGAGCGCCTGGCAGCGAAAGCGAATGATCGCGAGCGTCAGCATATCCATGCGGTACGCGCCTGGTTCGACGGCGACTGGGAGCGGGCAATCGAACTCTGGGGGCGGGTTGCAATCGAGCACCCGCGCGATCTGCTGGCACTGCAGTTCGCGCACCTGGGCGACTTCTATCTGGGTTACTCGCACATGCTGCGTGATCGCATAGCGCGGGTGATGCCGCGCTGGGATCAGGACGTTCCCGGCTTTGGCTTTGTGAAAGGGATGTATGCCTTTGGCCTGGAAGAGTCAGGGGATTACCGCCAGGCCGAAGAGCAGGGTCGCGAGGCGGTTGCCTTGAATCCGCAGGATGGCTGGGCAGTGCATGCCGTCACCCATGTCATGGAAATGCAGGGCCGTAGCGAAGAAGGCGCCAGGTACCTTTCATCCAGCGCCAGTGCCTGGGCTCCCAACAGCATGTTTGCCTTCCATTTGTGGTGGCACAACGCACTGTTCCTCCTTGAAGCGAATGATGTGGCTGGCGCGCTGCGTCTGTTTGATGAGGACATTTCAGCGGGTGGGTTTGGCCAGGCGCTTGAGCTGCTTGATGGATCAGCGCTGCTCTGGAGACTTGCCCTGCTCGGTCATGATGTTGGCGATCGCTGGACAGCACTGGCCGAAAAATGGGAGTCGCGTTGTGAAGACGGTTTCTACGCCTTCAACGACGTGAACGCGATGCTGTCATTCGTGGCTACTGGCAACAGCCGGGCACAGATTCAGCAGTTGGATACCCTGAGGCGGGCCGCTGCCGGCATTGGTACCAACGCCATGATGAGTAGAGAGATTGGTGTGCCAGCGTGCGAAGGACTGGTGGCGTTTGGGCGTGGTGATTATGCCCAGGCTATCGCGTTGTTGATGCCGCTACGGGCCAAAGCCAACCGCTTTGGCGGTAGTCACGCGCAGCGTGATGTCTTCTCATGGACGTTGACCGAAGCCGCCATTCGCCTGGGCAACCGCGCACTTGCCGAGGCCCTGGTTGCCGAGCGCCTTGCATTGAAGCCTGAGAGCCCGATCAACCGCGCCTGGAACATACGTGCGGGGCAATTGCAGTCGCTGCATGAGGGATCGCAGTAAGCGAAAAAAGGAAGCCGGGGCCCCACCCCGACTTCCCTTTCTCCTCACCGCGATAGGCAAATTTGCCTGCTATTTTTTCGGCGGTGTGCCTTCAGCGTTCGCCACCACTACGTCGATCTGGACCAGCGCATTTTCAGGTAGCGCCGACACACCCACTATTCTGCGTGCAGGAACGCCGCCCGGGAAAAATGCCGTGTAAACCTCATCCATTGCAGCAATATCTTCAATGCTTTTAAGGAAGACATTGACCTTGACGACATCACTCATGGCGTGATCAATACTTTCGACAATTGCTTTAATGTTTTTCAAGCACTGCTCGGTCTGCTCCTTCACCTCCCTACCCGCCAGCTTTCCAGTGTTGGGATCTAAAGGTAATTGCGCAGAGACATGATTGTAATGAGAAAAGGCTACAGTCTGTGTGGACAGCGCATGCCTGGGGGCGCCAGCGGTGTTGTTTGCCTTTATGACAATCCCGTGCCGGTCTTCAACACGTTGCGGTGGTGTACCATCCCCGTGTGAGACAACGGCTTCTATCTGTACTAAAGCATCCATGGGCAACGCCGCGACCGCTACCGTAGTCCGCGCGGGAAAATAGGCGACCGCCCTGGCAATGGCCGAGTCCGGAAAAAAGGTGGTATACACTTCGTTCACAGCCTCAATATCCGCGAGGTTTTTAACGAAGACAGTGACCTTTACGATGTCATCAAAAGGAACATCAATACTTTCTAAAATCGCCTTGATATTTTTCAAACACTGCACAGCTTGTTCTTTTACACCCCCCGCCACCAACTTGCCTGTTTTAGGATCGATAGGCAGTTGGGCCGACAGGTTATTGTAATGCGAGAAAGCCACTGTCTGCGCCGACAGTGCGCTGACCGGTGCGTTCTCCGTGTTCTTTACAGTTTTTACCAGATCGCCTGCCTGTGGCGCATGTGGAATAGTACCTTCGCCGTTTGAAATCAGCGCTTCCACTTGCACCAATGCATCCATGGGCAACGCTGCCACGGCGACTGTCGTCAGCACTGGAACATAGCCAGGGAAGAATGCGGCATAGACACCATTAACAGCGTCGATATCGGCGATATTTTTAAGGAAGATTGTAATCCTGACGACATCTTCCATCACATGATCGATGCTTTCTATAACCGCCTTGATGTTTTTGAAACACTGTTCAGCCTGCGCTTTTACACCACCCGCTACCAAGGCGCCGGTTGCCGGGTCGACAGGTAACTGAGCTGAAAGATTATTATAGTGAGAGAACGCTACGGTTTGTGAGTATGGGCCTATCCCTTGTGGAGCTTTTCCTGTATTTCTCGCCAATACAGCGTTATAGCCACTCATCATAGTACTCCCATTCGTCTGGGACTTCGCAGGTGGTGTGGCAAGCACATAGTCCACTACGCTATCGACGGCTGCCACCGTTGGTCCGGGCGACTGACCTCACGTCCACACAGGGCAAGTGAGTCAGTGCCTGGGGGTGCTCCATGAAGCAGGATCAAGTGTAGTGGTCTCTGCGCAGACGGCGAGTCTAATTGCATCGAGTTTGTCGAATGGTACCCACGCGCGAAAGCACGGAGCGCTGATCCGCGGCCCGGCTATCGGCGAGAAAGCTCAATGCGAAAAAATGCGAAAACCAGGCCAGCACCAGCCTGCTGAACCGCCGGCTGCGGACATTTAGCCGGCAACAGACTGGCTGACCACTTTCCTGGAAAACGTCTTGCCAAACGCAATCCACCATTTTTCATAGTAGAACGTCGAGATATGCGCGGTGGCAAAAACGGCGGCGAACAACAAGGGTCGTTTCAGATATTTGACAAGGGTATCTCCACTGCCCAGCCAGGTCTGTTCTAACAGTGGGTGAACAACGTACAGCGCATACGAGATGGTGGCGATATAAAAAAGGAGGCGGTTATTCAAAAGCTGGGCAATGAGTGTCCGCCCATTGAACAGCGTGCTGCCGACCATTGCTGCGGCAAAATAGGGGCGCAAGTAGTTCATGAAGCCCGCTTCGGGATGGCTGGATACAACAAACAGCAGCGCTAGCAGTATTTGCGCAATCCACATGTGTTTCGCAAGTTGCGCAAAGGTGTCGCCCAGCCGACCGTTGTAGATCAGTGCCAGTATGCACCCGGCCAGTATCTCATCAATGCGGTAATACGTATTGATTGCGACATGGACTTCATTCATGACCCGGTACAGCGTTACGGCGATGCAGAGAAACGGGATCAGCACCATCCACTTGTTTCTCATCAGCACCACCATCAAGGCGATGGCGAGATAAAACTGGACCTCCATGCACAAACTCCAGAGATGGCCGTTTGCACTGCCAAGCCACATGGGCGGCCAGTTGGCAACGAACAGAAAGTTTGCGATGTAGAATTCCGATGGGCTGTTCATGAACGGTAACGCAATGGCCATGTACAACCAGGCGAGCGGCACAATTCTGAAGATCCTGCGAATCAGAAAGTCAACAACACTGCTGTTGCTGAGCAAAAAACTTGTGATCAAAAAGCCCGACAAGGTAAAAAATATCGCCATGCCCATCACGCCGGCGGTGGAATTCAATTGCCAGGGCTTGGGGCCAAGTGGCAACAGGTGGCACGCCAGGACCAGCAAGATGCTGATGCCACGCCATCCGTCAAGTACGCTTAATCGAGAGCCCGCTGCAGAACTATCATTCATATTTTTATTCGCTCTTTGAGTCGTCGCAGCGGTGAAAATTTCATGTAGCCAGAGCATTTAATGCCTGTAGTCTAGGCCACCTTTTGCACCTCACACCTCCCCTCACGAAAAAATCGTGCCCTGTATCTGTGCCAACCAATAGTCGACATCCACCTCATCGATCTGCTCGGCACGCAGGAAGCGCTCACCATACTGGCGATACACCCCGCTGCTCAGGAACAGCTGCAGCAGTTGCCCGTCGATGTGCTTGTCGCGGGCCATGCCGACGAGGATTTTCACCGATTCGGACAGGGTTTTCGGCGCCTTGTAAGGCCGGTCGGCGGCCGTCAACGCTTCGAAGATGTCGGCGATCGCCATCACCCGCTCGGCAATGCTCAGCTCATCCTTGCTCAGCCGGCGCGGATAACCGCTGCCGTCCATCTTCTCGTGATGGTTGCCGGCAATCGACGGTACGCGCCTGAGCTGGCGCGGAAACGGCAGGGAGTCGAGCATGATAATGGTCTGCACGATGTGTTCGTTGATCTTGAAGCGCTCCTCGTCGTTCAGGGTGCCGCGGCGGATCGACAGGTTGTACAGCTCGCCGTAGTCGCTGGCATTGGCCGGCAGGCGCATGTCGAAGCCCCAGACGTTGCGCGGGTCGTCCCTGGCCACCGGCGGCTTGCGCGCGCCCCAGGGCACCCGGTGCTCGGGGCGGTCAGCCAGCAGCGGCTCATCCACCGGCAATGGCGCCTGCGCTAGGCCGGCAAAGCGCTCCTGTTCGTCGCGCGAGATACCCAGCCGGTTGTCGAAATACCGCCGCCAGCAGCGCTGGCCGATCCGTTGCAAACGTTCGACGTCGGCCTCCTGCATGAACTCGCCACCGATATTGGCCTTGGCGACAAAGGCGAACTCCTCCTGCAATTCGGTCTGGCAGTGCTCCAGTGTGCGTTGCAGCGTGGACTGCTCGGCACCGCTGGCCAGGC
Source organism: Pseudomonas putida (assembly GCF_028682475.1). Taxonomy (GTDB): domain Bacteria; phylum Pseudomonadota; class Gammaproteobacteria; order Pseudomonadales; family Pseudomonadaceae; genus Aquipseudomonas; species Aquipseudomonas putida_AG. Next base: position 75,045 of record NZ_JANHLE010000007.1, read on the forward strand.
CCTGCCAGTAAGCGAGCTCGGCATCGCGCCAGAGCACCTCGAAACGCATGCGTACCTCATGGATGCGGTTGTACAAGGTCTCCAGTTTGGTCGCCTTGTCCACCACATATTCCGGGCTGGTGACCTTGCCGCAGTCGTGAAGCCAGGCCGCTACACGAAACTCGTAGCGTTCGGCCTCGCTCATGGTGAAGTCGGCATAGGGACCGCTGTCCGCACGCACGGCCTGGTCCAGCAGCATCTGCGCCAGTTGCGGTACGCGTTCGCAGTGGCCACCGGTGTAAGGGCTCTTGGCATCGATGGCATCGGCCAGCAGCTTGATCATGGCATCCAGCAGGCGCTGCTGGGCTTCGACCAACTGGCGGGTCTCGATGGCCACCGCGGCAGCGCCGGACAACTCCTCGGCAAAGCGCCGGAACGGTTCGCGCACCTCATCGCGCGCATGTTCACTCTCCAACTGCAGGACCAGCATGCCGAGCAGCGCCTGGCTACGGTCATTGAGCACCACCGCCAGGCTGTGTCCGCGCAACGCCAGCGCCTGCGTGACGGCAGCCGCCAGATCCTCATGATCGCGTTCGCAAATCTTTATTTCTTCAGGGTAGCCCTCGCCCCGGCAGGAGGCCGCCAGACGCAGGAGTGCGTGGTCAGCATCGAACAGGTACACCGCGCCAGCGCTGACGCCGGCGGCGTCCACCAGATGACTGAGGACCCCGTCGAGCATGCGTTCCAGCTGGCTCTCGCGGCTGAGTGTGAGGGTGATCGCCTGGAAGTTGCGGATGGTTCCGGACATGCGGCTGAGCACCTGACTCAGTTCACGCACCTCGGATATCCGCGAGGTAACCCCCACCTCGCGGCTGAAATCGAAAGCCGTCAGGGCGCGCACCTGGTCGGCCAGCACGCGCAGCGGGCGGCCAATTCGTCGGCCGAGCAGACCGCCGAGGACCAGTAACACGCCCATTAGCGCCGCCGTCCACAGCAACTGTTCGAACAGCACCTTGCGCGCCCCGGCCAGCAGCTCGTGGGCAGGCACGGCGATCAGCACCTGCAGATCCTGTCCGGCCAGGGTCGTAAGCTGCGAGCGCATGCCATACCAGGTTTGCCCCTGCACCTGATAAGGCTGTAGCTGGGTCCCCTGGGGCAGGTCGGCGTAGATATGGTCCAGGCTGGGAATGCCTAGCTCGGCGATGCGTGAAAGGCGCACCGTCTCCCCCTCATGCACGATAACCCGCTGCAGGTCCGGATAGGCCACCACACTGCCTTGGTCGTCAACCACAGCGATTTCGGTGCCGGGGGTCATGCGCAGGTCGCGGCTCTCACTGGCCAGATCGTCGACCGAGACATCCATGCCGATCACCGCCGCGCCGTCGACGCTGCGCTGGGCCATGGTCAGGCCGATTTCGCGGGTGGTGAAAAACACGTAGGGACGGGTCAGTACGGTGGTGGAGCGCCCGGAGGCTTCGACAAACCAAGGGCGCTGGCGTGGATCGAAGTGATAGTCCGGCTTGAGCTGGGTCTTGAGCAGCGTCAACTCCCGGTCGTAGTAACGCCACTCACCCAGCATCGCGCCGTCGTCGCCCTTGCTGATGGTTTGCACCAGGAACGCAGTATCTGGCGGCGCGGCGAAGCGCTGGAGCAGCTGCGGCCCGCGTAGCCGGCGGACGAGGAGGAACTCGCCGTTGGAATAACCGACGTACACGGCGCTGAGCATGTCGTTGGTGTTCAGGTTCTCGACCAGTTGCGCGAGCCCCTCCAGGCGCTCTGTCAGGTTGCCAGCGACCGGATTGAAAGCTAGCAGCCGAATGCTGCTCTGCGCCGGATCGATCAGACGCCGGGCGCGCTCGTCGATGGTCTTGCCAAGCTGCTGGGCCGAATCGCCAGTGGCGGCCACAAGCGTCTGCTGTACCCCGCGATAACCCTGCCAGGCCAGGCCGACGCCAAGCAACAACATGCCGAGCATGATGGCCAGCGCCACCAGCAGTTGCAGGGAGACGCCCCGTCCTGGGTTCTTCATGACACAGGCCCGACGGCGCGAACCGGGAACACAAGGCTCGCCCACCGGCGGCCCTCCAGCCAAGCAGCATGACCCATCAGCGCGCAGCCCATTGCAGGTTCTCGATATGTGGCGGTTTCAACAGTGTAATCGGCCAAATCGATCATGCAGGCCTGATTTCAACTGCTCGCTGGTGTATCACGCAGATACGCCCAGTACACCAGAGCCACACCACTGATGACCGCGCCAAGCACACAGACCGCCACCCATCCCCAGTGGGCGTAAGTGTAGGTCGCAGCAATCGCGCCAAGCCCACTGCCCACCGAGTAAAAACACATATAGGCCCCCACCAGACGGCTCTGCGCATCGGGCCGGGCCGCGAAGATCAGGCTCTGGTTGGTGACATGCACGGCCTGTACGGCGAAATCCAGCAACACCACACCCACCACCAACGCCAGCAACGAGCTTTCGGCCCATGCGCTAGGCAGCCAGGACAGGGTCAACAGCGCCAGGGCGATCCCGGTCGTGCGTTGGCCACGCCCCTGATCGGCCAGGCGTCCGGCGCGTGCAGCTGCAATGGCACCGGCAATCCCGGCCAGGCCGAACAGCCCGATCTGGGTATGCGACAGCGACAACGGCGGCGCGCTCAGTGGCAGCACCATCGCCGTCCACAACACACTGAATGCGGCAAAGATGAGCAAGGCAAACATGCCCCTGACGCGCAGTACCCGCTCGCTCAGGAACAGCTGCACTACCGAGCCCAGCAGTTGCCAATAGCTCAGCCGGGCCGGTGCCAGTGTCGAGACTGGCATGCTTCGCTGCAGCACCAGCGCCATGCCGACCATCAATGCCGCCGAAATAAAGTACACCGCCCGCCAACCGGCAAGATCGGCCACCACGCCGGAAACCAGGCGTGCCAGCAGGATGCCCAGGACCACGCCGCCGGTTACGGTGCCGACCACCTGGCCACGCTGTTCGGGGCTCGCCAGGCTGGCGGCGTAAGCCACCACCACCTGGACCATGACGGCCATCAATCCGACCAGCAGCATCGCGCCGAGCAACACACTCCAGTCTTGGGCCAGGCCCACCACGCACAGGGCCACAGCCGACAGCAGCATCTGCGTCAGGATCAGCTTTTTGCGATCGAACAGGTCACCCAGCGGGACCATGAACAACAGGCCCACGGCGTAACCGATCTGCGTCGCGCTGACCACGGTGCCAATGCTGCTGGCCGGTATCGCCAGGCTGACCGACATGGACTCCAGCAGCGGCTGGGCGAAATAGACATTGGCCACCGCCATGGCGCAGGTGAGCGCAAACAGCAGCGTCAGGTGCCGGTTCAACAACATCGTCAGCCCAGCCTTGGAAACCGGTTTCAAAATGAAACCGCTGCGTTGATTTCTAACAAATGAGGTTTTAATCTGCAACCACTTTGCTTAATCTCTTATCTCTGCCGACGGTGCGCGATGACCACAGATAAACAACCGCTACAAAGCGAATGCCCGGTGGCGCGGGCGCTCGACGTCATCGGCGACCGCTGGGTGCTGATGATCCTGCGGGAAGCCTTCGAGGATATCCGCCGCTTCAATGACTTCCAGAAGCGCCTCGGCCTGGCCAAGAACATCCTCGCCACGCGGCTCAAGCTGTTGGTCGAAATGGGGGTGTTTGTAGTTCAGCCGGCATCCGACGGCAGCGCCTACAAGGAATATGTGCTGACTGAAATGGGCCGCTCGGTTTTCCCTGTCGTGGTAAGCATGCGCCAATGGGGCGAACGCTTTCTCTTCCGCCAGGGCGAGCGTCATTCGGTGCTGGTGGACAACGACCTGTCGCAACAGGTCGAGCCCCTCGTGGTCCGCTCTACGTCTGGAAAAATACTGACCCCGGCAGACTGCCATCGGCGTGTGGTCACGCGGGAGTTGCACTCAGGGAAATGAATCGTTAACCCACCTGCCACCGCTTCAGCTCGGCGCTGGGTCATCGATCGGCTGCCACTCATTGGCGCGGCGGGCGGCATCGCCATCAGGGTGATAGGCATGGCAGGTGCCGACTACCCAGTGCTTGGGCATCTGGTAATCGCGGTCCTGTGCAGCACGCTGACGTTGGCGCTTGCGCAGCACCGGCGCCAGGGTCTGGATCGCGGTGGTTGCCATGGGCCCAAGCAATTCGGTCAAGTGGGTGCAGCCCTTAACCCCACCTACCCGCTCGGCAACCCGCTTGCGGAACCCCGGGCCGATACTCACCCCCACCAATGCCGCATAGGCGCGGTTGATCTGGCTGCACACCGGGGTCGGCGCCTGTTCGGAAACGGCTTTGATCTGCTGGATCACCAGCGTGCGGTCGATGGTCATGACGATACGCATGTAATGCAGTACGCCATTGGCCGGAATGGTGCCGTAGGGGAAGTCGGTATCAACGCCTTTGGTGTCGAGCAGACGCCCCTCGATATCGAACAGGCCGTCATCACGCTCAAAACCTGTGCAAACCACCTGGCGAGTGTGCAGCAAACGCCGCTTGGGCTGACCGGTAATTGACAGGGTCATGGACATGCACTCCAGAATGGCGGAGCGCCAAGGCGCCCCGCCGCATTTTCAGACGTTACCCAAGCCGCCACCGCACACCAGTACCTGGCCGCTGACGTAGTCCGACTCCGGAATGCAGAACAGGTAGACCGCGCCCGCCGCTTCCTCGGTGTTGCCGGGACGGCCCAGCGGAATCAGGGTTTTGGACTGCTCGACGATGGCCGGGCTGATACCCACCTTGATCTCGCGGCCTTCGATGTTGATGTAGTTCGGGTCGCCTTCCACCGGTTGGGTCTGGCGGGTTTCGATATGGCCGAAAGCAACGGCGTTGACGTTGACCTTCATCCGTCCCCACTCCTTGGCCAGGCACTTGGTCATGCCCAGTACCCCGGCCTTGGCGGTCGAATAGTTGACCTGCCCCGGGTTGCCGCTGGCGGATACCGACGACACGTTGACCACTTTGCGATTGACCACGCGCCCTTCGGCGGCTTCTTGCTTGGCCATGGCGCTGATGATCGGCTGCGCCGCGCGCAGGATGCGGAACGGCGCGGTGATGTGGCAGTCGATGATGGCGTACCACTGCTCATCGCTCATTTTCTGGATCACGTTGTCCCAGGTGTAGCCGGCGTTGTTGACGATGATGTCGATGCCGCCGTAATTGTCGACGGCGGTCTTGACGAAGCGATCGGCGAAATCGACCGCGGTGACACTGCCGACGCAGGCCACGGCATCGCCACCGGCTGCGCGGATCTCGGCCACCACTTCTTCCGCCGGGCCGGCATCCAGGTCATTGACCACCACGCGCGCGCCATCGGCGGCCAGTTTCAGCGCCACACTGCGGCCAATGCCACGGCCGGAGCCGGTTACCAGGGCGACTTTGCCTGTCAGTTTACTCATCGGGATATTCCTTGTTTTTAGGGGGTTCAGGTCAGCGCCACGACGGCTTCGCCAACCAGTTTGTCGTCGCCGTATTGATTGGCGCAGCGGATCGCCAGGCGGACACGCGGTTCACCCTCGGCCTCGAAGCATTCGATGACCCTGGCGCTGCAGGTCGGGACATGCCCCAGCTGCGTGATACCGGTGAAGCGCACCGCCAAGCTGCGGATTTGCGCTTGCGCCACCCACGCGGTGAGCAGACGGCCAAGGTAGGCCACCGACAGCATGCCGTGGGCGAACACATCGGGCTGGCGCGCCTTGCGGGCGAAGTCCAGGTCGATGTGCACCTGGTTGTGGTCGCCGGAGGCACCGGCGTAAAGCGCCAGCGTGGTGCGATTGACCGCTGGCAAGGTGAGCGACGGCAGCTCGAAGCCGACCTGCACATCGCGCCATTGAATAGGGTTCATTGCCGGCTCCTCAACGCTGGACCAGGGATGAGCGGATGTCGGCGATGTGCTGGCCATCCTGATTGGTCACACGGGTCTGTTGCACCACAAACGTCAGCGCCCCGCCTTTTTTCTGGTAAACGTCCAGCACCCGGGTATCGAAGGTCAGCACGTCGCCGGCGTAAGCCATGCCGTGATAGTCGAAACCCTGTTCGGCATGGAGGATGCGCCCCAGGTCAAAGCCAAACACCTGCTGGACGATGTGATCGGTGTCGCGCCCTTCGGCTTCCAGGCACATCAGGAAGCTGGGCGGCACCGGCAGCGAGCGGTGCCCGGCTTCTCTGGCAGCGGCTTCGTCGGTGTAAACCGGGTCGGTCTCGCCAATTGCCTTGGCAAAAAAACGCAGGCGGCCCTTTTCAACTTCACAGGTGGTCACACCCAGTGAACGGCCGATCAGAGTCTTGTCTGCCATCTCAGATCATCCTGTCAGTCTGTGCAAACGCGCGCCCATGACGGGCGCGCAGTATCGTCAGGCGCGACCGAACAGGGTCACGATGCCGGCGCCACCCAGCCCCAGGTTGTGCTGCAGGGCGTGCTGCAGGTTGGCCACCTGACGCTTGTCGGCGGTGCCACGCAGTTGATGGGTCAGCTCGTAGCACTGGGCCAGGCCCGTGGCACCCAGCGGATGACCTTTGGACAGCAGGCCACCGGACGGATTGATCACCACCTGGCCGCCATAGGTGTTGTCGCCGTCCATCACGAACTTCTCGGCGCCGCCTTCCGGACAGAACCCCAGCCCCTCGTAAGTCAGCAGTTCGTTGTGGGCGAAGCAGTCGTGCAGCTCGCAGACGCGGATATCTTCAGGGCCGACACCGGCTTTCTCGTAAACCTCGGTAGCGGCCTGACGGGTCATGCCGACGCCGACAATGCTGATCAGCGACGGCGGCTCGAAGGCCTCAGGCTGATCGGTCACCAGCGCCTGGGCAAGGATGCAGACATCGGTACGCAGACCGTGCTGCTTGGCAAAGCGCTCGGAAACCACGATCGCTGCGGCACCACCGCAGGTCGGCGGGCAGGCCATCAGACGGGTCATGACGCCAGGGAAAATCACCTGGTCGGCCATCACGTCTTCGGTGGTAACGATCTTTTTGAACACCGACAGCGGGTTGTTGGCGGCATGGCGGCTGGCTTTAGCACGGATGGCAGCGAAGGTTTCCATCTTGGTGCCGTATTTTTCCATGTGCTCGCGACCGGCGCCGCCGAAGAACTTCAGCGCGTCCGGCATGTCGCGGCCTTCAGGGAAGATCGCATCGACCACTTCATGGCCCTTGCCATAGGTGATCGGACGGTCGAGCCAGTGCGACTTCAGGGCACCGGGCTGCATCTGCTCGAAGCCGAAGGCCAGTGCGCAGTCCACCGCGCCGCTTTCCACCGCCTGGCGCGCCAGGAAGAGCGCGGTAGAACCGCTGCCGCAGTTGTTGTTGACGTTGATCACCGGAATGCCGGTCAGCCCCACCTCATACAGCGCCGACTGGCCGCTGGTGGAGTCGCCGTAAACGTACCCGGCATACGCCTGCTGGACCTTGCGGTAATCCACGCCGGCATCCTGCAGGGCCTGGCGGATAGCCTGGGCGCCCATTTCGATGTAAGTCCCGCTCTGGCCAGGCTTGGCAAATGGAATCATGCCGACACCGGCGACAAATACTTTCTGCGACATCATGTTCTCCAAGGTCAGTTTTCAAGGCCTACGCCATTCACCCCTGCCTGGCGGCGATCGCGGCAAACCGTCCGACGATGGTCACGTAATGACGAGCAAAGCCGTCCCCCCCCGGTGGAGGGGGCGTACCAGCCGAGGGGCTGAGGGGTGGTCAAAACCGACCCTCCCCCCCCACTTGAGGGGGAAGGGTAAAGCGCACCGGGGTTAGCGTTTGCGGGCAGTCACCCGAACAACAACAAGATCACAGGGGTATCCTAGACGTGACTTTCGCCCTCCACCCAAGCGCGCATCGCCCGTGGCCCACCACCACGCTGCACAAAGAGTTCCGCCCGCACCTGCTGGCCCTTGCCGTTGGCCTTGGCGCGTGCACCAGTGCCAATGCCATCGACTTCCAGATCGGTGAAATCGAAGGCCAGTTCGACTCCTCGCTGTCGATCGGCTCCAGCTGGTCCGTGCGCGGGCCGGATCCGAAATTCATCAACGCCGCCAACACCATGGGCCTGCGCGGCGAATCGGCCACCCGCACCGCCGACGACAACCGTCAGAACTTCAAGAAGGGCGAGACCTTTTCGAAGATTTTCAAAGGCGTGCATGACCTTGAACTCAAGTACGGCGACAGCGGTGTCTTCGTGCGTGGCAAGTACTGGTACGACTTCGAACTCAAGGACGAACACCGCCCGTTCTACGACATTGACGACCGCGGGCGCGACGACCTGGCCAAATCGTCCGGCGCCGAGTTCCTCGACGCCTTCATCTACCACAACTACAACCTGGGTGAACTGGCCGGTAACGTGCGCCTTGGCAAACAGGTGGTCAGCTGGGGCGAAAGCACCTTCATCGGCAACTCGATCAACAGCATCAACCCGATCGACGTCGCCGCCCTGCGCCGTCCGGGTGCCGAGGTCAAGGAAGGCCTGGTGCCGGTGAACATGTTCTATATCTCCCAGGGCCTGAGCGAGAACCTCAACGCCGAAGCCTTCTACCAGTTGGAATGGGACAACTCGGTCGTCGACAACTGCGGCACCTTCTTCGGCTCCGACCCGCTGCCCCAGGGTTGCAACGACCGTCTGGTCTTCGCCGGCCCGGACCTGGCCCCGGGTGTTGCAAAAAACACCGCGACCGCCGCCCAGATCCTGCGCGGCACGGTGCTGGACAACGTCTATATGCCGCGCCTGGAGGACAACGACCCGCGCGACAGCGGCCAGTACGGCGTGGCCTTGCGCTGGTTCGTCCCGGAGCTGCACGACACCGAATTCGGCTTCTACGCCATGAACTACCACAGCCGCACGCCGTTCCTGAGCTTCAAGCAAACCACCACCGCACCGATCACCGCCGCCCAGCTGGGCGCCCTGCCCGCCGCTGCCAGGCAGCTTGCCGCGGTTCAGAACCAGTTCGACCGGGTGCGTTCGGCGCGCTACTTCGTCGACTATCCGGAGGATATCCGCCTGTACGGGGTGAGCTTCCAGACCACCCTGGGCGCCACCTCGGTCGGTGGCGAAGTCAGCTTCCGGCCGAACATGCCGCTGCAGATCAACACCGCCGACCTCAACCTGGCGGCACTGCAGTCCACCGACACCGACTTCAGCACCCAGACCTCGCCGGTGTTCACCAGCGGTGAAACCGCCCAGGCATTGGGCGGCGACCTGCCCGGCTACAAACGCATGCCGGTGATGCAGGCGCAGGTCACCGCCACCCACTTCGTCGACCAGATCTGGGGGGCCAGCCGCCTGACCCTGATCGGCGAGGTCGGCTACAACCGCATCAACGGCCTGGGCGACGCCGATGGCACCGATGTCCGCTTCGGCCGCAGCCCGGTGTTTGGCCCCGGCGCCTTCCCCGGCAACCAGAACACCACCGTATGCGCTACCGCCACCAACCCGCAAAAGGCGTGCAACAGCCACGGTTTCTACACCACCGATTCGTGGGGTTACCGGGTGCGCACCAAGCTCGACTACCCCAACGTCATTGCCGGTATCAACCTGTCGCCGAACCTTGCCTGGTCCCATGACGTGGATGGCTGGGGCCCGAACTTCGAGGAAGGCGCCAAGGCCATCAGTGTCGGACTGGATGCCGACTACCTGAACGACTACACCGCGAGCCTGAGTTACACGGACTTCTTTGGCGGTCGCTACAACACCAACACCGACCGCGACTACGTCTCGCTCAGCTTCGGCATCAACTTCTGAGTCGCAAACGACAGAGGGTACATCCATGAAAGCAAGCATGATCAACACCGTCGGCGCGCTGGCGCTCTCCCTCCTGGCCAGCAACGTCATGGCCGCCGTCAGCGAACAGGAAGCGGCGCAGCTGGGCACCACCCTGACCCCGTTGGGCGCGCAGAAAGAAGGCAACGCCGACGGCAGCATTCCAGCCTGGAACGGTGGTCTTAAAGCCGGTGCGGCAGCCGTGGACAGCAAAGGTTTTCTCGCGGACCCGTTCGCCAGCGAAAAACCGCTGTTCACCATCACCGCCGCCAATGCCGAGCAGTACAAAGACAAACTCACACCCGGCCAGCTGGCGATGTTCAAGCGTTACCCGGACAGCTACAAAATCCCGGTCTACCCGACTCGCCGCACCGCCCAGGCGGCCCAGAACATCTACGACGCGGCGAAAAAAAGTGCCGTCAGTGTGCAACTGGTCAATGACGGCACCGGCCTGAGCAATTTCGCAGGTTCGCGCTACTACGCCTTCCCGATCCCCAAGAGCGGTGTCGAGGTCTACTGGAACTACGTGACCCGCTACCGCGGCGACAACGTCGAGCGCTGGTCGGTGCAGGCCTCGCCACAGGTCGACGGTGCCTACTCGATCGTCGAAACCCATGACCAGAACAGCTTCCCGCAGTACATGGATGGCGTGAACCCGGAAGAAGCGAAGAACATCCTTTACTACTACATTTTCGCGGTCAACGCCCCGGCGCGCCTGGCCGGTACGGTATCGATGGCGCATGAAACCATCGACCAGGTAAGCGAGCCACGCAAAGCCTGGACCTATAACGCCGGCCAACGCCGTGTGCGCCGTGCGCCGCAGCTGGCCTACGATGCACCTGGCCTGGTCTCGGACGGCCTGCGTACCTCCGACAACGCCGACATGATGAACGGCTCACCGGACCGCTACGACTGGAAGCTGGTGGGCAAGAAGGAAATGTACATTCCCTACAACAACTACAAGCTGCAGTCGCCGAGCCTGAAGTACGCCGACATCATCAAACCCGGACACATCAACCAGGACCTGACCCGCTACGAGCTGCACCGGGTGTGGCATGTGCAGGCGACGCTGAAGTCCGGGCAACGGCATATCTATGCCAAGCGCGACATGTACTTTGATGAGGACACCTGGGTGCTGGCCGAGGTCGATCACTATGATGGTCGTGGGCAGCTCTGGCGGGTGGGTGAGAACTACACCTACAACAACTATGACAAGGGTTTGAATGCGCCTGCGGCGCAGGGGTTCTATGACATTCTGGCGGGGCGGTATGTGGTGGCTACGATGAGCAACGAGTCGAAGCTGGCGCCGCAGTATGGGGGACGGACCAAGCTTGCGGACTTTACGCCGGCGGCGTTGCGTAATGCGGGGATTCGCTGAGGTTTGAAGGTTGTTTTGTGAATGACGCCCTGCGATTGCAGGGCGTTTTTTATGGTTTGGATGACGGATGCCGGACGGGCCGGTGGGAGCGGGTTTGTCCCGCGATACGATGCGGCTGATAACACGCAATCGCGAGGCAAGGCCGCTCAAGCCCGCTATCAAGGGTGTGGCTCCGCGGCTGATGGGAACCTGGCAACAGGGGCACCAAAGTAGCAAGTTAAGACAGTTGCCCTCACCGGCCCTCTATGCGCTGGCTGCGACCGGCCAAAAGCGACTACTTAAGGGACAGACTGCTCAAGGTTTCGTAAACTGCACAGCAAGAGGTCATTCAAGCCGCATACAAGGCTTAAACACAAGACCATCTCCCTGCCATATTGGAGACGCCTCTTGGGGAGAGTCGATGAAAAAGGGATTTATCTAATGCAACGGGACGATGCTGAGAAACTGCTGAAAGTCGCTATTGATAACTCGGCAGCTACGTTTAGGGATGGGCAGTGGGAGGCTATTGATGCCTTGGTCAACCATCGCAGGAAGATGCTGGTTGTCCAGCGCACAGGCTGGGGCAAGAGTTCCGTATACTTCATCAGTACGCGAATCCTGCGTGATCGGGAGCTGGGGCCAACCATTATCATCTCACCTTTGCTGGCTCTGATGCGTAATCAGATCGAGGCAGCCCGCCGGCTGGGCATTAACGCCGTCACCATCAACTCCACCAATACTCACGAATGGGAACAGGCCCGGCAGGCCGTGCTAGCCGATCAGGTCGATTGTTTGTTGATCTCTCCGGAACGACTGTCGAACGATGGCTTTATGGAAACCATTCTGCAGCCAATCGCGGATCGTATCGGCTTGATGGTGATTGACGAGGCGCACTGTATTTCTGACTGGGGGCATGATTTCCGGCCGGATTACCGGCGCATCGTCAACATTCTGCGTTTCCTGCCGGCCAATACCCCTGTTCTGGGAACAACTGCGACTGCCAACAAGCGGGTTGTGGAGGATATCCAGGCTCAGTTTGGCGATATCAATATCGTGCGTGGTACGCTGACACGCGAGAGCCTGGCGTTACAGAACCTGTACATGCCCGATCAGGCGAGCCGTTTGGCATGGTTGGCTCAAACCATCCCAACGCTACAAGGTACGGGCATTCTATATACCCTCACCCAGCGTGATAGTGAGCAGGTCGCTCGCTGGCTTCGTGCCAATCGGATCAGTGCTGCGGCGTATCACAGTGATGTTGCTCACCCTGACTTTGGCAGTAGCGATCAATACCGCCAGCACCTGGAAGATGAGTTGCTGACAAATAACCTGAAGGTGCTGGTGGCGACCTCTGCGCTGGGAATGGGCTATGACAAACCGGATCTTGGCTTTGTCATTCACTACCAGGCGCCTGGCTCAATCGTTGCGTACTACCAGCAAGTCGGCCGAGCAGGAAGGGCTATAGATTATTCGCTTGGCCTGCTCATGTCCGGGGAGGAAGATGAGAAGATTCATGCGTTTTTTAGGCGCTCGGCCTTCCCGCCCGCCGGGCAGGTTAGGCACTTACTGGGCGTACTGGCTAACTTCGATGGGCTGACAGTTCGTGACCTGGAAGAGCACAGCAATCTCTCCCATGGGCAGATAGAGAAGATCCTCAAGCTCCTCAGTGTTGAGAACCCTGCCCCCCTTATCAAAATCGACAGCAAGTGGTTGCGCACCCCGGTTCACTACGAACTGGATGAGGCCCGTATTGCCCGACTCACCGAGTTGCGCGAGCAGGAGTGGCAGCAGGTTCAGGCTTACCTGAATGAGCCTGGTTGCCTAATGGCATTTTTACGCGGTGCGTTGGACGACCCGGAGCATGAAGGCTGCGGAAAATGCACGAACTGCATGGGCACGGCGCTGGTATCTTGCAATGTAAACAGCAAACTAGTGCATCAAGCTGCAACATTTATTCGCCACGCCGAATTTCCGATCAAGCCCAAGAAGCAAGTCGCCAAAGGAGGTTTCAAACACTACGGCTTTCCGACGAACCTCCCACCTCAGCTACAAGCGGCTGAGGGACGGGTGCTTTCACAGTGGCGTGATGGTGGCTGGGGAGATTTGGCTGCTGAGGGCAAGGAGCGCGGTCATTTTGACGATGCTTTGGTTTCTGCCATGGCGGAGATGATCCACTCGCGTTGGCAGCCGAATCCCAAGCCTGCGTGGCTGTGCTGTGTGCCTTCCCTGGGAAATCCAACGCTAGTCCCTAATTTTGCTCGGCGGTTGGCAGCTGCTTTAGGGATTCCTTTCGTCGGCTGCATAAGTAAGGTCAGGCAGAATGAGCCGCAGAAGTTCCAATACAATCGCTTCCACCAGTGCCGAAATTTAGATGGTGTGTTCGCTGTAAGCGAAAATATCCCTTCTGGCCCGGTGCTGCTGGTTGATGACATGATCGATTCAGGCTGGACGATGACCGTCATTGCTGCACTGCTCAGGCATGCTGGCAGCGGGCATGTCTATCCGCTGGCAATTTCATCTACGGCAAGCAAAGCATGATAAATACCAATACCCAGTCGATCCTCCTGCTGACTTCTTACTTTTCGAAGTCAGCCGGTGACGCCAAACCGCTTTCCCCAACCGAGTGGGGGCGTTTCGCTCTGTGGCTCAACGCGCAGAGCAAGACGCCTGCAGATTTGGTGACGGATGATCCACATGCAGTGCTTCAGGGCTGGCAGGATGACAAGATCTCGTTGCATCGCATTGAGCAGCTGCTTGAGCGTGGTCACGCGCTGGCATTAGCCCTAGAGAAGTGGAGTCGCGCCGGAATATGGGTGCTGACTCGCTCGGATGCTGACTACCCCAAATTGCTCAAGCAACGTTTACGCAACAGTGCGCCACCCGTGCTTTTCGGTTGTGGTAACGCACGGCTGCTTAACCAGCGTAGCGTTTGTGTGGTCGGCGCGCGCAAGGCGGATAATGCCGATCTCAATTACGCCACTGCTTTGGGTGAGCGTATTGCTGTGGCAGGCATGACCGTGGTTTCAGGTGGCGCACGCGGCGTCGATGAAGCTGCAATGCAGGGCGGTTTACAACAGGACGGAACCGTCATCGGCATAATGGCAGATAGCTTGTTGTCGGCGGCGATGGCCAGCAAATGGCGACAGGGATTGATGAGCAACAATCTGGTACTGGTTTCGCCGTTCTATCCTGAGGCTGGATTCAACCCTGGCAATGCCATGGCGCGTAACAAGTACATTTACTGCCTGAGCCAAGCCGCAGTGGTTGTTCGCTCCGATACCAAAGGCGGAACCTGGAGCGGCGCGATTGAAAACCTGAAAAAAGTGTGGGTACCTTTGTGGGTCAAGCGTGATCAGGATGTCCACTCTGGGAACCAGGCATTAGTATCGCAAGGCGGGCGATGGTTGGAGGAGGAAGCAGAGCATTTGGATGTGCAGAGACTGTGTGCTCAAGCCACTCCCGAACCAGGTGTTTCCGGATTGCGGACTGCTGTCCAAGGACTTGCCTGCACGGAAGCCGAGCAACCTAGTCCAAGTATTGCAAATGAAGATACCCCGCAAGCAACTTCCTCTGTAAATGGATTGATTGGTCAGGGTACTGAGGCTACTTCAGAGCAAATCGCTGCTGTTGCAGAAATGAGTTTTTATCAGTTTTTCCTCAAAAAAATGGCGTACTTTAATGACGCTGTCACAGTTGATGAGCTGGATGCGCAATGGGACGTGTCCAAGAAACAGATCAATGATTGGCTCAAGCAGTCAGTCGACGAGGGGGTTGTCCAGAAGCTGACAAAACCTGTGCGCTACCAGCTCCAGAAAGACCCAAAGCCTGAAGATTGCGCTACTGCAAATCCAGTCCATGAATCTGCCGGGCAGCTGGGATTCGTCCTCGATTAATGCTTCGTCCTAGTGCGATGCGACCGGCCGCGCTGGGCCGAAAACACCCATAAAGTACTCCCCTCTTGAATCCCTGCTCCAACCCCGTTACCCTCCATAACGTCGCTGTAAATCCAGCGACCGGGTTTGGTAGCCCGACCTCTCCAAGACGTGCAAGCGTCCCATCCGTCTCGGCAGGCGCTTTTTTTGTGTCTGTCGTTTCGTGTCATGGCGGCTGTGCGCAGGGCGCATTCGTGCGCGCTGGGTTTCTTGGAGTCCCGGTCTACCAACCTGTGTACAGCCGTCACCAATCGTTTGGTAGCGAGCGGTGAATGGCTCCACTACTCCAGGAGCTCCACCATGACAAAACCCGTTCCCGATCCACCCCTCACCACCCAAACCAGCACCACCTTCGGCTCCTGCAACGGCAGCCACGATCCACTCTTCGCTGTCCGCGCCGGTGTCTCATCCGAAGACGCCCTGGTCCACGCCTCCGTCCTGCTTAAAAGCGCCTACCAGACCAACGCCCACGCCTGTGAGATGGTCAATGCCGAGGTGCGTGGTTTGCTGTGGGCGACTGAGCAATCGCTGGAGATGAGCCTCGCGCTGGTCGAGGCGTTGCTGGATGAGGTCGAAGCGCGCTCGGCAACGGCCGCGTTGTTGCGTCGCACGATGCAAGCAGGCCAGTCGGCGGCGGAGTGATCGCCTGCGATTGTCCTGGGCCGCCGATGCGGCCCTATCAACTACCGTCGTTCGCGTTTTCAGCGCTTCGTGACAGGCAGAATTCGGCCAAAAGCAGACACCCGACTGACATCAAAACACAGTCCGTTCACCTCAATTTCTTGTCCCAAAACGCGAAGAAACTGTCCTGTCGCGCCAATAGCATTGCACCCAAGATACCTACTATAGGAGCGCCCCTGTTCAAACAACCGAGGGCGCTACCCATAGCGGATGCCCCTATGGCGCACCGCTGAACAGCACGTATTGGAGACAATAATGACAACAGTCGCCGCAGACCAAGACACTCCTTCACCTATCACCCCCTCGGCATCCGCCATAATCCGGCCGTCAGTCCGACAGCATTCAATCAAGGTGGAGATTTGTTCCCCGGCCATCGGCGCCGAACTCCGCAACATCAATCTAGCCGATGCGACCCAGGACCCCGACCTGATCGCGGAAATCAGGGCGCTCTGGTTGAAACACAAAGTGCTGTTCTTCCGAGATCAGAACATCAGCCCCTTGGAGCAACAGATGTTCGCCGCGCAATTCGGCGGGCTGGAAGGTCATCCCCTGGCGCCGAGCCATCCGGAAGCAGACAAACTGCTGATGTTGTACCGCAATCTCGACCCAAGTAAACCCAAGAGCTTTGTCGAGAAGGCCAGTCGCGAAAACCTTTGGCATACCGATGTCACCTTCAAACCGGCACCACCTCGCGGAGCGATATTGCGCTGCGAGCAGGGTCCTGAATCCGGTGGCGACACTCTGTTCTCAAACATGGTGATGGCTTACGAGAATTTGCCGGAAGCCATCAAACAACGGATCGATGGTCTATACGCCAAGCACAGTGCCGAGCACTCCTTTGGTGCCCAGTTGCCACGTGAAGAACGTCACGCCATGGCTGCGAAAAACCCTGCCGCCGAACACCCGGTGGTGCTGATTCATCCAGAAACAGGCGAAAAGGTGCTATTCGTCAACTCCGCGTTCACCACGCACTTCTCGAATTTCTTCAACTTCGAGGATATCCGCTACGGACAGGACTTCATGCCGGAGGCTCATCATTTGATGAACTACCTGACGTCTCAGGCCGCGATCCCGGAGTACCAAGTGCGCTTGAAATGGCGAACCAACACGATTGCCATGTGGGACAACTTGCAAGTCCAGCACTACGCGGTGGCTGACTACGGCAATGCACCACGCAAGATGCTGCGCGCCACTCTCGCGGGCACCCCGCTCACCTGATCCCGAATCCTCGGTGGAGCCTCCAAGCCCCCCGGCCATCACCGATGGTCGGGCGATCCTGGCTGCCAACAAATACTCGATTTGAACTGCGTCAAAGGAGAGACCCATGCTCTACGAACACGTCGACACTGCCGTCATCGATGCTGAAACATTGCCGTGGGTGCCGTTCACACCCTATGCGGAAAACGTCCTGCTCAAGTACTTCAAGCTCGACCCGATCCGTGGTGAATGGATCGTCATGATGAAAGCGCCGATAGACATGCAACTCCCCAAGCACCATCACACTGGAACGGTGATGGTCTACACAATCGAAGGCCGGTGGAAATACAAGGAGCATGACTGGATCGCCGGCCCTGGCAGCATCGTCTATGAGACTGCCGCATCGACTCACACCCCCGAAGTCGTCAGCACGGGCAGCGCCGACGGGTATGTGCTGACGCTGGTTCACGTGACCGGTGATCTCGCGTTCCTGGACGGGAACGACAACATCGTTGCGCTCGAAAACTGGAAATCCGGATTGCATCGCTACCTTGCCTATTGCGAGCAACACGACATCACGCCGAAAGATCTGACGGCGTTCAACTGATCCGGATGGCATGAGAAGTACCGGCATCCCCGGTGTTTAGGGGTGCCGGTTGTGCGTCACATCGAACAACCCCTTAGCCGCTCGAATGTCACGATGCACCGTGCGTGAGCGCCACAACCTACAGTGCAAAACGCAGGCTCTAGCGTTCCAAATGCTCAAGAAACTCCAGCAGCAATTCGTTGACTTGGTCGGCGCGCTCTTCCGCCGCGCTATGGCCCACACCGGCAAGCAGCACCTTTTTCCGCAATCCAGGCAAATAGGTGTCGAGTTGCTCGTAAAGGCCACGTATTTCGGCGGGTTCAAGTGACGGATCAGCAGCACCACCGATGAACATGCTTGGCTGGCGAATGACCGCCCCGTCGAGAAACGCTGTGATTTCCCAATTCCGGTCGCGACAGCGGTAGTAATTCAACGCACCGGTAAACCCTGTACGTGTGTACTCCGCGACGTAGTAGTCGAGCGACCGCGCGCTCAACCATGACGGGAACTCCCCCTTGGGCTCCGTGAAAGCATTAAGAATGGGCTCACCAGGCTCGACGAACAAGCGCCAGCGTTCTGCTCCGACTGCATTGCCGGAGATCGAGTAGAAGACACTGCGCAAGGTCTTGCGCGGATCATTCGCTAACTCGCGATCCGGCTTATCGAGCTGCTGGAAATACAGATGGTGGTACACCCTGCCCTTTGCCATTGCCTGTAAAGCTACGGTTGGTTTGATCTTGCCCCGTGGGGGCACGGGCGTATTGAGCATCACGAGGCTGCGGAACAGATCCGGGCGCAGCATGGCCGACGCTTGGGCCACCCAAGCGCCCAAGTCATGCCCAATGATCACCGCAGATGTTTCGCCCACTGCCGCCATCAAACCAACCATATCGCCGACGGCCTGGCTCATGTCATAGGCCTCGATGGCGTCAGGTCGATCTGTCTGCCCAAATCCCCGTTGATCCGGGACGACGACCCGATAACCAGCCTCGGCCAACGCCAGGATCTGGCGCCGCCACATGTACCAGAGATAGGGAAACCCGTGCAGCAGAAGGACGAGTGGACCTTGCCCTTCGTCGACATAATGCATGCGAATACCGTTGATTTCAGCAAAGCAGTGGTTGAATGCGTCTGGGTCGTCGGCATCCACTTTCCCCATTGCGGCGAGCGACTGACCAATGTGCATTGCAGCGGGCGTATCCATTTACTACCTCCATTTTTTGTCGTTGTCGGCGTTGAAGGTAGCCCTGACAAGGTGTTTCGCACTAAGCTTCTTAGGACACAAAATTGGGAATCTGGGACACGAGGAAAACATGTATAGCCTCACGCGAAGCGCCAGCCTTACCGGCTATGAGCCGGTTGCCCGTTCAGTGGGGCTCGATCCTTTTCGTATGCTGCGACTGACCAAACTGCCGGCCGGCATCCTCGACGATCCGAATATCATGATCAGTAGCGACTCGGTGGGATGGCTTCTGGAGGAGTCCGCGCGTCTGTCCGGGCAAGTGGCTTTTGGGCTGTTAATGGCAGAGCACAGACTCCTTTCCAACTTTGGCATGTTGGCGTTGCTAATCCGCGAAGAACCAACACTTCGGGCAGCGCTGCAATCTTGCTTCCGCTATATGCGCCTGCATAACGCCGGTGTGCACTTGCGGCTTGAAGATGCGGGCGATCTGACCTTGCTGCATGTGGGCGTGAACATGCAGGGTCATCATGGTGTCTGGCGCCAGGCTATCGAACAATCGACCGGGATCATGCTGCGCACGTTGAGTATTCTGAGCGGCAATACCTTCCGCCCGATAAGGGTCTGCTTCACCCATGAATGCCCTTCCAACCTGGAAATCCATCAGCGCGTATTAGGACCCGCTATCGAGTTTTCACAGGAACTCAATGCCATCATTTGCCGCGGGCGCGATCTGGACATGCCCATTCCTGCGGCTGACCCCGCGTTGAATCGGGAGGTCAAGCGATCACTGGATATGCAGCTGGCTAATCTGCAGGACGAGCCGACGCAGCGAGTACGTCAGATCGTCAAGATGCTGCTGCCAAGCGGGCTGTGTTCTGTCGATGGCATTGCCCAACACCTTGGCATGCATCGACGCACACTTAACCGTCACCTGGCGAGCGAAGGACAGAGCGTGACAACGATCATCAACGCTGTTCGTGCTGAACTCGCCGAAGAGTATTTAGCCAATAGCAAGCGCCGACTGTATGAAGTTGCCGAACTTCTCGGATTTTCTTCTGCGGGAGACTTTTCACGCTGGTTCCGCAGCCAGTTTGGCAAGACGCCTTCGGCTTGGGCCACCTCCTACCGAGAGAGCAAAGCAACACCCCCGATCTAAATTTCAGAAGATAGGTTCAGAGGCGATTCACACGCCTAGCGGTCATCCACGTCGACTGAACCTATGAAGCCGCACTGAACGCATCCGACGTCGACCGTGTCATGACCTTGTATGCAAACGATGCCGTGTTCATGCCTCAGCACAGCCCGCCGGCCGTAGGCCGTGATGCAGGAAGCGCGGCGTATCGCCAGTTCAGCGATCAAGCCCAGATGGTGATGTTCCTCAAGAACGTCGCAATGGCTGGTGGACTTGTGCTGTTGGCAGTCGCGGGACCCGGCGCGTTCAGTTTCGACGCTCGTAGAGCCTGACTCAGCTGTCATAAAGCGAAATAGAAACTGCCGGTGGGAATCCACCGGCAGGTGTAAAGCGGTGGGAGCGGGCTTGCCCCGCGATTGCGGTCTATCAGCGACATCGCATCGCGGGGCAAGCCCGCTCCCACCGCAGAGGCTGTTTTCAAGGCACCAGGTCAAGACTGCTGCGGCCCCTCATCCAGCCCCGCTCACTAAAGCATTCATCTCAGCAATATCGCGCACCACCTGATCTGCAGAATGATCGAACATCGCCTGCTCCTGCGCATCCAGGGACATCTCGATCACCCGCGCAACCCCCAGCTCTCCCATCACACAAGGGACACCCATGGCGACACCGGTTCGCCCGTACTCGCCCTCGAGAATCGCGACCGTCGGCAAAATGCGGTTTCGCCCATTGGCGATGGCATCGACCATCTCTGCAATGGCCACGCCCGGCGCATCGCAGGCGCTGCCGACCTTCTTCAAACCCAGAATCTCGCCGCCACCCTGACGGGTGCGCTGCACAATCCGCTCTATCTGCTGATCAGTCAGAAAGTGCGACAGCGGCACCGAACCGACCGCACAGTAGCGCATCAGCGGCACCATGCTATCGCCATGCCCGCCCAGCACCAGCGCGGTGATATCCCGGGCAGAAAACCCGGTCTCTTCGGCAATGAAACATTTCATGCGCGCGGTATCCAGCACCCCCGCCTGCCCGAACACCCTGTTACGCCCGAGCCCACTGAGACTGCACGCCCGGTAGGTCAGCACGTCGACCGGGTTCGACACCACCAGCACCGTCGCCGCCGGGGCATGCCGATTGATATCGCGCATGATGCCATCGAGAATGGGCAGGTTGATGCTCAATACATCCTGACGCGACTGGCCAGGCTTGCGCGGCACACCCGCGGTAATCACCACCAGGTCGGAATCCTGCAGCAATTCGGCATCGGAGCCGCCGTAAACCCTGGTATCAGAACCGGACTCAACTGCCGCCTGCCAGACATCCAGCGCCTTGCCCTTGGCCAAATCACCCTGCACATCAATCAACATCAACTCACGACAGTACTCTTCCCGGGCGATGATCTGCGCAGCGGCCTCACCCACTATTCCGGCACCCACGATTGATAGCTTGTTCACCTCACACCTCCCAGCGGGTCGCGCCACCAGCAACATGCCCGCGTGTACAGAGAAGTATTACCCGCAAATGCTAAAAGACCACCCGAAGGTGGTCCTTGAGGAGTGGACTCAAGTTGCGATCAACCCAGGTTAAACCACAAAGTTCGACACCAGACCATTGAGGGAAACGGCCAGCCGCGACAGTTCCTGGCTGGCAGCGCTGGTTTGTGTCGCACCGGCGGCGTTCTGCGAAGCCAGTTCGCGGATATTGACGAGGTTGCCATCCACTTCCCGGGCTACTTGCGCTTGCTGCTGCGCAGCACTGGCAATCACCAGGTTGCGTTCATTGATCTGCGCGAACGAAGACGCAATCTGATCGAGGGCCTGACCCGCTGCCTGGGCCACTTCCAGGGTGCCATGGGCGCGGGTGTTGCTTCCTTGCATGGCATTGACCGCCTGCACGGTCCCTTGCTCGATGGCCATGACCAATTGCTCGATTTCCTGGGTCGAGCGCTGGGTACGATGGGCAAGGCTGCGCACTTCGTCGGCGACCACGGCAAAACCGCGACCGGCCTCACCCGCCCTGGCCGCTTCGATGGCCGCATTGAGTGCCAGTAGATTGGTTTGCTCGGCAACCGTGCGAATGACATCGACCACCTGGCTGATGTCCCGTACCCGCCCGGCCAGGTTTTCTACCTCACCGGCCGTTACCGTTACGCCAGTGGCCAGCTCGGCAATAGCATCGACGGTACGCAACACCTGCTGTCGGCCCTGCTGCGCGGTCTGGTCGGAGGCGCGCGTGGCGTCGGCCGTGACCTGCGCGTTGCGGGCAACATCCTCCGCGGCACTGGTCATTTCATTGACCGCCGTGGCCGCCTGCTCGATCTCGCCATTTTGCTGATGCAGCCCATGACTGGCAGTTTCGGTCACCGCACTCAACTCTTCGGCAGCCGACGCCAGCTGATTGGATGACTCGGAGATAGCCAGGATGGTGTCACGCAGATTGCTCTGCATGGTCACCAGTGCGCCCATCAGCCGCGCGGGTTCATCACTGCCGACCACCACGGCGCTTGTGGTGAGATTGCCGGTTGCCACCGTCTCGGCCAACCGGACGGATTGGCGCAGCGGCAAGACGATGCTGCGAATCAAGCCAACGGCAACGATGCATGACGCCAGCGCGACGACCAAGAGCACGCCGATTACACCACTGCGTGCACTTTTGAACACCTCGACACTGTTGGCGGCAGCACCATTGGCACCGCGGTTGTTAAATTCGATCAGCTCGGTGAGTGTCTTGCTCAGCTCGTCCGCACGCGGGTTCATCTCACCATTGATGAGGTGGCGGGCTTCGTCGAGTTGATCCTTGCGCGACAAATCGATCACTTTGGCCTGAAGAGACATGTAGGCCGCTGCCGCGGTCTTGAAGCGCTCGAACAATACCCTGTCCTCATTGATGAGAATGGTTTTTTCGTACTGCTCCAGTTCTTTCTGGGTTTCGACCTTGAGCAAGTCTATTTTGTTGTAGTTCTGCTCAAGGCTTTGCGGGTCGCGGCTGATCATGACGCGCAAGGTCAAGGCACGGATACGTTGAACGTTTTGCGCGCCGTGACTCAAGCTCATCACCCCGGGTAACCAATCGTCACTTATTTGCCGGGTGCTTTCACGCATGTCGTCCAGCTTGGACAGCGCAAATATACCCAGGCCTGCAGTCAATACTGCAACCAGGCTGAAACCAACGGACGCACGCCAAGCAATACTTATGTTCCTGAACATATAGGGTTTCTTCTTATATTTTTATAAGCAATCGGCTCCAGCCATCGGTGCTCCTTCACGCAATGCTAATTGCTGGAAAGTGAAGTTGTGGAACGAGCAGCTGTTTACCGCTCTGAGACTAACCCTCCGCTCAGTGTCGAGACTGGCAGCGGATTTTTCTACATGATTGCCTGGAGGCCAGCTTTACCTTCGATGCCATTTTCTTTGCATTTCATGCCAGATTCACAACGCCGAACTAGCGGGTTATGCGTCCTACGGTACTAGCGCTGATTGCGATAGCGTTCGGTCAAGGACTGCACGCGGCTGACGTAGGTTTGCGTCTCGGCGTAGGGAGGCACCCCGTTGTACTCCTCCACGGACGCTTCACCGGCGTTGTAACCTGCCAACGCCAGCATCTGGTTGCCGTTGAAGCGCTTGAGCAGCCAGGCCAGGTAGCGCACGCCGCCACGAATGTTCTGTCGGGCGTCGAACGGATTGTCCACGGCAAAGCGCGCGGCGGTGGCGGGCATCAATTGCATCAGCCCCTGGGCGCCGGCTTCGGAAATGGCGTTGGCGCGAAACGCCGACTCGGCATGTATCACGGCGCGGACCAGCGCCCTGTCGACACCATACTGGCCCGACGCGGCTTCGATCTCCCGCCGATAGGATTGGGTGTCCAGGCGCAGTGAGGCGACCTTGAAATCCTTCGGCGCCATGCACAGATAGCAGCCCTTGATGTAATAGAGGTCAAGGACATCGACCCGTGCGGAGATCCCGACCGGGCGCCGGCTCACATATTGACGAACACCCCGGTGGACGAAGGTGAACACCCGAACCCGCACCGCGCCTGCATCGTCGTACCGAACCAGCCGTGGCAGGGCTTTTGCCTTGGCGCCGACAGTGGCGCCCGCCACGCCATTCACGCGAGTGCAGCGGGCGCTGGTAGTGGCTTGGCTGCTGTAGCTGATGGCGCCGTCGCTGGTTTCGCACTTGAACATGGCGCTGGCGCACAGTGGCGCGACCAGCAAAGCCAGCTGGATGCAGCCCAAAAGACTCTTGCGAGCCCATCGCCATGCTCTGGAACTCATCACATCGCTCCACGCCGCAGGCGCCTGGCCCGGGCGCTGTCTTTGGAGGACCTATTGTGGGTAACCCGCCTTTTGTTCTGGTAGTTATACCCCTTGCAACACCCCTTGTAACCGGCCTTGGAACTTGCCTTGACGTACGGGCTGCCGGCGTTCCCGGGCGAGGCGCAACCTCGCAAATCCCGCAAAGCAACCGTTCGATGGCAAAATCTGCCGAATTTGACCGTATTGGAGACCACCATGCTTGGTGCATTTGAGCGAAGGCTCGACCCCTTCCCTCCTGACGAGGTCCCGCCACCGCCCGTGGGCCTGGCCCGGTTCCTGTGGGCGTGCACACGGGGCGCCCGCGGCTACATCCTTGCGTTTGCGCTGCTCAGTGCCAGCGTGTCGATCTACGAAGCCTGGCTGTTTTCATTCCTCGGTCAGGTCGTGGATCTGCTCGCCACCTGGCAGGCAGGCGGTGAAGCGGCGGCGCAGGAAAGCCGCGTGTTGTGGGGCATGGCTATCGTCATGCTGGGCAGCATCGGGCTGGTGGCGTTGCGAACCATGGTCCAGCACCAGATATTGGCGATCAACCTGCCATTGCGGCTGCGTTGGGATTTCCACCGTTTGATGCTGCGGCAAAGCCTTTCGTTCTTTTCCGATGAGTTTTCCGGGCGGGTCACCACCAAGGTCATGCAGACGGCGCTGGCCGTGCGCGACCTGCTGTTCACCCTGATCGAGATCGCCCCCGGGATTGGGGTGTATTTCATTGCGATCATCGCCCTGGCGGGCGGATTCGCGCTGAAACTGATGCTGCCTTTCGTGGCCTGGGTGGTGCTGTTCGGTCTGGCCATGCTGTACTTCGTGCCGCGTCTGGGCAAAGTCGGGCAGGAACAGGCCAATGCGCGCTCGATGATGACCGGGCGTATCTCGGACGCCTACACCAACATCACGACGGTGAAGCTGTTCTCCCACTCCAATCGTGAAGCGCACTTCGCACGGGCAGCGATGGAGGACTTCAAGCAAACCGGCTTTCGCCAGATGCGCCTGGTCAGCCAGTTCGAGATCGTCAACCAGGCATTGGTGGTGGCGTTGATCATGGCCGCCGGTGGTTACGCCCTGTGGCTCTGGCACCAGGGTGAGGTCGGCGCCGGTGCCGTGGCCGCGATCACCGCCATGGCGTTGCGGATCAATGGCATGTCGCACTGGATCATGTGGCAGATGACGTCGCTGTTCGAGAGCATCGGCACCGTGCAGGATGGCATGGCCACCCTCACCCGCGGCCCCAAGGTGCAGGATGCGCCGGATGCAGGTGTGCTGGTGACCACCGGCGGAGCGGTAACCTTCGACAATGTCAGCTTCAACTACAGTGGCGAGCGCCAGGTGCTCGATGGCCTGAGCCTGAGCATTCGCCCGGGCGAAAAAATCGGTCTGGTAGGCCGCTCCGGCGCGGGCAAATCCACGCTCATCAACTTGCTGCTGCGCTTCTATGATGTCGACAGCGGGCAGATACGCATTGACGGCCAAGACATTGCACAGGTGACGCAAGACAGCCTGCGCAGCGCCATCGGCATGGTCACCCAGGATACGTCACTGTTGCACCGTTCGATTCGCGACAACATCGCCTACGGCCGACCCGATGCGAGCGACGCACAAGTGCGCAGTGCCGCGGCCAGTGCCCAGGCCCATGAGTTCATCAGCCAACTCAGCGACCGGCAAGGCCATACCGGCTACGACACCCTGGTGGGCGAGCGCGGCATCAAGCTTTCCGGCGGCCAGCGCCAGCGCGTCGCAATTGCCCGGGTAATGCTCAAGAACGCCCCGATCCTGCTGCTTGACGAGGCCACCAGCGCACTGGATTCCGAAGTCGAAGTGGCCATTCAGGAAAGCCTCGATGAGATGATGGAGGGCAAAACCGTGATTGCCATCGCCCATCGGCTGTCGACGATTGCGGCGATGGATCGGCTGATTGTCATGGATGACGGACGCATCATCGAACAAGGTACCCACGCCGAACTGCTGGCAAAAAACGGCATCTATGCGCAGCTGTGGCATCACCAGAGTGGCGGGTTTCTGGGTGAGGATCAGGGGGTGGCCGAGGCGATGGATCAGGGGTGAGCGTGAACGGCCCAGAGGAGCTGCGAGCGGATGTTCTGGGTCGAGAGCAGTTGGTCGCGACTGATCGCTATGATCCGAAGCTGCCGTTGGTGGAAGGCAGCTACCGGCCTATGTCGCGCTCTAGCGCTCGACGCAGTTGGCTCAAGGGGTTTCGCATGGACAAGGAGCGTTATGCGACAAAAATGGCTGAAAGCATTACGCCACTTCTGTCATCTACTTATAGTTAGCGAGCCCGTACACCAAAAGTGCGGACGCATGGTTATCCGTCACGGAAGGAACTACGCTTTCCACAAAGATGCGAAGCGTCGCCTAACAATGCACTCAACTGCCGCTCACTCTGAAAGGTTGAAGGAGCATAGTGCAATGGAGCTCATCGAGTGCTGTGCAACTTCCAAGCTTCCTGTGAAGGCAGGTTTGGCTGTGGCTCTGCAGTCAACGCATTCAAAAAGTTTGCAATCATTTGAGCGCTGCGGTGGTTCTTCGCAAGTCGGTCGCTGCGCAGGAGGGGCTTGGCCGTGCTCTGCAAGCTTGTCGATCCCGACGTGCTCATCGGGCTCTGTTGCGTCGCGACGCTGGTTTCGTTCAGTGGCTCCTGGCACGCTCGGCGCTTTCGGCATTTGCATGCCACCCAACTCGCGCTTCGAACGGGACAGCCCTGTCGACGCGCTCAAGCTGCGGGTAAAGAGCTCGACTGGCCAATTCAGAAGCGTCACTGAATTCCAGGAGCAGGTATGACACTCAAGCCCACCGAAACACGAAAGAGGCCCGGCGTCCTAAAGGCGATGATCGTCATTTGCGCCGCGCTTTCGGCAGCATCCTGCCATAGCCCGGCGGACCGGGCGCCGGGCTTCGAGGGGGGCGCCAAGGACGCAGTCGCGCCAGAGAGCTTCGACCGCATCGAGTCTCTGGTAAAGCAAACGTCGGCAATCGTTCATGGCCAGGTCACCGGAATCTCCTATTCATATGACGATTGCCTCGGACCACGGACAGTCGTCAGCCTGAGCAGGGTTGAGACGCTCGCCGGGACATCTGTTGGCGATCACATCAGTCTCATCACGTTCGGCGGGAAATTGCCAAGCGGTAAGTTCGTCACCGCGAGCGAGCTCCCGAGATACGTCGACGGCGCGTCCTACGTACTCTTCCTGTTCAACAGAGACTGGCGCTTTTCACCGGTAATAGGCGATCTCGCCTTTCGCGAGGAGACAATCGGCGGCCGAAAGGTTCTCGTCGATAGTGATGGTTTCGGGGTTTCAGGGATAGGAAAGCTCGGTATCGAGCGCAACACTGCGCGGCTGACTGAGCCGGCGCTAAACCGCTTCGCAAGCGAGCGCGCAAGCATTGTCATGGACGCGGTGACGGAACCGCTGCCCGCAACGCCCTGTAGGGCAGGAACCCAATGCGAACCTTCAACTACGGACGGCGATGCGGCGGCCCGCGAAGTACTACCGCAAGGTCGGCCGATTGCAGTCGCCGCTCGACCGGCGATCCTCCCCGGCATTGGGCCCACCGAAGTTAGCGCCGCCATCACTATTGACGAACTCGTCGCTGGGATTGGGCGCGCGGCTGACAAATCGGGACAACGACTAGGAGGACAAGCTCAGCTCAAGCCGCGCCTCGGCTGCATGCGAGTCACCCCAACAGCTCGGTGGAGGCAAAGATGAAATCAAGCATCCATTCAAGGACCAGGGTCTTGTCTGTCTTCGTCGCACTCGCGCTGTCGAGCTCCGGCGGCGTGCAGGCCGGTTGGAAAACCTGCGACGGGGTTCCCGTCCGCCCAAAATATATGCCGCTGGGCTTCCTCGTGAACGGCTGTAGCGTCGGCGACAATTCGACGCCGCGCGGGCGCAGCGTGGTGATCGCACTCGGAGAAGTCATGGGCTATGCGCCGCTTGCCAAGCTCGTCAACTGGGTCTCCGGCGCGTGCCAAATCACCCACGAAGACAATGTATCCGACATCGCCGTCGTCGATGCCCCCGCGACCGACGGCAGGCCGGGCCTCACGCTCACCTGGACCGACGGTTGCACGGTCATCGGTGACGAGCACATTCTCGAATCCGACGTGATGGCACGCTCGGACCTCGACTTCAACGAGCCCGACCATTCGTTCGTTGCCTTGAAATCATCTGACGCAGGGCTTGGCCGCGCCGTCATGGTCCATGAAACCGGCCATGGTGTCGGTCTCGAGCATGACGGCAATTTCGCGATCATGCGTGACGGTATGCCGGCTCGCGTGCCGTGGATCGGCGGTATCTATGGAGGTTTCGGGGCAGGTAATTCGAGCCACGTCCGGTTCACCGCGATCGACGTCCATTCGGTGAGGGTCCTCCACGGAATCCCGCAGGATTATCCGAACCTCTATGTCTCCGCGCAGTGGTTGAACCGCAGCAAAGGTAGAAACGTCATCGATAACAATGACATGGACCAGAACGGCAATCCGCTCGGTTCGCCCAGAAACATGTGCCCGGGGCAATCGATGACGATGATGACGGCGGTCGGCAATACCTCGCAATTCTCACGCAGCAGTGACCTTCGAATCTATGCCGACCAGGTCGACAACTGCACATCCCTTGACGGCGTTGGCACCGAACTCTCCTATTGGGGCGTTTCCGTGCCGGCGTACAGTACGAGCAACTTCATCATCACCCAGACGATCCCGGCCACTATCCCGCGCGGCGTTCCACTAAGGATCTATTCGGCAGTCAACGTGCGCGAGGAACCGGCGGGCGAAAAGAAGGCGTTCGACGACTGCGCGCGAAGTGCAGGAACGATCATCGTTGGGAATGCTGCTGTCTGCGGCTTGTAAGGCATGCGCTAGGCGATGGCGCCGCAATTGCCTCCCGCTGATATCCCGACGGGGGTTCCTGAATTTGATGCAGTGGTTCCTGGGGAGACCAGTGGGTTTCATCCGTAACGAAATCGGGCCGCGCGCCCAACAATAGGTTCAAGGGGCGCACCAATCCTCTGACTCGATGACCGGTCCGGAGGCAATGGAGCTCCTATCGTCTCAAGGCGTCGAACGTCAGGTTTGGGTCGGATAGATTCTTGAGTGACCGTGTGCGTAGGCTGAGCAGCAGCCCAAGCCCAGACTCTTTGCAGGTCGCGTGGCTACGAGGCAGTGAGGAAAACGGTTTTCACTGCAGTTCAGCGGAGTTGCATCAATAAGAAACTGCGCTGCACCCGTCAGTGTTTAAGAATTTGTCGAGAAGTCGCACGCCCTGCGACCGCGACTTGACGTCCTTCTCAGCACTTCTATACCTGTATTAGACCGATACGGAGCCGAAAACCTATCGGTTGGGTCTTAGAAAGTCCCGCAGGAGCATGCATGAAGCTAGATGATGCTTCAAAAGTGACGGCGATAACGTCCACGATCGTGGCAATGATCGTGTCTGTTGCCGCATATATCAGCAATAGCCAAGTGCAGGCTCTGGACGCCAAGCTCCAGCAAATCAGCTTCGCCGCGAAGTCGTTCGAGCACGCTAAAGAACAGTTTTCAGTCGCCGCGAGAATAGCGGTTGAGTACGCTACAC
Source organism: Pseudomonas putida (assembly GCF_028682475.1). Lineage (GTDB taxonomy): Bacteria > Pseudomonadota > Gammaproteobacteria > Pseudomonadales > Pseudomonadaceae > Aquipseudomonas > Aquipseudomonas putida_AG. Next base: position 104,759 of record NZ_JANHLE010000007.1, read on the forward strand.
CCTTAGCGCGCGAGTTCGCGCTACAAGTGGCCGATCAACGCGCTACGGGTGCCCAACAACTGTCTCAAGTAATGATACCTACAAATGCCCTATCAGACGAACTGCTGGGACAATGGAGGCAGCGCAAGGGCTTAATGACGGGACAAGCCTGTCAGAAGGGAGGACTAAAGGCCAGACAAATTGCTCTACTTCAGACGAAAAATTACGGAACGGTAATGGCGGAAAGTGTCGTTCTTCGAGCTGGAAAAAAGAGTCCCAGCGAGGCCGACAAAGACGGCCGTTGGAATGTACTTGACGAAGTTGGAACGCCCGTGGCGTACGCTGACCTGGGCAGCATTGCCAAGACATGGGACCAGATAGACATTCCGATTGGAACGCTCATGGGTTCAGACGTGACTTCGGACAAACTAAAAACCGTAAAAGTGGTTCTTGCTAGCGTTTCCGGCTCGACTGACTTCTATGGACCAATACTGGTCCCGGAGGAGATTACATGGATAGATCCGTTAAAAAAAGAAAAGAAGTCTATCGCTTTGGATTTGGTCTATTTCAGGTCGGCGCTTTTGGGCGCTGAGATAGGCTCGCTTTCTGCTGGCTGTAGGTAGTCTGCCGTGTCGCGCGCCGCGAAAATCGCTACCGGATCAATAATTCTTGTTGCGTTCGGTACAGCTTTCTTAGCGCAATCCGTCGTAAATCGTCGGCAGGCTTCGGAAGATGAATATATCGCAAAAATCGAAAATGATCTTTCTATTGTTTACGGGGCTTATTCGCGAATCGTTAGAGACGGTGTGAAGCGCGCTTTATCTGAAAGTCTTCAAATTCCGGTTGACTCAATCAAGGACGTTGATACGCTTAACAGCCTCGGGGCGGACAGCCTGGATACAGTCAGTTTTGCCCTCGATCTGAATAAGTATTTTCGCGTCGAAATTGAAGATGTGGTCTGTGACAACATTACCGAATATAGTGTCTCATATATTGCGGAATTCTTGATCAAAGAGTACCTACTTAAAGACGTCCGATTCGTAGGGAGCCAACAAAGTACTCCATTCTCGCTGCAGAAATCCGATGACTGAGTTCAGCCATTTTAACTAGCTTCGTTTTTTGAGAACAAATGTGGCAGCGCTTGGCGGTCCTGATCCAGAAGCTTGGGCTAGGTGAGTCCGACGGAGAACATTGTTTACCGAATTATCAGGCGGTCTTTCTGGTCGTAATCGGCGGGCTCGCCTTGCTGAAGTTTCTAGGTTATATGTAGGCGCGCAAAGTGCGAGCATACCTATACAACTGCTACTTGCTAAAAACGTCTCATCGAAATTGAAACGGATACACCTAAAAGGGCTGCCAAATGGCAGCCCTTTTAGGTTCTGGTATCGACTGGCGTGCCCCCCGTCGGAGATAAGAGTGCATGCAACCTCCCGAGCCTTCCCTGCGCTGACTTCAGATTGATGAAGAGCGCAGGCCTCTCAGCCCGATCAGGCGGTTCCCTTGGCCTGCTGCTCCAGGTGCACCTGCAACTCCGGATCGATTTGCAGTGCGCCGGCCAGTTCGTCAAGGTAGGCCCGCTCTGCGTCCTGCTGGTCATCCACGAGCATCACACTGGCCAGGTACACTTCTGCGGCCATGCCCGGGTCCTGAGCCGACTGCGCCACCTCGGTAGCATCGAGTGGCTTGCTGACTTCCTCATCCAGCCATTGCTGCAGCTGCGGGTCGCTGGTTTGCCGTTTGATTTCAGCGTAGATCAACTGTTCTTCCTGCTTGTCGATGCGACCGTCAGCCTTGGCTGCCGCAATCAGCGCGCGCAAGATGGCATGGCTGTGATCCTCGGCTTCGGGGCCGGACAATTGATCGACCGTACGCACCGCCTGTTGCGGGGCTGCGGCCTGGCTGCGCTGCCAGCTTTGATAGGCCTGGAACGCCATCATGCCCAACGACGCCAGGGCCGCGTAATTGGTGCCACCCGCGGAGCGCCCCTGGGTAAAGCCGCCAGCGCTGCCACCAGCACCGCCACCCAGTATGCCGCCCAGTAAACCACCCAGGCCACCACCGCCACCCGTTGCACTGCCGCCGCCAAGCAGACCGCCCAACAAGCCGCCCAAACCGCCCAGGCCGTCTTGCGACGACAGGCCGCCGCTCCCTTGTTGCGCTTGCGAGCCCTGCCCGGCCCGCAGTAACTGTTCGAGTAAATCACTGGTGTTCATGGCTCCGCCCTCGCTCGGTAGTCGTTGCCCAGACAAGCAACGATAGCCCCCTCAAGGCGATCCGCCATGACCGTCTGGCGCTATTCGTCGACGCTGATGCCCGATCCGCCTAATTCGCTGGGGACATCCTTCATCTTGGGCAAGCCGTCTTTGATGCGCAGCCTGGTCTCCTGATAATGGACGTGAACCTCTGGTGCATACGCCAGATCCGGAATGGCTGCGGCATACACGTCGATGAGCCCCATCCCCGGGTGTTCGGTGAAAATATGCCCGCCGCAAAGCTTGCACCATTTGCGAAAACTCTGCGGTGTCTTGCTGTAGGTGCCAATGTTCTCAGCCCCCCGAGTGACCTGTACCGCCTCGGGTTTCCACAGCGTGAAGGCATTGACCGGCGCTGCCGACCAATGTCGACACGACTCGCAATGGCAATAGCCCATTGCCGCAGGCTCACCGCTGACGGTGAACTCGACTGCGCCGCAAAAACAACTGCCTTTGTAAGACTTTTGATTGCTCATGGAGTGACTCCTTTTCGGTTTTGACACACATCGCCGAAGTTGAAAGGGATCGCCTGAGGGTCGGTCAGCTTCATCCGTCGATCAAACGCACCGCTGTCGCCGGCGTGCGTCGCACCTGCAATTGGAAAATGTCAGGGCGCGCATAGTGCCCGGTGACGTCAAGCGCCCGCCGCGCCGGCGCCACGAGTGACACGTCGATGTCTGCATACAGAATGCCTGCCTCCCGGTGCAATGGACCGGCTGTGATCCGCCCTTGAGGGTTGACCACCACCGAGTCGCCGTCGTTGATCCACTCTTGCGGATCGGGAAACACTTGCATGCGCGCCGGAAAGTCATCGGGAATGTCACTGCCGCGCAGCAAGGTGCCACTGCCGAGCACCCAGCATCGACCTTCGAGTGCAATGTGACGCATCGTGCTGATCCAGCCCTCGCCGGTGTCGTACGTTGGGGCGACGTAGATTTCCACGCCTTGGGCATACAAAGAATAGCGCGCCAAGGGCATGTAGTTTTCCCAGCAGATCAGCGTACCAATGCGCCCCACAGGTGTATCGACCGTACGCAACCCGGACGCATCACCGAAACCATGGACCATGCGCTCAGGGTTGGTTGGCATCAGCTTGCGATGGCGGTTGAGCACTTCGCCGTGCGTACCGATAACGACTACGCTGTTATAGAGCGTGCCACCGCCATTACGCCGCTCGCATTCATTGATACCGCATACGATTGTCACGGCATGAGCGCTGGCGGCCTCGCACAGTTCGTTCAAGTCACCGTTTGCGAGATCAACGGCATTGGCCAGCAGACGCGTGTGCAACTGGCCGATTAACGCCCCGTCTTTTCCCGCCGCCAGCCGCCAGATCCACGACGGGTAACCTGGAATGAACGATTCGGGCAAAACGATCAGCGAGGCGCCGGCCGCTGCGGCCTCAGCGACCGATTGCACGGCCCGGGCGATCGTTGCGCTGCGATCGAGCAGCACGGGCGGCCGCTGAATGATGGCTATCGTGGTCATGGCGTTCTCCTGAGGCGATGGCTTTCGGAGATTTCAGCGTGCGCGTGGCGAAGGCGCGAGGCTAGTTCAGAATCTGAAGCGTTGTAGTTGCGGAGTACAGGCGATGGATGAAAGCTACGGGCAGTTCTGCACGGTCGCGCGCGGCGCTGAAGCCCTGTGCGAGCGCTGGACACCTTTGGTCGTGCGCGAGCTGCTATGCGGCAGCAAGCGCTTCAATGAACTGCACCGCGGCGTACCACGGATGTCCACCAGCTTGCTGGCACAGCGGCTGCGCCACCTGGAAGCGATCGGTGTGGTACATCGCACAGCCACAGGCAAAGTCTGGGAGTACAGCCTGACCGAGGCAGGAGAGGAATTGCGCCCCATCATAATGGCGCTAGGCCATTGGGGTGCGCGCTGGATCGGTAGTCGCCTGCGCGATAATGAACTCGACGCGGGCCTGCTCATGTGGGACGTGCGCCGGTTCGCGCGCATCGAGCTGTTCCCGCCGCGGTCGGTGGTCATTCACTTCAGGTTCCGCGACGCGCGGTCCGGCGAGCAGGAGTGGTGGCTGGTGGTCGAACAGGGTGTGGCAGATCTGTGCCGCGACGATCCCGGACGCGAACTCACGCTCGTCGTGGACTCCAGCGTGCGTGCATTGACCGAAGTGTGGACTGGCGAACGTACACCCAGGGAGGTGCTTCAGTCGCAAGAGCTGCGTGTAGACGGCGCGGTGCAGGATGCGGAAAACTTGTGGCGCTGGCTTGGCACCAGTGCGTTCGCCGGTACCCGCAGTGCTGCAGGCCAGGCTTTGCATTAGTCATCGAGAAAAGATGGAGCGCAATCGCGGGGCAAGCCCGCTCCCACCGAGGGTGTCGGCAGCGTGACTGCACAGCAAGTGAAAAGGCCGGTCACAAGGACCGGCCAGGATTGACGCGATTACCGTGCTTACTCAAACACCACCTTGCCGCGACTACCACCCCACCCTTCGATCTGGTTGTGATAGCGCTCCTCAATCTGGCTACGACGGATCTTCAAGGTCGGCGTCAGCAACGCATTGGCGATAGACCAGGGTTCATTGACCACCACCAGACACGCCAGTTGCTCGTGCGCCTCGAACTGGCTGTTCACCTCCGCCAGGAACACCTCAAGCTCGGTGACGACCTTATCCCGTCCCTCGGCACTGGCCAGGGCCGCTCGGGTATCGGCGGACACGTTGAGCAAGGCCAACGGCTGCGCCAGACCGACACCGGTAACGCAAGAGGCCTCGACCCTTGGATGGTTACCCAGCTTGGCCTCGATAGGTACGGGGGCCACGTATTTGCCCTTGGCGGTCTTGAACAGTTCCTTGACCCGCCCGGTGATACGCAGGCGCCCCTGCTCATCCAGCTCGCCACGGTCACCGGTACGGAACAGGCCGTCCTCGGTGTAGCTCTGGGCCGTCAGTTCCGGCAGTTTGTAGTAGCCGAGCATCTGCGCCGGGCTCTTCACCAGGATTTCGTTATCCGCCCCGATCCGGCACTCGACCCCCGGAATCACCGCGCCGACATAACCAACGCGCACCTGCCCCGGCAGACTGAAGTGCGAGGTGCCGAAGTTCTCCGACATGCCATAGCCCTCCAGCAACTCCAGCCCCAGCTGGCGGTACCACTCCATGACTTTGACCGGCAACGGCGCCGAACCGGAGAGCCCGGTATGCACCCGGTCAAGCCCCAGCGCCGAGAGAATCTGCGCCTTCATCAGCGGGCCTTCCACCGGGTTGGCGAATACCGCGGCCTGGGTGGCCGGGTCGATGCGTTCGTTGATGCCCTGATAGAACTTGCCCCACAAGCGCGGCATCGACAAAAAGATCGTCGGCCGTGCCCGGCGCAGGTCTTCACTGAAGGTGTCCAGCCCCAGGCTGAAGAACACCTGGCAACCACTGAACAACGAGACCGCCTCCACCACCGCGCGTTCGGCGGTATGCGCCAGCGGCAGGTAAGACAGCAGCCGGTCGCTGCTGCGGGTGCCCTCGCCGTTGGCGTACATGCAGCCGGTCACTGCCGGGGCGTTGTACATGGCCCGGAAGCTGTGCATCACGCCCTTGGGATCGCCGGTGCTGCCGGAGGTGTAAATGATCGTCGCCAGCTCCTCGGCGGCCGGCAGGTGCACCGTTTGCAAGGGCTCGGTCGTGGCGATGATGTGTTCCCATGACGTGCCTTTGCCACAGCTGGACATTGGCAGGTCAATCAACGCCAGGCTGTCCGGGATCGAGGCGCAGATCGCCTGCCAGCCGGCCGCCTCACCTTCCAGGCGGCCGACGAACAGCAGGCGCACTTCGGCGTGCTCCAGCACATAGCGCACGGTGTCAGCGTTGGCGGTGGTGTACAGCGGCACGCTGACGTGCCCGGCCATCCAGATCGCCAGGTCGGCGATGATCCAGTGGGCGGTGTTTTTGCCGAACAGGCCGATCGAGGACTTGGCCGGCAAATCGAGCGAACGCAGATGCGCGGCCATGCGCCGCGCCTGGTCGCCGACTTCGCGCCAGCTGTACTCCTGCACACTGCCATCCGGCAAGGGCTGGGTCAGGTAGATCGCATCGGCGGTGTTGTGCTCCCAGTGGAGGAAACGATGCAACAGCGTAGTCTGATTATTGTTGTTGTTCATTGCAGATCCTGCGTCTGAAGGGTGGTGTTCCACCTATTGAAATTGTTCTGTTTCGAGCCGGTCCTGATGCGCGTTGGCGCAATGCTTCAACTGCGCTGATAAAGTGTGGTGATCACCGTACCGGCAGCGCTGGTGTAGTGCTGCAGGCCAATGCGGGCGTTGGCGACCTGACGCCGGCCGGCGCTGCCACGCAACTGGTGGGTCAATTCGATGCATTGTGCCAGAGCGCTGAGCGACTGCGCCTGACCGAGTGACAACAGGCCACCACTGGGATTGACGACCAGGTTGCCACCATAGGTGTTGTCACCCTCCTCGACCAGCTTCTCGGCGCTGCCCTCCAGGCAGAAGCCCAGCGCTTCGTACAGCAGTAGTTCGTTAAGGGTGCTGCAGTCATGCAGTTCGCACACCTCCACTTCCTGCGGCCCCCGGCCCGCTTGTTCATACAGCTCGCGGGCGGCAGCCACGTTGATGTCGTAGCCGACGTCGGCAAACGTCGATCCCAGCGTCGTCCCGGCCACCTGCACCGGCGCAACGCAGGCCTGGGCCAGGGTGCGGATCAGCGGACCGTTACCGTAGCGACTGGCGAACTCGCTGGAGCACAGCAGCACGGCCGCGACGCCGGCAACGGGCCAGGCAAACTGTGGCTGGGTCAGTGGGTCGGCAAGCAGGCTGGCCCCCAGTACCTGATCCAGGCTCAGTGGTTGTCCGAAGGCGGCCAGAGGATTGAGCGCCGCATGCTGATGGGCCTTGACGGCGATCATCGCAAAGGTTTCGCGCCGCACCTGATAGCGCGCCATGTACTCGCGCGCCGTACTGCCCAGGCGTTCGAGCATGGCGCTCATATCGGCTAACACGCTGGGTGCGCTTTGTACGCCCAGCACCAGAATGCTTTCGGCCTGCCCCTGCGCGATGGCCTGGCAAGCATCAGAGAACAAGTCGCTTCCCTGCCCAACGTGGCGCAACGGCACCCGCCCCACCCCAGCCTGTTCGAGGCCGAGCTGCACGACAGCCGCCCGGGGAACATCCGCAGCGACATAAACCTCGGTAAGGCGGCTGGCGGACACCCCGGCATCGACCAGCGCCTGACGCGCCGTATGGCCAATCAGGGCCACACCGTCCGGGCTCAAGGCGGCCGGGCTGAAGGGGGACATACCTACGCCAATCACATTGACGCAACGTTGCATCGCGCTCTCCTGAAATACAAAGCTGCCGCTACCGGTGCAGGCTAGCGGCAGGTGGCCATGGATCAGGCCGGCACGGACTCGAACAGTTCGACCGCGCCATTTTTCAGCACCACGACATCTCGCTCCACAGCGCGCATCTCGACAATGATGCGCGTCGCAGACTCACGCCACATGCGCGTTTCCAGGGTGTCACCGGGCATCACGATCGAGGCGAAGCGCGCACGCACGCTCTTGAACAGACGCGAGTCGTTGTCGCAGAACGCCTTGATCACGTGCCGCCCGAGGTAACCGAAGGTGCACAGGCCATGCAGGAACGGTTTCTCGTAACCGGCCTTGGCGGCATAGTCCGGGTCCACGTGCATCGGGTTCCAGTCGCCGCACAGGCGGTACAGCAAGGCCTGGTTGACCTCGGTGGTATCGGCCAGGACGGCGTCGGGTGCGCGGTCCGGCGCCACGTTGATTTCTTCGCTGGCAACACGCTCCAGCCCGGCACCTGGAACGCCCGGGTAGAAGCCTGTGACCTCGTTGTAGAACAGCGGCGTGCCGTGCTCGTCGGTGGTCTCGATGGCCAGAATGCTCACCGAGCTCTTGCCTTTGTCGATGGCCGCCTTCAGGCGCATGGTGTGCTTGAGCTTGGCCTTGGGCGGCAGCGGACGGTACATCACGGTGTACTGCTCACCGTGCAGGCCCTTGGCGAACGGCAGGTTCAGGCCTTCGAGCTGTGGCTCGCCGGATTTCGCCGCACGCAGGAACACTTCGGTCGCAGGCAGCACGGCCATGGTCGGCAGCACGCGGAAATCGTCACCATTGAACTCGTTGACGTAGAGCAGTTCGGTACGGTCCAGCGGGTCTTTGGCGGCGCCGACAGCCAACGCATACAGCGCGGCATCGTTCTGGTCGTACTCGGTTTCCAGGTAAGACACCGCATTGGCCGCCACTTCCATATCGACGAACGCGTTGCCGCCTTTGGCCGGGGATTCCATGCGCGCAAAGAACTCTTTGAAGCTGTCACCGCCGTTGGCGTGATACACGCTGTGCTCGTCGAAACGGGTGATGCGTTCCCAGTTGTCGCGCACCAGCTCCGGGCTCAGGGTGTTGGAGTGCAGGAAGCGGCCCTGGGAACGTTCCCAGCGATACTTGGCATGGAAGCCGCCGCCGACTTCGAACAGCCCGCCGCTGTCCTGGCACTGCTCGCTGCACAGCCAGCCCACCAATGGCGCAACGTCTTCGACTTTCAGCTTGTCGTGCAGCTCCTCGGGGAACAGCCCGCTGGCGATCACCATGCGCGAAGCGGCAATCGGCGCAATGGTGTTGACGCGGATGTTCTTGCTCGCGCCTTCGATGGCCAGCGAGTTGGCGAAACCGATCAGGCCGGACTTGGCGGTGGAATAGTTGCACTGGCCAAAGTTGCCGAAGATGCCGGCACCGGAGGCGGTCATGACGATGCGGCCATAGCCCTTGTCGCGCATGATCGGCCAAACGGCGTGAGTCAGGCGGAACGCGCCTTTGACGTGGACATCCTGGATCAGGTCCCACTGCTCCTCGGTCATCTTGTGGAACGAGGTATCGCGCAGGATGCCGGCGTTGTTGATGAGGATATCGACGGTGCCGAATGCCTCCAGCGCGGTGGCGACGATTTTCTCGCCCTCGGTCACCGAATGATGGTCGGCGACCGCCTCGCCACCCATGGCACGGATTTCAGCGACCACGGCGTCGGCCGCTGCGCTTGAGCTGCCGCGGCCATCGGTGCTGACCCCCAGGTCATTGACTACAACCTTGGCGCCGCGCGCCCCCAGCAGCAAGGCGTGGGCGCGGCCCAGGCCGTTGCCGGCGCCGGTGACGATAGCGACTTTGCCGTCAAAACGAATTTCTTCAGACACGTGTGCACTCCTATTGTTATCGCGCTCACAAGGTGCGAGCGATGATTTCCTTCATGATTTCGTTGGTGCCGCCCCAGATGCGGTTGCCGCGGGTGTCCAGGTACAACCTGGCAATCGGGTATTCGGTCATGTAGCCGTTGCCGCCATGCAGTTGCAGGCAGGCATCGACCACCCGGCTGCTGAGCTCGGCGGTCCAGTACTTGGCGACCGCTGCGGTCTCTGCGCTCAGCTCACCGCGCAGTAACAGTTCCATGCAGCTGTCGACCCAGGAGCGGCCGAGCTGGATCTCGGTCTTGAGCTGCGCCAGGGTGAAACGCGAGTTCTGGAAATCGAGCACCGGCTTGCCGAAGACGATGCGTGTGCGCGTGTAGTCGAGGGTGTGTTCAAGTGCGGCCTCGGCCTGGGCCTGGAAGCCCACGGCGCCGATGATTCGCTCCCACGCCAGGTCGTGCATCAGCTGGTAGAAGCCCTGCCCTTGCTCGCCACCGAGCACGTTCTCGGCGGGCACGCGGCAATCGTCGAAGAACAGCATGCTGGTGTCCTGGGCGTGCAGGCCGATCTTTTCCAGCGGCTGCGAACGGCTGAACCCGGCCCGCTCCTTCTCGACGATAACCAGCGAGATATCCTTGGCGGTGCCAGTGTTACCGGTCTTGCAGACCACCAGCGCCAGGTCGCAGGAGGCGCCGTTGGAGATGAAAGTTTTCGAGCCGTTGAGGATCAGCTGGTCGCCCTCGGGCGTGGCGCGGGTGCGCACCGCTTGCAGGTCCGAACCGGTATTGGGCTCGGTCATGGCGATGGCACCCACCGCCTCGCCGGCAATCATCTTCGGCAACCAGGCCTGCTTTTGCGCCTCGGTGCCATAGTTGAGGATGTAGAACGCCACCAGACCATGCACGCCAAAGCCGATCAGACCGGTGGCGCCGACACGCATGAACTCTTCGGAAAAGACCATATCGAACAGGCGGTCGGCACCCGGGCCGCCATATTCTTCGGGCATGGAAGGCAGCAACATGCCCAGCTCGCCGGCCTTGCGCCACACTTCACGGGGTACGCATTTGTCTTTCTCCCACTGGGCGTGGAATGGCGCGACTTGCTCTTCGATGAAGCGGCGGCAGGCGCGGCGGAACTCGTCGTGCTCGGTGCTGAACAGTGTACGGGGGATCAGGTAGTGCATTGGGTAGTCCTCAGCGGCCCGGCTCAGAGTGTGCGTCCGACCAGATCTTTCATGATGTCGTTGGCGCCACCGGCGATGCGCAGCACGCGGTGATCGAGGTAATGACGGGCTACCGGGTACTCGAGCATGTAGCCGTTGCCGCCGTGCAGCTGCACGCACTCGTCCACCACCTTGGTGTAGAGGTCCGAGCACCACAATTTGGCCGCAGCGGCCGCTTCGGGGCTGAGGGTGCCGGCCAGGCACTGCTCCATGCAGCGGTCGACGTAGTTCTGCGAGACCGCCAGTTGCATCTTCAGGTCGGCCAGTTTGAAACGGGTGTTCTGGAAGGCGAAAATCGGCTTGCCGAACACGTTGCGGCCCTTGGTGTATTCCAGGGTGCTTTCCAGTACCGCCAGCGCGCCGGCCACACTGCTGATGGCGATGGACAAGCGCTCCCAGGCCAGCTCTTTCATCAACTGGAAAAAGCCCTGGCCGGGCACGCCACCGAGCAGATTCTCCCTGGGTACGCGCACGTCTTCGAAGAACAGCATGGTGGTGTCCTGCGCATGCAGGCCGACCTTGCGCAACGGTTGCGAACGGCTGAAACCGGCACGATCGGCTTCGACCAGAATCAGCGACGTGTCCTGGGCGCCCTTGCCGGAGTTGCCGGTCTTGGCCACCACCACGACGATGTCGCAGTTGCTGCCGTTGGAGATGAAGGTCTTGGCACCGTTGATGACATACTCATCGCCCTCCAGTACCGCACGGGTCTTGACCGCCTGAAGGTCGGAGCCGGTGTCCGGTTCGGTCATGGCCACCGCGCCGATGGCCTGGCCTGCCGCCATCTTCGGCAGCCACTGGAGCTTTTGCGCTTCGCTGCCGAAGTTCACCAGGTAACCGGCAACGATGTCGTGCACACCGAAGCCGATCAGACCCGACGCCAGACCCGCGCGGTAGATCTCTTCCGTGGTGACCATCGAGAAGCGGCGATCCAGCCCCAGCCCGCCATAGGCCGCCGGTGTGGTCGCATTGAGCATGCCCAGCTCGCCGGCGTGCTTCCAGATGTCGCGGGGTACCCGATGATCGGCTTCCCACTGCTCCTGGCTGGGCGCACACTGCTGCGCCAGGAAGCGCCGCACGCTGTCGCGAAACGCCTCGTGCTCATGATCGAACAGGCTACGCGGAATCATTGAAGGTTCTCTCCTCGGCTCATCGTTCTGCCGCCCTTGCAGGTGGCGTTGAATCGATCATAGGAGGAGCTTTCAGCGATCCGCCCCCTCACAGCGGGGGGGATTTCGTGCCTACTCGATCAAACCGTGCTTGCGTGCCCAGCTCACGGCGTCATAGCGGCTGGAGACGCCCAGTTTGGCGTAGATGTTCTTCAGGTTCCATTTCACTGTTTCCAGGGAAATGTTCAATGTCAGGGCGACCCGTTTGTTCGCCATCGCCTGGCTGATCAGTTCCAGAATCGCCAGCTCACGTGGCGTCAGCATCGACGGCGCACCTGTGGCCGACGCCTCATTGCTGCGCCCTGCAACCCCGTGGCCGAAACGCTCCAGCAACAGCGCCAGGTAGCTATCGTCTGCTGGTGTCAGCGACACGTTCGTCAGCGCCGCGAGCATTTTGCGCAGCACCTCGCCCTCATCCAGGAAGGTACGCACCAAGCCCAGTTGGCGCCCCTGGGACAACGCGGCAAGCAATTGCTCCTTGGCCTGCTGCGGTTGCAGCAGGTCGGCTCTGGCGCAGGCCGTCAACAGCTGGCCGGTGACCTGCAACTGCCCACGGTGGTAGTGGTTGGCGTAGCAATCGAGCGTTTCCAGTTCGAGCAGGGCTTTGTCCGGGTAGTTGGTGGCCAGCAACAGACGCGCGCGGGCCAAGGCCGCCATCGCCACGATGTCGGCCTGAAAGCCGTGCGCGCCCTGATAGGGAACGCTCAGCGCCTGCAGTTTGGCGACCTGCTCGCTGGCATGCGCCTTGTCATTCTCAAGCAAGGCAATACGCACCTGCTCGGCCAGGCAGTGGACCAGCGCACGGTCCTGGCCAATGGCACGGAAGTGACGCTCCTGGCGTTCGAGAAAGGCCATGGCCACCGCGGCACAATCCTGCAGCAGGTCCAGGCGTGCGCGACAGATCGTGGCGCGCAACATGGTGTCGGGCATGGCCCATTGCAGCAGGCCACTGCGATTGGCGAGGATTTCCCGCGCTTCGTCGGTGCGGTCCAGCTCACGGTACACCTCAGCCAGGGTGGCCGCGCCCAGGTAGGCGCTGGCGGAGCGATGACCGTGGACCGAGACGGCGCGCGCCAGCTGCGCCGAGCCAACGCGCTCGGCTTCGAGGATTCGCCCCTCCTGCAAGTAACACAGGGTCCGCGCGCCCTGGGCGACCAGGGCCATTTCCGCATCCTGTTCGGACTCGGGAATGGGGTTGTCATCCAGGCAGCGCAGCGCCTCCTCGATCCTCCCCGCCGCCAGGTAGGCAATGGCCAGCAACGCTGGCGCACCGTAGCGGGTCACCGAGTAGTCATCGGGCAAGGCCTGAAAGCCCTTGAGCAAATCAATGATCGGCTCGGTGCGATCACGCTGTAACTCGATGGCGGCCTGCACCAGTGGCAACCGGTAGGCAACGTCGTCCTGATGGGCCGCACCGCTGTGATGGAACTGCTCGAGCCAGGCCTCGGCTTTGGCCGGGCGCGCGGTCAGGGCATAGGCCAGACAACCGAGAAAGAACAACCGCGGCCGGGAAAACAGGATGTCCTGCGGCAGGCGGTCGAGCAGGCGCAGCAACGGGCTCAACTGCCCCAGGCTCCAGGTCGCCGGTGCGGCCCGCTCGATCACCTCGGCGGCAAACCGCAGGTCACCGGCCTGGGTGGCATGGCGTACGGCTTCGGCAAGCAATTTGCGCTCGGCGAACCAGTGTGCCGCGCGGTTATGCAGTTCGGTTTGCGAGGTGCTGTCGCGGCGTGCCAGGCGCGTGGCAAGAAAGTCGCCGAACAGCGCATGAAAGCGATACCAGGGCTGACGGTCATCAGCCTCGACGCGAAAGATCAGCAGATTGTCTTCGTCGAGGCGCTTAAGCATGGCCTGCGCCGTTTCACTGCCGGTCACCGCTTGCGCCAGCGAGGCATTGAAACGCCGGCAGATGCTGATGCTTTCCATAAAGGTCGCAAGCTCGGCGGGCAGATGGGCCATGACGTTTTCAGCCAGGTAGCTCTGCAGGTCGTCAGAGCGCCAGCCCATTTCGCGCAGCGTGCCACGCGAATCCGGATCGCTGCGCAGGAGGATGATCACCAGCTGCAGGGTGGCCGGCCAGCCACTGGTGAGCTCGTGGATCTGGTGCAGTTCTTCCGGGCTGAGCTTCAACGTCGCCAGGCTCTGTTCCAGGAACAGGCGCGACTCGCTCAGGTCGAACGGCAGCGCGGCACAGTCGATTTCCACCAGCTGTCCGCTCAGGCGCAGGCGGCTGAAGCTCAGCGGCGGGCCAACCCGCGATGAAATGACGAAATGCAGGTTATCGGGGCTGTGATCCAGCAACTTCTGCATCAGTTGGTGGGCGCGCGGGTCAACCACATGCTGGTAGTCGTCGACGACCAGGAACAACTCTTTGTTGATCGCGGCGGCGCCTTCGACAATGGCCGCGACGACTTCATCGATCAGTTCCTGGCGCGCCCCCTCCAGCGGGATGCCGCTGTCCAGGACGATGCCCAGCCGTTGCAAGGCGCCGCGCAAATAGGCGAAGAAGATCGACAGATGTTTGTCATCGGCGCTCAGCGACAGCCAGACTACCTCGGCGCCAGAACGCATCATCACTTGCCGCCATTGCGCCAGCAACGTGGTCTTGCCGAACCCGGGGCTGCCGGTAATCAGGCCCACGCGGCACTGTGACATGCCGCTCAGGTCCTCCAGCAGGCGCTCACGAACGATCGTCTGAGTACCGATGCGCGGCGGAGCGAATTTCGTCGATACGAGCAGTTTGTCGGTATGCATGTGCTGACTGGTCTCCGATCCTGCCGAATGCAATGGCGCAGCGTCGGCGACGCTGCACAACCGGCAAGGTGTGGCCACGGTTTGGCGAATGTCGGATTATTTACCCGAGTACCGTCAAAAGTCAGCACGTATCGTAGCTTCGCACTGGCTGGTGGCAACCTCGGGAATCCGCCTGGCACAGATGGTGGCGGGGAACCGAGACAAACCACCCCCTACAAGTGAGGGGGGCTGGCGATATCAATGCAATGCTTCAGAGTGTGCGTGCCACCAATTCGCGCATGATGTCGTTGGCGCCACCGTAGATACGATTGACCCGGCTATCCAGGTAATGACGCGCCACCGGATACTCCAGCATGTAACCGTTGCCGCCGTGCAGCTGCACACATTGATCGACCACTTTCGAATACAGCTCGGTGCACCAGAGCTTGGCCGCTGCGGCCGCCTCCGGGCTCAGCTGGTGCTGCAGGATCAGCTCCATGCAGCGATCGACAAAGGTCTGCCCGAGGACGATTTCGGTCTTCAGTTCGGCCAGTTTGAAGCGTGAATTCTGAAACTCGATGATCGGTGTGCCAAACGCTTTGCGTTCGCGGGTGTAGGCAATGGTCTGCTCCAGCACGGCCTGACTCGCGGCAATCGAGAGGATGCCAATGCTCAGACGCTCCCAGGCCAGTTCCTTCATCAGCTGGTAAAAGCCCTGGCCCGGCTCGCCGCCGAGGATGTTGCTGCGGGGCACACGCACGTCCTCAAAGAACAGCATGGTGGTGTCCTGGGCGTGCAAACCGACCTTGCGCAACGGTTTCGACTTGCTGACGCCCGCCCGGTCCGCTTCCACCAGGATCAGCGAGATGTCCCGCGAGCCCTTGCCACTGTTGCCGGTCTTGGCAATCACCACAATGATGTCGCTGTTGGTGCCGTTGGAGATGAACGTCTTGGCACCATTGATGACGTATTCGTCGCCGTCCAGCACTGCGCGGGTTTTCACCGCCTGCAGGTCGGAGCCGGTATCCGGTTCGGTCATGGCCACGGCGGCGATGGCTTCACCGCTGGCCATTTTCGGCAGCCATTGCTGTTTTTGCGCTTCGGTGCCGAAGTTGATCAGGTAACCGGCGCAGATGTCGTGGACATTGAAACCGTTCAGGCCCGAGAGCCCGGCACGGGCCACCTCTTCGACCGCGATCATGGAAAAGCGCCGGTCCAGCCCCAGGCCACCGTAGGCCTCCGGCGTGGTGGCGTTGAGCATGCCCAGCTCACCGGCACGCGCCCACACCTGGCGCGGCACCCGGTGATCCTCCTCCCACTGCTCATGGAAGGGCGTGCAATGTTCGGCGAGGAAACGCCGGACCGTGCTGCGGAACGCTTCATGCTCATGATCGAACAGGGTACGCGGAATCATCGTTTGACCTCGGGATACGGTGGCTGATGTGTGCCACCTTAGGGCTGCGGGCCGAGGTTGCGCCCCCCTCGAAGCGGGTAAGCCCCACCAGGTTATTCCGGGTCTTGCGTCGTCAGCAGCGCATGGATCATCCGCGCCAGCATGCGCACGGTGCCGTCCTCGATCAGGTAGTGCGGCTTTTCGATCAACAATGCACGAGGCAAGGCGGTGACCGCCTGATAGGCAAGAAAACCCGCTTTCTCGCGATCCCGCACCAGCACCTGATTGGAAAAGCGTTGCACCAGCGCCGGAATCACCATGGAAATCCAGAAACGCTCCGGCTTGACGATTTCCAGGCGCACCAGCTCGCCATAGTAGGCGCTCTTGATGCTCAGCTCGGAGTCGATCTGCAACCAGCGGTGCAAGGCTGACAGGCCGGTGCGCAAGAGCATTTCGATACCGTCATAGAGGCTGGCCGACGCCGGTAGCGCATCAATACTGGCGATCGCCTGCAGGCGGGCATCGGCGCGGTAATCCTCGAAGATCGCGCCGATCAGCGACTCGATGGTCGGGAAATATTCGTAGATCGAACTGATGGCCACGCCGGAGTAATCGCAAAGGCGATAGATCGACAGTGCCTCTCGCCCTTCCCCTTCGAGGATCTCACGCCCGGCAGTTTTCAAGGCCTCGACCAGGGCGACCGAGCGTGCCTGCTTCGGTCGCTTGCGCGGCCGGGCCGGCAGTTCCACGACGACATTGTCATGCCGGCCCTGGCCACGAGCGCCTGTCCCCTCGTGACGTGGCGCCGTATCGGGACGACGGGCCATGGGTCAGGGCGTCACGACGTTGAACGTGGGCTGGAAGCTGGCCAGCATGCCGAGCATCGCCTGGAAGCGCTCAGCATTGCCGTCGAGCTTGATATCACCCTGCTTGATCGCCGTGGCATCGGCCTGGGCATCGCGGGCGGCTGTGTTGTCAGGCTCGGCGAACACCGGGCCCCTGCGCGCGGCTTCATAGTCGGCGCGATCCTCGAAAGGCAACGCGTTGAGCACCGCCTGGTTGGCCGCGGCCGTGGTCGGGCTGGCAGCCTTGGCCGGGTGGGTCGAGGCCGCGTCCGTCGCCCATGACGGGGTGCCGGACAAAGCAATGGCAGTGGCACGTGCAGCAAGCGAATAGCGCATTCAGATTCCTTGAGCGTGGCTGAGGCTGTGCACGTTGCTCCTCGAACAGGCGCGCCCTGAGTCGCACGTTATGCCGGTTTACTTGGCGGCCTCCCCCCTCTATTGGGGAGGGGGGCATGACGGGCAAGCTGGGTAGCATCCGGGGCATCAGTGCACACGATTGCACAGCAGCCTGAGGAACCGGCATGACGAGTGATCGCAGCGCCACACAGCCACCCGCCCCCTCCAGCCCGCTGGCTGGCACCCGGATCACCGCCCGGGACCTGGCCCAACGCCTGGGAGTCGCCACCTCGACGGTCACCCGTGCCTTCGACGCACAGTCGCGGATCTCTGCCGCAGTGCGCGCACGCATCCTGGCCATGGCCGATGAGCTGGGCTATCGACCCAATGCCATCGCCCGCTCGCTGAACCGGCGGCGCACCGGCATCGTTGCCCTGGTGATGGGCGACATGAGCAATCCGTTCTACCCCGCGGTGCTGGAGGCGTTCTCCCTGCAACTGCGCAAGTCGGGCCAGCAACTGCTGCTGTTCGTGGTCCCGGCTGGAGGTGATGCCGACACGCTGATGTCGCAGCTGCTGCAGTACCAGGTGGACGGCATTGTGGTCACGGCGGCGAAGCTGTCTTCGCACATGGCCGAGCTGTGCGCTCGCCAGGGGGTTGCCGTGGTGTTCCTCAATCGCCGCGTCGAAGACCCGACCGTCTGGTCGGTGTGCTGCGACAACCAGCGCATGGCCGCCGAGGTGGCCGCGTACCTGGTCGGGCAAAAACGCCGCGCCTGCGCCTTCGTTTCCGGTGACCCGGACGTCTCCACCACCGCCGACCGTCTGCGCGGTTTCGAACAGGGCCTGGCTGCGCACGGGCAAGCGGTGGTCGCCAGCATCCACGGCGGCTACAGCTATGAAGGCGGACGCGCCGCAGCCGCGCGATTGTTCAGCGCCGGGCAACCCGCCATCGACGCGGTGTTCTGTGCCAACGACGTCATGGCCCTTGGCGTGCTCAGTCACCTGCGCATGCACACCCGCCTGCGGGTGCCCGAAGACGTCGCCGTGGTCGGATTCGACGATATCCTCGCCGCCGGCTATCCGGAGCATGCCCTCACCACCGTGCACCAACCGCTAGAGCAGATGATCGCCTGCGCCATCCGCTTGCTGGGCGCAGGCCGCCCCGCCGGCGGTGCCCCTTCGCTGTACGAAGTACCCGGGCATCTGGTGCGGCGCGCCACGGCGTAGCGCCACACCCTTGCAGGCCAATAACAACAAAAACCCTCAGGAGACAGGCATGAACCCCAGCGAGACCGCGGACGACCGCAAGCTGTACCGAAAAATCGGCTGGCGCATCATGCCGCTGCTGATGGCCGCCTATGTGGTGGCGTTCCTTGACCGCATCAACGTCGGTTACGCGCAGTTGCAGATGAAAGAGACGCTGGCGTTCAGCGACGCCGTCTATGCGCTGGGCGCGGGGATCTTCTTCATCGGCTACCTGCTGTTCGAGGTGCCCAGCAACCTGATGCTGGAAAAGATCGGTGTGCGCAAGACGCTGCTGCGCATCATGGTCTGCTGGGGGGTGGTCGCCATGGCCATGATGTTCGTGCAGACCCCGACGCAGTTCTATGTGCTGCGCTTTCTGCTGGGCGCCTTCGAAGCAGGCTTTACGCCCGGGGCCTTGCTCTACCTGACCTTCTGGTACCCGCCAGCGCGGCGTGCGGGGATGATCGCGGTGTTCCTGCTCGGGGCTATCTTCGCCAGCCTGATCGCCGGGCCGCTGTCGGGGGCGATCATGAAATTCCTTGATGGCTTCAATGGCTGGCACGGCTGGCAGTGGCTGTTTCTGGTGCAAGGCCTGCCCGCTCCGCTGCTGGGGCTGCTGGCCTGGCGCGTGCTGGTCGACCGTCCTGAGCAGGCCGGCTGGCTGAGTGCCGAAGAGAAGGCCCGCCTGCGCACGCAACTGGACGCCGAGCAGCAATCAGCGCACAAGGCCAGCCATGCCTCGCTGCGCGACCTGCTCGGCGATACCAGGTTCTGGGCGTTGTCGCTGGTCTACGTACTCATGGTCGCGGGCACATATGCCATGGCCTTCTGGACCCCCAGCCTGATTCGCGGCTGGGGCGTCAGCGACCTGATGGAAATCGGCATCTACGCCACCCTGCCGCAGTTGTGCGCGGTGGCCGGGGTGCTCCTGCTCAGCCGTAGTTCCGACCGCCTGCGCGAGCGGCGCTGGCATTTTTCCAGCGGCGCACTGATGGCCGCCAGCGGCCTGGCAATCATCGTCCTGGCGCAGGGGCAACTGGGCACCTCGCTGATCGGCCTGTGCCTGGCCATGCTGGGCATCGCCTCGGTCACGCCGGTGTTCTTCGCCCTGGTCTCGGAATACCTGCCGCACCCCTCGGTAGCGGTGGGGATCGCCCTGGTCAGCAGTATCGGCAACCTCGGCGGCGCGGTCATTCCGTCGCTCACCAGTGCCCTGAATACCGCCAGCGGCGGAACCACCTACAGCCTGTATCTGGTCATGGGCCTGTACCTGCTCGCCAGCGCCATTGTGCTGCGGGTCGCCCGGCCTGCCCTGCAGACCTACCAGTCCGCCTGAGGCTCAACCTCTTAAACCGAAGGAGATCTACCGTGATTCAACACCTCAAGAAGGGGCAATCAGCCCAGGCCAAGGCCAGTGACCAGGCCCAGGTTCGGGCCACCGTCGAGGGTATCCTCAGTGATATCGAGCAGCGCGGCGATACGGCGGTACGCGAATACTCAGCGAAATTCGACAACTGGACACCGTCCAGCATGCGCCTGAGCCAGGCGCAGATCGACGCCTGCATCGCCAGCCTGCCGCGCCGGACACTCGACGACATTGTGTTTGCCCAGACCCAGATCCGCCGTTTCGCCCAGGTGCAAAAAGACTCGATGCACGACGTCGAAGTCGAGACCCTGCCGGGGGTGGTGCTCGGTCATCGCAACATCCCGGTCAACTCGGTGGGTTGCTACATTCCTGGCGGCAAGTATCCGTTGATTGCCAGCGCGCACATGAGCGTGCTGACCGCCAAGGTTGCCGGGGTCAAGCGTGTGATTGCCAGCGCGCCGCCTTTTGAAGGCCAGCCCTGCGCGGAAATCGTCGCCGCCATGCACCTGGCCGGCGCCGATGAGATCTACTGCCTTGGCGGCGTCCAGGCCGTGGCCGCGATGGCCCTAGGTACCGAAAGCATCGCCGCCGTCGACATGATTGTCGGCCCCGGCAACGCCTATGTCGCCGAAGCCAAGCGTCAGCTGTATGGCCGCGTCGGTATCGACCTGTTCGCCGGCCCCACCGAAACCCTGGTGATCTGTGACGACAGCGTGGATGCCGAACTGGTCGCCGTCGACCTGCTCGGCCAGGCCGAGCACGGCCCCACCTCCCCGGCCTATTGCGTGACCACCAGCAAAACCATCGCCGAACAACTGCCCGCCGCCATCGAGCAGGTGCTTTCACGCCTGGACACGGCGCCAATCGCCAGCGTCGCCTGGCGCGATTTCGGCGAGATCTACCTGTGCGACAGCGACGAAGAGGCGCTGGAAGTCGCCGAGCGCCTGTGCTCCGAACATGTCCAGGTAATGACCCGCGACCCGGACTGGTACCACCAGCGCATGACCCGCTACGGCGCGCTGTTCCTCGGCCACCGCACCAATGTCAGCTATGGCGACAAGGTCATCGGCACCAACCACACCCTGCCGACCATGGGCGCCGGTCGTTATACCGGCGGCTTGTGGGTCGGCAAGTTCATCAAGACCCACACCTACCAGCGCGTGCTGACCGACGCCGCGAGCGTGATGATCGGCCAGTACTGCTCGCGGCTGTGCGGCTATGAACATATGTCCGGTCACAAAGAACAGGCGGACATCCGTGTGCGCCGCCTGCAGCAGGAGGCTTGAAGCCATGAGCAAACCTGTACCGCAAGCGCGCAGCGCCTACCCCTACCTGCGTGACATCACCACACGCTGGATGGACAACGACGTCTACGGCCACGTCAACAACGTCATCTACTACAGCTGGTTCGACACCGTGGTCAACGGCTGGCTGCTCGAGCAGAACCTGCTGGACTTCGATCAGTGCCCGACCGTGGGCCTGGTGGTCGATACCCATTGCAGCTACTTCTCCTCCATTGCCTTCCCCGATCTGGTGCGCGCCGGCTTGCGTGTGGCACGCCTGGGCAGCTCAAGCGTGTGTTACGAGGTCGGGCTGTTCGCCAACGACAACAACGAGGCGTCGGCCCAGGGCCACTTCGTGCATGTCTACGTCGACCGCGTAACCCGCAGGCCGGTGCCACTGCCGGCGGCGTTGCGCGATGCGCTGGAGACCCTTCAGGTATTGTCCCCGAACTGATACACCCATGAGTTCAAGCCCTGGGCGCATCGCACGCTCAGGGCGCGCAGGCACAAACAACAATAAAGGAGACTGCTGATGATCGAACGTCTGAGAGGGGCAATGGCCCTCGCCTGCCTGTTGCTGGTCAGTCCGTTGACCCATGCCCAGACCGCCAGGCCCAATATCCTGGTGATCTGGGGCGACGACATCGGCTGGCAGAACGTCAGCGCCTATGGCATGGGCACCATGGGCTACAGCACACCGAACATCGACAGCATCGGTATGCAGGGCATCCGCTTTACCGACCACTACGCACAGCCCTCCTGTACCGCAGGCCGGGCCGCGTTCATCACCGGCCAGTACCCGATCCGCTCGGGCATGACCACCGTCGGCCAGCCGGGTGACAAGCTCGGCCTGCAGGCGGCCTCGCCGAGTCTGGCCGAAGTGCTGAAAAACGCCGGCTACAGCACCGGGCAGTTCGGCAAGAACCATCTGGGCGACAACAACCCCAACCTGCCGACGGTGCATGGCTTCGATGAGTTTTTCGGCAACCTGTACCACCTCAACACCGAAGAGCAGCATCAGTACACTGACTACCAGAACTACGCCAAAGACTATCCCGGTGGACCGCAGGCCTACGCGAAGAAATTCCAGACCCGCGGTGTGCTGCATACTTTCGCCAGTGACCAGGACGACGCCAGCGTAGACCCGCGTTTCGGCCTGGTCGGCAAGCAGACCATCGAAGACACCGGCCCCTTGACCATGAAACGCATGGAAGACTTCGACGGCGCCGAAGTGATCCCCATGGCCCTGGACTTCATGCGCAAGGCGCAAAAACAGGACAAGCCCTTCTTCGTCTGGCTCAACACCAGCCGCATGCACCTCTACACCCACCTCAACGACAAATGGCGTCACGCCGCTGCGCAGTACACCCATGAAGACGACACCCAGGGCAGCGGCATGCTCCAGCATGACCATGACATTGCCCAGGTGCTCGCCTTCCTCAAGGACCAGGGGCTGGAGGACAACACCATCGTCTGGTACTCCACCGACAATGGTCCGGAGCATTCGTCGTGGCCTCACGGTGCAACCACGCCATTTCGCGGCGAGAAGATGACCACCTACGAAGGTGGCGTGCGCGTGCCCTCGATGTTGCGCTGGCCGGGGGTCGTCAAGCCGGGGCAGATCAAGAACGGCATCCAGGCGCATCAGGACATGTTCACCACCCTGGCGGCCGCAGCCGGAGTGCCTGACGTCGCAGAACAGATGAAGACGGAAAAAAAGCAGTACATCGACGGCATCAACAACCTCGACTACTGGACCGGCAAGTCGCCTGTAAGCCTGCGCACCAGCCTCCTCTACTACATCGAAAGTAAATTGACCGCGGTGCGCATGGGCCCCTGGAAACTGCATTTCTCCACCAAGGAGGACTACTACGCGCAACTGGTACCGCGCTTCGCACCGTTGATGTTCAACCTGCGCAGCGACCCGTTCGAAAGCTACGACAGCAAGGACTCTTACGGCCAGATGATTCAGAAGTCCTCATGGATCTCAGGGCCGATGGGCGAGCTGATCGGCGCGCACCTCAAGACCCTGGCCGAGTATCCACCGGTGCAACAGGCCAGGTCGTTTGACCGTTCGAACCTGGTACAGGACTTTTTGCAGAGCCAGAAGAAGGCACCTTGAAGCCACCGGGGGGGCTGCGAACGCATACCAAGGGCGCGGCCCACCCTACCGGGGTGGGCACGTCGGCGGGTCCGATCTGTTGAACTGCGTGTCACAGCCTCCCCAGACATCCACTTTTCAGGAGTCGTCTCCATGAGCCACAACAACATCGGGCCAGGATCCAGTCATGAGTGAATACCACGCGCCGTTGCGCGACATGCAGTTCGTTCTCAATGAGCTGGGCTACTTTGACCAGGTAAAGACATTGCCCGGTTGTACTCACCTCGACGCCGAGCTGGTCGAGGCCATTCTCGGTGAAGCCGGCAAGTTCGCCCACGGCGTGCTGTCGCCGCTGAACGTCCCGGGCGACCGCGAAGGCGCGCGCTGGTGCGATGGCGAGGTCGCCACCAGCAGCGGCTGGCGCGAGGCCTACCAGCGCTTCATCGATGGCGGCTGGAATGCGCTGTCCTGCGACCCGGAATTCGACGGCCAGGGCCTACCACGGGTGGTGTCGGCACTGGTGGAAGAGATGTGGAACGGCGCCAACCTCGCGTTCGGCCTGTGCCCGATGCTCACCCGTGGTGCTATCGAGGCGATCGAGTTGCGCGGCTCGACCTACCTCAAGCAAACCTACCTGAGCAAGATGATCAGCGGCCACTGGACCGGCACCATGAACCTCACCGAGCCCCAGGCGGGCTCGGACCTGGCTGCCGTGCGCACCCGCGCCGAGCCGGTGGGCGATGGGACCTACCGCATCAAGGGCCAGAAAATCTTCATCACCTATGGCGAACATGACCTCACCGAGAACATCGTTCATCTGGTACTGGCCCGTACACCTGGCGCACCGGCCGGGGTCAAAGGCATCTCGCTGTTCGTAGTACCGAAATTCCTCGTGCACAGCGATGGCAGCCTGGGCGCGCGCAACGATGTGCGCTGCGCGTCCATCGAGCACAAGCTGGGTATCCACGCCAGCCCGACTGCCGTGCTGGCTTTTGGTGACCATGACGGCGCCCTGGGCTGGTTGGTGGGCGAGGAAAACCGCGGCCTGGAATACATGTTCATCATGATGAACGCGGCGCGTTTCAGCGTCGGCGTTGAAGGCGTCGGGTTAAGCGAGCGCGCCTACCAGCGGGCACGCGCCTATGCCCGTGAGCGTATCCAGGGCAGCGAGATCGGCGCTGCACAGCGCAGCAACGTGGCGATCATCCGCCACCCGGATGTACGGCGCATGCTGCTGTCAATGAAGGCGCGCACCGAGGCCATGCGCGCCCTCGCCTGCGAAGTGGCGGCGGCGATGGACTGTGCCGAGCGTCACCCGGACCCCACCAGCCGCCAGGAAGCACAAGCCCTGGTCGACCTGATGATCCCGGTGGTCAAGGGCTGGAGCACCGAGAACGCCGTGGACATCGCCTCGCTGGGCATACAGATCCATGGCGGCATGGGCTTTATCGAAGAAACCGGCGCAGCCCAGCACCTGCGCGATGCGCGGATCACCACCCTGTACGAAGGCACCACCGGTATCCAGGCTGCCGACCTGATCGGCCGCAAGATCGCCCGTGATGGCGGCAAGGCCATCGGTCAGCTGAGCAAGCAGATTTACCGGGTGATGGAGGAGCTGGCCTGGGCAGACGATCCACAACTGCAGGCCAACGCCAGCGCGCTGGCCCGGGCGCTGGTGGCACTGAATGCCAGCGTCGAGTTCATCGTCGGTCATTTTGCCGCCGAGCCTGCCCGAGTGTCGGCGGGGGCCGTGCCGTTTCTGCAACTGCTGGGCATCGTTGCCGGTGGCTGGCAGATGGCCCGTTCAGCACTGGTCGCGCATCAGCGGCTCAAGGCCACAGACCACGATCAGGACTTCTATCGCGCCAAGTTGCTCACCGCACGCTTCTATGCCGATCACCTGCTGCCACAGGTCGAGAGCCTGTCGCACAGTGTGATCCACGGCGCCGATGCCGTTCTGCAGATGCACGATCAGCAATTCTGAACCCAGTACGAGAGATCCCGATGACCGATGCGCTGCTCAACGAACGCGAACTGAGTTTCCAACTCTATGAACTGCTCGACACCGAGGCGCTGCTGCAGCGTCCACGTTATGCCGAGCACGACCGTGCGGTGTTTGACGCCACCTTAGAAACCGCTCGCGGCATCGCCGCCGAGTATTTCGCCCCGCACAACCAGAAAGGCGACGCCCAGGAGCCGACCTTCGACGGTGAAAAAATCACCCTGATTCCGGAAACCAAGGTTGCCTGGGACGCCTTCGCGCAAGCCGGTTTCCTTGCCGCCCACCATGATGCCGACGACGGTGGCCTGCAGCTGCCGGAAGTCATCCTGCGCGCCAGCATGGCTTATTTCAATGCCGCCAATATCGCCACCGTGGCCTACTCGTTCCTGACCATCGGCGCTGCTAACCTGGTCAAGAGCTTTGCCAGCGACAGCCTGCGCGAGCGCTTTCTGCCGGCGATGCTCGATGGCCGCTTCAGCGGCACCATGGCCCTGACTGAACCGGGCCAGGGCTCGGCCCTTGGCGATCTGCGTACCCTCGCCCGCCCCGCCGAAGACGGCAGCTACCGCCTGTTCGGACAGAAGATGTTCATTTCCGGCGGTGACCACGAGCTGACCGACAACATCGTGCACATGGTCCTGGCGCGCATCGAAGGCGCCCCGGCTGGCACCCGCGGCATCTCGTTGTTTCTGGTGCCCAAGTACCTGGTCAACAGCAGCGGTCAGCGCGGCGAACGCAACGACGTGGCCCTGGCCGGGCTGCTGCACAAGCTGGGCTACCGCAACACCACCTCGACCGTGCTGAATTTCGGTGAACAGACGGGCGCAGTCGGTTACCTGGTGGGCGAGGCCAACAAAGGCCTGTCGTACATGTTCCAGATGATGAACGAAGCGCGTATCGGTGTGGCCCTGGGCGCTTCGGCGCTGGCCTACCAGAGCTTCATTCATGCCCTGGACTACGCCCGCGAACGCCCGCAGGGCCGTCTGCCAGGCGCCAAGGATCCGTTGTCGCCACAGGTGCGCATCGTCGAACACGCCGATGTGCGGCGCATGCTGCTGCAGCAGAAAACCTATGCCGAAGGCAGCCTGGCGCTGTGCCTGTATGCCAGCAGCCTGTACGAAGATGCCCATACCGCAGCCGAACAGCAGCGCCGTGACGATGCCGCTGAACTGCTCAACCTGCTGATCCCGATGGTCAAGTCCTATCCGTCGAAGTACGGCGTTATCGCCTCGGACATCGGCGTGCAGATCCTCGGCGGCTCCGGCTACATCCGCGAGTACCCGCTGGAGCAGTACTACCGGGACAACCGCCTGAACCCCATCCATGAAGGCACCGAAGGTATTCACGGCCTGGATTTGCTCGGACGCAAGCTGCAACAGAACGGCGGTACGGGTTACCGTCTGTTCTGCGAGCGGGTCCGGCGTACCCTCGACGAGGCCGGGCGCGACGACCGCTGCGCGGCCCTTGCCTACCTGTTGAGCAGCGCCGTGGATCGCTTGCAGGATGTCACCGAAAACCTGCTGGCTCAGGTCGCCGCCGACGCCAATCGCGGCCTGTCCAACGCCACGGCGTACCTGGACCTGTTCGGCCGCGTGCTGGTGGGCTGGCTGTGGCTGCGCATGGCGCTGGTCGCCAGCCGTGCCCTGAGTGCCGGCGCGGTAGACAGCGAAGCGGACTTCTATAACGGCAAATTGCAGGCAGCGCGCTACTTCATGGATTGGGAACTGGCCGGCATCGATGCCCAGGCGCGCCTGCTCGCCAGCGCCAACCGCACCAGCGTTGACATGCAGGACCAGTGGTTCTGAGCCCGTCCCCTCATTAGAGCTATGCAAGGAGTCACCATGAATGCCCTGGTTACCTATCAGGTGGAAGACAACCTGGCCCTGATCGGCCTCGCCCGTCCTCCGGTCAACGCCCTCGGCCAACCGCTGCGCGCCGCCCTGCTGCAGGCGTGCGAGCAGGCCAACGGCGATCCGTCGGTGCGCGCCATCGTGATCTTCGGCGCTTCGGGTCTGTTCTGCGCCGGTGCCGATATCACTGAGTTCGGCAGCCCGGCCTCATTTGCCACGCCGAATCTGCCCGACGTACTGCTGCGCCTGACCCGGCTCGACAAGCCACTGGTGGCCGCCATTGGCAAACTCGCCCTGGGTGGCGGTCTTGAGCTGGCCCTGGCCTGTGGTTATCGCATCGGCGAACCGCAAACCCGCGTCGGCTTGCCGGAAATCAACCTCGGCCTGCTGCCCGGTGCCGGTGGAACCCAGCGCCTGCCGCGACTGATCGGGGTACAGGCGGCACTGGAGATGATGATCAGTGGCGCCCAGGTGCCGGCCCAACGCGCTCTGGAGCTGGGTATTGTCGACCGCCTCGCAGACAGCGCCGAACAGCTGCTCGCCAGCGCCTGTGACTATGCTCGCGAGCTGATCGCCAGCGGCGCCCCGGCCCGCCCGAGCGAGCCTTTTGCCGATCCGGCCAAGGGTGTCGCTGCAGACTTCTTCGAGCGTTACTGCGTCGAGCAGGAACCACGCTGGAAAAGCCGCTTGGCCCCACGCCTGGTGTTTTCGGCGGTGCAAGCTGCCTGTCTGCTGCCACTGGAGCAAGGCCTGGCGCGCGAACTGGCGCTGTTCAAGCAGGCTGAAGCCTCGCGCCAGTCCGAGGCGCTGCGCCATGTGTTCTTTGCCGAACGCGAGGCCGGCAAGGTGCCCGGAATCGACGCCAGCACGCCGTTGCGCCCGATTGCCAAGGTCGCCGTCATCGGTGCCGGGACCATGGGTGGCGGCATCGCCATGAACTTCGCCAATGTCGGTATTCCGGTAATCCTCCTGGAACGCCAGGGCGAGGCCCTGGACCGCGGCCTGACCCAGATCCGCCAGACCTACGGCATCAGCGTCAAGCGCGGCAAACTCAGCGAGGCCCAGCTGGAGCAGCGCATGGCACTGCTGAGCGGCACCCTGGATTATGCCGACCTGGCCGACGCCGACCTGGTGATCGAGGCGGTGTTCGAAAAGCTGTCGATCAAGCAGGAGGTGTTCCGCACCCTGGACCGTGTGTGCAAGCCTGGGGCCATTCTCGCCACCAACACCTCGTCGCTGGACGTCGACCAGATCGCCGCCGTGACCTCGCGCCCGCAGGACGTGATCGGCCTGCACTTCTTCAGCCCGGCCAACGTCATGCGCCTGCTGGAAGTGGTCAACGCCCGCGAAACCGCCGCCGACGTCCTGGCCACCACGCTCAAGATCGGCCGTACCATCGGCAAGATCCCGGTGGTCTCCGGCGTCTGCTTCGGCTTTATCGGCAACCGCATGCTCGAGCCCTACGCCCGTGAGGCGCACCGCCTGGTACTCGAAGGCGCCACGCCAGCCCAGGTGGACGGCGTACTCACCGGGCTGGACCTGAACATGGGCGTGTTCAGCATGCTCGACCTGGCCGGCATCGACGTGAACTTTCTGGTGCGCGATGCCAACCGGGCGGCCATCGCCCACGACGACAGCTACTGCCGTCTCGGTGACGAACTCTACGCGCTTGGCCGCTACGGCCAGAAAACCGGGCGCGGCTTCTACCAGTATGAAGGTCGCGAGCGTCACAACGACTACGAAGTGGTTGCCCTCGCCGAGCGCCTCGCCGGTGAGCTGCATGTCACCCGCCGCCCTATCGACGACGGGGAAATCCATGCCCGTTGCCTGTTCATGCTGATCAACGAAGGCATCCAGTTGCTCGATGAGGGTATCGCCTTGCGCTCGGGGGATATCGACCTGGTGTGGATCAACGGCTATGGCTTCCCGGCCCACCTTGGCGGCCCGATGCACTACGCCGAGCAGTATGGCCTGGACAAAGTGCTGGCCGGCATCCGCCACTATCGCGATACGCTGGGTGATTATGGTCGGATGTGGTTTACCCCGGCGCCATTGCTCGAACGCCTGGTGGCCGCCGGCAAGACCACCATCGACCGCATCTGATGCATCAGGCAGGCGCCACGGTGGCGCCTGCCCTCGCACAAACAGGATTAGCCCATGCAAGAAGACATCACTTCTCCCTTCTCCCTGAGTGGCCGAACGGTGCTGGTCACCGGTGCATCCAGTGGTATCGGCGCTCACCTCGCCCGCGTTGCCAGCCGTGCCGGTGCGCGGGTGGTCCTGGCGGCCCGGCGCGTGGAACGTCTGCAGGCGCTGGCCGAAGCGCTGCGCCAGGACGATGGCCAGGCCCTGGCAGTGGCCATGGACGTCACCGATCGGGCC
The DNA here is from genome assembly GCF_028682475.1 of Pseudomonas putida. Classification (GTDB taxonomy): domain Bacteria; phylum Pseudomonadota; class Gammaproteobacteria; order Pseudomonadales; family Pseudomonadaceae; genus Aquipseudomonas; species Aquipseudomonas putida_AG. The sequence continues at coordinate 134,087 of NZ_JANHLE010000007.1, forward strand.
AGCGTCGAAGCGGCTTTCGATGCCGCCGAAGCGGCGTTCGGCGTCGTCGATGTAGTGCTCAACAATGCCGGGGTCGGTAACGGCCAGCGCGTACTTGAGATCAGCGAGCAGGACTGGAGCCACATGTTGTCGACCAACCTCGACGGCGTCTGGCGCGTGGCCCAGTGTGCGGCACAACGTCTGGCGCGCGCCAAGCGTGGCGGGAGCATCGTCAACATCGCCTCCATGCTCGGCCTGCGCGTCGGTACCGGCTACAGCCATTACTGCACGGCGAAGGCCGGCGTGGTGCAACTGACCAAGTCTCTGGCGCTGGAGCTGGCCCGTTATGACATTCGGGTCAACGCCATTGCACCGGGCTACTTCATCACCGAAATGACCGACGGGTACTTCGACAGCGAACAGGGTCAGGCCTACATCCGCAATGCCGTGCCGATGCGTCGCCTGGGACGTCTGGAAGAGCTTGAGGGGCCGTTTTTGCTGCTGGCCAGCCAGGCCGGGGCTTATATGTCGGGGTCGGTATTGGCGGTGGATGGCGGACAGTTGGTGGGGAGTTTGTAAGACTACTTCCCCCCGGTGGGAACAACTGTCTGTCACCTGCTTATTTGTGGGAGCCGGCCTTGCCGGCGATGGGGCGCGTAGCGGCCCTGGCCCGGCTACGCCGGGCATCGCCAGCCAGGCTGGCTCCCACAGGTTGATCCAGCCCGCCCAGCTCAGGAGGCGGGATGTGCCGCAGGCAACTTCCACGAGCCATCCAGCACCGCCTTGGCCGGCTGATAGAAGCGCACCATGTAGTTCCAGCCCGGCATGATCGGCAAGCAGTTGGCAACCGTCGCCGTGCAGCCGCCGAAGCGAACCGACACCCTGCCGTCCTCACCTTTGCGCGCGGTGAAGTTGTTCAATGCGTAGGCTTCCTGGGCATTCTTCTGGAACTGCCCCTGCGCGTTGTAAACGCTGATCGACCAGAATGCCCCGGCAGGCACATTGGAAACGTCCAGCTGGTAAGCGGTCTTGCCATCATTACGCTTTGGCGTGACAACCTGATAGTAAGCATCCTTCTCCGGGTTGCCGCCCCAGGCCATGGCACTGCCGATCAGGTGGCGTATCGGGTCGACGTTTTCACGCTTGCCGAACATGCCGCGCGAATCAGGCAGAGTCGAGCCCAGCTCGAACAGCGTTTTGCGCAGGTGCGCCCGAGTGCTTTCGTCCCAGCCCGGTACCTGGAACTGGCCAGGACCACCGTCCTGTTTGACCACGATTGCATCCTGCAACGCGGCGATCTTGCCGAGGTCCTGCGGGTCGGCCGGATTGATCAGGGTGCGTACACCGAACAATACATAACGGGTGGAAACGTCCGACTTGTCGAGGCGGTACTCCCCGGCGCCATAGTGGACGCCAATGACCTGGTGATCCTCGTCGATCATCACCAGCGACATGAACCGACCGCCGGCATCCGGCATGGTCACGCTGACGGGGCCGGCATTCATGTCGAACACGGCTGTTGAATACAGGGTGTCGCGGTTCGGTCTGACCACGGTCGGACGGTCCACCGGGATCAGGTTGCGCCAATGCGCAAACGCGCCAAAGCCGCCGCGTTTGACGGTCAGGTCGAAATAACGGTCGGTTTCGGCGCGGATGAAGTTGTCGACGGTGACCGGCACCACCGCCGTTTGCAATGCATCGCCATGCGCAACCGGCAGGTAGGCGCCGTACAAGGCGATAGCCGCCAGCAGTGCTTTCAATTCATTCATTGTTCTTGTCCTTATGATTGCAATGACCGCGGCACGGTGACCGCGGTCTTGGAGCCCTCAGAGCCTGACCAGCGCCGGAGGGAAATAGTCGCCGGCGGCTACCACGCCCTTGGCGCCGTAATAGCGCAGTATCAGCCTGAACGGCTGGCCCGCCGCGGTAGGCAGCCAATTGCCCTGGCTCGCGCCTGCCGGCTGTTGCGGCCCGAAATAGAGGGTTAACGAACCATCCGCGTTGTATTTCAGCTCGGACTGGTTGTTGAGCAGAAAACGCCCCAGCGCATTGGGCAACACACGGAAATTCTTCGCATCGGTGGCGGTGATCGACCAGAAGTAGCGGGCGAAATGTTGCGGCAACTGGTCAGCGGGAATCGTCAGGGAATAACTTTGGCCACCATCGAGCAACTCGCCGCTGCCTGTTACGGCCGCCCGGAAGTAATGCACCTCCTGCTGGGTGTTGGCCCAGATGCCGCCATAGTCGACCAGGGTCCGGGTCAGGTAGTCGCTGCCGTATGCGCCGGATACTGCCGGGCGTACCCAGCCATTGCGCACGGTGCCCGGGCCGAGCGTGACCGCCGCCCTGGCCAGTGCAGGATAGGTACCGGTTTTGATCTGCTGATCGATACGTGTGCGCGTGGCCGGGTCTGCAACCTGCGCGGCAATTGCCCGTACCTTGGCCTGCAGCGCTTGCATGCCGGGGTTCAGGTCCGGCTCCTGCAGGGCAACCTCAGCCCTGTCGAATGCCTCGACGCCAGGCAGCTTGTTCAGCGCGAACACCGGCGCCTCCGGTACAGCCGGGAGTGTTGGTGTACCGGTAGTACGCAAGGTGAACTGCTGTTGCAGCTGCTCGGCCTGCTGCCAGTCGGCGCCCAGCTCTACCCGCGACAGCACGCGGGCGGTGCGTACCGGCAGATCGATACGTTTGACGCCAGCAGGCAGGGTAACCTTTGCGCCCTTCAGACAGACCGCAAAGTCGCCATAAGGATGGTCCGGCTGACTGCGCTCATTGATATTGGCCAGGGTCTCGCCCCAGCCATTGAGGAACTGCACCGTGTAGTAGCGATCAACGATTTTCGGCACCGCGATCTGCGCGCAACTGCGCTCGTCAAGAGCTAGCCAGGCTTCCGAATAGGCAACATCCAGGTTGGGGTTGGGCCACTCGACATCCCCCGGCTTGCGGTGCACCAGCTGGTTCCACTGCATCCCTTGGTGAAAATCCAGCTGCTGTTGGCGCTGCACCAGCAGACGACCCAGCAAATAGATGTAGGCGTCGCTGATATCCTGATCCGAGAACGCCTGCGTTTGCGGCGCAGTGACGGTTTCAGTGGCATGGACAAACGATGACTGCAGTGCAGCCGTCAGGCAGGAAACCGCAAAAACGCCCCCTGCAAGTGCCCGTCGCGATGATCGTTTCATTATTATTCTCCGTGGTAATCCATTATCTGCAGCACGCGCACTTATGCATGAGGCAGACCGGATCCGCCCCTCCCCTTTGGAGTGGGGACGAGGATGCAAGGGTATCGAGCCGCCCCAGCGCTACAACGCCCTGGCTATGGCAGGTCGGAACACGGAAAAAATTGACGCAAACGCTTACAATTAACTCCATTTCTGCCCCTCAGACAGACCCTTCAGGCTATGGCACTCGACCCTCCCACGCTGTTGACCCTTTCCATCGCCCTCGCCGCGGCCGCCGCCCTCTATCTGGCGGTCGAGTGGCGCAGCATCCGCGAACCCTCGCTGCTGTTCTGGAGCGCAGGCTTTGCCACCATCAGCATCGGTTCGACCCTCGCCCTGCTACGCATCAGTGGCCTGCTGCTGATTGGTATCTGGTTCGCCAACGGCCTGCTGGTGCTGGCCCACTGGTTGTTCCTGATGGGTGTCGCGCGCTTTACCCAGACCCGCCTGTCCCGCGGTTGGTACCTGATCGTCGTCACCTGGTTCGCGCTGCTGCTACTGCCGAGTGAGCCGTGGTGGTCGAAGGTCATGCTGATGGCCAACTCGCTGCTGGTCGCCGTGTTGGCGCTCCGAGCCAGCTTGCTCCTGCGCCCCCATGGCAAGTCGTTGAGCGTTGGCGCCGTGCAATTACGCTATGTATTGCTGATCCACGGTCTGTTCTATCTGGCCAAGGCCCTGACCGCAGTGATTCCCGGCACGCTGATCGACCTGGCGGCGTTTCATGGCGAGATCATCCAGATTTCGCTGGTCGAAGGTGCGATGGCGATCATGTTGATCGCGCTGTCGATGACCGGCACCGAGCGCCACCGCCGTGAGGCGCGCATAGCGCGACTGGCCGCACGCGATCCGCTGACCTCCCTGTACAACCGTCGCGCCCTTGAAGTGCGGGCTCCGCGCTTGCTTGAGGGTGTCTCGGCGACACGGCCAGGCGCCTTGATGCTGATCGACATCGACAACTTCAAAGGCGTCAACGACCTGCACGGCCATCTGGCCGGCGACCGCCTGCTCATCGCGCTAAGCGAAATGATCCGTTCGCACCTGCCCGAAGGCGCATTGGCCGCCAGACTGGGCGGTGACGAGTTTGTCATTGTGCTGAGCAACACTTCATCGCAGCGCATCGTCACGCTGGGCAATACCTTGCGCGAGCGCTTTGAGCAGATGGCCTCGGCCTCGTTCGTCACGCCCGATGCCGTGACCTTGAGCATCGGCGCCACCTTGTTCGACCAGCCGCCGGCGAGCCTGGCGGCGTTGATCGAGCAAGGCGATGCGGCGCTCTACGAATCCAAGCGCGCTGGACGCGACAGTATCCGTCTGGTGGAGCGTACGCTTGCAGGTCTTTAATAGCGGGTGAAAGCAGCCCTTGGTGGGAGCAGGCCTTGCTCCCACTGGGCAGGCGTTTCAAGCAGATTTCGGTGTTCAACCCAATCCCGCTCGAATGATCCGTTTGTCGGGTGGCGCGAGACTGGACTTCAATGGCGCGCCAGTCCATTTACAGGCGCAGCGCAAGTCTGCAGGATTGCTTGCCGCCGCCCTGCACGGTCAGGCTATGATCAAGCTCTTTGAACCGGACCTCCTGGCCTATGCCCGTTGACCTGCAAGCGCTCTACCCCAAACTGATCCACCTGATGCTGGACACGGTGTTCGTGGTCGACCGGGACAACCAGATCGTATTTGTCAGCGATGCCTGCGAGACGCTGCTCGGTTATCGCGCCGACGAGCTCACCGGCACGCCGATCACCGACTATATCCATCCTGACGACCTGTCGGTGACACGGGCCTCGATCGTCCGGGTCATGAATGGGCATTCTCACGTCGACTTCCGCAACCGCTACATCCGCAAGGATGGCGGTGTCGTGCACATCCTCTGGGCGGCCTTCTGGTCGGATGAGGTGGAGGCGCGGATCGGTGTCGCGCGGGACGTGACCGCCCTCCGGCAGGCCGAGGAAGAATTGCACTTCATGGCCCACCATGATCCGCTGACCGCGCTGACCAACCGCTCGCTGTTCAATGACCGGCTGGACTCGGCCCTGCGCGCCGCCCACCGCCACAACAACATGCTGGCGTTGCTGTTCCTTGATATCAATGATTTCAAAGGCATCAACGATGTGCATGGCCATGCCATGGGCGATCAGGTGCTGTGCATGGTTGCCCGGCGGCTGCAAGGCTGCGTGCGCGAGACGGACACGGTGGCGCGGATGGGCGGTGATGAGTTCACCGTGCTGTTGACCGATATCCACTCGCAGGAAGCCGTGGCCGAAAAAGTGGCACAGATCCTCGCGGTCATGGCCGAGCCGCTGGGTGCCGAGTTTGGCGCGATCAACATGCCATCCTGCAGTATCGGCGTGGCTTTCTATCCTGTTGACGGTAAAGATGCCGATACGTTGCTCAGCCATGCGGATGGCGAGATGTACCGGGTGAAAAGGCAGCGTTCTGCGGCGGCCCAAAGCCGTCAGGAGCATTAGCAGCCCAGTAGCTATGCTTGATCTGTTACCAGGCCCTGGTAGCAACATCGTGAAAGGAGGCGTTTGAGATGCAACTCATCACGTTGAAAATCGATAAGCCGGATACGACAAACTTCATTCTGGGACAGACACACTTCATCAAGTCCGTCGAGGACATCCATGAAGCGTTGGTGAATGCCGTGCCAGGTATCCAGTTTGGCGTGGCCTTTTGTGAAGCTTCTGGCAAATGCCTGGTGCGATGGTCTGGCACCGATCCCGTAATGATTGAACTTGCACAGCGAAATGCCCAGGCCATCGGCGCAGGCCATAGCTTCATCATTTTCCTCGGCGATGGTTACTTTCCGCTGAACGTGCTGAACACCCTCAAAATGGTGCCAGAGGTATGCCGTATTTTTTGTGCAACAGCCAACCCGACTGAAGTGATTCTGGCTGAGACGGAACAAGGCCGAGCCATTCTCGGCGTAGCGGACGGCTTCTGCGCCAAGGGTATTGAAGGCGACGAGGACATCCAGTGGCGTAAGAGTTTTTTGCGGCAGATTGGCTACAAGCAGTAAGTTGCTGTTGCTCACCAAAGGCCGCAGACGGCCAGGTGTCTGCCGGCAGGCTGTTGTCGCAGACCTTTGAAGCATCGATCTCTAAATAATTGGTTACGTAGAACTTTTCCCTGTTTACGGGTCTATTTGCATAAGCCCGTCAGCTCAGCTAGCACGACACGAAGCTGCCCGATGGCTACACGTCCAATTGTCATTCAGAGGTTGTCTTCGCTCATGAAATTCCATGTCCCACGGATGGTGCTCTTCAGCCTGTTCGCGTTTGCGGCAATGGGCTCAGCATCAGCAACGCAAATGAAGGCCTCAACCCCTGTTTTCGCAAGCGCAGCCCCAGCCGTTCAGGCTCCGGCCGAGGCTGCCGGCAGCCCTTGGCCGAGCCTGGCCAGTACGGCCGACAAGCAGCCAGGGGCATTGCTGGCCCATGACGACCGCTACTGGCACGACCATCGGTGGGACGACCGTAGAGACGATTGGCGTCGAGACAACTGGCGCAGAGAGCAAGCCCGCCGGGAAGCCGAACGCCGTCGTGATTGGGAACGCCGTCGTGACTGGGAGCGCCACCATGATCGGGCGATGCGCCATCGCTACGAGAACGATCACCGCTACTACCGTCGCTAGGTCACGCTAGCCTGGCGGATCGAGGACAAACAGGTCCCCTTCCACACTCAGATCACCGTGTCTACGACTCTGCGCTGCCGAGTCGTAGACAATCAGCAGCTCCTCACCTTGCTCGCCGGCATCGAACAGGCACATGCCCTCAGCATGGTCGTCGCCTTGCCCGAACGGCACGTCCAGCACTGTCTCCAACTGGTCCGCAAACACCAGGCTTTCCTCGCCGGGGACGAAACCGCCGCGCCAGCGAAACACCGTTACCGGGCCGTCCAGGTTCATGGTCGGGCCCGCCAGGATCAGCAGATCGTCGCCGCTGACGCACAGATCACGCACCCCCAGGCCATTCAGCGCGAAGAAGTGTTTGCGGTAGCGGCGCCCATCCGCGCCGATCTTCTTGAGCACCAGCGTGTCGGTCGAGCCGTCCTTGAGTTCAGGCTCGATCTCCAGCAGCACGGCCCAACCGCGCAGGACCGGGCCGCGCAAACCCAGCAACAGGCGCGATCCGACTACCGCCAACCCTTCGATATCGAAACCGTTGTCTTTGCCTGGAATGCGCAGGAAATCGCGCAGCTGATCATCTTCGGCAATTTGCGCAGTCAGGTCGTTACCCGTCTGGCTGCCACGCAGCTGAGCCGCGGTACGCCCATCGGCAACAACCTTCCCGGCAAGTTCACAGTTGTCGTTTTGCTGTACCACAGGAATGCGCGCCAACAGAAAGCGATTGCCGTCCGCCTCTACCGTCGATAACCGCTTGATGTTCTTCTGCGCAGGCTTGTCGGCTTCGGCCTTTTTACGCTTGAGGCTATGCGAACCCACCACCCAGAGGTAGCCACTGTCGCCGGCATAGGCCAGGCCTTCGATATCGATCTCGGCGTCTTCCTCCGCCAGGGGCAGGTCCAGGTAGGTCATGAGTGGGAACGATTGGTGCTGATCGCAGATCACCCTTTCACCCGGTGCAGCGTCCTGGATGGTCAGGCGTTCCAGGCTCGTGGTTTCGTCGTTGGCCAGCCAGAGTGAGTCGCCAATGCGCTGAACGACCGAAAGGCCATCGCGCAACGACGCAGGCGCCGGACCAAAGCACAGCAGTGCAACATGGCTTCGCTCGCTCATGAACGCTCTCCTTTGTTGAAGGCGTTGAAACAACAAACTGCTGTCGAGGCTAGTGGCTGCCCGACGACATTCAAGCCCCTGCGCTAGTCTGTTTTTTCACAGCCGATAGAGCGCTGGAGAATAACCTGAGCGTTTGCGCGAGATCCGCAGGCGCGCCGGCAAACACCTTCTGTCGTGCGACCGCGCAGGTGGCTAGACGGGTATAAAACTCTCGGCTAACCCTATTAACTAGTGCCGATGAACAGGTGTAGCTCTGCCAACAAGAGCCGGTTGTTGCTCCTCGTCACTCGCCAGACGCGAGGAGACCAGCAATGCTGACGCCACTACAGAAACGAACCGCCCAGGCCATCGTCAACATCTTCGAAACCGGGAGCGTCCTCGGTGACTACGGCAATGTCACCGTGATCAAGGGTGATTCCGGGCACCTGACCTTCGGGCGATCGCAAACCACCCTGTCTACCGGCAACCTGCATACCTTGATCGAACGCTATTGCCAGAACCCCGGTGCGCGATTCAGTGAACGTCTCAGCCCCTTCCTGGCTCGCCTGGCAGCCTGCGACACCGCCCTCGACCATGCCGGACACCTGCACAACATCCTGCGCGCCACCGCCGACGACCCGGTCATGCGCGAGACCCAGGACCTGTTCTTCGATCAGACCTATTGGCAACCCGCGGAAAAATCCGCCATGGGACAGCACATCACCACGCCGCTTGGCCTGGCGGTGGTCTACGACAGCACGGTGCACGGTTCCTGGAAACTGATTCGCGACCGTGTCACCAGCGACAAGGGAAGCCCCGACGCCGCAGGCGAACGCGAGTGGATCACCGCCTATGTCGAAGCGCGCGAAGCGTGGCTCGCCAGCCACCCCAACAAAGTGCTGCACGCCACGGTCTATCGCACTCAGGCCTTCAGCCGCCTGATCGCGCTGGGGCACTGGGGGCTTGACCTGCCGCTAGTGGTTCGTGGCCTGGAAATCTCCACCGCTACCCTCAATGCAACACCACCGGGCTGCTACGACGGCCCCCAACCCGGCAGCCGCCTGCTGGCCTTGCAAACACCCTTGGCGCGAGGCCTTGACGTGCGCCTGGTGCAGCTCGGTCTGTCTGCCCATGGCGCAGACATCAAGGCCGACGGCGTGCTCGGCCAGACCAGCGCGGCACGGCTCAAGGACTACCAGAAGGCCAACGGTTTACCAGCGTCTGGCGTGGCGGATGCCGCGCTGATCATGCAGTTGCTGGAATAAAGCCAGGGCAATGAAGCGAAACGGGCTCAAGCCAGCAGTTCGGTGATCCACCGGGCCTGCCGGGCAATCTCCTGCACCTTCTGCTCAGGCACGGCATGCCGCGCCCGGGCGAAGTTGTTCAGTGTCTTTTGCTTGAGACGCAGCTGGCGCTGCCATTTGACCAGGAACGCCGGGCTGCGTGCCTGCATCTGCAGTGGGCCGAAGTACAGCTGCTCGGCGCTGTACTTCACCGGTCCGGCGCGCTCGGCGACGATGATTTCATAGTCGAAGCGGTTTTCCCGCAGCACTTCCTCATGGAGGATGCAGTAGTCATTTTCCATCAGCCAGTGACGCAGTGGCTGCTCGCCGCCGTTGGGCTGCAGGATCAGACGCTCTTGACCGCTGAGATGGGCTTTGCCGCTGTCGAGAATGTCGCGGATCGTTTCACCGCCCATGCCGCAGATACTGATCGCGGTAATCCCGTCGCCCGGCTCGATTGCCGCCAGGCCGTTGGCCAGGCGCACAGTGATGCGCTGCTGCAGACCGTTCTCGCGCACACTGCGCTCGGCCGCCTGGAACGGCGTCAAGGCCACCTCGCCGGCCACCGCCGCGGCGATGCTGCCACGGCGCATCAGTGCCACCGGCAGGTAGCCGTGATCCGAGCCGATATCGGCCAGCCGCGCACCAGCCGGTACCTGCGCCGCCACACGCTCCAGGCGCATGGATAATGTCTGTTGGTTCAACCGCAGCCCCTTTCAACCAGCAATGTCCGGCACCTTTGGCCGGATCGGGGGGCGATTCTGTCGAGCAATGCGGGGGATTTCAAGTTTATGCAACCAGGGTCAACGCGGCCGCTGCTCTCCACAGGGAAATAGACTCGGTGGGAGCGGGCTTGCCCCGCGATGCGATGTGACTGACAGCCCGCAATCGCGGGGCAAGCCCGCTCCCACCCGAGACAGTTGCTACCACCGAGGGGGAGTCAAGTTACCTGGGCGCTGATGATGATCTGCAGGGTCCACCGAGAGGTAATCAGGCCGCTGCGTTTCGCCAGTTCTCCTATTCTCATAGCTCGCCTTCAGTAGGGCATTGACCTTGAACCTTACTTTAACCTTGGCGTCGATTCACCCAACAAGCACATCTCAGAGGAGCAGCGAACATGGCATTCGTCACAACCAAAGATGGTGTTGAAATCTTCTACAAAGACTGGGGCCCGCGCGATGCCCAGGTCATCTTCTTCCACCACGGCTGGCCACTGAGCGCCGACGACTGGGACGCGCAGATGCTGTTTTTCCTGGCCCAGGGCTACCGTGTCATCGCCCACGACCGCCGCGGTCACGGGCGCTCCAGCCAGGTCTGGGATGGCCACGACATGGACCATTACGCCGACGATGTGGCGGCGCTGGTCGATCATCTGGGCGTACGCGGCGCCGTGCATGTCGGCCACTCCACCGGCGGCGGCGAAGTGGTGCACTACCTCGCCCGCCACGGCCAGGAGCGCGCCAGCAAAGCGGCGATCCTCGGCGCTGTGCCGCCGTTGATGGTGCAGACCGCCAGCAATCCCGGTGGCCTGCCCAAGTCGGTGTTCGACGACCTGCAGGCGCAGCTTGCGGCCAACCGTGCGCAGTTCTACTACGACATTCCGGCCGGGCCGTTCTACGGCTACAACCGCCCGGGAGCGGCGCCGTCGCAGGGGGTGATCTGGAACTGGTGGCGCCAGGGCATGATGGGCTGCGCCAAGGCCCACTACGACGGCATCGTCGCGTTCTCGCAGACCGACTTCACCGAGGACTTGAAGCGCCTGACCCTGCCGGTGCTGGTGATGCACGGTGATGACGACCAGATCGTGCCCTATGAAAACTCAGGCCTGCTGTCGGCCAGGCTGCTCAGTAACAGCACCCTGAAAACCTACAAGGGCTACCCTCACGGCATGCCCACAACCCACGCCGACACCATCAACGCCGACCTGCTGGCCTTCGTGCGCAGCTGAGGCACGGGTGCCGGAGGTGACGCCTCCGGCATCCGCCGATTCCGACCAGCAGCCCTGAGCGAGCGCAAATGGCAGCTACGATTGGTGTATCAGTTACCATGACCGCAATGGGGCTTCGTCGAGGGGAAACAGGATGACCGGCAGATCAGGGTTCAAATGCTCATCGCTCCTGGTCCCCTCGTTCCTGGCCATCAGCCTCGCGGTGTCGGCGGGATGCTCGAGCAAATCGACGAAACCACATTACTCGAGTTCAAAAGCAGGCTCCAGCTGTTACGCCAAAGCCCTGCCGACCTCTGGCGAAGGCGGCCTGGCCTGGGGCGCGACCCTGCAAATGGCGCGGCAAAAATCCTTGAACAACTGCATACGCTACGCCGGCCGCTCCGGGGGTACACCCGAGACCTGCAAGGTGGTGTTGGCCGAGTGCAAGTAGCACCCACCCGTTCATATCATTCCGAATGATAGTTACCTTCGCCCCGTTCGATTCGTCGTTAATAGTTACAAATCGCAGAATCCGCCCATTCTTAATAAATTGGCGGATTCTCCATGGAACAGTCACTCAAACCTTTGCGTTACCCCCTGGCTCTATTGGCAGTACTGGTGATGAGTGCCTGCGGTCGCACCCCGGAAGCCGTTCAGGCGCCCGCGGCGGCCAAGGTCAGCGTCGCCAAGGTACTGGAGCAACCGATCAATGAATGGGACGAGTTCACCGGTCGTCTGGAAGCGCCGGAGACGGTAGAAGTGCGACCGCGGGTGTCCGGCCAGATCGATCAGGTGACCTTCACCGAAGGTGCTCAGGTCAAGCAAGGCGACCTGTTGTTCCAGATCGACCCGCGTCCGTTCCAGGCCGAAGTGCGCCGCCTCGAAGCCCAGTTGCAGCAAGCCCGTGCCACTGCCATTCGCAGCGAAAACGAAGCGCGCCGTGGCGAGCGCCTGCGCAGCAGCAACGCTATCTCCGCAGAGTTGGCCGAGTCGCGCAGCAGTGCCGCCGCCGAGGCTCGCGCCGGTGTCGCCGCGATCCAGGCGCAACTGGACCTGGCCCGCCTGAACCTGAGCTTTACCCGCGTCACTGCACCGATCAGTGGCCGGGTCAGCCGTGCCCAGTTCACCGCCGGCAACATCGTCAGCGCCGATGTCACCCCGCTGACCAGCGTGGTCTCCACCGACAAGGTGTATGCCTACTTCGACGCCGACGAACGCGTCTACCTCAAATACACCCAACTGGCGCGCAACGGTCAGCGCGGGCAGAGCACGCCGGTGTACCTGGGTCTGTCCAACGAAACCGGCAACCCGCACCTGGGCCAGATGAACTTCGTCGACAACCAGGTCAACCCCAAGACCGGCACCATCCGTGGCCGGGCGGTGTTCGACAACACTGACGGGCAGTTCACCCCAGGCCTGTATGCACGTCTGAAGCTGGTCGGCAGCGCCACCTATTCGGCGGTGCTGATCAATGACGAAGCGGTGGGTACCGACCTTGGCAAGAAGTTCGTGCTGGTCATGGACCAGGACAACAAGGCCGCTTACCGCGCCGTGGAACTGGGGCCGAAACTCGAAGGCCTGCGCATCGTGCGCAGTGGCCTGAGCAAGGATGACCGCATTGTGGTCAAGGGCCTGCAGCGGGTGCGTCCCGGCTCGCCGGTCGATCCGCAGGACACGCCGATGGCCAGCGAAGCGACCATTGCCGCCCTCGCCCAACAACGCCAGGCGCTGGAAGCCAGTACCCAGGGCAAGCCTGCCGCCACTGCCACCGTCAAACTCGCCAGTGCTTCGGCACCGCGCGGTTAAGGAACCGGTCCGATGAATTTTTCCAAGTTCTTTATCACCCGGCCGATTTTCGCCGCCGTGTTATCGCTGCTGATCCTGATTGCCGGCAGCATCTCGCTGTTCCAGCTGCCGATCAGTGAATACCCTGAAGTCGTGCCGCCCACCGTGGTGGTGCGCGCCAACTTCCCCGGGGCCAACCCGAAAGTGATCGGCGAAACCGTGGCCGCGCCCCTGGAGCAGGCCATCACCGGCGTCGAGAACATGCTCTACATGTCCTCGCAGTCCACCGCCGACGGCAAGCTGACCCTGACCATCACCTTCGCCCTCGGCACCGACCTGGACAACGCCCAGGTGCAGGTGCAGAACCGGGTGACCCGGACCCAGCCCAAGCTGCCCGAGGAAGTGACGCGCATCGGCATCACCGTCGACAAGGCCTCGCCCGACCTGACCATGGTCGTGCACCTGACCTCGCCGGACAACCGCTACGACATGCTCTACCTGTCCAACTACGCCATCCTCAACATCAAGGACGAGCTGGCGCGCCTGGGCGGGGTCGGCGATGTGCAGCTGTTCGGCATGGGCGACTACTCCCTGCGGGTCTGGCTGGACCCGAACAAGACCGCCTCGCGCAACCTCACCGCCAGTGATGTGGTTGCCGCCATTCGCGAGCAGAACCGTCAGGTTGCCGCCGGCCAGCTCGGTGCACCACCCGCGCCGGGCAGCACAAGCTTCCAGCTGTCGGTCAACACTCAGGGCCGTCTGGTCAGCGAGGAAGAGTTCGAGAACATCGTCATTCGCTCCGGCGCCGACGGTGAAATCACCCGCCTCAAGGACATTGCCCGGGTCGAGCTGGGTTCCAGCCAGTACGCCCTGCGCTCGCTGCTGAACAACCAGCCGGCGGTAGCCATCCCGATCTTCCAGCGCCCGGGCTCCAACGCCATCGAGATCTCCGATGAAGTGCGCTCGAAAATGGCCGAGCTGAAGAAAGACTTCCCCGAAGGCATGGACTACAGCATTGTCTATGACCCCACCGTGTTCGTGCGTGGCTCCATCGAAGCCGTGGTGCATACCCTGTTCGAAGCGCTGGTGCTGGTGGTGCTGGTGGTGATCCTGTTCCTGCAGACCTGGCGTGCGTCGATCATTCCCCTGGTCGCCGTGCCGGTATCCTTGATCGGGACCTTTGCAGTGATGCACCTGTTCGGCTTCTCGCTAAACGCCCTGTCGCTGTTCGGCCTGGTGCTGGCCATCGGCATCGTGGTGGACGACGCCATCGTGGTGGTGGAAAACGTCGAGCGTAATATCGGCCTGGGCTTGAAACCGCTTGAAGCCACGCAAAAAGCCATGGGCGAAGTGACCGGCCCTATCATTGCCACCGCGCTGGTGCTGTGCGCCGTGTTCGTACCCGCAGCGTTCATCTCCGGCCTTACCGGGCAGTTCTACAAACAGTTCGCTCTGACCATTGCCATCTCCACGGTGATCTCGGCGTTCAACTCGCTGACCCTGTCGCCAGCGCTGGCGGCGGTACTGCTCAAGGAGCACCACGCGCCGAAGGACCGCTTCTCGAAAGTGCTGGAGCGCCTGTTCGGCGGCTGGTTGTTCAGCCCGTTCAACCGCTTTTTCGACCGTGCCAGCCACAGCTACGTCGGCGCCGTCGGCCGGGTCATCCGCAGCAGCGGCATTGCCCTGTTCGTCTATGGTGGCCTGATCGTCATGACTTGGCTGGGCTTCTCGGCGACCCCGACCGGTTTTGTGCCAGCACAGGACAAACAGTACCTGGTCGCCTTCGCGCAACTGCCGGACGCCGCTAGCCTGGACCGCACCGAAGCGGTGATCAAGAAGATGAGCGAAATTGCCCTCAAACAACCGGGCGTAGCCGACTCCGTGGCGTTCCCGGGCCTGTCGATCAACGGTTTCACCAACAGCCCGAACAGCGGCATTGTGTTCACCCCGCTCAAGCCTTTTGATGAGCGCAAGGACCCGAGCCAGTCGGCTGCGGCAATTGCCGCGGCACTGAACGCGCAGTTCGCCGATATCGAAGACGCCTACATCGCCATCTTCCCACCGCCGCCGGTACAGGGGCTGGGCACCATCGGCGGTTTCCGCCTGCAGATCGAGGACCGCGGCAACCTGGGGTACGAGGCGTTGTACAAGGAAACCCAGAACATCATCGCCAAGAGCCAGAATGTGCCGGAGCTGGCCGGGCTGTTCACCAGCTATCAGGTCAACGTGCCGCAGGTCGATGCCGCTATCGACCGGGAAAAGGCCAAGACCCACGGCGTGGCCATCAGCGACATCTTCGATACCCTGCAGATCTATCTGGGCTCGCTGTATGCCAACGACTTCAACCGTTTTGGCCGCACCTACCAGGTCAACGTCCAGGCTGAACAGCAGTTCCGTCTCGAAGCCGAACAGATCGGCCAGCTCAAGGTACGCAACAACCAGGGCGAGATGATCCCGCTGGCGACCTTCATCAAGGTCAGCGATACCGCAGGTCCCGACCGGGTGATGCACTACAACGGTTTCATCACTGCCGAGATCAACGGTGCCGCAGCCCCTGGCTACAGCTCCGGGCAAGCGGAACAGGCCATCGAGAAGCTGCTCAAGGAAGAACTGCCCAACGGCATGACCTTCGAATGGACCGACCTGACCTACCAGCAGATTCTGTCCGGCAACACCGCGCTGTTCGTCTTCCCGCTCTGCGTACTGCTGGCCTTCCTGGTGCTGGCCGCCCAGTACGAAAGCTGGAGCCTGCCCTTGGCGGTGATCCTGATCGTACCGATGACCCTGCTCTCGGCGATCACCGGGGTGATCCTCTCGGGCGGCGACAACAACATCTTCACCCAGATCGGTTTGATCGTCCTGGTGGGGCTGGCGTGCAAGAACGCGATCCTGATCGTCGAATTCGCCAAGGACAAACAGGCTGAAGGGCTCGACCCGCTGGCCGCGGTACTGGAAGCCTGCCGCCTGCGTCTGCGGCCGATCCTGATGACTTCGATCGCCTTCATCATGGGTGTGGTACCGCTGGTGTTCTCCTCCGGTGCCGGTGCAGAGATGCGCCATGCCATGGGTGTGGCGGTGTTCTCCGGGATGATCGGGGTGACCTTCTTCGGCCTGCTGCTGACACCGGTGTTCTTTGTCCTGATCCGCCGTTATGTCGAACGCAGCCAGGCCCGCAAGGCGGCCCGCGCGCTGAAGCTGGAGACTCATGCATGAACAGCCCTCTGAAACTTTTTATGCCGAGCCTGCTGGTCCTGGCCCTGGCCGCCTGTGCGGTGGGCCCGGACTACAAAACCCCGGACACCGCGGCGGCGCAGCTGAGCGCCGCCAATGACCCGGCGGCCAAGGCCGAGTTTGACCGCAGCCGTTTCGAAAGCATCTGGTGGAAGCAGTTCGACGATCCGGTGCTCAACCAGCTGGTCAGCCAGTCGCTACAGGGCAACCGCGAACTGCGCGTGGCCTTCGCCCGACTCAAGGCGGCCCGGGCGATCCGCGACGATGTCAGCAACGATGCCCTGCCGACCGTGACCAGCCGTGCCAGCAGCGAGCTGGGCAAGGGCCAGGTTCCGGGGCAGACCGACGACCGGGTCAACAGCGAGCGCTATGACCTGGGCCTGGACATGGCCTGGGAGCTCGACCTGTTCGGCCGCATCCAGCGCCAGCTGGAAGCCAGCGAAGCCCAGCAGGACGCGGCCCAGGCCGACCTGCAACAGCTGCAGGTGAGCCTGATCGCCGAACTGGTCGATGCCTATGGTCAGCTGCGCGGTGCGCAGTTGCGCGAGAAGATCGCCCTGGCCAACCTCAAGACCCAGCAGGATTCACGCGGCATCACCGAAACCCTGCGCGATGCCGGGGTTGGCAACGATCTCGATGTCGTGCGTGCCGATGCACGGCTGGCGCAGGTCGAGGCCACCGTCCCGCAGCTGCAGGCTGAACAGGTACGGGCACGCAATCGCATCGCCACTTTGCTCGGCCAGCGCCCGGATGCCTTGAGCGTGGACCTTTCGCCGGCACAACTGCCAGCGATTGCCAAGGCGCTGCCGGTGGGCGACCCGGGTGAGCTGCTCAAGCGCCGTCCGGACATTCGCAGCGCCGAACGGCAGCTGGCAGCGGCAACGGCCAATATTGGCGTGGCCACCGCCGACTTGTTCCCGCGGGTCAGCCTCAGTGGCTTCCTCGGCTTTACCGCCGCGCGCGGCTCGCAGCTGGGTTCATCGGCTGCGCAAGCCTGGGCGCTGGGCCCGAGCATCACCTGGGCGGCGTTCGACCTCGGCAGCGTGCGGGCGCGCCTGCGCGGTGCCAATGCCGATGCCGAAGGGGCTCTGGCCAACTACGAACAGCAGGTTTTGCTGGCGCTGGAGGAATCGGAAAACGCCTTCAGTGACTACAGCAAGCGTCAGCAACGTTTGCTTGCCCTGCTGCGCCAGAGTGAAGCCAGCCGCAAGGCTGCCGATCTCGCTTCGATCCGATATCGCGAAGGTACCGTCGATTACCTGATTCTGCTCGACGCCGAACGCGAACGTCTGAGCGCCGAAGACGCCCAGGCTCAGGGTGAGGTTGAGCTGTACCGTGGCATCGTCGCTATTTACAAGGCCCTGGGGGGTGGCTGGCAGGCCGAGAGTGTTGCCGTGGCGAACTGATTCAACAGCTCCTTTGGTTGGTTTCTGACCGGCCCTTTGCCTCGCCTGCTCGCGCTCGCGGGGCTTTTTTGTGGTGCAAGCGCCTAGTCCTACATCTCAGGCGACTCACCCGTCAGACGTTTCCTCATAGATCTTAGGAATTGTCCTCTATCACCCTGAATGGTCCGACGATATGTTTGCTTCTCCCTGCAAGGCACAGGGTTATACAACTACACACATATGAGCAAAAGGAAGTACTTGTGAACGCAGTTCTGAAGTTTCTCGCAATATCGACGCTTGCCGCCGCAGCCACCGGTTGCACCAGCTACAACATCAGCCAACCGTCTTCGCCGATCGACAGCCAAGTCAAAGCGGACCTGAAGGCTGACGTAGCCGTGGGCGAAGCCATTTCGGGTCAGTCGTCCGTCAACATCCTGTTTGGCTTCCTGCAATTCGGCGGTGACAACCAGTTTGCCGATGGTGTCGCGTACGGCGGCGAAAGCGGTGGCGCTCTGGGCGGCCTGGGCCTGGACCCTGTCAGCGCGGTCAAGTCTGCTGCGGCATTCAAGGCGGTGAAGGCTTCGGGCGCAGACTTGATCGTGGCCCCGCGCTATGAAGTCAACGAAGAAAACTACTTCGTCTTCAAGAAGGTTTCCGTGACCGTGAAAGGTAACAAAGGCAACATCCGCAGCATCCGTTGACGCCTGCTGTACCCGGCGGCCCAGGTGGAGAGTCGTTGAATTCGCGGGTGTGGCTCCCCATTCGCGAATTCCTCTCCATTATGCTTTCCTGGTTCCGTTGAAACCCTGATGATAGTTAATCCCTTAGCCCGTCCCCCACGGGCTTTTTTTGGTTCTTCGCACACTCCTGGGGGACTAAGGTCCTACAGCATTTGACGCAGCCACCTACCCTGTCCCAAGCTGATACCCTAGCCTGCCGCGTGCCCCGGATCCACCCATGTCGAAACAACGCCAATACACCCTGATCAGCCTGATCCTGCTTATCGCCCTGGGTCTTGGCGGCTATTTCTGGCGCGACGACAGCCCGGCACCGCCCCCCGCCCTCAAACACAGCTATGCCAAGGCCGTGGCCATGGCCCACAACGGCCAGCCCGGCGCGGCCAGGGTCCTGTATCAGCAACTGGGGCGCACGGACCTTTCCGCTATTCGCCGTGCCGGCCTGTACGCCGAACTGCCCAACTACCCCTCGCCGCTGGCACTGAAACTGGCCAACCGCGACCTGCAGCACGACGATCCACTGGTTCGCCGTGCCGCCATTGCCAGCATTCAAGCCATGCTGCCCGGTGCCCAGCGCAGCCTGGCCCTCGGACCGTTGCTCGACGATGAAGAGCAAAGCGTGCGCTTTGCCGTGGTCGATGCCTTGCTGGGGCTCGGGCCTGACGATATCGGCCTGTACTTCGGGCCCTTGCAGCACAGCCTGGAGCAGTATCAGCAGGTACTCGCGCAGCAGACCGACGACCCCGCCGCGCAGTTGCATCTGGCCCAGCTTTACCTGCACGAGAACAGCCTCAAGGAGGCAGATGCAGCCCTCGACAGGACCCTGCAACTGGACCCGGACAACCTCCAGGCCTTGGCCGTACGCGTACAACTGCTGGAACGCCAGGAGCAGACCGATGCCTCGCGCAAGTTGCTGGCCGACGCCTTGCAGCAGCGCCCGGACTCCGCCTTCCTGCAGCACGAACTGGGCCACTGGCTGCTGCGCCATGGCCAGGACGAATACGCCCTGCTGGCCTTTGCCCGCGCTCTGGAACTCGAACCGGACAACAACGAGTACCGCTACACCCTGGCGACCACGCTGCACCAGCTTGAACAGGTGGAACCGGCGCAGAAGCAGCTCGAAACGCTATTGTCTCGTGACCCGGCCAACCGCAAAGCCAGGGTGACGTTGATTGAATACTGGAAAGAAACCGGGCAGATGCAGAACGTTCAGGTGCTGCTCGCCCAGCTCGAGCAGTTGAACCCAGACGACCCGCTGGTACAGCAAGGCCTCTAGGCATGGGCCTGACCATTGGGCAATACAGTTGAACCGCCGTTGATACCTGAGGGTCCAGTGATAGTGCAACGACAGTAAGCGCCCCTGGCGAATGCTGTCTGACCCTATCAAAGGAGGTCCGACGTGGCTGAACCGTTGCCCCCTGGTGAACCGACATCACACCTGACACTGCCCACCGATCGGCTGGGCACGGCACCCGCCGTAGACCATCTGCGGGTGCTGACCGTCAACGCCCATAAAGGCTTCAGCCCCCTGAACCGCCACTATGTCCTGCCTGAACTGCGCGAAGCGGTGCGCAGTGAAAACGCTGACCTGGTGTTTCTTCAGGAAGTGCTCGGCAGTCATCGCCAACATCGGCGGCGGCACCGCAACTGGTCGGATGTGCCGCAGTACGAGTTCCTCGCCGACAGCCTCTGGCCGGTGTTCGCCTACGGTCGCAATGCGGTGTACCCGGACGGCGAGCACGGTAACGCGCTGTTGTCCAAATACCCGATCCTGCGCCACGACAATCTCGATATCAGTGTCAAAGGCCGCGAACAGCGGGGCCTGCTGCACTCGGTGCTGGCGCTGCCCGAAGGGCTGCAGCTGCATGCCATCTGCGTGCACCTGGGGCTGGATGAACGCCAGCGCCAGCAACAGCTCGGGCTGTTGTCCGGGCTGCTCGACAGCTTGCCGCCGCTGGCGCCGGTGATCGTCGCGGGCGACTTCAACGACTGGCGTCAGCGCGCCGACGCACAACTGGCTGGCAACGGGCTGCAGGAGGTCTTCACGCAGGCCTACGGCAAGCCAGCGCGCAGCTTTCCGGCGCGCTGGCCGTTGCTCTGCCTGGACCGCATCTACCTGCGCAATGCCCGCGCCCATGCGCCGAAGGTGATGTCGCGCAAACCCTGGACACACCTGTCCGATCACTTGCCCTTGGCTGTGGAGGTGCGCTGGTGAACGGACAATGGCGGGCCGACAACCAGGTTCAGTTGCTGATCAATGGTGAAGACTATTTCCCCAGTGTGTTTGCGGCCATCGAACAGGCGCGTGAAGAGATCCTCCTGGAAACCTTCATCATTTTCGAAGACAAGGTCGGCCGCCAGCTACAGCAGTTGCTGATCGATGCAGCGCAGCGTGGCGTACGGGTGGAGATGCTGGTCGATGGTTTCGGTACCGCCGACCTCAGTCACGACTACATCAAGGCGCTCAGCGACGCCGGTGTTCATTTGCAGGCCTTCGATCCGAGTCCCAAACGCCTGGGCATGCGCACCAACCTGTTTCGCCGCCTGCACCGCAAAATCGTGGTGGTCGATGGTGAAGTCGGCTTCGTCGGCGGCATTAATTTCAGCGCCGATCATCTGCAAGATTTCGGTGCCATGGCCAAGCAGGATTATGCCGTACAGGTGCGTGGGCCGATTGTCGCCGACCTGCGCAACTCAACCCTGACCCTGCTCGACGAGTCCACCCGCTTACGCCAGCGCAGTCGCCATTGGTGGCAGCGCGCCTTGCCGCTGGCCGCCGACAGCGATCAGGCCAGCATGATCCTGTGCATCCGCGACAACCAGGATCATCCCAATGATATCGAACGGCATTATCTCAAGGCCCTGAACAGCGCCCGCGAACGCATCGTCATTGCCAACGCCTATTTCTTTCCCGGCTATCGCCTGCTGCGTACCTTGCGCGATGCCGCCCGCCGCGGGGTGAAGGTGACTCTGGTGCTGCAGGGCATGCCCGACATGCCGCTGGTGCGCCTGTGCTCACGGCTGCTCTACAACTACTTGCTACGCGATGGCGTACGGATCTTCGAATACTGCGAGCGGCCGTTGCATGGCAAGGTGGCACTGGTGGACCAACACTGGTCAACCGTGGGTTCCAGCAACCTCGACCCCTTGAGCCTGTCGTTGAACCTTGAAGCCAACCTGGTGATCCACGACCCGCCACTCAACGCGCGCTTGCATGAGCACCTGCAGGACCTGTGCATTCACCGCTGCAAGCCGGTGAGCCTGCGCCGGGCATTGCGTGGTTACTGGTGGCGGGCGCCGCTGATCTTTCTCAGTTTTCACTTCATCCGCCACTTCCCGGCCATGGTCGGCTGGCTCCCGGCCCATGTCCCGCGCCTGCAGCCGCTGTTGCGCGAACAGCAGCCCACAGGCAAAGCCACATGAGCAAGCACGCCGGCCACTGGCATCGCGCCCGCCAACTCCTCACCCTGGGCTTTTTCATCCTCGTCCCGGTGTTGCTGTACACCTTGCTCAAGAACCTCGACTGGCAGGAAGTGCGCCACGCGCTGACGTCCTACCGCTGGCAAACCCTGGCACTGGCCGCGCTGGTCAGCGCTTGCAGCTTCGCCCTGTTCAGCAGTTTCGACCTGATCGGGCGGCGCTACACCGGCCATCATCTGCCGGCGCGCCAGGTACTGCCGCTGGCCTTCGTCTGCTACGCCTTCAACCTCAATCTCAGCGCCTGGGTCGGGGCCATTGCCCTGCGTTATCGGTTGTATACCCGCCTGGGATTGTCGATGGCCACGGTGACCCGGATTCTCAGCCTGGGCTTGCTGACTAACTGGACAGGCTACTTATTCCTGGCTGGCACGCTGTTTCTCTGCGGATTGCCACACTTGCCTGCGGGCTTTGAAATCGGCAGCAGCGGCCTGCGCCTGATCGGTTTGCTGCTGTTGTTGATCGCCCTGACCTACCTGCTGGCCTGCCGCTTTGCCAGGCGCCGCACCTGGCAGCTGCGCGGCCACGACATCACCCTGCCCGGCCTGCCCATGGCGGCCCTGCAACTGCTCATGGGCGCCAGCAACTGGGCGCTGATGGCCCTGGTGGTGTTCAGTCTGCTACCGGACAAGGTCGGTTACCCGACTATCCTCGCGGTGCTGATGATCAGCAGTATCGCCGGCGTCATTACCCACATACCGGCAGGCCTGGGCGTCCTGGAAGCGGTGTTTCTCACCCTGTTGCAAGCCCATTACGGCAAGGGCACCCTGCTGGCGGCGCTGATTGGCTACCGGGTGGTGTACTTTCTCTTGCCACTGATGGTGGCCGGACTGGTCTATCTGCTCCTCGAGCGTCTGGCCAGTCAGCGTACCGACACTTCAGCCAATAACGCCTAGCGGCCGATGTCTTCGTCCCACAGCTCTGGTCTGGCCTTGATGAAATCTTCCATCATGCGGACGCAATCGCCATTGTGCTGAACCTCAAGCGCCACACCACGGGAGGTGAGCAACGCCTCTTCACCGAGGAAGGTCTTGTTTTCGCCGACGATCACCCGCTTGATCCCGTACAGCAGGATCGCGCCACTGCACATCGCACAGGGTGACAAGGTGGTGTACAGGGTCGATTCGGCATACACCTTGGCCGGCTGACGACCGGCATTCTCCAGGGCGTCCATTTCGCCATGCAGGATTGCACTGCCGGACTGCACCCGCCGATTGTGCCCGCGACCGATAATCCGGCCTTTGTGCACCAGCACCGAACCAATCGGAATCCCGCCCTCTTCCAGCCCCTTGCGCGCCTCGTCGATGGCGGCCTGCATGAATTCATCGGTTTGCGCTGTGGTGGTGCTCATGGGGTTGTTGACTCCAGTGTCAGATTCAAGGCTCCAGCAAGGCTAGCACACCGCCCGCAAGGAATGGCAACCTGGCCAGTCACTACTATGCTGTAGGGGTTTTCCTTGGTGATCCGGGCGTACCGGGTCCGATCCAGTGAAGGGAGCCTGGTGATGAGCAAGAAGATTCTGGTGGTCCTGACCAACACGGCCAAATACCCGACGCTCAAGCGCGCCACCGGGCTGTGGCTGGGAGAGGCGGTGCATTTTGTCGAAAAAGTCGAGGAGGCAGGCTTCAAGGTCGATTACCTGAGCCCGACGGGTGGCTATGTTCCAATCGACCCACACAGTCTGAGCATGGCCAAGGACATTGATTGGGAGTGGTACAACAACAAGGCGTTCATGAATCGCCTGGGCACCACTTTGAGCCCCGGCCAAGTCAAGGCTTCGGACTACGCAGCGATCTATTACGCCGGCGGCCACGGGGTGATCTGGGACTTTCCGGACAATACCGGACTACAGGACCTGGCACGGCGTATATTCGAGGCCGGCGGGGTTGTCGCCTCGGTCTGCCATGGTGCTGTGGGCCTGCTCAATATCAAGCTCAGCGACAACACGCTGCTGGTCAAGGACCGTGAAGTAACGGGGTTCTCCAACATCGAAGAACAATTGGCCGAGCTGGACAAAGTGGTGCCCTATCTGACCGAAACCGAATTAAGTGCCCGAGGTGGGCTGTACCGCAAGGCCGAGGATCCCTGGCAGACATTTGCCATCGCCGATCAGAAAGAAGGTCGCTTGATCACCGGTCAGAATCCGGCATCCGGGGCCGCGGTAGCGGACCTGGTTGTGAAAGCCCTGGCTGCAGGCAAGGCCACTTGAACCTGACGTCAAGCTGAAGAGTACTACAGGCGCTAACAATGACGCCTACAGGCGATTCGGGTGCGCTTCTCTATGCTGACCCTCGGTTCAGCATAGAGGCACCCAACCATGGTTCCACACTCCCACGCCGGGCGTAGCCTGATCGAGTTTCTTGTCACCCTTCTGATCGGGCTGGCACCTATCACCTGTGGCCTGCTGGTACTGGTATTGCAGGTCGACCGTAAGCAAGAAGAAACCATCGAGGTGACCGCTCGCGAAGCCGTTTACGCCATCGACAGGGTTGTCGAGTCCCTGCACGACGCCAGTCACCAGGCCATAAAACTGCTGGATAAGCCCTGTGATGCGATCTTGCCTGATTTGCGCATGGAAATGGTCAAACAACCGAACGTGCGCTCATTGGCCCTGAAAAAGGACAACCGCATTTATTGCAGCACGCTGTATGGATCGACCGACATTACCCTTGATCTGGGTAGCTATGTTGAAGGACGGCTGCGCGTGTACCCGAGCAACATTGCAACCCCGGGCTCGGATATCTTGCTGTATCGGCTGCAGGAGGGCCGGTCCGCGATCATTGCTGCCGCCAATCTCAAGATCCTCCAGGCAGAGTTGCTCGGCTTCCAGAATTCCGTGGTATTGAGCCTGCAGTTTGGTGGCCAGTATGTCTGGGCAACGGGCAACGGCGAGTACTACAAGGTACCCAATCATGCAGAAAACACCCTGAAGCTCACCTCGCAAAAGTATGGCTACACCGTGCATGCCGGTTACCCGGACGGCGAATCCTGGCAGGTGATTCGCCACGCGATGCGCGCCGCCTTACCGTCCCTGCTGCTGGTCGGCATCATGACCTCGGCGGCCGGATACTGGGGGATGTTCAGACGAACAAAAAGCCGTTCAACGCCTGCACAACCCTGACAGCACAAACAAAAAAGGCCATTGAGTATCCTCAATGGCCTTTTACTGTTACTGCACTCGATTACTCGGCGTTCAGCACACCACGGCGTACCTGATCGCGCTCGATGGATTCGAACAGTGCCTTGAAGTTGCCTTCACCAAAGCCATCATCGCCTTTGCGCTGGATGAACTCGAAGAACACCGGCCCCATCAGGGTTTCCGAGAAGATCTGCAACAGCAGGCGCTTGTCGTCTGGCTGCGAAGAACCATCGAGCAAGATGCCTCGCGACTGCAGTTGGTCGACTGGCTCGCCATGACCTGGCAGACGGCCTTCGAGCATCTCGTAGTAGGTCTGCGGCGGCGCGGTCATGAAACGCATGCCCAGTTTCTTCAGCGCATCCCAGCTCTTGAGCAGGTCATCGGTGAGGAAGGCCACATGCTGAATGCCTTCGCCATTGAACTGCATCAGGAACTCTTCGATCTGCCCGGCGCCCTTGGACGACTCTTCGTTCAACGGGATGCGGATCATGCCGTCGGGTGCGGTCATGGCCTTGGAGGTCAGGCCGGTGTACTCACCCTTGATGTCGAAGTAACGGATCTCGCGGAAGTTGAACAGCTTCTCGTAGAACGCCGCCCAATAGGCCATGCGGCCACGGTAAACGTTGTGGGTCAGGTGATCGATGATCTTCAGACCCGCACCGACCGGGTGACGGTCGACACCTTCAATGAAGTTGAAGTCGATGTCATAGATCGAACTGCCTTCTTCGAAACGGTCGATCAGGTACAGCGGCGCGCCGCCAATACCTTTGATCGCCGGCAGGCGTAGCTCCATCGGACCGGTTTCGATTTCCACCGGCTGGGCACCCAGCTCCAGGGCACGGGCGTAGGCCTCATGGGCGTTGCGCACACGGAAGGCCATACCGCACACCGACGGACCGTGCTCGGCGGCAAAGTACGAAGCAATGCTTTTCGGTTCGTTGTTGAGGATCAGGTTGATGTCACCCTGGCGGTACAGGTGCACATCCTTGGACCGGTGGGTGGCCACCTTGGTGAAGCCCATGATCTGGAAGATCGGCTCGAGGACGCCGGGCGCCGGCGAGGCGAACTCGATGAATTCGAAGCCCATCAGGCCCATCGGGTTTTCAAAAATGTCGGCCATGCTCATTACCTCATCATCAAAGCGCTAAAAACAGTGATTACTTGCTATCGATGTCGAGCGAAGATGGCGGCGCGCAGGAGATGCCCCTCACACTGCGTGCGAGGTAGTCACCATAGATCAGCTTGAACCCATGACACTTCATATGGACCCATTCTCGGCGGGTTGATTCCTCGGGTGGCGAGGAACCTTATTATTGTATGCGTAAGGTGATTCTACAGTGCGTAATCCAATTTGTCGCACTTTAAGTTCAGACACGATTCCGACGTACGGCTATCCTCTGCACAGTGCTGTCTTTTCAGGTTAGTCGTCATGCCCTTATCGGTAAAACACCGTCCACTGCGCCTCTGGCGAACAGTCTTGCCCTGGCTGGTAGGCGCCTTGCCGATCCTGTGCGGGCTGCTGATCATGCAGTGGCAAGCCGAGCGGGAATTGCACAACCGCAGCGAAGCCACTGCGCGCAGGGTGGCCAGCCAGATCGAACGCATCCTCGACAACGCCTCCAGCGCCGCCCGCGAGCTGCTGCCGCTGGCCGGGCAGCCCTGCGTCGAAGAAAAACTGGCCTTGCGTGATCAAGTCACCCGACGCGCTTTTGTTCGTTCAACCAACCTTGAGTACCGCGGCGAACTGTATTGCAACTCACTGTTCGGCCCCCGCAGCGAGCCGGTCAAGGTCAGTGACTATGTTCAGGGTACGCTGTGGCTGATGGATGGCAACTCTGTCACCCCCGGTCATCCGTTGCTGGTGTACCGGGTGGCCGAAGGCGAACGCGCGGCCATCGCCACCGTCGATGGCGATCACCTGATCGGTGCTCTGTACCTGCTCGGCAATGACAATCAACTGATGTTGCAAGTCGGCCAGCACTGGATCGACCGTGGCGGCCAGGTCCATACCGGCGTTGCGCCAAGGTCGGAGGTAGCCGCCACCGAGTTTGCTTCGACGCGCTACCCCTTCTCTATTCACAGCGGTTACATCGAGGGCACCGTGGGCCAGCAAATGCGCAACGAGTACCCAGCCATGTTGGGCCTGCTGGTATTACTCGGCGCCATCGCCGCAACCACCTGCTACTGGCAACTGCGTCGGGCCAGCTCACCGCGCGCCGAACTGCAGCGCGCCATCGAAGCCCACGAATTCATCCCTTACTTCCAGCCAGTGGTGCGCCGTGGTGACTACCGCTGGGCCGGTGTCGAGGTGCTGATGCGCTGGCAGCACCCGCGTGACGGCCTGGTATCCCCGGACCTGTTCATCCCCTATGCCGAACACAGCGGGCAGATCGTGCCCATGACCCGCCAGTTGATGACCCGAACTGCCGAGGCATTGGCCCCGCATGCCGAGCGCATGGAGGATGGCTTTCACATCGGCATCAACATCACCGCCGATCATTGCCAGGACCTGGCCCTGCTCGATGACTGCCGTGGGTTCCTCGCCGCCTTTCCCCTGGGCCGCGTGCGCCTGACCCTGGAGTTGACCGAGCGCAAACTCATTTCCCCGAGCGAAGTCACCCATGCGTTGTTCGCCGGCCTGCATGAGCTGGGGGTGATGATTGCCGTGGACGACTTTGGGACCGGGCAGTCGAGCCTGGCCTACCTGCGCCAGTTCCAGGTCGATTACCTGAAGATCGACCAGAGCTTCGTGGCCATGATCGGCGGCGATGCGCTGTCCTTGCATATCCTCGACAGTATCATCGAGCTGTCGAGCAAGCTGGGGCTGGGGATCGTTGCCGAAGGGGTGGAAACCGAGGCCCAACGTGACTACCTGGCCCGGCACAACGTCGATTTCCAGCAAGGCTACCTGTTTGCCCGGCCAATGTCGGCCGAAGCATTCATTCAGGCCCTGGAAGCACAAGGCCCGGCATCAGCCACTGACAACCAGGTCGTGCCCCAAGGTGGCTGATCACCCTTCTTTTTCCAGCTACAGAGGCCCTCGTGTCCAAAGGCATCGTTTCATCGGTCACGGCATCGTGCTTGTTCGCCGTGATGTATTACTACACCTCGCTATTGACGCCACTGGACGGTGAAGAAATCTTTGGCTGGCGCACCCTGCTGACCCTGCCCTGCCTGACCCTGT
This sequence comes from Pseudomonas putida, assembly GCF_028682475.1. Taxonomy (GTDB): domain Bacteria; phylum Pseudomonadota; class Gammaproteobacteria; order Pseudomonadales; family Pseudomonadaceae; genus Aquipseudomonas; species Aquipseudomonas putida_AG. The sequence goes on from NZ_JANHLE010000007.1 coordinate 162,149, forward strand.
TCCTGCTGCTGAGCAAGGACTGGCCACTGGTGACCGGCCTGCTCAAGCGGATCCGGCAAAAGCCGGTACTGCTGCTGGGTTTGATCGGCACCTCATCGCTGATGGGCGTGCAGCTCTGGCTGTTCCTCTGGGCGCCGTTGCACGGGCGCAGCCTTGAGGTGTCGCTGGGGTACTTTCTGTTGCCGCTGACCATGGTCCTGACCGGACGCGTGGTCTACGGCGAACGCCTGTCACGCCTGCAAAAGCTGGCCGTGGCCTGTGCAGCGACCGGCGTCGCGCACGAACTGTACCAGCACGGCAGTTTCGCCTGGGAAACCCTGCTGGTCGCCATCGGCTACCCGCTGTACTTCATCCTGCGGCGCAAATGCCGCACCGATCACCTCGGGGGCCTGTGGGCCGACATGTGCCTGCTGCTGCCAACGGCGCTGTACTTTGTCGTCCAGGGCCCGTTGAGCGCCCAGGACCTGGTCGAACACCCGGCCCTGTACGGCCTGATTCCGTTGCTGGGGGTGATCAGCGCACTGGCGCTGATCTGCTACGTACTGGCAAGCCGCCTGCTGGCCTTCAGCCTGTTCGGCCTGCTCAGTTATGTCGAACCGGTGCTGCTGGTGGCCGTGGCCCTGCTACTGGGCGAGACCATCGGCCCCGACCAGTGGCTGACCTACCTGCCAATCTGGCTGGCAGTCGTGGTACTGATCCTTGAAGGCATCAAGCACCTGCTGCGCCATCAGCGGCGTTCGGCCTGAGGCGCACCTCGCGGACCCGGCGCTCCTCCACCGCAACCACGGTCATCTGCCAGCCATTCCAGTGCAGGCAGTCGCCGACCACCGGCAAACGATCCAGCAGGCTCATGACCAGGCCGGCGAGGGTCTGGTAATCCTCGGTCGGTTTGGCGGCAAAGCCGGTGCGTGCCTGGATCTGGCTCAGGTTCAGCGCACCGCTGACGACAAAGCCCTGTTCGTCCTCGACGATCCCCGGGCCTTCGACCTCGCTGGCATCGGGCAACTCACCGGCGATGGACTCGAGGATGTCGGTCATGGTCAGGATGCCGGTGAAATCACCGAACTCATTGACCACAAAGGCGATGTGGGTCGACTGGTTGCGCATCTGTTCCAGGGCGTTGAGGATGCTGAAGCTCTCCAGCAAGTTCAGCGGCGCGCGGACCAGGCTTTCCAGGTCCGGCTCGTTACCGGCCAGCAGCTCCTTGAGCAGTTCCTTCTTGTGCACGAAGCCCAGTGGTTCGTCGATACGGCCCTCGCGGATCAAAGGCAAGCGCGAGTAGGACGAATGCATCAATGCCGTACGAATAGACTCGGGCGATTGCGCCAGATCGATAGCATCGACCTCGGCCCGCACGGTCATCAGTGTCTTGACCGGACGCTCGGCAAGTTTCAGCACACCGCTGATCATCACCCGCTCGCGACGATCGAACAGCACCTGCTCCTCGCCGCCCTCAACCAGGTCGGCAATTTCCTCACCAACTTCGTCCGCCTCGATGCGTCGTCCGCCCAACAGGCGCAGCACCGCATGGGCGGTGCGCTCACGCAACGGCCGGTGTTGCTGCAGGCTGCGCTTGCGCCGGGCGCGGGCCACCTGGTTGAACAGTTCGACCACAATCGCGAAACCGATAGCCGTGTACAGATAGCCCTTGGGAATATGGAAGCCCAGGCCTTCTGCAGTCAGGACGAAGCCGATCATCATCAAGAAGCCGAGACACAGCATGATCACCGTCGGGTGGCTGTTTACGAAGCGCGTCAACGGCTTGCTGGCGACGATCATGATACCGATCGAGAAAATCACCGCGATCATCATCACCGACAACTGCTCGACCATACCCACGGCAGTGATCACCGCGTCCAGCGAGAACACCGCGTCGAGCACCACGATCTGCGCCACGATAGGCAAGAACGCGGCATGACGGGTGCTGCCACTGGACTGGGCGACATGGCCCTCCAGACGCTCGTGCAGTTCCATGGTGGCCTTGAACAGCAGGAACACACCGCCGAAGAGCATGATCAGGTCACGGCCGGAGAAGCTCTTGCCGAACACCTCGAACAACGGTTCGGTCAGGGTCACCATCCAGGAAATACTGGCCAGCAGGCCCAGGCGCATGATCAACGCCAGGGACAAACCGATCACCCGCGCACGGTCGCGCTGATGCGGAGGCAGCTTGTCAGCCAGGATGGCGATGAACACCAGGTTGTCGATACCCAGTACCAGTTCCAGCACAATCAGCGTGGCAAGGCCCAGCCAGGCCGTGGGGTCGGCTAGCCATTCCATGGGCGGGTACTCATCGGGCTGTACAGCGGGGAAACGTCACAGAGACGGGAGAATGGCCAGGACGGCCAGGTACTGGGGGGCTCCGAGAACGAAGTCATATCAACCTAATATCAATTGGGGATGAGATCCTACAATTGCAGCAGGGAATTCTTACAGCGCAAAACTATTTCAAATTCTGTATCAACTGTACTGTGGGAGCGGGCTTGCCCCGCGATTGCGGTGTATCAGTCCCACTGCAATCGCGGGGCTAGCCCGCTCCAACCGGTTAGAGGGTAATTTTCTTCAATACCAGCTCCCGTCAACTCATCAGACTGAGTTCACCTTTCCTACAGGATGAACACCAATGAGTCTGACCCTGTCCATGGCCGCCTTCGCGCTGGCCGCGTCCATCTCCCCCGGCCCGGTAAACATCGTCGCTTTGGGCAGCGGTGCCCGTTATGGCTTGCGGGCCAGCCTCAGGCATGTCACCGGGGCCACTCTGGGTTTCAGCCTGCTGCTGTTGCTGATCGGTCTGGGGCTGCACGAGTTGCTGCGTTACTGGCCGGCGATGACCCAGGTCCTGCATGCCGGCGGCGTGGCCTTTTTGCTGTACATGGCCTGGAAACTGGCCAGCGACCGCGGTGAACTGGCCAGTAGCAGCGCCCCGACAGCACCGTCGCTGCTCGCCGGGGCCACCCTGCAATGGATCAACCCCAAGGCCTGGCTGGCCTGTGTGGCCGGTGTCGGCGCCTACGTCGGCGAAGGCCAGACGGCCCTGCTCTGGCAGTTCACGGGCATCTACTTTGTCGTCTGCTACCTGTCCATCGCCAGCTGGGCCTGGGCCGGAAGCGTCATCAGCCAGTACCTGGGCAACCCGCAACGCGTCCGTGTGTTCAACCGGGTGCTGGCGGCGCTGCTGGTGGCCAGCGCCCTGTACCTGTTACTGGCCTGAGCGATAGTGCCCCGGTGTCGCCGCCAGGTGACGCTTGAACGCCCGCTGCAGGTGGGCCTGGTCGGCAAACCCGGCTTCCAGCGCCACCTCGGCGATCAACGCGCCGCGGCGCAGCCGGGCGCGGGCAAACTGCACCCGTTGATCGAGCAAGTAGCCATGGGGCGTCAGACCGAACTGCTGCTTGAACGCGCGGATCAGGTATGAAGTAGACAGCCCTGCCGCCGAGCCAATGTCTTGCAGGCGCAGCGGCTGGGTGCAGTGCTCGCGGATGAAGGCGGCAGCGGCCAGCAAACGCGGATTGACCCGCCCCACAACCGTTACGCCGGAGGGCAGTTGCTGGATCAGTTCACTGAAAAAAATGCATAACGCAGCCTGCTTGCTCGCGATGCTGACCTGATCATCCAACAGCAACGCATGCAGTTGGCACAGGTCCTGGTAAAGGGCTGGCGAAACGCTGCTGAGGACCTTGAACGGCTGAAACCCCAGCGCCTGCAACCAGGGCACGTCCACGTACAGCATGAGGTACGACCAGGGTTCACCCTCGATCGGGTTGCAGGTATGCACCACGCCGGGGTTCATCAGCACCACGGTACCGGTGCTCACCTGCTGGTGGCTGTCACTGCTCACATACGTACTGCGACCCGCAGTGATCGCGCCGATGGAAAAGCTCTCGTGCGAATGCGCCGCATAGCAGACGTTGCGCCCATCCTCGACGCTGCGCGCCTCGATGTAGGGCAACGCCGGGTCACGCCAGAAACGAGAGTGGCTGTCCATTGTCATCAGCCTTCGGCGTCATGCACCACCACCAGCAACTGCGCCTGCACCTCGCCCAGCGAGCGCAGGCGGTGCGGCGTCTGGGCGTTGAAGTACAGCGCATCACCGCGTTCGAGGATGACCCGCTCACTCATGAAATCCACCTCCACCTGGCCTTCGTGAACAAACAGAAACTCCTCGCCCAGGTGCTCCTTGAAGGTCGAGTCACTGAAATCCGGCGGTGGGCTGATGATGAACGGCAGTAAGCTGCGGCTGCCGATATGGTTGGCCAACACCGCATAACCCGGGCCCTGAGCACTCCCGGAAAGCGCCTGGCGTTCGCCACTGCGTACCAGGCTAAAGCGTGCCTGGCCGGGTGCATCTTCGGCAAACAGCTCTTCGACATTGACACTCAACGCCCGCGCCAGCTTCAGCGCCGCGGCAATCGACGGCGTGTTCAGGCCACGCTCGACCTTGGAGAGATAGCTCTTGGTCATGCCGGACTTCTCGGCCAGCACCTCCAAGGTAATCCCCAGTTTTTTTCTCAATAATTTCAATCGGATAGACATGTGGTGCAATTTTCCCAGTGCCACGGGCAAGCTTTTTCTTGCTAATGACACATTGTGTCATTTATCCTTTTTTGTGTCATTCGCTTAACCGCCCCTGCACCTTCCAAGTAACCGGGGCGGGCCAGCCTGACATTTCTCTACACCATCGAGGATATCCCCATGGCCAAGACTCTGGCACTGCCCAAGGACCAACTGATCAAGCAGGCCCTTACACAGATGCAAGGCTCGCTTGCCGATAATACGTGGACTGCACGGGAAAAGCTGGCCCTGACCTGTCGAATTCTCTTCGACAACGGTCACGACTCGGGCCTGGCCGGGCAAATCAGCACCCGCGGGCCACAACCTGGCACGTTCTATACCCAACAACTGGGGCTGGGTTTCGATGAAATCACCGCCAGCAACCTGTTGCTGGTCAATGAAGACCTCGAAGTGCTCGAAGGCCAGGGCATGCCCAACCCGGCCAACCGCTTCCACAGCTGGGTTTATCGGGCGCGCCCGGATGTGAACTGCATCATCCACACCCACCCGACCCATGTCGCTGCGCTGTCGATGCTTGAAGTGCCGCTGCAGGTGTCGCACATGGACCTGTGCCCGCTGTATGAGGACTGTGCCTTTCTTGAAGCCTGGCCCGGGGTGCCGGTCGGCAACGAAGAAGGCGAAATCATCAGCGCAGCGCTAGGCGACAAACGCGCCATCCTGCTCTCGCACCATGGCCAGCTGTCCACCGGTGCGAGCATCGAGGAAGCCTGTGTCATCGCCCAGTTGATCGAGCGTGCGGCCAAGCTGCAGTTGCTGGCCATGGCCGCAGGCGAAGTGAAGCCGATCGAGCCGGCGCTGGGCCGCGAAGCCCATGACTGGATCTCCCGGCCAAAACGCCACAGCGCTGCCTTCAACTACTATGCGCGGCAGTGCCTGCGGGTGCATGCCGACTGCCTGAACTGATTGTTCGCCCTATTGCCTTACTTGCGGAGTACGTTTCATGACCACAAAATTCCACGGCATCATCGGCTACACCATCACCCCGTTCAGCAGCGACGGCCAGCACCTTGACCTGCCTGCCCTGGGCCAGTCCATCGACCGCCTGATCGCCGGTGGCGTGCATGCCATCGCCCCGCTGGGCAGCACCGGCGAAGGCGCCTACCTGAGCGATAGGGAGTGGGACCAGGCCACCGAGTTCAGCCTGGCGCACATTGCCGGCCGCGTGCCGACCATCGTCAGTGTCTCGGACCTGACCACTGCCGGCGCCATCCGCCGCGCGCGCTTTGCCCAGGCCCATGGCGCCGATGCAGTGATGGTGTTGCCAACGGCCTACTGGAAACTCAGCGAAGCGGAGATCTTCGAGCATTACCGCGCCATCGGTGCCAGCATCGATGTACCGATCATGCTCTACAACAACCCCGCCACCAGCGGCACCGACATGTCAGTGGAACTGATCCTGCGCATCGTGCGCGAAGTTGAAAACGTCACCATGGTCAAGGAGAGCACCGGCGACATTCAGCGCATGCACAAGCTGCAACTGCTCGGTGAAGGCAAGGTGCCGTTCTATAACGGTTGCAACCCGCTGGCCCTGGAAGCGTTCATCGCCGGTGCCAGCGGCTGGTGCACGGCGGCGGCGAACCTGATTCCCGAACTCAACCAGGCGCTGTACAAGGCCATCGTCTGCAACGACCTGAAGACCGCCAAGGCGGTGTTCTACCGTCAGTTGCCGCTGCTCGACTTCATCCTCAAGGCGGGCCTGCCGGCCACGGTCAAAGCCGGCCTGGCCATGCGCGGCTTGCCGGTAGGTGAGCCCCGGCGGCCGGTATTCGCCCTGAACCAGGCCGGGCAGGATCATCTGCGCGCCTTGCTCGACGATCTGCTATCGCCGGTTGGCCAGGCGTAAGCGGTAGCCCCCCGGGCTTTCGCCAGTCCACTTCTTGAACGCGCGGTGGAACGCGCTGGGTTCCTGGAACCCGGTGCGTTCTGCAATCTCGGCAATGCTCATGTCGGTTTCGCGCAGGCATTCGAAGGCCGTGGCCCGGCGCACTTCATCCTTGATTTGCTGGAACGAGCGGCCTTCGCGCTCCAGCTGCCGGCGGAAACTGCTGGCACTCAGGCCCTGGCGCTTGGCCATGGCCACCAGCGTTGGCCACTGGCCCTGATCACGCTCGCGCAGGTAGCGGTACACCTGGGCCACCTGACCGCTGTGGTTGCGATAGCGAATCACCAGCCATTGCGGCGCACTGCGCAGGAACGTCTTGAGCGCGGCCAGGTCCTGGATCACCGGCAATTGCAGGTAGTCGGCAGCAAACTCGATTTCAGTGACGCCCATGCCTAACTGCAGGTTGGGGCCCCAGAGCAGCGGATCGTCATCCTGCGCCGGACGCAGATCCGTCAGCGCGGTACGATCGATCACCAGGCGCTGGCCACCCAGCCAGCACAACAGACTGATCACCAACGCCAGAAACGTTTCTTCGGCATACACCCGGGTCAGCGGGTCTTCAATGCGCGAGTGCACGCTGATCACCGCTCGTGCACCTTTGATCGACAGGCTGGCACGCATATCGCGCAAAAACAGCGCAAAATTGCTCAGGCACTGGCGTAGCGCCTTGCCCAGGGTCGGCTCCTGGATCAGGCCCCGGCAGATCAGGGCAAAACTGCCGATGGGCATGCCATGGCTGTCGAGATCGAAAAATTCGTCGTCCAGGTCCTGGATCAGCAACAGCCAGAGCCTGGCAAAGGCGCTGGCCGGCACCCGGGCGCCAGTGCTGTCGAGCACTGCCGGGTCGATACCGGCGTCGCGCAACAAAGCCGCCGCCCGCTGCGGCTGGTCGCGCAGGGCATGCAACATGGTATGGACGAAGTAAACCGCGACTGTATCGTTTTCCCGCATGGCGGATTCCGCAAGGGTATGGCAAAAAATACCAGTTTCAGTGAACAGTTATGGCATAGGCCCGGCGCAAGGCTTTGCCTAGACTCGATGACAACCTGAACTGGCCTGGCGTGCATTCTCTCAGAGCCAGCCCCCGCCCCGCCATGCTTTCGCATACTGGAGTCGATCATGAATACCCCGGAAATCTACGTAATCAGCGCCGTCCGTTCGGCCATCGGCACATTTGGCGGCAGCCTCAAAGACCTGCCTCTGGCAGACCTGGCCACGGCCGTGACCCGCGCAGCCATCGAGCGCGCCGGTGTCGCGCCTGAGCAGATTGGCCATATGGTCATGGGTAACGTGATTCCGACCGAAGCCCGCGATGCCTACCTGTCACGTGTGGCAGCCATGAATGCCGGCATCCCCAAGGAAACCCCGGCCTTCAACGTCAACCGTCTCTGCGGTTCGGGCCTGCAGGCCATCGTTTCCGCCGCCCAGAGCCTGTTGCTGGGCGACGCTGAAGTGGTCGTTGCCGCCGGCGCCGAATCCATGAGCCGCGGCCCTTACCTGCTGCCGCAAGCCCGCTGGGGCGCGCGCATGGGTGACCTGCAAGGCGTGGACTACATGCTCGGCGCCTTGCACGACCCGTTCGCCGGTTTCCACATGGGCATCACCGCCGAAAACGTTGCCGAGCGCAATGGCATTACCCGGCAGATGCAGGATGAACTGGCCCTGGTCAGCCAGCAGCGCGCCGCCCGCGCGATTGCCGAAGGCCGTTTCAACAGCCAGATCGTGCCGATCGATATCCCCAGCCGCAAAGGCACCGTGCGCTTTGAAACCGACGAGCACGTGCGCGGCGCAGTCACCACCGAGCAACTGGCCGGCATGAAGCCCGCCTTCAAGAAAGACGGCACCGTCACCGCCGGCAATGCCAGCGGCCTGAACGATGGCGCGGGTGCTCTGGTGCTGGCCACCGGTGACTTCGTCAAACGTCATGGCCTCAAGCCATTGGCCCGTCTGGTGACTTACGCCCATGCCGGCGTCGAGCCGGAGTTGATGGGCCTGGGCCCGGTCCCAGCCACCCGCAAGGCGCTGGAAAAGGCCGGTCTGACGGTCGCTGACCTGGACGTCATCGAGTCCAACGAAGCCTTTGCTGCCCAGGCCTGCGCTGTCGCCGCTGAACTGGGCTTTGATCCGGAGAAGGTCAACCCCAACGGTTCGGGCATTTCCCTCGGCCACCCGGTCGGCGCTACCGGCGCAATCATCGCCACCAAGGCCATCCACGAGCTGCAGCGTATCGAGGGCCGCTACGCCCTGGCGACCATGTGCATCGGTGGCGGTCAAGGCATCGCCGTGGTCTTCGAGCGCGTCTGAACCCGGGAGTGTTCACAGTGAGTATTGAAAACATTGCAGTCATCGGCGCCGGCACCATGGGCAATGGCATTGCCCAGGTGTGTGCGGTGGCCGGTTACCAGGTCACCCTGATCGATGTGTCCGACGCCGCGCTGGAGCGCGGCCTGGCCACCTTGCGCAAGAACCTCGAGCGCCAGGTCAGCAAGCAGACCCTGACCGCCGAAGCGGCCGCCGCGGCGGTGGCGCGCATCCGCACCAGCACCGACTACGCCCAGCTGCAACAGGCGCAGCTGGTGATCGAGGCCGCCACCGAAAACCTCGAACTCAAACTGCGCATCCTCCAGCAGATCGCTGCCAGCGTCAGCAGCGACTGCGTGATTGCCACCAACACCTCGTCGCTGTCGATCACCCAATTGGGTGCGGCGGTCAGCCAGCCTGAGCGCTTTATCGGCGTGCACTTCTTCAACCCGGTACCGATGATGGCCCTGGTCGAGATCATTCGCGGCCTGCAGACCAGCGACGCGACCTATGCCAAGGCCCTGGCCCTGACCGAGCAAGTCGGCAAAACGCCGATCAGCGCCGGCAACCGTCCGGGCTTTGTGGTCAATCGCATCCTGGTGCCGATGATCAACGAAGCGATCTTCGTCTTCCAGGAAGGCCTGGCCAGTGCTGAAGACATCGACACCGGCATGCGCCTTGGCTGCAACCAGCCGATCGGCCCGCTGGCCCTGGCCGACCTGATCGGCCTGGACACCCTGCTGGCGATCATGGAGGCCTTCCACGAAGGTTATAACGACAGCAAATACCGCCCTGCCCCCCTGCTCAAGGAAATGGTTGCCGCCGGCTACCTGGGTCGCAAGAGCGGTCGCGGTTTCTTCACCTACTGAGGAGCAAGCCGATGGACGCCGCTTTGCGTTGTGCGAACTTTGAAGAGCGGCGTGACAGGGCCCTGGCGCTGTTCGCCGAGAAGGGCTTTGGCCAGGTCAGCATGCGCGAGCTGGCCAGCCATCTGGGTTTGACGGCGGGGGCGCTGTATCACCACTTCCCCAGCAAGCAGGACCTGCTGTACGACCTGATCGAAGAGGTCTACGAGGAGCTGCTTGCCACCCTCAACCAGGGCCGTCGCGTTCACCAGCAAACCCTGACTGAAGTGATTGCCGCACACTGGGCGCTGCATGCCGAGCGCCCGTTGCAGTTCCGCCTGGCCGAACGCGACCTCTGCTGCCTGAGCCCGGACCAGCAGGCGCGTATCGGTCAATTGCGCCAACAGTATGAAGCGTCGCTGCTGCGCCTGATCGTGCCCAAGTCGACCTTGCGCGGCCAGGCCCTGGCCGCGACCGCCCATGTGATTGCCAACCTGCTCAACAGCCTGCCCAGCTGGTTGCAGGCATCGCAGCTGCCGCAGGCCCAGGGCCTGGCCTTGATGGAAAGCATGCTGATGGGTGGGATCGAGCGGACCTTGCGCGGCGAAAGCCTCAATACCATGGTGTGATTGCCCCCCTGGTGGGAGCGGGCTTGCCCCGCGATTGCAGGCTTCCAGTCACATCCAATCGCGGGGCAAGCCCGCTCCCACCGGGTGCAGTCGCTCCCCTGTTACAGCGGCAGGCGCACCGTAAACGTCGCGCCCTGCCCCTCGGTACTCTCTACGTCGATGCTGCCGCCATGGGCCAGGACAATCTGCTCAGAGATGTACAAGCCCAGCCCCAACCCCGCATTGCCCGGATTCGAGGCCACCCGCTCGAACTGCTGAAAGATGCGTTGCTGATTCTGCGCACTGATGCCAATGCCTTGGTCGCGGACTTCGATACAGGCCAACCCTTGATATTCGAAGGCGCGCACCCGCACCGGATGCTCAGCCCCATAACGCAAGGCATTGGTCAGCAGATTGGCCACCACCTGCTCAATGCGAAACTCATCCCACACCCCCCGCAATGGCGCCTCGGCCTTGAACTCGATCACCGAGCCGGCCGCTGCAGCCTGGGCGGCGAAATTCTCGATCAGCCCCCCAACCAATTGCGTCAGGTCGAACTGACTGGGCCGGATCGACAGCTTGCCGGTTCGGATCCGCGAGACATCGAGCATATCCTCGATCAGACGGATCAGGCTGTTGATCTGGCGCTCGTCGCGCTCGACCATGGCGCGCATCTTGTCCAGGGTAAACGCATCAGCGTTGTCCTGGGCCAGATGCAACTTGCGTAGCTGGGTTTCCAGGATCAGACCGTTGAGTGGCGTGCGCACCTCATGGGAGACAATCGACATGAAGTCGTCGCGCATACGCACCGCGTGCTCCAGCTCGCGCCGGGTAACCTGCAGCTGGGTCAACAGTTGTTCCTGCTCTTCACGGCTACGCTCGAGCGCCTGCAGTTGCTGATCGAGCGCCTTGCGCTGGCGGAACAGATCGACAAACACCGCCACTTTGCTTTTCACCGCCTGGTTATCCAGCGGCTTGTGCAGAAAATCCACCGCGCCACTTTCGTAGCCCTTGAAGGCGTAGTTCATCTCTCGCCCGGCGGCGCTGACAAAGACGATCGGGATGTTCTTGGTCTTCTCCGTGCCGCGCATCAGCTCGGCCAGCTCGAAGCCGTTCATGCCCGGCATCTGTACATCGAGAATGGCCAGGGCGAACTCATGTTCAAGCAGCAGCGACAGCGCCTGATCGGCGGACTGTGCCTGATACACCTCACGGTCGTTGCCCTTGACCAGCGCCGCCAGCGCCAGCAGGTTTTCCGGCAGATCGTCGACGATCAGCAGTTTGGCTTGGATGTGGCTTAGCATTCAGTGAATTCCAGCTTGGCGAGCAATTGCCCGATGCCGCTCAACGGCAGTATGTAGTCTGGGTGGTGCAGGGCCAGCGCCGCGTTCGGCATGGTGGCAATCTGCGCCTCGCGCGGGTCCTGAACGATGGTGTAGCCGCCTGCCAGCTTGATCTGCGCAAGACCGTGGGCACCGTCTTCGTTGGCCCCGGTCAACAGCACACCGAGCAACGCCGGGCCATAGGCATCGGCGGCAGAGGCGAACAGGATGTCGATTGAAGGCCGGGAGAAATACACCCGCTCTTCCTGACTCAAGGAAAAACTGCGGTCGCGTTCCACCGACAGGTGATAACCGGGCCCGGCGAAATAGATCATGCCCGGCGCCACCTCCTGCTTGTCCCGCGCCTCCATCACCGGGCGCCCCAGTCGTCGGCTGAACACCTCGGCCAGCTGGCTATGGCGGTCATCCGGCAGGTGCAACACGCATAACAGCGGAATACGGAAATCCGCTGGCAAGGCATGAAACAGGTTGAGCAAGGCACTGACGCCACCGGCCGAGGCACCGAGGGTGACCGCCTGAATGCCGTTCATGATTTACGGTAGATCCGTTCGGGTTTGACCAGCGCCTGGAACTGCCCGGCATAGGCGGAAAAATCCAGCGTCTCTTTGCTACCCAGGACCAGAAAGCCGCGGTGACACAGCGATTCGTGAAACAGCCCGAAGGCACGATCCTGCAAGCTCTTGTTGAAGTAGATCAGCACATTGCGGCAGGAGATCAGCTGGGTTTCGGAAAACACGCTGTCGGTGGCCAGGCTGTGGTCGGCGAAGGTCACGTTGTCGCGCAGGCTGCTGTCGACAATGGCGTTGCCGTAGGCACAGGTGTAGTACTCGCTGAAATCGCGCAGGCCACCGGCTTTGCGGTAGTTCTCGGCGTACCCGTGCATGTTCTGCATCGAGTAGATGCCCTGTTTGGCCTTGTCCAGGGAACTGGGGTTGATGTCGGTGGCATAGATGATGGTGCGCTCCAGCAAGCCCTCTTCGCGCAGCAGGATGGCCAGCGAGTAGACCTCCTCGCCGGTGCTGCAGCCAGCCACCCAGACCTTCAGCGACGGCCAGGTACGCAGCAGCGGCACCACCTCGCGGCGCAGCGCCAGAAAGTGCTCCGGGTCGCGAAACATCTCGCTGACCGGGATGGTCAGGAACTGCAGCAACTGCATGAACATGCCCGGATCATGCAGTACCCGCTCCTGCAGCGCCGAGACCGTCGTGCACTCGAACTGGCGCACGGCATGCAGGATCCGGCGCTTGATCGAAGCGCCGGAGTAGTCGCGAAAGTCATAGCTGTACTTGAGGTAGATCGCCTCGATCAACAGCCGTATTTCAATGTCGGTATTACGCTCGATGGTCAAATTCGCTCCAGTTGCGGCAGCCAGACACGGATCAGCGAGAACAGACGGTCAAGGTCAATGGGCTTGGCCAGGTAATCATTGGCGCCTGCTTGCAGGCAACGCTGCTGGTCATCCTTCATCGCCTTGGCCGTCACCGCGATGATCGGCAGTTTGCGCCAGCGCGGTTGCTGGCGGATCAGCCGGGTGGCTTCGTAGCCATCCATCTCCGGCATCATCACGTCCATCAGCACCAGGTCGATATCAACGTTCCTCTCCAGCCGCTCGATGGCCTCGCGGCCATTACGGGCGATTTCGACGATCGCGCCCTTGTGCTCAAGGGCGCTGGTCAGGGCGAAAATGTTCCGTACATCATCGTCGACCAGCAGCAGTTTGCGCCCTTCAAAGACCTTGTCGCGGCTGCGTGCGGTCTTGAGCATGCGCTGACGTTCATGGGACAGCGTCGACTCGACTTTGTGCAAAAACAATGTCACTTCATCCAGCAGCCGCTCCGGTGAGCGCGCGCCTTTGATGATGATCGAGCGCGAATATTTGAGCAGGTCGGCTTCTTCATCGCGGGTCAGGTTGCGCCCGGTGTAGACGATCACCGGCGGGAAAGCGCGGATATCTTCGGACGACATGCGCTTGAGCAACTCGTTGCCAAGCATGTCGGGCAGTTTCAGGTCGATGATCATGCAGTCGTAGAGGTTCTCGCGCAGCAGGTCCAGGGCCTCCTGGGCCAGGCCGACCGCAGTGATCTCGATGTCATCGTCACCAATCAGGCGGGCAATGCTTTCGCGCTGCAGATCATCGTCTTCGACCAGCAGGATGTGCTTGAGCTTCTGGGTCAGTTTGGCTTCCAGGCGCGCAAACACCGCCTTGAGCTCTTCCCGGCTGGTGGGTTTTACCGCATAGCCGACGGCGCCCATGTGCATGGCCGCCTCCACCCGGTCTTCGACGGAAATGATGTGCACCGGAATGTGACGGGTGCCGGCCTGCTCCTTGAGCCGTTGCAGTACGGTCAGGCCGGAGTGATCCGGCAGGCGCATGTCGAGCAGGATGGCATCGGGAATGAACCCTGCGGCCAGTTCGAAACCTTCGTCGGCGGCCTGGGCGACCAGGCAGCTGTAGCCCAGCTCGTGGGCAAGGTCAAAGAGAATGCGGGCGAAATTCGGCTCATCCTCGATCACCAGAATGCAGCGGTTGCTGAACGGTGCCAGGGCCCGGTCGTCCGCAAATGCCGGGGTACTGCGCGCCATGACAGGCATGTCGGCCGGTGCCTCGGGCACTGGCTCAACCCTTGCGGCACTGGCACAAAGGGGCGAGTTGACGACCTGCGCCGGCGCCTGGTCGATGATCGGTTCATAGCGCTCCGGGAGGATCAGGCTGAACACACTGCCTTCGCCCACCCTGCTGTCGACACTGATCTGGCCGCCGAGCAGTTGCGCTAGGTCGCGGGAAATCGACAAGCCCAGGCCGGTGCCGCCAAAACGCCGGTTGGTGGTGCCGTCAGCCTGATGGAAGGCGTCGAAGATCCGTTGTTGCTGGTCGGCAGCGATGCCAATGCCGGTGTCGCGCACGGCGAAAACGATCCCGCTACCGGGCTGCAGACTGACGGTGAGCGTCACCTGGCCTTTCTCGGTGAACTTCACGGCATTGGACAGCAGGTTCTTGAGGATCTGCTCCAGGCGCTGGCGATCGGTGTACAACGTGCCCGGTACCTCGGGTTCGATGACCACGCTGAAGCTCAGCTGCTTGTCGCTGGCCAGCGGCTCGAACAACGATTGCAGGCCTTCGGTCAGGCGCGCCAGCTGGGTGGTTTCCGGGCGCACGTCAAGTTTGCCGGCCTCGACTTTGGCGATGTCGAGAATGTCGTTGATCAGGTTGAGCAGGTCGTTGCCCGCCGAGTAAATCGACTCGGCAAACTTGACCTGCTCTTCGCTGAGATTCTCCTGAGCGTTCTCCGCCAGCAATTTGGCCAGGATCAGCGAACTGTTCAGCGGGGTGCGCAGCTCGTGTGACATGTTGGCGAGAAACTCGGACTTGTACTTGCTGGAGCGCTGCAACTCCTCGGCGCGCGTCTGCAGCTCGGCCTGGGCCTGGTTCAATTCGCTGTTCTTGCGGTTCAGCGCATCGCGCTGCTCGGCCAGGGCCTGGGTGCGTTCGGCCAGTTGCTCATTGGTCTGTTCCAGTTCGGCTTGCTGGGTCTCCAGATGGGCCTGGGACTCCTTGAGCACCCGCGACTGTTCTTCGAGCTCTTCGTTGGCGGATTTCAGCTCTTCCTGCTGTACCTGCAACTCTTCGTTGAGCTGCTGGGTTTCGGCCAGCACGTCCTGCAGGCGTTGACGATAGCGGGCACTTTCAATGGACGTGCCGAGGTTTTCAGCGACCAGTTCAAGCAGCTCGATGTCGCGGTCAGTCAACGGCCGCAGGAAACCCAGCTCGACCACCCCGTTGACTTGCCCGTCGTTGCTGGCCGGTACCACCAGCACGCTGTGCGGCAACCCTTCACCCAGGCCGGAGTTGACCTTGAAGTAGTCCTGCGGCACGTCATCAAGGCGCAGCAGACGCCCCTGGCTCACCGCTTGGGCGAGCAGGCCTTGCTGATGGCCGATCAGCTGTTCGCGAGCTTCTTGCTCGGCAGAAAAGCCATAGCTTGCCACCCGCCGCAGGTTACCCTGGTCATCACGTACGTAAAGCGCCGCCACCACACTGCCCAGGTAGCGGGCGAAAAAGCCCAGGATATGGTTGCCCAGCATCGGCAGCGTCAGCTGCCCGAGCACCTGTTCGGCCAGTTGTGTCTGCCCGCTGCGTAACCAGGCTTGCTGTTCCAGGCGCTGGGTCGAACGTTGCTGGGCTTGCAGGTTGCTGGTGAAGCTGGAGGACAACGCCAACAGGTCGCGGCGCCCGAGGAATGCCAACAGGGCACTGAGCAGGATGATGAACACCAGGTACACGGATATCGCCACCAGCGTCAGGGTACTGACCTGTTCGTTACGGGCGACCCGCAGCTGTTGCTCCATGCTGATGAAGGTGTCGAATTCCTTGCGGATCTCATCGGTGATGCGCTTGCCGCGGCCGGCGCGAATCGGTTCACTGTAGTCAGCGTCTTCGCGGCGCAGGCTGATCACCTGGCTGGCAAAGGCGTTCCACTCTTGCTGCAGCCCCATCATCCGGTCCAGCCGGTCTACCTGCTGCGGATTGTCTGCGACCATCCGTTGCAGCCCCATCAGACCGGACAACACCTGCGGCTTGGCCACCTCGTAAGGTTCGAGAAAGCGCTCGTCACCGGTGATCAGGAAGCCGCGCATGCCGGTTTCCATATCGATCGACAGCTTGACCGCCTCGTTGGCGTTGTTGATCACCCGGTCGGTATGTTCCACCCACTGGATAGCCGACAACAGGTAATTGATCATGGCGATGAACACGACAGCGCTGAGCAGGCCGACCCCCAGAGGCAGGCCGATGTTGCGGCTCAGCAACTTGCGAAAACTTTGCTGATCTATCGAGGCTGGTTGAATCATCACAAACATCCGAGCAAGTGAATCAAACAAAAAGAAGTGTGGCGGATTTTCGAGTAATTGTTCTATTTTCCGCTGCGAAGGCGATTCCTGCGACCTTCTTGCCCTGAGTCTAAACAGCTTTGCCGGTCCTGACAGGGCATTTAGCCAGCATTTGAGGCCGGAATGCGCCAATCGTTCCCTGCCGGTGTGCAGATCGCTATCCTGCAGGACAGGCCGGGAACTTCCGGCCCCACCCGGTTTACAGAGTATGAACAGACATTAGTACAGGACCTTTGCCATGCCCTCATCTATCCCGCCCCTTCTGGTTGTCGAAGATGACGCGATCGTGCGCATGCTGATCGTCGATGTGCTGGAGGCGCTGGGCTATACGGTTGTAGAGGCGCAAAACGCCGAGACAGCCCTGAAAATCCTCGAGGATCCTGGCCAGACGCTGGCAATGATGATGACCGATATCGGCCTGCCGGACATGGATGGCAAGGCGCTGGCCAGCAAAGCTCAAGCAGCAAGGCCATTGCTGCCGATCCTGTTTGCCAGTGGCTTTGGTGACAGCATCGAGGTACCCGAGGGCATGCACCTGATCGGCAAGCCGTTCAGCATCGATCAGTTGCGCGATAAAGTGCAAAGCATCCTGTCTGGGTAATCCATTGTAGAATAGGCACTTTTGCCAAGGCCTATTCCCCTCATGCTCACCGCCACCCTCAACGTCCTGGTCATTGGTTACGTCTGGCCCGAACCACGCTCCTCGGCCGCCGGCGGGCACATGATGCAGATCCTCGAAAGTTTCGTGCAACGCGGCTGGCGCGTCACCTTCAGCAGCCCGGCGACGGTCGGCGAGCACAAGGCGGACCTTGCCGAACTGGGTATCGCCGAGCAGGCCATCACCCTAAACGACAGCAGCTTCGACCACTTTGTCAGCGAACTGGCCCCGGACGTGGTGCTGTTCGACCGCTTCATGATCGAAGAGCAATTCGGCTGGCGCGTGGAAAAACACTGCCCCAACGCCTTGCGCGTGCTGGAAACCTCCGACCTGCAAAGCCTGCGCGACGCCCGTCAGCAACTGCTGCGCCGGCGCCTGATCGAAGGCTTGGACCCCAATGACTTCCGAGCACTGTTCGCCACCTCCGGTCCCGCGCTGTATCAACAGATGGCCACCGCCGACCTGACCCTGCGCGAACTGGCGGCCATCTACCGCAGTGACTTGAGCCTGATGATCTCGGACGTCGAGATCGATCTGCTGATCAACGGTTTCGGCGTGCCCGAGCACCTGCTGCATTGGTGCCCGCTGATGGTCGATGTGCCCAGCGCGCCGTTCAAGCCTTACCACGAGCGGGCCCACTTCCTCACCATCGGCAACTTCCGCCACGCCCCCAACTGGGATGCCGTGCTGTGGATGAAGAATACGCTGTGGCCGATCATCCGCCGTCGCCTGCCCCAGGCCCAGTTGCACATCTACGGCGCCTACACGCCACCGAAAGCCACGGCGCTGCACAAGCCTGCCGAAGGCTTCCACATCATGAACTGGGCCGAAGATGCCCTGGAAGTGATGAGCAATGCGCGTATCTGCCTGGCCCCTTTGCGTTTCGGCGCCGGGATCAAGGGCAAACTGACCGACGCCATGCTCTGCGGCACGCCCAGCGTGACCACGCCAATTGGCGCCGAAGCCATGCACGGCGCCCTGCCCTGGCCTGGCGCCGTCGCCAGCACTGCCGAAGCGCTGGCCGAAGCTGCGGTGCAGCTGTACAACGACCCGGCACGCTGGCAGCACGCGCAACAACAGGGCTTGCAGCTGCTTGCGGCGCGCTATGACCGGCGCCAGCACAGCACCGCGCTGGTCGAACGCATCGAGTACGCGCTGGGCGATCTGGACCAGCATCGCCTGTTCAACTTCACCGGGGCCATGCTGCGTCACCACCAGCACAAGAGCACCCAGTACATGGCGCAATGGATCGAAGCGAAGAACCGCCTGGCTACAGCGGCCGACGCAGCAGATAAGTGTCCATGATCCAGCCCTTGCGCGCGCGGGCCTGCTCGCGCTGCTCAAGGATCTGCTGGCGCACCTGGTGCAACGGTCCGGCGATGAGCATCTCGTCGGCGGTACCGAGGTAGGCGCCCCAGTAGATCAGCAGTTCGGGGTCGTCGAGTGCGGCGAACGCGCATTGTCCGTCGAGCATCACCACCAGGTTGTCGATCCTGGGCTGTTCGGCCAGGCGCCGGCCTGGCAGGACGGTCAGTGGTTCGCCTATACGGTTCAAGGGAATGCGATGGCGGGCAGCCAGGGCCTGCACGCTGCTGATACCGGGAATGACTTCAAGCGCTATACCGACACCCGCTGCCTGCACCAGATCGAGGATACGCAAGGTGCTGTCGTACAGGGTTGGCTCGCCCCACAGCAGGAACGCCCCGCACTCGCCCTCGGCCAGTTCGTTTTCGATCAAGTGGGCATAAAGCGCGGCGCGCTTGTGGTGCCAGTCATGCACCGCACCGACATAGTCGCTGGCAGCGCCCTCGCGCAGCGGATCCTCGACCTGCACCAGACGATAGCCCGGCTGCTGCACATAGCGCTCGAGGATGTCCTTGCGCAGTTGCAGCAGCTCGTCCTTGAGCGTGCCTTTGTCGAGGACGAAGAACACCTGGGCCCGGTTCAGCGCATCGACAGCCTCAAGGGTGATCTGGCGCGGATTGCCCGGCCCGATGCCGATCAATAACAGCTGTTTCATTGCAGTTCATTCCATGACTCGGCCAGCCGCCATTGTCGGCCGGCCGAGGGGCAGTGGCAATGCGCTGCTTACCAGATCGAGAAGTTGTAGCTGACGATCACCCGCGTTTCGTCCATGTCCCGCGCCCACTTCTCGTAGTTGCTGCGGTAGGTGGAGTTACGCAGGCGCACGCTG
This sequence comes from Pseudomonas putida, assembly GCF_028682475.1. Taxonomy (GTDB): domain Bacteria; phylum Pseudomonadota; class Gammaproteobacteria; order Pseudomonadales; family Pseudomonadaceae; genus Aquipseudomonas; species Aquipseudomonas putida_AG. The sequence goes on from NZ_JANHLE010000007.1 coordinate 181,439, forward strand.
ACGTCCTTGAAGGTGCCGCTCTGGACCTGGTACTTGAGCTCGCTGTCGCGTTCCCATTCCTTGCCTTCGGCCAGGCTGCCCGGGACCTTGATGTGGTCGCCGTTGATGTAGCGGGTGAAGAAACTCAGGCCCGGCACGCCGAGGGCCTTGAAGTCGTAGTCATAGCGCAACTGCCAGGAGCGCTCCTGGGCGGCGGCGAAGTCGTTGACCTGGGCGTAGTTGACCAGATACGGATTGCTGCCATCGAGGTACGGCATGGCGTTTTCGCCATACATGCGCTGCCAGCCGGCGCTGACTTTATGCCCGCCCAGGCTGTAGCCGAGCATGCCGCTGAACGCGCGGTGGTCGATATCACCGGCGTGGGCATTGCCGATGTCATCACTCTTGATCAGGCGCAGGTCGGCCGACAGGCTGCCGACGCTCAGCGGCTGGCTGGCAACCACACCGAGAAAGTGCTGGCGGTAGATGTTTTCCAGCTTGGCTACGTGGTATTGGGCGCTCAGCCGTTCGTTGAACTTGTAATCGACGCCAGCCATGTCGAAATGATCGGCGGTGATATTGCAGGCATAGCGCTTGTTCTTGCAGTGCACGCGAATGTCCTGGCGATCAGTGGAATCGCGCGCGGTGTACTGGTCCAGACGGGCCACGTTGAACTTGAGGTTGTTGATTTCCTCGGACGTGAGCATCGCACCCTGGAACATCGTCGGCAGCAAGCGGCCGTCGTTGTATTTGAGCAGCGGCATGTCCGGCAGCATCGAGCCGTATTTGAGTACGGTGTTCGAATAGCGCATTTTCGCAGTCAGGCCCAATTTGGCATATTGGTCCACCGACTCACGCGGGTCATGCCCGCTGGACGGCAGCAAGCCACTGTTGCTGTCCGCCGGGCTGGAGTCGAGTTTGATCCCGAGCATACCCAGGGCATCGACGCCAAAGCCTACCGGGCCCTGGGTATAACCGGACTGCACATTGAGAATGAATCCCTGAGCCCATTCTTCGCGTTTCGAAGCGCCCTGGCTGGAACTGACATGGCCATCACGAAAATCGCGATTGAAGTAGACATTGCGTGCTTCGACTTTGGCACTGCTGTCTTCAAGAAAACCGCCAGCCTGAGTCGACGCGGCAGTGAACATCGCGAGCAGGCCGGCAAGGCCGCGCTCGGACGCAAGGGGAAATGGGGCAAACATCAGAAGCACAATCCGAAAGAGTGACAAAAAACAACCGGCAGCCATCCAGGCAGCGGCAATGCATCCAGCGCCTATAAAGCTCGAGGCTGACCGCAAATGATCTCAAAACCGCTCTAGACCGGCCATTGGACCTTGGTCTAAGGCGTTTTTGGGGCAATCGACTAGTTGCTTCGTATTAACGCGCGGACAAGTAAGAAAGTTCCATTGCTGCAAAGTTAAATTTCATATGTTTACCCGTCGCCCGGGGACTACTACACTCTTTATTAGTGCGATGTTTTGCCCACCCCAGTGCTCGCTGCGTTATTCAGGTGACTCCTCGTTTTACGCGTGCCGGGCCACTGCAGACATAAAGGAGTGATGACAGTGTCCAGACTTGCAGAGTTTCGTGCTGCCGAAAAAGCGCTTCAAGAACAGATGGCGCAACTGGAGGCGCTGAAAAAGGACGCCGGCCTCAAGCGCGAAATCGAGTTCGAACGCAAACTTGTCGAGCTGATGAACAGCTATGGCAAGAACCTGCGCGATATCATTTCCATTCTTGACCCCAAAGCCGTGACCAAAGGTGCGCCGAGCGCACCGAAAACGCGCCGGCCACGGGTGGTCAAAGTGTATGAAAACCCTCACACCGGTGAGCTGATCGAAACCAAGGGTGGCAACCACCGTGGCCTCAAAGCCTGGAAAGAACAGTACGGGGCGAAAACCGTCGACAGCTGGTTGCGTGCGTGAAAGTGTTCTTCACACTTTTTTCACATCCCCTCGCTCAGGATGAAGATCGCTAACGGAATAGCGCCCCATACGCCCGCCTCGGCGGGCTTCTAATTCTTGCGCCCCGCCCTTCCCAGGCGGGGCGCAATTGGTTTGCGCAATTGTTTCAGTTCCGTATCATGTGGCCCTGACTGTCTTGCTGGCCTTGTTGTTGCCAGCCTCTTCAAGCGGAGTGCCCATGAGCCTGAACCATCTCGACACCCTTCCCGGTGTCACCGCGCAACCGGATGCCGCGACCCAGAATTTCGTCTTCAACCACACCATGCTGCGGGTCAAGGACGTTGCCAAGTCCCTGGACTTCTACACCCGCGTCCTGGGTTTCAGCCTGGTGGAAAAGCGCGACTTCCCTGAAGCCGAGTTCAGCCTGTACTTCCTCGCCCTGGTCGACAAGGCGCAGATCCCTGCCGATGCCGCCAAGCGCACCGAGTGGATGAAGTCGATCCCTGGCATCCTCGAGCTGACCCACAACCATGGCACTGAAAACGACGCGGAGTTTGCCTACCACAACGGCAACACCGACCCGCGCGGGTTTGGCCATATCTGCATTTCGGTTCCGGATATTCGCGCTGCCTGTGAACGCTTCGAGCAACTGGGCGTGACCTTCCAGAAGCGCCTGAGCGATGGCCGGATGAAGCACCTGGCCTTCATCAAGGACCCGGACGATTACTGGGTTGAGATCATCCAGCCTACCGAGTTCTAACCCACCCGTCGGCCCGGATCACTCCGGGCCACTGCTGTGGTATACCCGAAAAAGCACCTTAGCGAGGAGCTTCAACAACGGCGAGCCATCGATACCCCAGCAGCGAGGTCAGGACGATGAAAACCCTTCAATGCGTGCATCGCAACCACACCATCACCGCCAGCATCGAAACCCATGACGGCATCCCTACGCCGTTTGCCGGCGGGTGTCTGATCACCGATCCCGAAGGTCATACCAGCAGGCGCCTGCCGCTGCCACTGAAGGTGGCCTATCTGGCCGACCTGGAAAATGCCCAACATGCCTCGCTTGCGCATGGCAAGTGGCTGGTCGATCAGCAGCTGGACAAGCGTCAGCACCTGTTCTGACCGGGTGGATTTATCGCGGGGCAAGCCCGCTCCCACAGGGTGTATCAGAACCCGGTGGGAGCGGGCTTGCCCCGCGATCGTGACTGTCAGGCAACCCCAGACCATAATCCCCCTGCTCGTTCCAGTCCTCACCGAACACCTCTACCGGATGCATGGTCCGGTCGGCACCATTGCCACAGGCCAGGGCGTTCGCCGCGCAATAACGGTCGCAACCCCAGCAGATACGTTCGGGGTGTTTCGGACTGACGGGAAAGGGCTTGGCCATGATGTTCCCCAGGCAGACGATGGGCGAGCTTCCACCCTATTGCCTCGCAACGCTGCTGCCCTTGATACAGATCAAGGACGCGGATCGCACATCGGCAAAAATTGATAATAATCATTATTATTCACGCAGAAGCTTCCTAGACTCGGGCTCCCACTCGTCAGTACCCAGGAAGTCGTCATGCGTACCCCCTTCTCGCTGTCACTCGCCTTGCTCCTGATCACCCCGCTGGCCCAGGCCAAGGAATACCCCATCGGCGAGCCCCAACTGTGCCCGGGCCTGGAGGTCGGCGCGGTATACCTGCAGCCGATCGAAATGGCCCCGGCTGGCATGATGCGCCCCACCGCCGACTCCGATATCCACCTGGAAGCCGATATCCGCGCCACCGCCGACAATCGCCAGGGCTTTCAGGAAGGCAGTTTCGTGCCCTACCTGAATGTCGCCTTCAGCCTGCAAAAACAAGGCAGCGACACGCCCATCAGCGGTGACTTCCATGCCATGGTCGCCAACGACGGTCCGCACTATGGCGATAACGTCAAACTGCAGGGTCCGGGTAAATACCAGCTGACCTTCACCCTCCTGCCGCCGGGCGGTCATGCTTCGCTCGGTCGTCACACCGACAAGGAAACCGGCGTCGAGCCCTGGTTCGAGCGCTGCGAACTGCACTACACCTTCGTTTACGCCGGCATCGGCAAGAAAGGCGGCTATTGAATGAATGCCCGCCTCCACCAGCGCCTGGCCTGGTTGATTCTGGCCGGTGCAGCCACACCTCTCAGCGCCGCGCCACTGCCCAGCTACGAGCTGATCCTGCGTGACGGTCAGTTCACCCCCGCAGTGCTCGAAGTTCCCGCCGGGCAACGCTTCAAGATCGTCCTGAAGAATCAGGGTACAGGCCCGGCAGAGTTCGAAAGCACACCCTTGCGGGTAGAGAAAGTGCTGTCGCCGGGAGTGACGACCTTTGTCGTCATCCATCCGCTCAGGCCCGGCCGCTACCCGTTTTTCGACGAATTCAATCCGCAATTGCCCGAGGGCGCCATCCTCGCGCAGTAGCCGAGGGCGGCAGGGAGTCTTGATGAATCAAGCACTGTTTATTGTCTGGCGCGAAAGCGTCGAGGCGCTGCTGGTGATCGGCATTCTCCAGGCCTGGGCCAGCCAGCAGGCGCGCGGCCAGCGACTGCTGAACTATCTGTGGGCCGGCGTCGCTCTGGGCATGCTGCTCTCGGGCTTGCTGGCGCTATTGATCCTGTTTGCCGGCGAAGCCATGAGCGGCGCCGCCAGCGAATGGTTCCAGGCGGGGCTGGCAGTGGCAGCCGGTGCGCTGATGGTACAGATGGTCGCCTGGATGAACCGTCATGGACGCACGCTCAAGGATGATCTGAGGCGCCACGCTGATCAACAGCTGGCGCGCCAGGGCGGTCTCGGCTTGCTGTTGCTGGCCATGCTTGCAGTCAGTCGCGAAGGGAGTGAAACCGTGGTTTTTCTGTATGGCGCCGGTGCTCGCCTGCAAGGCCTGGCGTTGACGCAATTTTTCATTGGCGCCAGCGCCGGGCTACTGCTGTCAGGCCTGACCATTGCTGTGTTGCACAGCAGCCGGCGGTTCATTTCATGGCGACATTTCTTCAGCCTGAGTGAAGCGCTGTTGCTGCTGCTCGCGGCAGCCTTGCTGGTCAGCGCGACCGAGCGGGTCGGCGGTCAACTACTGGCCATGGATTTGCCGGAGATGGCCTATACCCTGGTCGGCGATGCCCTGTGGGACAGTAGCGCGCTGCTCAATGACAGCCAGGGCCTCGGCGCCTTTCTCGCCGGGTTTGCCGGCTACCGCGCCACGCCCAGCGCCCTGACCTTGCTGGTGCTCAGCGGCTACTGGCTGAGCGTCGGGTGCTGGTTGCTGCAGCGCAGAACAGGCAGCGTCGCATGTCCAGCCTGAGCGTGCACAATCGCTGGTTGCAGCGCTTGGGTGACGGCATGCGCCGCCATGCCGGGGTGATTCGCATCCTGCAGTGGACGGTGGTGCTGTTCTACGCCGTGCTGCTGGTATTACCGGCACTGCTGCCCTTGCCCCTCAGCCAGGCGCGGATGCTGGACAACCTGACCCTGTTCGCCCAGTTCCTGTTCTGGGGCCTCTGGTGGCCATTTGTGCTGCTGTCGATCGTGCTGTTTGGCCGTCTCTGGTGCGGCGTACTGTGCCCGGAAGGCTCATTGAGCGAATGGGCCAGCCAGTATGGCCGGGGCATGGGCGTTCCACGCTGGATGCGCTGGGGTGGCTGGCCGACCCTGGCGTTCTGCCTGACCACCCTTTATGGCCAGCTGATCAGCGTTTACGACTACGCCCAGGCTGCACTGCTGATTCTCGGCGGCTCGACACTGGCCGCAGTAGGTATCGGATTACTGTTCGCCCGCGGCAAGCGCGTCTGGTGTCGCTACCTGTGCCCGGTCAGCGGCGTCTTCGCCCTGCTCGCGCGCCTCGCCCCGGTGCACTTTCAGGTCGATGAACAGCGCTGGAAAGCAAACGCCGCACCTCGCCTGCCACCGCCCAACTGCGCACCGCTGCTGGATATTCGCCGCCTGCAAGGCGCCAGCGACTGTCATGTCTGTGGCCGCTGCAGCGGGCAACGCGGCGCAGTGCAACTGATTGCCCGCTCCAGCAACGAAGAAATCCTCCATGCAGCCACGCGCACACCATCAATCTGGGATAGCCGCCTGCTGCTGTTCGGCGTCATCGGTCTGGCCATGGGTGCCTTCCAGTGGACCGTCAGCCCCTGGTTCATCGCCCTCAAACAGCACCTGGCGCAGTGGCTGGTGGAGCACGACGTGCTCTGGCCCTTGCAGGACAACGCACCCTGGTGGCTGCTGACCCATTACCCGCAGCTCAACGACAGTTTCAGCTGGCTGGACGGTTTCAGTATCGTTCTGTACCTGAGCGCCAGCGCCCTGTTGCTGGGCGGCAGTCTGCTCGTGTTGCTGCGCCTGGCGGTACGGCTGGCGGAAAAGCCTGAACTGTTTGGCGCACTCAGTCTATCCCTCACGCCCCTGGGCGGCGCTGGCCTGTTTCTCGGTTTGTCGGCAACCACGGTGAAACTGCTGCGCTATGAAGGCCTGCTACTGGAATGGGTACAACCGGCCAGGGCCGTGCTGTTGATCGCAGCCATGGCCTGGAGTGCTTGGTTGGGCTGGAAGCTGCTGGCACGTCAGGACATTGCTCTGTCCCGGCGTTGTGCCGCCAATGCTTGTCTGCTGGTAGCGATCGCCACAGTCGGTTATGGCTGGTGGTTGCAGTTCTGGGGCTGGCTCTAGCAGTTGAAGGGCGCGGCGATCTAGCCGCGCACTTCAAACACTGGAAACAGATCGCCAAGCGCCTCCCACAACGCCGGCAATGCATTGTGCATCGATACCCTTGGCAAATTCGCATCGAGCATTTGTGTAGTACGTACCCTCTGTACCACGAAATGCCTGACCCCGCGTTCGCTCAAACGCCGGGCCAGCACAAGCAGGCGTTCAGGGTCGATCAGATGCCAATGCACGGTAGTACGGCATTCATACTCAACGTCACTGTCCAGCAACAACTCCAGGCTGCGCCAGTTGGCCACCCCGCTACCCTGTACGCGGGTAATCAGCGCGTACTCCTCAGCCAGCGTCTTGACGTCGTAGCCGACCCAGTCAGCCCCCGGCAACGCGCGGGCGAACGCCTGCGGCTTGATCCCGGCACTGTGCAGGCCGACATCAAAACCCATCTGCCGGACTTCGGCCATGGCCGCCGGCAGGCTGTCCTGCAGGGTCGCTTCGCCGCCGCTGAACACCACCGCATCAAGCAGGCCCTGGCGGCGCTGGAGGAATGCCAGCACCTGGTTCCAATCAAGCTCCTGACTGCCGCGCGGTGGGATCAATTGCGGGTTGTGGCAGTAACGGCAACGCCAGGCGCAACCCTGGCAAAACAACACGCAGGCCAGCTTGCCCGGATAGTCGAGGGTGGTCAGGGGCACCATGCCCCCGACCCGTAGCGCTCGACTCATGGATGCCTGGCCGGTACTGCGTCTTCGGTGAAATGCTGGCGCTCGCGGTGCTCGGACTGTTTGCCCGGGTTGAATGCCGACACCGGCCGGTGGTAGCCCATCACCCGGGTCCAGACTTCGCAGCGTTGGCGTTGCGCCACAGGCAGGGTTTGCAGTGCAGTCATGATGAAGCTCCTTGCGGTTGGGTAAGACGAAATCAGTGAACCGTGCCGAGCTGCTGCGCCAGCAACAGGGCTTCGTCGCATTTCGGGCAGAACTCGTGTTCGCCCTCCAGGTAGCCATGTACCGGGCAGATGGAGAAAGTCGGGGTGATGGTCAGGTAAGGCAGGCGGAAGCGCCCCAGGGCCTTGCGCACCAGTTGCTTGCAGGCCTGGGCCGAAGAAATCCGCTCGGCCATGTACAGGTGCAGCACCGTACCGCCGGTGTACTTGCACTGCAGTTCGTCCTGCAGTTCCAGCGCCTCGAACGGGTCATCGGTGTAGCCCACCGGCAGTTGCGAGGAGTTGGTGTAGTACGGTGCCTGCGCGCAGCCAGCCTGGAGAATGTCGGGATAGCGCTTGCGGTCTTCCTTGGCGAAGCGGTAGGTGGTGCCTTCAGCGGGGGTCGCCTCCAGGTTGTAGAGGTGCCCGGTTTCTTCCTGGAAGCGCACCAGGGTGGCACGCACATGGTCCAGCAGGTTCAAGGCAAAGCGTCGCCCCTGCTCGGTGTGCAGGCCCATCTGGTCGTCGCTGAAGTTACGCAGCATTTCATGCAGGCCGTTAACGCCGATGGTGGAGAAGTGATTACGCAAGGTACCGAGGTAGCGCTTGGTGTACGGATACAAACCGGCGTCCATGTGATGCTGGATCACCTTGCGCTTGACCTCCAGACTCTCCATGGCCAGTTCCATCAACATATCCAGGCGCTGCAGCAGGCCGCTGGTGTCACCTTTGAACAGATAACCCAGGCGTGCACAGTTGATGGTCACCACACCGAGCGAGCCGGTCTGCTCCGCCGAGCCGAACAGACCGCCACCGCGCTTGAGCAGTTCGCGCACATCCAGCTGCAAACGGCAGCACATCGAACGCACCTGGTTGGGCAGCATGTCGGAATTGAGGAAGTTCTGGAAATACGGCAGGCCGTAGCGCGCGGTCATTTCGAACAGACGCTCGGCGTTGTCGCTGTCCCAGGGGAAGTCGTGGGTGATGTTGTAGGTCGGGATCGGAAAGGTGAACACCCGGCCCTTGGCATCGCCGGCCTGCATCACCTCGATATAGGCGCGGTTGAGCAGGTCCATTTCGGCCTGCAGCTCACCATAGGCGAAAGGCATTTCCTCACCGCCGATCACCGGGATCTGCTCGCGCAGATCTTCCGGGCAGACCCAGTCGAAGGTCAGGTTGGTAAAGGGCGTTTGCGTGCCCCAGCGCGACGGCACGTTGAGGTTGTAGATGAACTCCTGGATGGCTTGGCGGACTTCCTCGTAGGGCAGCTGGTCCTTGCGCACATAGGGCGCCAGGTAAGTGTCGAAGGAACTGAAGGCCTGGGCCCCGGCCCACTCGTTCTGCAGCGTGCCAAGAAAATTGACCATCTGCCCCAGGGCGCTACTCAAGTGCTTCGGTGGCCCGGCCTCGACCCGTCCGGGTACGCCGTTGAGACCTTCGTGCAGCAGGGTGCGCAGCGACCAGCCGGCGCAGTAGCCGGCGAGCATGTCCAGGTCATGCACATGCAGGTCAGCCTCGCGATGGGCGCGGCCGATGGCTTCGCTGTAGACCTCATCGAGCCAGTAGTTGGCGGTGACCTTGCCGGAGACATTGAGCACCAGCCCGCCCAGCGAGTAACCCTGGTTGGCGTTGGCCTGGACCCGCCAGTCTTCGCGGTTGAGGTATTCATTCATCGAGGTCGCCACTTCGACCAGCGTCTTGCGGTCGCGGCGCAGGCGCCCATGCTGTTCGCGGTAGACGATATAGGCGCGTAGCGAAAGGAAATGCCCGGCGTCCATCAGCACGCGTTCGACCCGGTCCTGGATCTGCTCGACGTGCAGCTGCGTACTGCCCTCCAGATGCGCCAGCACCACCGCCAACAGCCCTTCGGCCTCGGCTTCGGCGTACTCCCCGGTGGCCTTGCCGGCAGCGATCAACGCCTGGCGGATCTTGTCGGCATCGAAAGCGACCCGGCTGCCGTCGCGCTTGTGTAGTAGGTTGTGCATTCGTCCCCCGAACACTACATATAGATGTTTATTTATCTGAAAACACAATATGCAGTGCAGACTACGGACAAACGCGGGTGATTAAATTGATTGATATCAAGGTTGGCAGGTGGGACCCGGTGGGAGCGGGCTTGCCCCGCGATGCGATGTGACTGACAGCCTGCGATCGCGGGGCAAGCCCGCTCCCACCGGGTTAGCCTCCGCTCATGTTCATGAATCGTAGAATCTGCACTTCCCCGCCGACGTTGAAATCATGCCGCAACGGCTTACCTCTCAATGCCCGCTGCACCGCATCCACAATCGGCCGGTCATCCAGCGGATACCGGCGCAACAGCCCGCGCAGATCCAGCGAGTCCTCTTGCCCCAGGCACAACAACAAACGCCCCTCCACGGTCATCCGCACCCGGTTACAGCTGGCACAGAAGTTGTGACTGTTGGGCGAAATAAACCCGATACGCGTCTGCGGATGCTGCGCCAGGCGCACATAACGCGCCGGCCCGCCGCTGTTCTCGGCGCTGTCGAGCAAGGCATGACGACTGGCAATCAGCCCCCGCACCTCCTCACTGGAACAGAACGACTCACCACGCGAACGCCCCACCTCGCCCAGCGGCATCTCTTCAATGAAGGTGATGTCGATACCCAGATCGATGGCGTACTGCACAAGCGGCAGTACCTCATCGAAGTTGCGCCCCTTCATCACCACACAGTTGAGTTTGATCCGCTCGAACCCGGCAGTGCTTGCCGCTTCGATACCCCGCAACACCTGAGCGAGATCGCCATTGCGGGTAATCGCGCGAAAGCGCTCACTGTCCAGGCTGTCGAGGCTGATGTTCATGCGCTTGACCCCGGCATCCACCAGCGGCCGCGCCAGGCGCTGCAGCTGTGAACCATTGCTGGTCATCACCAGCTCGCGCAAGCCCGGCAAGGCGGCAATGTGACGGCAAAGATCGACAATCCCCGGACGGATCAACGGCTCCCCTCCGGTCAGGCGGATCTTGCGCACGCCCTGGCCGACGAACAGCGTTGCCAGACGCTGCAGCTCCTCGAGGGTGAGTACCTGCTGACGCGGCAGGAAGGTCATGTTCTTGGCCATGCAGTACACACAGCGAAAATCACACCGATCGGTCACCGACATGCGCAGATAATCGATCTGCCGCCCGAATCCATCCTGCATCACCGTGCTCATCACATTCCCCTTGCTTACCTGGTTACTGCACCAGCGGCGAATCAGCGCCCTGTAGCTGGATACCACGAATATCGGCAGCACCGATCAGGGTCTGCAGGTACTGAACCACCGCCTTCTGCCAGACGCCTTGTTGCAGCTGGGTACGGATCGCGGTGGCGACCGCCTCGTACGGCAATTGCTGACCTTCGATGCGTTGGTCAACGCTGATGACATGCCAGCCATAGCGGCTTTCCAGCGGTTTGTCGGCCAGCCCCGGTGCCAGGGTGAACAACTGCCGCTCCAGCTCCGGCACCGTCTGGCCCTTGCTGATCTGCCCCAGTTCCCCGCCCTGTGCCTTCGACGGGCAAGCCGAGTACTTCAGTGCAAGCTCGGCAAACTGCTCGGGGAACTGCGCCAAACGCTGCTGCAGGATCTCGGCCTGAACCAGCGCCAGGCTGCGCGCCTCGGCATCGTCCGGGGCACATTCGAGCAGAATGTGCCGTACCGCCAGCAGCGGCGCGCTGTGAAAGCGCCCGCGGTTGCTGTCGTAGTAACGCAGGCAGGTGGCCTCGTCACACTCCGGCACCTGCACCTCGCGCTCCAGCAGCAAGCGCGTGGCCGCCTCCTCCTCGTTCTCGCCCGCGCCGACCTGCAACGACAGGCCCAGCTCGGCGATCCGCTGCTGCAACAATTCGCGGATCACCAGAGCGCGGGCGGCCATGAACAGCGCCTCCTCTCGGTCCGCCGCCGGGTGATATTGCAGCTCCTGGGCCATGGCCTGAGGGCTGATAGGTACCGCATTGACACTGATGATCGGCCATTCCTGCTCGCTGCTGGCGATCAACTGCGCGGGTGCTACGAGCTCCACCGCCTCTACCGCCAGCTCGGGTTCAACTACCTTTGAAGAGGCGCAACCACCGCCGCCATTACCACCGCCACATCCACATCCGCTTGACATGACAACCTCCTCAGATTTTCTGCCGAACGATTTGATAGCGCCGTCCCAGGTACCAGACCGGGGCGCTGACGATGTGCACCAGGCGGGTGAAGGGGAACAGCACGAACAGGGTCAGGCCAAGCAACACATGCAGCTTGTACACCAGGCTGACCGGCGCAATCGCAGCCGCGGCTTCTACCGGACGCAACAGCACGGTGTTCTGCGCCCACTCGGCGAGCATCACCATCACCGAGCCGTCCATGTGTCCGGTGGAGGCGACGATGGTCAGCAGACCGAGTACCAGCTGTGCCAGCAACACCAGCAAGATCAGGATGTCCGAAGTGTTGGAGGTGGCGCGAACCCGTGGATCGGTCAGACGCCGGTGGATCAGCATGATCAGGCCGATCAGGCACAGCAGGCCGAAAAAGCCGCCGGAGACCATCGCCAGCAGTTGCTTGTTTTCAGTGCTGATCACATGGTGATAGACCGAAGCCGGGGTCAGCAGGCCGACAAAGTGCCCGGCGAGGACGAACAGCACGCCGATGTGAAACAGGTTGCTCGCCGCACGCATGCCGCGCCCGGAGAGCATCTGGCTGGAACTGGCCTTCCAGGTGTACTGCGACAGGTCGAAACGCGCCCAACTGCCCAGCAGGCAGATCGCCAGAGCGATGTAGGGGTACACCCCGAACGCCAACAGATTCCATTTAGACATTGCCCACCTCCGTAGCCTGCGCGCTGGCCGGCCCTTGATGCTGAAAATCAACCCAGTGCAGCGGTACCGCGCTTTCTTCGCGGGCCTTGCCCGGCGCACTTGGCAGGGCGCTGCAACGCTCCTGCTGTTCGGCCTTGAGAAAATCCACCGCCTCCTCTTCCCAGATCTTGTCCAGGGCTTCGAGGGAGTCGTCGCGCTGCTCGGCAGCGACCTGTTCACGCAGGTCGGCCACGGCCTGGTGCGGTTCGGCACCGGCGATCTGCAACAGCGCGCGGAAGCAACTGGCGTAGGCACTCTCGCGCTCCTCCAGACGCGCGGCGAGCAAGGCCAGCAGGTGCGCGACGTCGGCCAGGCCTTCGCGGGCCTCAAGGTCGTCGCGGGTCGAAAGGTATTCCAGGTACAGCGGGATGTAGTCCGGCAGCTCCTTGACGCCGATGGCAAAGCCCGCTGCTTCGTACTGGGCAAGCATGTCGACCATGGCCTGGCCACGGTCACGCGACTCGCCATGCACATGCTCGAACAGCAGCAGCGACAGCGCCCGGCCACGGCCGAACAGCGCACCGTAGTGCTCCTGGCCATCCATCAGGTCGTTGTTGCAGATCAGCTCCAGCAGCTCGAACAAAGCGCCGCGCTGACGCGGGCTGATTTCCCGCGCCTGGAGGATTGCCTGTTCCAGTTCATCACGGCCGTTGACCAGGGTCTCGGTCGGGTAATCGAGCAGCAGCGAAATCACTTTAAGGATGCGCATGCTCAGTCCTCCCACAACTGTACGGTTTTGAGGATGTCGCGGCGGTTGGCCTTCTTCGCCCCGAACATGTTGGTGTCGGAGCTGCCGCTACAGCCGCTGCCGAAACTGAAGCCGCAACCCGAGCGTTCGGCGAAGGCGTCGCTCATGGCCTCTTCACGGTGTGCACTTGGCACCACGTAACGGTCTTCGTAGTTGGCGATGGCCAGGTAGCGGTACATCTCCTCGACCTGGTTCACGCTCAAGCCAACGTCTTTCAACACCTGCAGATCCTGTACACCTTCAACCTGTTCGGAACGTTTGTAGGCACGCATCGCCAGCAGGCGCTTGAGCGCACGCTTCACCGGTTTTTCGTCACCGGCGGTGAGCAGGTTGGCCAGGTAGCGCAGCGGAATACGCAGGCTGTCGACATCCGGGATCACCCCGTTCATGCCCACGGTGCCGGCAGCGGCGGCGTTCTGGATCGGCGACAGTGGCGGTACGTACCAGACCATCGGCAGCGTGCGGTACTCAGGGTGCAGCGGCAGCGCCAGCTTCCAGTCCACGGCCATCTTGTACACCGGCGAGCGTTGCGCGGCGTCGATCACCGACTGCGGCACGCCATCTTTCAGGGCCTGGCGAATCACCGCCGGATCGTTCGGGTCGAGGAAGATCTCCAGTTGCTTCTCGTACAGGTCGTGCTCGTTGGCAGTGCTGGCCACTTCGCTGATGCGGTCGGCGTCATACAGCAACACACCGAGGTAACGGATACGGCCGACACAGGTTTCAGCGCAGACGGTCGGCATCCCGGCTTCGATCCGTGGGTAGCAGAAGATGCACTTCTCGGACTTGCCGCTTTTCCAGTTGAAGTAGATTTTCTTGTACGGGCAACCGCTGATGCACATGCGCCAGCCGCGGCACTTCTCCTGGTCGATCAGGACAATGCCGTCTTCCTCGCGCTTGTAGATCGCCCCGCTCGGGCACGATGCCGCACAGGCCGGGTTCAGGCAGTGCTCGCACAGGCGCGGCAGGTACATCATGAAAGTGTTTTCGTACTCACCGTAGATGTCGGCCTGGATCTGGTCGAAGTTCTTGTCCTTGCGGCGTTTGGCGAACTCGGTGCCGAGGATTTCTTCCCAGTTCGGGCCCCACTCGATCTTTTCCATGCGCTTGCCCGAGACCAGCGAGCGCGGCCGCGCCGTCGGCTGATGCTCGCCCAAAGGCGCGGTATGCAGGTGCTGGTAATCGAAGTCGAACGGCTCGTAGTAATCGTCAAGGCCCGGCAGGTCGGGGTTGGCGAAGATGTTCGCGAGCACCCGGAACTTGCCGCCGATGCGTGGGTTGATGCTGCCGTTGGCGTTGCGCACCCAGCCGCCCTTCCACTTGTCCTGGTTCTCCCACTCTTTCGGGTAGCCGACCCCGGGCTTGGTTTCGACGTTGTTGAACCAGGCGTATTCCATGCCTTCACGGCTGGTCCAGACGTTCTTGCAGGTGATCGAACAGGTGTGGCAGCCGATGCATTTGTCCAGGTTCAGGACCATGCCAACTTGTGAACGAATCTTCATGACAGCACTCCTTATTCCATCTCGGTCGGCAGTGGACGTGGCAGCTCATCGCCGCGCGAACCGTCGAGCCAGTCGACCTTGGCCATCTTGCGCACGACGACGAATTCGTCGCGGTTGCAGCCGACCGTGCCGTAATAGTTGAACCCATAGGCCTGCTGGGCATAGCCGCCGATCATGTGGGTCGGTTTGAGCACCACGCGGGTCACCGAGTTGTGGTGGCCGCCGCGGGTCTTGGTGGTTTCCGCGCCGGGGACGTTCACGATCCGTTCCTGGGCGTGGTACATCATCACCATGCCTTCCTTGACCCGCTGGCTGACCACCGCGCGGGCGGTCAGCGCGCCGTTGGCGTTGAAGCATTCGATCCAGTCGTTGTCCTCGATACCGGCGCGCTGCGCGTCGATCTCCGAGAGCCAGACAATCGGCCCGCCACGGCTGAGGGTGAGCATCAGCAGGTTGTCGCTGTAGGTGCTGTGGATGCCCCACTTCTGGTGCGGGGTGATCCAGTTCAGGACGATCTCGGTGTGGCCGTTGCTGCGCTTGCCTTTCACCGCGGCGATGGTCTGGGTGTTGACCGGCGGCCGGTAACTCATCAGCTGCTCGCCGAAAGCCTGCATCCACGGGTGATCCTGGTAGAACTGCTGGCGGCCGGTGATGGTGCGCCACGGGATGTTCTCGTGGACGTTGGTGTAACCGGCGTTGTAGCTGACATGATCGTCCTCGAGCCCCGACCAGGTCGGGCTGGAGATGATCTTGCGCGGCTGCGCCTGGATATCACGGAAGCGGATCGCTTCGTGGGCCTTGGACAGCGCCAGGTGGCTGTGGTCGATGCCGGTGAATTCGGACAGTGCCGCCCAGGCCTTGACCGCCACATGGCCGTTGGTTTCCGGGGCCAGCGAGAGGATGACTTCCGCCGCATCGATCGCGGTATCGATCTTCGGCCGGCCCTGGCTGATGCCGGCGTCGTTCTCGCGGTAGTTCAGTTCGCCGAGGAATTTCACTTCCTCATCGGTGTTCCAGTTGATGCCCTTGCCGCCGTTGCCGAGTTTCTCCAGCAGCGGGCCGAGCGAGGTGAACTGCTTGTAGATGTTCGGGTAGTTGCGCTCGACCACCTGGATGTTCGGCGCGTTCTTGCCGGGTTGCGGCGCGACGCCTGCAGTTTTCCAGTCGGTGCCGCCGAACGGCTGGGCCAGTTCGCCGACGCTGTCGTGCAGCAGCGGTACGGTGACCAGGTCCTGCTCGATGCCCAGGTGCCCCTCGGCCATCTTCGAGAACGCCTTGGCGATGCCCTTGTAGATTTCCCAGTCGGAACGCGATTCCCAGGCCGGATCGATAGCCGCCGACAGCGGGTGGATGAAGGGGTGCATGTCCGAAGTGTTCATGTCGTCCTTCTCGTACCAGGTCGCGGTCGGCAGGACGATGTCGGAATACACGCAGGTCGAGGACATGCGGAAGTCCAGGGTAGTCACCAGGTCGAGCTTGCCGATGGCGCCCTCGTCGACCCATTCGGCTTCCTGCGGTTTGCAGTCGCCGACCTGGCCGATGTCTTCGTTCATCACGCCGTTGCGGGTACCGAGCAGGTACTTGAGCATGTACTCGTGGCCTTTGCCCGAGGAGCCGAGCAGGTTGGAGCGCCAGATGAACATGTTGCGCGGGAAGTTGGCCGGGTTGTCCGGCTGCTCGCAGGCAAAGCGCAGGCTGCCGTCCTGCCAGCCCTTGACCACATAGTCCTTGGGCGCCATGCCAGCGGCGGCGGCATCGCGGCAGATGTCCAGCGGGTTGCGGTTGAGCTGTGGCGCGCTGGGCAGCCAGCCGGCGCGTTCGGCGCGGATGTTGTAGTCCAGGGCGTGCTCGGGGAACTGGCGCTTGTCGGCCAGCGGCGAGAGCACGTCGTGCATGTTCATCTTCTCGTGGCGCCACTGCGAGCTGTGGGCGTAGAAGAAGCTGGTGCCGTTCATCTGCCGTGGCGGACGGTTCCAGTCCAGGCCGAAGGCCAGCGGCAGCCAGCCGCACTGCGGACGCAGTTTTTCCTGGCCGACATAGTGGGCCCAGCCGCCACCGGTCTGGCCGACGCAACCGCAGAGCATGAGCATGTTGATCAGCCCGCGGTAGTTCATGTCCATGTGGTACCAGTGATTCATCGCTGCGCCGACGATGATCATCGAGCGGCCACGGGTCTTGTCGGCGTTGTCGGCAAACTCGCGGGCGATCTGGATGGCTTTCTCGCGGCTGACGCCGGTGATCTGCTCCTGCCAGGCCGGGGTGCCGGGCACGCTGGCGTCGTCATAATCGCGGGCAACGTTGGCGCCACCCAGGCCGCGGTCGATGGCAAGGTTGGCTGCCGACAGGTCGAACACGGTAGCGACCTTGACCTGACTGCCATCCGCCAGGGTCAGACTGCGCACCGGCACACGGCGGTATTGCACGGCATCACCGGCCACATGCTGGAAGTGTTCGTGGGATTCGCCGGCGAAGTACGGGAAGGCCACTTCGGCGACATCGCCACCGATCAGGCTCAGGGTCAGGTCGATCTCGCGACCGCCGCCGCCTTCACGCGGCAGGATATTCCACTTGCCCTGCTCGCCCCAGCGATAGCCGATCGAACCCTGCGGCGACACCAGCTCGCCGTTGGCATCGAGGGCAATGGTTTTCCACTCGGGGTTGTTCTCCTGGCCGAGGTTGCCGGCCAGGTCCGAGGCCCGCAGGAAGCGGTCCGGCTGATAGCCTGCGCCCGGTGCGGTGCCAAGCATGGGTTTGAGCAGCACCAGCACCGGCAGGTCGGTGTAGCGCTTGGCGTACTCGGTGAAATAAGCGCTCGGCTGGTCGAGGTGAAATTCTTTGAAGATGACATGGTTGAACGCCTGGGCCAGGGCCGCATCGGTGCCCTGCTTGGGGTTGAGCCACAGGTCGGTGAGCTTGGCCACTTCCGAGTAGTCGGGGGTGATGGCCACGGTCTTGGTGCCCTTGTAGCGCACTTCAGTGAAGAAATGCGCATCCGGGGTACGGGTCTGCGGGACGTTGGAGCCCCAGGCAATGATGTAGTTGGAGTTGTACCAGTCGGCCGACTCCGGCACATCGGTCTGCTCGCCCCAGACCATCGGCGAAGCCGGTGGCAGGTCGCAGTACCAGTCGTAGAAGCTCAGGCAGGTGCCGCCGATCAGCGACAGGTAACGGGCACCGGCCGCGTAGCTGACCATCGACATCGCCGGGATCGGCGAGAAGCCCACGACCCGGTCCGGGCCGTACTGCTTGACGGTATAGACGTTGGCCGCAGCGATGATCTCGGTAACCTCATCCCAGCTGGAGCGGATAAAACCGCCCATGCCGCGCTTGCTCTTGTACGAGTCGGCCTTGGCCTTGTTCTCGACAATGCTCGCCCAGGCCTCGACCGGCGCCATGCTCTGGCGCGCCTCGCGCCACAGTTTGAGCAGCGGCTTGCGGATCTTCGGGTACTTGAGGCGGTTGGCGCTGTAGATGTACCAGCTGTAACTGGCGCCCCGTGGGCAACCGCGCGGTTCGTGGTTGGGCAGGTCGTTGCGGGTCCGCGGGTAGTCGGTCTGCTGGGTTTCCCAGGTGATCAGGCCGTTCTTCACGTAGATTTTCCACGAGCAGGAGCCTGTGCAGTTCACCCCGTGGGTGGAGCGCACGATCTTGTCGTACTGCCAGCGTGAACGGTAGACGTTCTCCCAGTCGCGCGACTCTTTGCGAGTCTCGCCGTGACCGTCGGAAAACTCGTTTTGCTTGCGGTTGAAGAACCGCAATTGATCGAGCAGATGACTCATGATGCTTTCCTCTCAGGCTTGCTGTGGGGTTCTGTGCCCCACCCACGCAAAAGTTGAATTCGGGTCCTGTCAGCAGGGGGCTTCGGCGCCTTTGCGCGCGTACCACCACCAGGTCACGACGATGCAGCTCAGGTAAAAACCGACGAACATGTAGAAAGCCAGCGCCGGGCTACCGGTCATGGCCATCGAACTGCCGAAGGTCTTGGGAATGAAGAAGGCGCCAAAGGCCCCCATGGCCGAACTGAAACCGAGCACCGCGGCGGATTCCTTGCCGGCGTTTTTCAGCGCCTGCTCGTGGCCCTTCGCGCCTTTGCCGGCGGCGGCCTTTTCATGCAGGGTGCGGAAGATCACCGGGATCATGCGGAAGGTCGAACCGTTGCCGATGCCGGTGGTGAAGAACAGCAGCATGAACATGCCGAGGAAGCCGTAGAAATTGCCGGCCGTGCCCTGCTGCGGGATGAAGTGCAGTACACCGAAGACCATCACGATCATCAGCACGAAGTTCCACAGGGTCACCCGCGCGCCGCCGAACTTGTCGGCCACCCAGCCGCCCAAGGGGCGTACCAGGGCACCGACCAGCGGGCCGAGGAAGGCGAAAGCCAGGGCGTTGACCTCGGGGAACGAGGTCTTGATCAGCATCGGGAAGGCCGCGGAGAAGCCGATGAACGAGCCGAAGGTGGCCAGGTACAGCCAGCACATCAGCCAGTTGTGCTTGCGCTTGAAAATCACCGCCTGCTCGCTGAACGAGGCCTTGGCGCTGGACAGGTCGTTCATGCCGAACCAGGCCAGCAAGGTCACGGCAATGATGAACGGCACCCACAGGAAGCCTGCGTTCTGCAGCCACAACTGGCTGCCGTCGGCGAGCACCTGGGGTTGCCCGCCGAGTACCCCGAACACACCGAAGGTGATCACCAGCGGCACGGCGAACTGCATCACCGAGACGCCAAGGTTACCCAGCCCGGCATTCAGGCCCAGGGCCGTGCCTTGCTGCGACTTGGGATAGAAGAAGCTGATGTTGGACATGCTCGAAGCGAAGTTGCCGCCGCCAAAGCCACACAGCAGGGCAATCATCACGAACACACTGTAAGGGGTGCCCGGGTCCTGCACGGCAAAGCCCATCCACAGCGTCGGCAGCAGCAGCGAGGCGGTGCTCAGGGCGGTCCAGCGGCGGCCGCCGAAGATCGGCACCATGAACGAGTAGAACACCCGCAAAGTGGCGCCAGACAGGCCCGGCAGCGCCGCCAGCCAGAACAGCTGGTCGGTGCTGAAGGTAAAGCCGATGGCGTTCAGGCGCACGATCACCGTGCTCCAGACCATCCACACGGCAAAGGCCAGCAGCAGTGCGGGAATCGAAATCCACAGGTTGCGGGTGGCGGTTTTCTTGCCGCTACGCCCCCAGAATGCGGGATCTTCAGGGCGCCAGTCATGAATGACCGGACCGGTGGGAGCGGGCTTGCCCCGCGATTGCGTTTTTTCAAACACATCGCTTCGCGAGGCAAGCTCGCTCCCACCCAAGCGAACATCAGCGCCTGGGTCAGGCTTGTTAAGAACCGACATGGTCTTCTCCTTGGGCAATGCTGGAAAACGGGCTTGAGGTCGCCTGCGGCTGTTTGCCGAGCAGCGGGCGTTTGCGGATTTCGCTGAAGTACATCCAGATGAGCGACACCCAGACCACGCCGTACATCAGCATGAAGGCCGAGGAGCGCACG
The DNA here is from genome assembly GCF_028682475.1 of Pseudomonas putida. GTDB lineage: Bacteria > Pseudomonadota > Gammaproteobacteria > Pseudomonadales > Pseudomonadaceae > Aquipseudomonas > Aquipseudomonas putida_AG. The sequence goes on from NZ_JANHLE010000007.1 coordinate 201,498, forward strand.
CCGGTCAGGTCCACCAGGGCGCCGAACATGATCGGCAGGATGAAGCCGCCCAGACCGCCGGCCAGGCCGACGATGCCGGACACGGCGCCCATGTTTTGCGGGTAGTCATTGGCGATGTACTTGAACACCGAGGCTTTGCCGAAGGCGAAGGCAATGCCGATGATGAACAGCAGGACGGTGAACAGCACCGGGTTCAGACCGATGTGGAAGTCCAGCGGACCATTGAGGGTTTGCACCTGCAGCTGGGTCTGCGGGTAGGACAGCAGGAACAGGCAGATCCAGCTGACCCACAGCACCCACCAGGTCACGCTCTGCGCGCCCCAGCGGTCCGACATCCAGCCACCGACGGCGCGCAGCACGCCACCGGGCAAGGAGAAACAGGCAGCCAGCAGCGCTGCGCTTTGCAGGCTGAAACCGTATTCGGCGACGTAGTACTTGGTCATCCACAGCGCCAGGGCCACGTAACCGCCGAAGACGATCGAGTAGTACTGGCAGTAGCGCCACACCGCAGGATCCTTCAGGGCCTTGAGCTGCTCGCCGAGGTTGGCGCCCTTGGCGCTGCGGTGGGCCTTGTTGTCGGCACTGAGAAACCAGAACAGCAGCGCGGTGATGAACAGGATCGCACTGAAGACTTTCGGCACCAGCTGCCAGCTGCCCGCGGCAATCAGCGCCGGGGCCAGAAACTTGGTCACTGCCGAGCCTGCGTTACCGGCACCGAACACGCCCATGGCAAAGCCCTGGTTGTCTTTGTCGAACCATTTGGCGACGTAGGCGATACCGACCGAGAACGAGCCCCCGGCCAGGCCGACGAACAACCCCAGCACCAGGAACTGCCAGTAAGCGGTGGCGTGGCTGATCAGGTACAGCGGCAGCACACAGGCGAGCATCAGCAGGAAGAACACGCTGCGTCCGCCAAAACGGTCGGTCAACAGCCCAAGCGGCAAGCGCACCAGTGAGCCGGTCAGCACCGGGGTAGCGGCCAGCAGGCCGAACTGGGTTTCGTTGAGCTGGAGCAGTTCCTTGATCGGGACGCCGAGCACGGCAAACATCATCCAGACCATGAAACAGACGGTGAAGGCCAGCGTGCTCATGCCCAGTACCAGGCCTTGTCGTACACGCGGTGGGGTCATGTTGGGTCTCCGGTCAGTTCGCTATGGCCCGCAGACTAGAGAGGCAAACCCCGGAAAAACTTGACCCGGATCAAAGAAGCCTGGACGCCTCCAGGCCTATGCTTGTACTGCCTACCTCCATCGAGGTAGGTCCGAAAAACCTCTAAACCCTTTGTTTATCAGTGTCTTGTCAGTTTCATCCAGGATATTCGGGCAAACCCTGCGGGTCAGAACTCTTTAGAGGTAGAGCGCCAGGGACCGGTCGCCACTTCATCGGCAGCTACCCACTGGAGCCCTGCATGCGCACTTTCCCCCTCCTCCGTTCAGTCTCGCGGTCATGATCCGCTGGCTGCGTAGTTCGCTACCCGCGCGTGCCGGCCTGGCGGTGATCCTGATCGCGGTGCTGGCGCTGGCCAGCTCGCTGAGCGCCGGGCTGATCGCCTGGTTCAGCCAGGGCGATGCGGCGGCGATCAATACCGCAGGTTCGGTGCGCATGGAGACCTATCGCCTGAGCTGGAACCTGGCCGCCGGCGCCGATCGCGACGAAATCAACCGCATCAGCCAGAGCCTGCAACAGCGGCTCAACAGTCAGACGCTGAAGAACGTGCTGGAAGACGGCAGCAACGAAGCGCTCAATGGCAGCTACCAACAGCTGCAGGACTACTGGCAGCACACCCTTGGCCCGGCCCTTGAGCGTGGCGATGCCACCGCGTTCCAGGCCAGCACCCTGCCCTTCATCGAACAGCTCAACCAGTTCGTCAACCTGCTGCAGCGCCAGAGCGAACACAAGCAGAGCTGGCAACAGATGATTCAGGGTGCGGCGCTGTTCATCACCATGATCGTCCTGCTGGTCGGCCTCTACGAACTGCAAAGCAGCGTGATCAGCCCGCTGCAGGAGCTGGTGGACGCCACTCAGCGCTTTCAGCGCGGCGAGTACCAGGCGCGGGTCAACCATCAATCCGAAGATGAGTTGGGCCAGCTGGCCACCAGCTTCAACGCCATGGCCGAGACCATCGAGCAGTCCCACCGCACCCTCGAAACCCAGGTCCGGCAAAAAACCCTGAACCTGCAACAGGCCAACGCTGCCCTCGAACTGCTGTATCAAAGCAGTCGCAGCCTGGCCACGCGCCTGGCCAATGCCGAGGGCCTGGATGAGTTGATCCGGCGGTTTCAGCAGCGCCTGCCCGGCCTGCGCCTGTCGCTGTGCCTGCAGGGCCAGTTGCAGGCCCCGGCCCAGCAATTGCTCGCCCTGCATGGCGCCGACAGCCGTAGAGTCTGTGCCAGCAGCGATTGCGCCACCTGCCAGCGCCACGAGCAACTTAGCCCGCACATCTACAGCATCAGCAACCAGGGCAGCTCGCTGGGCGAACTGAAAGCGCACTTTATCGATGGCCATGCGCCGCAGGGCTGGGAAACCCAGCTTATCCAGGCCCTGGCCAACCTGATCGGTACTTCGCTGTCACTCAAGCGCCAACGCGAGCAGGACCATCGCCTGCTGCTGCTCGAAGAGCGCGCCATCATCGCCCGCGAGCTGCATGATTCACTGGCCCAAGCGCTGTCCTACATGAAACTGCAGGTCAGCCGCATGCAGACCCTGATGCGCCGTGGCGAGCCGGTAGAGACCCTGGAAGGCGTCACCGCCGAGCTGCGCGAAGGCTTGAACAATGCCTACCGCCAACTGCGCGAACTGCTCACCACCTTTCGCCTGCAGATTCACGACGCAGGCCTGGTGCAGGGCCTCAAGGACACCGCGCAGGAGTTCAGCCGCCGGGGTGATTTCCAGGTTCACCTGCACGTCGACAACCTGGCCTTCGAGCTATCGGCCAGCGAACAGATTCACATCCTGCAGATCACCCGCGAGGCGCTTTCCAACTGCCTGCGCCATGCCCATGCGCAAAACGCCTGGCTGCAACTGCGCCAGGACGGTGAAACCGTGCGCCTGTCGATCGAAGACGACGGACGCGGTTTTGTCGGCAGCCGCGACCCGCGCGAGCATCACGGCCTGAACATCATGGATGAGCGCTCGCGCAGCCTCCATGGCCAGTTGCAGATTCTTTCCAGGGAGCCGCAAGGCACCCTCGTCCAGATGGAGTTCCACCCGGAATTCCTCGGCCGCCATCCCCAAGGAAATGTCACATGAATAGCCCTGCGCGTTGCCGCATCCTCCTGGTCGACGACCACCCCATGATGCGTCGTGGCATCCGCCAGATGCTCGAACTGGAAGACGATTTCAAGATCGTCGGCGAAGCCAATCACGGCGAAGAAGCCCTGGCCATGATCGAACCGCTGCAACCGGACCTGGTGCTGCTCGACAACAACATGCCGCAGATGAATGGCATCGAAACCCTGCGCCACCTGCGCAGCCAGAACTATGGCGGCAAAGTCCTGCTGTTCACCGTCTCCGATGCCGAAGACGATATCCGCGATGCCCTGCGCCTGGACGCCGATGGTTATCTGCTCAAGGACATGGAACCGGAGTTGCTGATCCAGTCCATCCGCGATGCCATGAACGGCGCACTGGTGATCAGCCCCGGCCTCACCCAGGTCATGGCCCAAGCGCTGCGTTCACCGCCCCGGCATGCCGAAGTAGAACTGACCGAACGCGAGCGCCAGGTACTCAAGACCATCGCCAGCGGCTACAGCAACAAGGTCATCGGCCACAAGCTGGGGATCACCGAAGGCACGGTCAAAGTGCATGTGAAGAACCTGCTGCACAAACTCGGCTTGCGCTCACGGGTCGAGGCGGCCGTCTGGGCCATGGAGCATCTGCGTCAACACGGCTGACTGCCCCTTTGGAGGTAGACCTGCGGAGGCATAGGCCGCAGGTGCCGGGCGTTCTACCATGACCGCCAGGAGGTACGCCATGCTGACCCACCCTTCCCTCGTACTGTTTTTGCGCCGCCATCACCTGTTCAGCCACTTGCCCGAACGCATCTTCGAACAGGTCTGCGGCCTGGCCATGCAACGCCGCCTCGGCTGTCACGACACCCTCATGCACCAGGGCGACGCGGCCAAACGCTTCTTCCTGCTGGTCAGTGGCCAGATCAAGCTGTACCGCATCACCGCCCAGGGCCAGGAGAACCTGGTAGAGATCATCCAGCCCGGGCAATCCTTCGCCGAAGCCTTGCTGTTCAGCCAGACCCGCTACTACCCGGTGAGCGCCACCGCGCTCAAGGACAGCGTGGTGGTCAGCGTCGAGGGCAGCCACTACCGCAATGCCCTGGAAGACCAACCGCAAGTGTGCCTGGCGATCCTTGCGAGCATGAGCATCCATCTGCACCAACGGCTCAAGGACATCGACACCCTGACCCTGGCCAGCGCCAGCCAGCGGGTGATCAGCTTTCTTCTGCAGGAGCAGGACCCCGACGACGGCCGGGTCGTACTGCAGGTGTCCAAACGCCTGGTGGCGTCGAAGCTGGGAATTCAGCCGGAAACCTTTTCACGCATCCTTCATCGCCTGGTGGAAAGCGGCCTGATTGCCATGGAGCGCAGGGACATTCGCATTCTGGCGACCGAGGCACTGGTCGACTATCAAGCCTGACGGGCCTATCACTGGAGAGTCTTCATGCCCCGCACTGCCCTGCCCCTGGTCTACGCCTGCTCCGGTTGCTCCAACGTTGCGCAACTGGCCAACAACGTCGCGCTGCGCCTCGACCGTGAAGGCCTGGCGCAGATGTCGTGCATCGCCGGGGTCGGCGGGCAGGTGCCGGCGCTGGTCAATCTGGCCTGTTCGGGACGCTGGATTCTGGCGCTTGACGGCTGCCCGCTGCAGTGTGTCGCCGGTTGCCTGCGCCAGCACGGCCTGCAGGCCGACAAGCACCTGATCCTCAGCCAGCAGGGGCTGCGCAAGCGTTATGGCGAGGATTGCAGTGAGGCGCAGGCCGATGAGTTGTTTGCCGAGGTGAGTCAGTTGTTGGTGAACTATGCCGGTCAAAAGTGACGTGCCGTGAAGACGTAAAGGTGACCTGAAACTTCACTGCGAACGGAACAGCTCGTCATATTCCAAGCCATAGTCCCTCCAACGAGAAACCTATCAATTTGATGTAGTGGCCCTACCGACTGATTTGCCTACGGCGGTCCACTTCAGCACTCCCCACAGCTCACATCGCTTGCAACACCAGCCCGTCGGCGCTATCGTCCCCTGTCGCTGCAAACTCAGCGATCAGGTTTGGCGACCTGAACTACCCAAGGCGCATAGGCGCCCATACATGAATGCCGGCGCTTTTTTTGCGCCCGCATGTCCGTGCTATGGCGGCTGTGCGTGGGAGACATTCGTGTCTGCCGGTTTCTTTGGGTACCGGTTCGCCAACCTGCGCACAGCTGCCACCCTCAATCGTTTGGCGACGGTTCGTGGCAGCTCCCATTACCCAAAGGAGTTCCACCCATGCAAATTTTCAACTCAACGACATCACAGCTGCGCTTCGAAGAGTCTACTCAGCAGCTCCAAACTTGCCTCTGGACCTTAGAGCTGCTTTCCGAGGTCCTTATCGAAAATGACGATCGTCAAGGCAGTCTTCCCGAACCTCAACTTACCTTTCGAAATATCGCCGGTCTTCATGGTGCGCTTCGCATCATCAATCGCTTAGCAGGTGAGGAATGTTCGAAGTTGATAGCGATGGGCGCCACTCACCAATAAGGCACCGTCCTACGGGCTGCCGGGAAGTTACCTACATACAGGAAAACGCTTCCCTGGCTAGCCTGCCTACTCCAACGACAAGGAGTAGCGCTTATGGCCAGTCACGGCTACATGACCATCACCGGCAACCAACAAGGTGTGATTTCCGCCGGCTGTTCAACACCCGACTCCATTGGTAACAAATGCCAGAGCGGCCATACCGATGAAATCATGGTGTTGTCGTACACACACAGCATGATCAACGTCGACAACACCCCGAATCCCACCCATCATCCCATCGTCATTACCAAAGCCATTGACAAGTCATCTCCCTTGTTGGCTCAAGCCTTGGCTACCCGGGAAGAAATCGAATGCCAGATCCACTTTTATCGGGTAAGCCCGAATGGAGGGCAGGAAAAGTACTTCAGCGTCGAGATTAAAGGTGGCCAGGTAGCAGAACTGGTATCGGATGTCCCTCACGCGGTACTGCAGAACGAGACGGAAGCTCAGGAAGTGCTCTCGCTGCGTTACCAGACCATCCGCTGGACCCACCACATCGCCGGCACAAGCGCTTATACCTACTGGGGCGCGGGTAAATGACTTCACGCCCCTCTCCATTATTATTGGACCCTAACGACTACTGGGTTGTCTGCGAAGCCGCAAGTAGTCTGACTAAACAGGCCTGCACTCTCGCTGCCATACATATCAAGGACGGTGTGGTTCGCACGCAGTTCAACCGGGAGATGGCCTATTACGCCAAACACATTGCCGACGACGTAGCGAATGGGAAGAAGACGCCGGATGAGGCGTTGCTGGAGATCAAGAATGAACAGTGGAGTCTGATCAATCAGTCACTGGAGATTAGCAGAAAAGGTGCCGGGGTCATTGCGGGGGTATTCCAGGTAGCTGCTGGAGCGACAATCTGCGCCAGTCCTGCGATTATACTTTGCGGTGTGGCAGGCCTCCCGATGATCGCACACGGTGCGAACAACATTTACGAGAATGGTGAGAATTTACTGACGGGGCGTTCGGATAGTGAGGGCTGGGTTCGAAAAGGTTATCAGGCCGTTGCGAAGTCCATGGGTGGCAGCATGCGAGATGGAAATATCGCTTATGGGGTGTCTGATATCGGGTTGTCCGTTTATGGAATGACCAGAATGGTGTTGAGAACAGGGGCATGGAAACTGTTCAAATATATACCCTCTGATTACGTGCGCTCTTATATAAATATGAGCAGAGGGGCGATTGTATTTGAAGTGGGTGTCGACATGTTGACCGGAGAGCAGGTGTATGTAGAGACAAAAAAATGATCCTGTCGCTGTATATTGGTGCTTCGCTGATAGCTGTGACAGTGGCTTACTACCTAAGACTCCAGCTTTCCGGGCCCCAATTAGGCTACCTGAAATCTTTCGCTTGCCTGGCCTTTAATCTGTTCTTCGTAACCTATCACTTGAGGTGGTTTAAAAGAGAGTACCTTCTGTTCGTTGGCTACACCCCTGATCTTTTCGATGAACATTTATCACTGCAGTGGTTGATTTTTGGGTGTTTGATCTTGCATTGCTTTGCTAATCCGGTGGGGTGGAAGCTCAGGCGTTGGTACTCGCCGTGGTGATACGAGGTCGCCATCGCCAATTGGTCAGCCCGCCATTCCAAAACCGGCACTCAGCGACCCCGTTGAGATTGCCCCCTTGTGGGAGCTGGCCTTGCCAGCGATACAGACGCTGCGCAACACCCGACACACCGCGGCGATTTCATCGCCGGCAAGGCCGGCTCCCACACTGATCTCTGCCGTCCGCAGTTCAGCCTGTTGCCAGCCCCTTCCCTGCCCGCTCCAGATTTCGCCACAACCATACCGGCAACACCTCCGGGTCGAGGCTGTCGATCAGGTTCTTCAGGGTCAACCCCAGTTCGGTATCGCCTTCAATCACCAGCCGCCGTCGGAAGAACAAGGTGTCGGGATCTTCCTGACGGCTGGCCAACAGCAGGAACTCGCGCCAGTTGCCGCGGATGGTGACATCGGCCTTGGCCCGCTCGGCAATCTGCAAGCCGTACAGGCTGCGGGTCAGGTACCAGGTCAGGTCCAGATCAGGAATCCGCAGACACAGCCAGCGCCCGCGCAACAAATCGAACTCACCGTCTTTCAGCGGCTCAGCCAGGCAGCGGTTGAGCGCTTGCTGCAGCGCGACACGTTGCAGCACGAACGGCACCCGCCGGATCAGCGGGAGCACACGATCGGCACCGCGCAGCAGCCATTTTTTCTGGTTCAGCACAGGCCCACCTCCTCGACACGCAACATCCCCGCCTGGCCATGCCAGTAGCCGTTGCAGCCTTCCACATGCAAAGGCGGCGCTGCCCCCAGGCGTACCCGCTGGAAGGCTTCGATCACCTCGGCCATGCCCTGCGCGCGCGGGCTCAAGCGCAGCAAATCGGCACCGCTGGCGGCAAGGCCGGAATAGTCGGCCAACAGGTTAGTGACCTCGGCCGACATCGTCTGGATGCCGTTGAGGGTGAACAGCGGCTGGCCTTCCTGACTGCTCAGCGCCAGGCCATCGGGGTAGTTCAGGCAGCAGAACTGGCAATCATCCTTGGGCCGGTTTTCTGCACGCGCGGTGAAGCAGCGCGCCGAATAGGCCAGCGGCAGGTGCCCATAGGCGAAGACTTCGACCTCTGGCAGCTTACGGCCCAACGCCGTGACCTGGTCGAGTATCGAACGGATCAACGCCGCCGAACATTCCACCGGCGGCACCCAACGGATCATCCCGCACGCCTGCAGTTGCGCCAGGGCATGGCCGTTGTACAGGTTGAGTGCCGGCCCGCCGACGAAGGGCAGTTTGCGTTCGGCCAGAAACTGCACCGCGCCCATGTCGTTGGCTTCCACCAGCAACTGGCCGCTGTCGCACAGGCGCCGCAGGCTGGAGAGTTCGGAAGCGGCTTCGACCAGGGTCAGGCTCGACAACACGATCTGCGCCTGCGTGCACTCCTGCAGCTCGCGGCCGAGGCCCAACCAATGATCCAGGTTCATCGCCCGGCGTTTCGAACAGACGGTTTCGCCAAGGTAAATCACATCCAGCGGCAACGCGGCCATCTCGGCGTAGAAACGCCCCAATTGCTCCTTGTCCCAGTAATACAGAACAGGTCCCAGGCTGAGTTTCATGTCCAATCCCTCATTGCCATGATCGATGGTAAGCACCCAGGGTTGTCTGGCTGCCTTCGGATAAGCCGGCCAGCACCTGGCGCCACTGGTCTTTGACGGCGAAGCGCTCAGGTGCCAGGCGATGGGCATCGAGCGCGGCGCGCCACACCTGGGTGACCTGCTCGACATACGCCGGGCTGCGCTGACGCCCTTCGATCTTCACCGCTTCGACGCCCATGGCGGCCAGCTCCGGCAACAGGTCCAGGGTGTCGAGGCTGGTGGGCTCTTCGAGGGCATGAAAGCGTTTGCCGCCAACCAGGAAACGACCCTTGCACAAGGTCGGGTAGCCGGCCGGTTCGTCGGCGCGGTAACGGTCGATCAGCACCTCGCTCAGGCGTGCGCTCAAACCTTCGGCATCTTCACTCCAGCGCACCGCCTTGGCTGGCGAACACACGCCACACAGGTTCGGCGACTCACCGGTGATATAGGACGACAGGTGGCAACGTCCTTCGGCCATGATGCACAAACTGCCAAAGGCAAAGACTTCGATGGGCACCGTGCTGTTGGCCGCGACCTGGCGCACCTGGGCCAGCGACAGCACCCGTGGCAGCACCGCGCGGCGGATGTTGTAGTGCTGGGCATAGAACGCCAGGGCACTGGCATTGGTCGCCGAGCCCTGTACCGACAGGTGCAGGGTCAGTTGCGGATGGCGCTGGCTGGCATAGCCAAGCACGCCGGGGTCGGCAGCAATCAATGCATCGACGCCATGGTCGGCGGCGCGGTCCACCGCCCGTTGCCAGCGCTCCCAGCCCTGCGGCTGAGGGTAGGTGTTGACCGCGACATAGAGCTTGCGTTGGTGTTGACGGATATGGGCGACGGCGGCGTCGAACTGCTTGTCGTCCATGTTCAGGCCGGCGAAGTGCCGGGCATTGGTGTCATCGCGAAAACCGACGTAGACAGCATCGGCGCCTTGGCGTACTGCCGCTTTGAGCGCGGGCAGGTTCCCTGCCGGGCAGACCAGTTGCATGGGCATTCCTCATCAAAGAAGGTGTCCCGGCCCTCGCCTGCGATGCGTCACGCGAGCAGGCCCGGTGCAATCGAAAATGCGCCGCCAGTCTAGCCAGACCGCCAGCGCAAACCTTGACGGCAATCAAGGCCGCTCACTGCATGAGTTCAGCGAACGACAGGAAGGTCACGCTGTCATGCTTGTGCAGCTGTTGCTCGCACTCCACCACCGCCAGGCCATCGGCCCAGCACGCAGCCGCAAGCATTGCCGAGCTTTGCTGCGGGTGCAGCTGGACGCTCACCTGGCCATCGCTACCCGCGGTGAGCCTGGCGCGCAGGTACTGGCGGCGCTTGTTGCGCTGCAACCAGTCAAAACCTGCCGGCAACGCCATCTGCCGCGGCACTACATCGCGCACGCCCTGGGCCCTGAGCAGAAACGGACGCACCACCACCAGGGCGGTAATCAGCGCCGCCGCAGGATTGCCCGGCATGCCGATCCACGGTTTGCCGGCCACCTCGCCAAAGGCCAGCGGCTTGCCCGGTTGAATCGCCAGACGCCACAAATCCAGGCTCCCCAACGCTTCGATGGCGTGCTTGAGGTGATCTTCCTCGCCGACCGAAACACCACCGGAGGTCAGCAACAGGTCGCACTCAGAAGCCGCCAGACTCAAGGCATGCCGGCTGGCCGCCAGATCATCGGCCATTACCCCGTAGTCATGCACTTCAACGCCCCAGCCCTGCAGCAGCGCTGCCAGACAATAGCGGTTGCTGTTGTAGATCTGCCCCAGCGCCAGAGGCTGGCCGGGCTCGCGCAGTTCGTCACCACTGCTCAGCAGGCACACCCTCAATGGCCGATAGACCTCGACCCAGCACACCCCGGCAGCCGCCAGCAAACCCAGTTCCTGGGCGCGCAGACGCTTGCCGGCCTGGAGCAGCAGATGGCCCTTGCGCACCTCTTCTCCGGCCTTGCGGACATGATCGCCAAGATTGACTGACGGCAACCAGACCTGATCGCCCTCGACCCGGCACAGCTCCTGGGGCACCACCGTGTCGGCACCCGGCGGCAGCGGCGCGCCGGTAAAGATGCGTACCGCCTGCCCGGCCAACAGCGGCGTGGCGGCGGCCTGCCCGGCAGCAATGCGCCCGGCCAGGCTCAGGCAACCACCGGCGGCGGGAAGATCCGCCGCACGCAAGGCGAAACCGTCCATGGCGCTGTTGTCCCAGCCCGGCAGGTCCAGCGGCGAATGAATGTCCAGCGCCAGCACCCGGCCCAGGGCTTTTTCCAGCAACACCGTTTGCGCCGCTGGCGGTGGCGGTGCCTGTTCGAGCAAATGGCGGATGGCCTGGTCAACCGGTATCAGCTTGCCGCTGTCACACACCTGACGGCTCATGAGCGTGCTCCACAGGCCTCGATAACCTGCTCGGCCTGGGCCTTGAGATGCGGAGCGAAATTGCACGGGCCGGTGCGGCTGTCCAGTTGCCCGAGAAGGATCTGGTTCCAGGCGGTGCGACAGGCCCCAGGCGAACCCGGCACACAACACACCAACACGCCGTTGCTCATTCCGGCCAACGCCCGCGACTGCAGGCTGGACATGCCGATTTCCGCCAGCGAGACCTGGCGAAACAGTTCGCCAAAGCCCTCCACATGCTTGTCCAGCAACGGCAGGACAGCTTGCGGGGTGTTATCGCGCACGGTGAACCCGGTACCGCCGGTGGTCAGCACCACCTGCACCCTGGGGTCGGCGATCCAGCGCGAAAGCGTGGCGCGGATCTGGTAGATGTCATCCTTGACCAGATCGCGGTCGATCAGTCGATGCCCGGCCGCCTGGAGCAAATCGCACAGGGTCTGCCCCGAGGTGTCGTTGTCGAAGGTGCGGGTGTCGCTGATGGTCAGTACGGCAATGTTCAGCGGTTCAAAGGTGCGTTGCGCCAGATGGGCCATGTGCGGACCCTCCCATGATGTGAATGCGCCCAAGCCTGAACCGAAACAGCAGCCGAACCTATTCCTCCAAGGAGGTACCTCGACGGAGCACGCGGCTCATGGCGCCAGTCGACTGCGTCTCCACTGCCCGTCCTGCAAGCGATAGTCCAGACGGTCATGCAGCCGGTCGGCGCGGCCCTGCCAGAACTCCATGCGTTCGGGCTGCAGGCAGTAACCGCCCCAGTGTTGCGGGCGACGCAGCGGCTGATCGACGAAGCGGCGGATGGTCTGCGCCAACAACGCTTCCAGTGCCGCTCGATCGGCCAGCACCTGGCTTTGCGGCGAGGCCCAGGCGCCAAGTCGGCTGGCCAGCGGACGGCTGTCGAAGTAATCGTCGCTGAGCTGCGGATCGAGCCGCTGCACCTGGCCTTCGATGCGCACCTGGCGCTCAAGCCCCGGCCAGAAAAAAGTCATGGCCGCCCACGGGTTGGCGCCCAGTTCCTGCCCCTTGGCGCTCCGGTAGTTGCCGAAAAAGGTAAAGCCCGCCTCGCTCACGCCCTTGAGCAGCAGTACCCGGCCGTGGGGCCGGCCCTGATGGTCGACCGTCGCCAGGTGCATGCTGTTGGCCTCCACCGGCGCGCTCTCGGTTTCCCGCGCCTGCTGCAGCCACTGCTTGAACATCAACAAAGGGTCGTGTGGCGCGGCCTCTTCCTGCAGGCCGCCCAGGGTGTAGTTGCGACGCATCTGAGCCAGGGACAGGGGCATGACAGTGATCTCCGGTGGATGGAGTTCGCAGTCTGTTGACTCGCCGCCCTCGCCACCTTGACCGCCATCAACATCACGCGCTTACTTCAGGCGCAAACGCCTGGCCAGCTTGTGCAGGTTGCTCGGATCGACCTGCAGCAAGCGCGCGGCACTGGCCCAGTTGCCCCCGCACAGCTCCAGCGCCCGGACGATGGCCTGGCGCTGGCAGGCATCAACCGTCTCGCTCAAGGACAGCAGCGGCGAAGACTGGGCAACGACCTCTGCCGGCCGTTCGATGGCGACTGCGCTGTGCCCGGTGCTGTCCAGATCCAGCACCTCTGGTTCCAGGGTGATGATCAGGTTGCGGCTGCCACCGCGGCTGAGCTGCTTGAGCGCGGCGCGGCTGATCACATGCTCCAGTTCACGCACGTTACCCGGCCAGTGATAGGCCAACAGCGCGCGCTCGGCCGCCGCCGACAGGCGCAAACCGCGCAGGCCCAGGCGGGTGCGGTTGAGTTCAAGAAATTGCCCGGCCAGGATCAGCACGTCATTGCCGCGTTCACGCAACGGCGGAATCGGTACCGGATACACCGACAGGCGATGGTACAGATCGGCGCGAAACAGGCCCTCGCGAATGCTGTCGGGCAGATGGCGATTGGTCGCGGCGATGATGCGCACATCCACATGCAAGGGCTTGTCCGCCCCCAGACGCTGGATCTCACCGTTTTGCAGGGTACGCAGCAGTTTGGCCTGCACGCTCAGGGGCAGTTCGCCGACCTCGTCGAGAAACAGCGTGCCGCCATTGGCCGCATCGAAACGTCCGGCACGGTCACTGTTGGCACCCGAGAAAGCGCCTTTGACGTGGCCGAACAGCTCGCTTTCGGCCAGTGATTCCGGCAACGCGGCGCAATTGACCTGTACCAGCGGCTTGTGACGGCGCCGCGACAGGCTGTGCAAACGCCGGGCAAACAACTCCTTGCCCACCCCCGTCTCGCCCAGCAGCAACACCGGCAACTCGGAATCGGCCAGCACATCCAGCTCTGTCAGCAACTGGTGCAGCACCGGGCTCTGGCCGAGAATCTCGCTCTCCGGCACCGGCATGCGCAGGCCCTGGGGTTCGCTGCGGGCCAGGCGCAGGCTGCGGTTTTCCTGCTCCAGCCGGGTAACCCGCAGCGCCGCCTCGATCTGCAGGGTGCAGCGCTTGAGCTCGTCGCGCGCAGCACTGTCGAAGGTGCCGGCCTGCAGCGCATCAAGGGTGATCGCGCCCCAGACCTGGCCTTGCACATAGAGGCTCACGCCCATGCAATCGTGCACGGCCAGCGGCTCGTTGAGCGGCGTGTCGAGCAAACCGTCGTAGGGATCGGGCAGACGACTGTCGGGCTCGAACCAGGTGGGCTCGCGCGAGGCCATGATCGCCGCCAGGCGCGGATGCTGGGCGATCACAAAGCGCCGCCCAAGGGCTTCGTGGACCAGCCCCACCGTCGCCACCGGGCGCAGGCTGTCGTCATCCAGGCGCAGCAAACCGACCGCGCCACAGTTGAAGTATTCGCGCAGGGTCTGCACCAGGCGTTGCAACCGTACGGCATTGGGCAACTCGACAATCAGATCGGCCGCCAGGCTTTCACGCAGCATGGTAGTTATCACCTTTGAGGGTTACATCTACCCTGACGCATCAGGGTGATTTTCACCACAACAAAATACAACGCCTTGATTCTCAGGCGGTTGAACATGGCATGCGCGATGCAATCGCTACAGGGACCTTTGCAACCCTTCCAAGGAACCCTGATGAGCCAGACACTTCCCGACACCCCTGACGCCTGGCACCAGGTGCCTCAGGCCGAACTCATCGCCCACATTCTTTTGCGCTATCACCACCGCCACCGCCAGCAACTGCCGGAACTGATCCGCCTGGCCCGGCGTGTGGAGCAGGTGCACGCTGCCAGCAGCCACTGCCCCCATGGGCTGGCCAACCACCTTGAGGACATGCAGCAGGAACTTGAAAGCCACATGCTCAAGGAAGAACAGGTGCTGTTCCCGATGCTGCAACAGGGTATGGGGCGTCAGGCCAGCCCGCCGATCCGGGTGCTGCGCCTGGAACATGACCAGCACGGCGAAGCGCTGGAAATTCTCATGACGCTGACCGACAACATTCTTCTGCCAGAGGGTGCCTGCAATACCTGGCGCACCTTGTATCGCGGCCTGGCGGAATTTCGTGATGACCTGATGCAGCACATTCATCTGGAGAACGATGTGTTGTTCATCAAAGCCCTCGCCTGATTGGCCCCTGTGGGAGCCGGCCTTGCCGGCGATGAGGCCCGTGTGGACCCAATCGCTGGCAAAGCCAGCTCCCACAGGAGCTGCAGTTCCTTTGTGGAGCTGCATCAATGCCAATAAAACATCGCCTTGGCCAGCATCACGATCAGCAGCATGTGCCCGAGGATACTGCAGCGAATCCAGCGCGCCCGTACCTCGCTCAAGCGTCCCCGTTGCAGCCAGTAAGCCAGCAACAGGTAATGGCCGATAATGCTCAGCGCCAGAAAAATCTTCAGGCTCAACAAACCGCCAAAACTGCTGGCCAGCGGCTGACTGAGCGCACCACGATGCTGCCAGGCCAGGCCAATACCGGCGCCATACAACACCAGCACCACCGCATGCAGCACCTTGCGCGAACGCGCGGCGATGGCCTGATCCGCTGCGATTCGCCCGGCATCCGGCACTTGCCGCCGCGCCGAATACCAGATGAACACTTCGAAGAACAACGTGCCGATAAAGGCAATGGCCGCCAATAAATGGATAACCAGCAAATAGGGATACAACATCACCTGCCTCCTGCTTGTGTGCAGATTATCCGGGATGTCCATCCACCCGGGCGCGCAGCAACATTGGCGCGTACCGCCAGGCGTACAGGGCAAACGCGCCGACCCAGCACACTGCGGCCAGCCACAAACCCGCCATTGGCAACCACAGCACCAGCAACACCCGGCTCACACCTGCGAGGTTGAGCAGGACGAACGCCAGGGTCATCCCCGCCGGCGGCTGCAAGGGGCGCCCGGTATGACCCAGGCTGACCCGCGCGATCATCGCCAGGATCAACCCGGCCATGGCACCGATGGTCAGACAGTGCACCGCAAGGCTGGGGTTCAGCGCGACACCGAAGTGCCACAGGGTCATGCCCAGGCACGCCAGCGCCAACCAGCCATAGGCCAGGTGCAACGACCACAGCAGCGGCACACGCCACAAGCCACGGTCATGCCAGCGCCACAGACGCACCGTGTGACCGAGCGTCAGCGCGGCAAACAACAGACCGATCCAGACATTGGCCGACAGCGCCGGGCCAGCGGCATACAGCAGTGCCACCAGGGCCGCGCCGACCAGCAACAGCCAGTCAAGCCAGGGCCAGGGCGCAACGCCTTCGACACGGCCCAGGCCACGCTGGGTAAAGAATGGAATCACCCGGCCACCGATCAGGCCCATCATCGCCGCCACCAGCCAGATAGCGCTGAGCACGCCCTGGCGTTGCCAGCCATCGTGGCCCTGGAGCAGTCCGTAGACGGATACGGCATCGGCTGCCGTCAGCAACAGCAACACCAGTACCACCGGGTAGTTGCGCTTCTGCCGGACGCGCCAGAGCATGGCGCCCATCAACAGCGCCACTGTCAGCGGGAAGGCCAGCTCCAGCAGTGCCAGCAACGGCCACGGCAGGTTGGCCAGCCAGGCGATCCGCGCGGCCAGCCACAGTAGCGCCAAGGCTGCCAGCGGCGTGCCGCTCAGGCCCGGCTGGCCGGTCCAGGTCTGTCCCGCCGTGAGCAGAAAGCCGGCGATGATCGCCAGACCAAAACCGAACAGCAATTCGTGGCGATGCCAGGCCAGCCAGCCGCCGGCCGGCTGCCAGTCGCCTAGTGAACCGTTCAATGCCGCCAGCCACAGCGGTACGGCGAGTAACGCCAGGCCACAGCCGGCGAGGAAGAAGGGGCGGAATGCCAGACGTAACAACGGCACGATGGCCAGTGCTTTACGGCGATCAAGTACTTGCATGGAACCACTCCTTAACCCGATTGCCGGGCGCCATCATCTGCAATTTAGCCAGCGTTGCCCTTGTCGCACGTCAACGCCCGTCAGCGACAACTGGGTAAGCTGCAAGGGCCATGCCGTCGCCCCGGCAGAACCTCGGTGGGAGCGGGCTTGCCCCGCGATGCGATGTGTCTGACAGCTTGCAATCGCGGGGCAAGCCCGCTCCTACCGGGTAGAAAAAACCCTACAAGGGTATTTATTACCCTGATTCACAGGGTTGTTTTAACCATAGGCTTCGGCACATCAGGAAAATCCAGGACCTGGCGTCTGGCCCGAGACTTGCTGAACAGGCCTATCCCTCATTCCATTGGAGTTCACATGAGAAACATCATCCAGCCATTGGCATGGTTTGCCGTATTGGGTTCGTTCATTGCCGCCGCCAGTCGCGTCGCCCTCAGTCTTGTCTGAGACGCCCTTTCCCTCCAGCCTGAGGATGAACTCCCATGGTTCTGCATCGCGTCCATCACCAGATTCTGCGCAGCCATCACCTGTTCGAACCGTTGAATGACGAGCAACTGGACGAGCTGATGGCGTCCAGCCACTTGCTCAATGTCGACAAGGGTGAACCGTTGTTCCACCAGGGCGAGCCCGCCGAGGCGTTCTACTTCGTAATTGCCGGCGCGGTGAAAATCTACCGCCTGACCCCTGACGGCCAGGAAAAGGTCTTCGAAGTGGTCGGCCCACGGCAAACCTTCGCCGAAGCGATGATGCTGATGGACACCCCGAACTATGTGGCCTCCGCCGAAGCGGTAGGCCCCTCGCAACTCTATCGGCTGTCCACCGGCACCTACATGCGCCTGCTGCAGAACAATAGCCGCCTGACCTTCGCCTTGCTCGGCAAGCTGTGCATGCGCCTGCATCAGCGGGTCAACGAAATCGAAACACTGTCGCTGAAAAATGCCACCCACCGGGTGGTGCGCTATCTGCTGACGCAACTGATGCAGGCCCAACCGGTCGAGCGCCAGTTCGAACTGCCGATGGCCAAGCAATTGATAGCCGGCCACCTGTCGATCCAGCCGGAAACCTTCTCGCGGATCATCCGCCGCCTGATTGATGAACAGATCATCACCCAGGACGGGCGGCGCATTGTCATTCTCGACCGCCCACGGCTGGAGCAATTCGAATGAAGGCCCTGCCCGTGTGCCTGTACTGCCAGCACAGTAATCCCCCTCAAGGCGTCACCTGCGAGCAATGCGGCATGCCGCTGCCGGCCTCCCAGGCGCACGCCGCGGCGCGGCGGCAATTGCGCTTTCTGTGGTTCTGCATCGGCCTGACACTGTTTTGCGTGGTGATGGTGTTCTGGTTGCCGCGCTAGGTTCAAGGCTGGGTCAGCTGGCGATACAGTTGCGGCAGGCGCAGCGGCAACTGTTCGGGCTGGCGAATCAGGCTGTAGCCATTGCTGCCGAACATGTACGGCAGGTAGTCAGCCGCCTTGCGGTCGATGGTGATACAGAACGGGATCAGCCCCTGCCGCCGCGCTTCACGCACCGCCTCGCGGGTATCTTCGACGCCATAGCGCCCCTCATACAGATCCAGGTCATTGGGCTTGCCATCGGTCACCAGCAACAACAGTTTGCGTCGCCGTTTGCTGGTGCCAAGCAGGCGCGTGGCCTGGCGAATCGCGGCACCCATGCGCGTGTAGTAACCCGGCGTCAGCCCCTGGATCTTGCCGCGCGTGCTGTCGTCATAACGCTGGGCGAACGTCTTGAGTGCCTGCAGGCGCACCTGTTGGCGGCGCAGCGAGGAGAAGCCGTACAAGGCAAAGTCATCCCCCAGGGTCGAGAGGGTTTCGCCAAACAGCAACAGGCTGTCGCGGATCACCTCGATCACCCGGTGTTCATCGTTGAGGTGGGCATCGGTGGACATCGACACATCGGCCAGCAGCAGGCAGGCCAGGTCGCGACGGGTCTGGCGTTGCGCCATGAACAGGCCGCGCTCGGCACACTGGCCATGGCGGCGCTCGACATGAAAATCCAGCCAGGCCTGCAGGTCCAGCTCACTGCCCTGAGGCTGCTGACGCAACCATTGGCGGTCATTGCGCAATTGCTCGAACTGACGCCGCAGACGCCGCGCCGCCGGTTGCAGGCGGGCCGGCAAGGGCTGCGCCTGGCAATCACGCGGCTCGAACAGCTGCAGGTTGACGAAATTCGCCTGCAAACGCCCTGTGCGATAGTCCCATTCAGGCAGTTTGATGCCCTCGCCCAGGGGAATGTCATCGACCTCGGCAGGCGGCAAGTCCAGGTGCAGCTTGAGGCCACCGCCCTTGCGCAAGCGCGTGCGCGACAGGGTCAACTGATCAAGGTCGTCGGCGACCCGCGCGGCGTCCGGGTCTTCGCTGTCGTCGGTCCAGCGGTCCAGATCGACATGTTCGGTCCAGCTGAACAGGTTTTCCAGGCGCACCACCAGCAGCCCACCCTCACGGCGGTTTTCATCGATGCGGGTGGCGCGCTTGCGCCCGCTGCGCTGCTCGCCAGGCGCTGTTGCCAGGTGTTCGCTGGAGTCCTCCAGGTCTCCGGCCGGTGCTCCTGG
Source organism: Pseudomonas putida (assembly GCF_028682475.1). Taxonomy (GTDB): domain Bacteria; phylum Pseudomonadota; class Gammaproteobacteria; order Pseudomonadales; family Pseudomonadaceae; genus Aquipseudomonas; species Aquipseudomonas putida_AG. Next base: position 220,625 of record NZ_JANHLE010000007.1, read on the forward strand.
CTGATGCAACGGCGGGTACAGCCACAGCGGTAACGGCCAGGCTGCCCGTTCACTGCGGGGAAACTCGCTGACGCTGCCCGGCTCGCGCAAGGCCTGACGCAACGCGCGCTCCAGGGCCGCTTCGGCAGGGTTTAACGCGGCCGGGTCCGGACGCAATTGCAGGTGGGCATCGACCAGTCGCTGGTAGCGGCCTGCCAGCGCCGGGTAGCGCTGCAGCAAGGTCCGGGTCCAGCGCTGGTTGTCCCGGCCCCAGTGCCGCATCGGCCCCGCCTGTGCTGCCAGCAGGGCCAGCCAGCGATAGAGCTCCTCGTTCAACCCGGCCTCGGGAAACACCGCAAGGTGGCTGGGCAAGCGCAGATTGTGCCCGTCACACCAGGCCAGCGGCACCTGCTTGCAGGTCCCGGCGATCTGCTGCAACAGCGTGCGGCGCAGCAGCAGATCACGCTCGCTGGCCGCCTCCACGCCCTGGTTGCCGGCACCGCCCATGGCCCGAAACAACAGGGCCAGGGCGCGCTGCCGCGGGGCAAGGTCAACGCCCGCCTGAGGAAAGTCCGGGCTGGCGCGGCGGGTGATAAAGCGATGCCAGACACTGCCAACCCACTCTTCCAGTTCAAGGCTGAACGCCATGTTGCCTCCTGTCGCGGTTCAAGACGGCACCACCCGTGCCGGGGCGCGCAACATTGCGCGGCCACGCTGACGGAAGCTCAGCAGGTAGCACAGCAGCCCCGCCATAAAGCCCAGGCCACTGACCAGCCGCGCCCAGAACAGCCCGCGCAGGTGCTCGGTGGTGGACATGAACGGCAAGGCACTGCCGTCTTCGGCCCAGCGTTGCAGCAGTACCTGAACCACACCGGCAGCGGTCAGCAACAGAGTGATCATCACCATCGACAAGGTCATCAGCCAGAAACCCCAGACCTCCAGGTTCTGCGCGCGCTCATCGGCGGCCTCACCCAGCCCACGCAGACGCGGCATGGCATAGCTGATCAGGGTCATGACGATCATCGCGTAGGCGCCGTAGAACGCCAGATGGCCGTGGGCTGCGGTCAGTTGCGTGCCGTGGGTGTAGAAGTTCACCGGCGCCAGGGTATGCAGGAAGCCCCACACGCCGGCCCCGAAGAACGCTGTCACCGTGGTGCCTTTGGCCCACAACGTCGCGGCGCGATTGGGATGTTGCCGACGCCGGTTGCGGACCATGCTGAAGGCAAACAGCACCATGGCCAGAAACGGCAGCGGCTCCAGCGCCGAGAAAATCGAACCGACCCACAACCAGACCTCCGGCGCACCGATCCAGAAGAAGTGGTGACCGGTGCCGATGATGCCGGTGATCAGCGCCATGGCGATGATCACGTACAGCCACTTCTCCACCACTTCACGGTCGACGCCGGTGATCTTGATCAGCACGAACGCCAGCATCGAGCCCATGATCAGTTCCCACACCCCTTCCACCCACAGGTGCACCACCCACCACCAGTAGAACTTGTCGCGGGCCAGGTTGCCGGGGTTGTAGAAGGAGAACAGGAAGAACACCGCCAGGCCGATCAGGCCGGTCATCATTACCATGCTGACCGTGGTCTTGCGGCCTTTGAGCAAGGTCATGCCGATGTTGTAGAGAAAGCCCAGGCACACCACCACGATGCCCATCTTGGTGATGGTCGGCTGTTCGAGGAACTCGCGGCCCATGGTCGGCAGCAGCTCGTTGTGGGTCAGCCTGGCCAGCCCGGCATAGGGCACCAACAGGTAGCCGAGGATGGTCAACACACCGGCGGCAGCGAACACCCAGAACAGCAGGATCGCCAGTTTCGGGCTGTGCAGCTCGCGGTCCGCCTCTTCCGGCACCAGGTAATAGGCCGCGCCCATGAAGCCGAACAGCAGCCAGACAATCAGCAGGTTGGTGTGCACCATACGCGCGACGTTGAAGGGAATGGCCGGGAACAGGAAATCACCGACCACGTACTGCAGGCCCATGATCAAACCGAACAGCACCTGGCCGAGAAACAGCATCAGGGCAAACACGAAGTAAGGTTTGGCCACGGCTTGCGAAGCGAATTTCAGATGGGGATTGGCACTGCTCATCACTCAGCCCTCCTGGTTGGGCGGCCAGCCGTTGGTATTGATGTTCGAACTCCATTTGAGGAACTCGGCGATGTCGTCGACTTCCTGCTCGCTCAGGTTGAACTGCGGCATGGCCCGGCGCCCCGGCACGCCCAAAGGCTGCATCTTCATCCAGGCATGCATGAACGGCTTGAAGCCTTCCTCGCCGCCACGGCGCTGGAACACGTTGCCCAGCTCCGGCGCGAAGTACGCGCCCTCGCCCAGCAGCGTGTGGCAGCCGATACAGTTGTTCTGCTCCCAGACCGTCTTGCCACGCACCACGGCGTCGCTCAATTGCGCGGCATTGCTGCGTTCGGGAAAGGTCTGCTCGGTGTGATAGGTCAAGGCCAGGAATATCAGGAAGAAAAACACACTCCCCCCGAAATAGATGTTCCTGGCCATGGCCTTGGTGAAGGTCTCTGACATGGTCACTTCCTCATGGCTTGGCCTGGCCATGATAGGAAGCGAGGGCTGGAAATCTGCTTGATGGCAATCAAGAAACGCCGATGGTTTTACTCGGGTATTAGCGGACCGCAACAACCTCAGGCGAAATGCACATCGACCACGTCCATCAACGCTGCCACGGTTACCGGATCATCACTCAAAGGTTCGGCCAGGCAGGCCAGGCAGGCCTCGCGCGGGTTCATGCCGGCGCCGATCATGCGGGCGGTGAAAATCAGCAGCCGGGTCGAAGCGACCTCTTCCAGGTCATGCTGCTCCAGACGGCGTAAGGCCTGCCCCAGCCTGACCACCTGACCAGCCAGGGCAGCGTCTACTCCGGCCTCGCGCCGTACGATGTGCGCTTCTTCGGCGGCAGGCGGATAGTCGAAGCGCATGGCCACGAAGCGCTGACGCGTACTCGGTTTCATTCCCTTGAGCAGGTTCTGGTAGCCGGGGTTGTAAGACACCACCAGCATGAACGAAGGCTGCGCCCGCAACACTTCACCGGTGCGTTCCAGGAACAGCTCGCGGCGGTCATCGGCCAGCGGGTGCAGGACCACCACGGTGTCCTGACGTGCTTCGACCACTTCGTCGAGGTAGCAGATACCACCTTCGCGCACCGCCCGGGTCAGCGGCCCGTCCTGCCACCACGTGCCCTGGGCGCCGATCAGGTGACGGCCGACCAGGTCCGCCGCGCTCAGGTCATCGTGGCAGGCCACGGTGTGTAACGGCAGGTTCAGGCGCTGGGCCATGTGCTGGACGAAGCGGGTCTTGCCACAGCCGGTGGGGCCTTTGATCAGCACCGGCAGGCCGTGGCGCCAGGCGTTTTCGAACAGCGCCAGCTCATTGCGCTGCGCTTGGTAGAAAGGTTCGGATCGGGATGCACAAACAGGCTTGAGGGTCATGCGGCACCTGGCTCGGTAGCGGGTTCGAAGACCACGCTAAAGAGCCAGGCACCACGCGACAAGCGCTGCGCGGGGCAAACTTGATCGCCGTCAAGCAGCCTCAGACCGTGCGCGAGAACTGGCCCCGGCGCCCGCCGCCAAGGTAGGCGTCGAAGGCCATGGCGGTGTTGCGCATCATCAGTTGCCCCTGAGGTAACAGCTGCAGTGCATCGGGCTCCAGTTCCAGCAAGTGGTCATCCACCTGTTCGCCCAGTTGCTCCAGCGCCTTGGCGAAATAGTCTTTGAACCGGATGCCGTGGCTGGCTTCGAAGGTGCCGAAGTCGATCCGGCCGTGACACATCAGTTCATTGATCACTTCGCGTCGCAACAGGTCATCCGGATTCAGGCGGTAACCGCGCTGCACCGGCAACAGGCCTTGATCCAGCCGCGCGTAATACTGCGACAGCAGCTTCACACTCTGGCTATAGCTATCGCCCACCTTGCCGATTGCCGACACGCCGAGGCCGATCAGATCGCAGTCGGCATGGGTCGAGTAACCCTGAAAATTACGCTGCAGCGTGCCATTGGCCCGCGCCTGAGTCAGTTCGTCATCCGGCAAGGCGAAATGATCCATGCCGATGTACACGTAACCGGCTTCGGTCAGGCGCCGGATGGTCAGTTCCAGCAGCTCCAGCTTGCGCTCCGGCGGCGGCATATCCTCGGGGCGGATCATCCGCTGCGCGCGCACCAGCTCAGGCAGATGGGCGTAGCTGTAGGCGGCAATACGGTCCGGGCGCAAGGCGATGATCTTGCTCAGGGTGACGTCGAAGCTCTGCACCGTCTGCAGCGGCAAACCGTAGATCAGGTCGACGCTGACCGATTTGAACTGCGCCTGACGCGCCGCCGCGACCAGGGCATAGATCTGCTCCTCGCTTTGCCGACGATTGACCGCCGCCTGCACCTCCGCATCGAAATCCTGCACGCCGAAACTCAGGCGGTTGAAGCCCAGCCCGCGTAGCCGCTGGATCTGTTCGGTACTGATGGTGCGCGGGTCGACCTCGATGGAAAACTCGTGATCATCGCTGTCGTCGAGGTTGAACGCCTGGCGCAGGCTGTCCATCAGTTCGGCCAGCTGCTCGCCGCTCAGATAGGTCGGCGTGCCGCCACCCAGGTGCAGCTGGGTGAGCTTGCGGCGGCGATCGAACAACGCGCCCTGCATGGCGATTTCACGCTTCAGGTACGCCAGGTACTCGGTCGCGCGATGGGTCTTGCGGGTGATGATCTTGTTGCAGGCACAGTAGTAGCAAAGGCTCTGGCAGAACGGGATGTGGATGTAGGCCGATAACGGCTTGGGGTTCGCTGCCTGATTGCTGGCATGCGCCGCCTGCAGGTAGTCATCGACGGCGAAGGCCTCATGGAACTGCGGCGCGGTGGGATAGGAGGTGTAGCGCGGCCCTGGCCGGTCGTACTTCTTGACCAGGGCGCGGTTGAACTCAAAGGCTGGCATCATGATCGATCCACTCGTGTCGGGACGCAAGCGCCGGGTTGTTCACCTCCTGTTCGAACAGCTGGCAGATGGCATCAACTTCCAGGCGGCCCGCGGGCAGGATGCTGATCAAGCCCTCGCTCAGTTCGACCAACCCGGTATGGCTCATGGCCTCCAGCTGCCGCCAGGCAGTCGGGAAGTACTGCTGAAAATTCAGGCCGTAACGGGTTTCAATGGCCTGGATATCCAGTTGCAGGTCGCAGGCCAGACGCTCCATCACCCGCTGCCGCAGCTGATCACTGTCGGCACAGCGCCAGCCACGCGCAGTGGCCAGCTGGCCGTGTTGCAGGTGCTCCAGGTAATCCCCCGGCACCTCGGTGTTTTGCGCATATAGCGCGTCGAGCTGGCTGATCGCGCCCAGGCCGAAGCCGACATGATCGCAATAGCCATAACGGGTAAAGCCCTGACAGTTGCGGCGCAGACGACCACGTTCCTGGGCAATCGCCAGGTCGTCATCCGGGCGCACGAACTGCCCCAGGCCGATGTGCTGATACCCGGCCGCGAGCAGCAGCTCGAAGCAGATGCGCCGCATCATCGCCTTGTCCTGCTCGCTACTGGCCTCGCGCTGGGCGCATTGGGCATAGCGCAGCGGCGGCTGGGCGTAATCGAACACCTGCAGGCGGTCGGGCTCCAGCTCGATCAGGGTGGCCAGCTTCAGGGCGAAACTTTGCGGCGTTTGCCAGGCGTGGCCGTAGCCCAGATCGACACTCACCGAGCGATAGTCAAAGGTGCGTGCGGCATCGATCAGCGAATTGATCGGCGCCGGGTTCTGGTAGCGGTCCACCGACAGCTCGCTGCCGTCACCGATGTCCGGCACGCCGATGCTGACATGATTGAAACCCTGATCGCGCAACAACCCCATGGTCGCCCACTTGGTGTGGTGCAGATCGACATCGACGCAGTAGTCGCCGCTCTCATGGGTGAGAAAGTTGAAGCGCTTGTGCAGCTGGGCCATCAACCGCTGCAGGTGCTCGGCTGCCGGCGTGGTGCCGCCCAGATGAAATTGCTCGACCCGCTGCTGCGTGCCCAGGTGACACCCCACCAGGTCGATCTCCCGGGCCAGGGCCTGCAGATAGGTTTCGACGGATTGGCCGTCCGTGCGCAAGCGCGCCGGCACCTGCACATTCAACGAGAGCGGCCGCTGCTGCTGGCGACTGTTGCGCAGGGCGCGCAGTACATCCAGCGAACCGACACCGCCATGAAACCTGCGGACATCGACATAACTGTTGGGATCGAGCATGCCTTGATCGCGTCGAACGACCTGCTCGTTAGGGAAGTGAAGGACATCGAGCATGACGGGAGCTCCGAGACGGGCTGCGGAGTTTCAGTGTCTGCCGATAACGCCCGGTATGCCTTGATTTGCATCAAGCGCCGGTGGCATGCCTACCAGCTCAGGTAGAACATGCCTTTGGCCAGCAAGACGATCAGCACCAGGTGGGTAAATACACTGGCGTGGATGAACTTGACCCAGCGGGCGGTCATGCGCCCGGTCTTGAACAGCAGCATGGCGCCGAGAAAATGCACCAGGACGCTGGCGGCGACGACCATCTTGGCCAGCAGCAAGGTGCCAAACGACGAGCTGAATGGCGTTTCGAGCAGTGGCAGATAACGCAGCCAGACCATCCCTGCGCCGGCGCCGAACAGCACCAGCAACACCCAGGGCATCAGTTGCCGGGCGCGTTGGCCGACGGCCTGTTCGAGCAGCAGCATGAGTTTGGCCGGCAGCTGTTTGCGGATGTGTTCCAGGAACAGCACCTCGAAGAACACCGTACCGATGAAGATCAGGGCGGCGAACAGGTGCAGGGTCAACAGCAATGGGTAGATCATTGGACCCTCTCGGCTCGCGTTCTATACCTGGATTTGAGCCTACAGGGTTGGGGGGTGAGTGCGGTTGATGGTGATCAAGAAAGCCAAAGAGGGTGAGCAGCGACCTGCCCACCTGCTCCTCAACACCTAACGGTGTGGGAAGGCCTCGGCAACGCCCGACTCGCAACGCTCATTTGCACTGATCGTCAGCTGATT
>NZ_JANHLE010000070.1 GCF_028682475.1 Pseudomonas putida
ACGCGGAGCAATCCTGCGCAAACGGAAGCCGATGCCTTCTACCAGGTAGAGGTCAGCCAGTTAGTCCAGCATGCTGCACACCTGCCGCCTATGGTTGACTGCCACTTCCCGGTAAGCAGCGGGGCGTCCCGGCTTATGCGTGAGCATGGAAAACAGGGCGTGTGCTTGTGCTCCAATAAGCACAACGTGCTGGAGGTGCGCCCGTTGCGGGCACTGCGTCCACTGCTCTCCACCGATTCGCAGTTCTGCGCGCTGAACCTGTACCAGCTCGCGCTGATGGCCACCTTGAGCTATTGCCCCTTCGGGCAGAAGCCTGATGAACAGCCCGTCAAAACAGATAAAGTCAGCTTCACGTCGCAGCCCAGCAGTGGCAACTGGTTTGGCGATGCCCTGGCCAAGTTCGATGAGCTATGGAAAGTCGGTGAGGAGCAACTCAAGGCGTACTACCCCTTGTACGAGGATGTGGCCTACTCCACACGCTTGGAGATCGTACCTTTTGATCCTGCGCTCTACCCGGCAAATAACCCGGCACTGGAGGGCGATCAAGAACATCCAGCAAATATTCACTTTTTCGATGACAGGGGCAAAGAGAGCGATACTGACTCACAAGCCTTTATCACGCATAACGACGAATTGATTTTGATCGCTGTACGCGGCACCAATGAGAAACTTGCCGACGGCCTTCGAGATGCCGATGCGTTTCAGGTGCCTTTTGAGGAGGGTGTGGGCAAGGTCCACCGTGGTTTCTATGACGCGGCTAAGAATGTGTATGACTTTGCAACTAGATATCTCGACAAGTTCTACGCCGGCCAAAAGCTGGTGATCTGCGGCCACAGCCTGGGTGGCGCCATTACCTTGCTGCTTTCCGAGATGCTACGTCGCCGGGAAGGTTCTACTTACGACATCGTGCTCTACACCTACGGCGCCCCCCGAGCAGCTGACGCAACCTTTGTCAAAGAAGCTGCCGCTCTCGTCCACCACCGCATGGTCAACCACAACGACCCGGTACCCAGCGTGCCGGCTACCTGGATGAACACCAAACCCAAGGTGTACCTGCCCGGCGCGGCGCTGACCTTCGTCAACGTACCGTTGGGGCTTTCGGTGTTTGTCACGGGCATTACCAACCTGGACGGTGAGCCTTACGAACACCACGGCACATTGCAGCACTTCATGCCCGTGGAGTTTGGCGGCAACAGGACGTCGGCGATCCTCTGGGAGCCCGGGTGCGACACCATCGCCCAACACGCGGCCTGTAGCCTGGCGATCAAGCAGGTCGACGGATTGCCAATACGGCCTGGGTTGCTGACGCAAATCTTCAACGCGGGTAATCACTCGATGGTGGGCGGTTACATTCCGGCGTGCTGGGCGACATTCCGGCGCTGGCAAGAAGCACAGGAGCAACAGCGCTCGTTGGTGACCAACGAAGAGCTCAAGCTGGTCGACGGGGCAATGGAAAAAATAGACGCTCAGCTGCGCATAAAGCGTAAGCAGCTCGACAACGGCAGCGTGTATGCCCGCAGTCAGCAGTTAGCCATCAATGCACTCTGGCACGAGATCAAGGCGTTGCGCACCAGCCGAGAGCGTTTGTACCGCCTGAGCATCTACAGCAAGGATGAGCAAGCCGTCTATGGTTCGGTGTCTGCACACCCTGAGCGATTGGCCGAGAGCCTGTCGCGCTGGAATGCCCACCTGGAAAACAGGGTGGCTGAACAGCTGGCCATGGCGCCTGTCGATGATACGGATGAAAGCCTGCTGGCGTTGATTGGGGAAGACACCCCCGGCAAGCCGTACATCCTGGACATAGACTC
>NZ_JANHLE010000071.1 GCF_028682475.1 Pseudomonas putida
AGGCGTTAATCATGTATTGTTCAGTACTGCTGGATTAAGAAGAACAGTACATGCCCCTCAACCACGATCGCAGCCCCTGGCAGGTCTTTGTGATTTTCCTGCGTCTGGGTTTGACCTCCTTCGGCGGTCCCATCGCCCATCTGGGCTTCTTTCGCGATGAGTTCGTCTGTCGTCGCGGCTGGTTGAGCGAGCGCAGTTATGCCGATCTGGTGACGCTCTGCCAGTTTCTGCCCGGCCCCGCGAGCAGTCAGGTCGGTATTGCGCTGGGGTTGTCGAGGGCAGGTTACCGGGGCGCGCTGGCGGCCTGGCTTGGCTTTACATTGCCCTCGGCAGTGGCGCTGATGCTCTTTGCCCTGGGCATTGCAAGCTTCGCTGAGGCCATGCCCACGGGCATCTTGCATGGGCTGAAGGTGGTGGCAGTGGCGATTGTGGCGCAAGCAGTCTGGGGCATGGCGCGTAATCTTTGTCCGGATGCGCCACGCATATCGCTGATGGCTGTTGCGGCCTGCCTGGTGCTGCTGGTGCCCTCGGCCTGGGCGCAGGTGGGGGTGATTGTCGTGGCCGGTATTGCTGGTTTGTTTATGTTCAAACCGGTACAAGCTCTGGAGCACGACCCGCTGTCGATCACCGTCAGCCATCGCGCAGGCGTGTGCTGGCTGACGCTGTTTTTTCTCCTGCTGTTGGGCTTGCCTCTGCTGGCTGAACTCTGGCCCAGCCAGACGTTGAACATGCTGGACGCCTTCTACCGCACGGGGTCGCTGGTGTTTGGCGGCGGCCATGTCATCCTGCCTTTGCTCCAGGCTGAGGTAGTGCCCTCGGGCTGGGTCAGCAACGAGACGTTTCTGGCCGGCTACGGCGCGACCCAGGCAATGCCGGGCCCGTTGTTCACGTTCGCGGCGTTTCTCGGTGCATCGATGCAAGGACCCCAGTCCGGCTGGCTCGGCGGTATGCTGGGGCTGGTCGCAATCTTCGCGCCGTCTTTCCTGCTGGTGTTTGCTGCATTGCCATTCTGGGAACAGCTGCGGCGCAATGTGCGCATGCAAGCGGCCATGCTCGGCATCAACGCGGCGGTGGTTGGCCTGCTGCTGGCGGCGCTGTATCGACCGGTATGGACCAGTGCCATCGTGCAGCCAATGGACTTTGCCTTGGCACTGGTAGCGCTTATGGCGTTGATGGTCTGGAAGCTGCCGCCGTGGCTGGTGGTAATCGGATGCGGCGCTGCGGGCGGGTTACTGTAGGAGCGGGCTTGCCCCGCGATAGGGCCTACAACTCAACCGATGGGGTTGCCTGCCCCAATATCCGTTCAATCTGTGCCATCTCCCAGGTGCTGAGCAGGCTGACCGGGTTGGTGCCATAGCGTTGCCAGCTGTCCAGCGAGCCCTCTCGGCCATCGGGGTGCCTGCAGTGTTCGCAGTGGTGCAGGTGACCCCCTTCGAAATCCAGCAGCAGTTGCCAGCCTTCGATGTCGACCCAAAGCTGCCCATCGACCTGATGCTGTTGCAGGTGCCGCAGCACGCGCACGCCCATGGCCGCATCGCGCAATTGTTGGTAGACCTCGCGAGAGAGCAGGGTAGGCATCGGTAATAACTCGGTAAATGCCAAGTGTAGCGTGCCAGCCCTTCAGGCATCACGCAGCAAATCCTGGGCATCCAGCAGCCGGTAGGCAATCTGCGGCTGACGTTCCAGCGCCCGGCGGATGGCGGCGGGGATGTTTTGCCGGGTC
>NZ_JANHLE010000072.1 GCF_028682475.1 Pseudomonas putida
ACGCGAACCAAAGTGGTTCTGATAGCGCGTCTGTTCGGCCCGCACCTGGAGCTCGGTAATTTCGAGTGGGTAATGTTCTCTTGCTTGCAAGTCCTTATACAGCTCCTCAGGGCCTTGGTACTTTTGGTCAAAGATCAGAGCTATCGGCCCGGCATAATGGTTGTCCACCCTGCCGCTGCCATTGGCGTCCAGCCTGCCGTTGTACTTGAAACCCTCAGCGTCGGCCACCTCATAGGCCAGCCCGGCATAAGGTTCCCCCGACCCCGTCTCGTCTACCAACTGAAAGCTAGTCCATTTGCCCTGTACCGGACAGGTCAAAATTCGACTATTTAACGGGTGTGTTAACTCTGCATTCAAAGTACTCATCAAATGATCTCCTTATTCGGTACAACCGGGATAAATGGTGCACTGTCTTCCATCAACCATTTGGAAGGTGCTGAAGTCTTTGTAATTTCCATTACAGTATCCACGCTGGTCGTCGGGACCTTTGCCCATACAACGCTTCCAGCCATTAGGTACTTTTACCCAAGTATCGCCCCAGCCTGGCCTTTCCTCTTCGGCCAGTTTGATCTTCATTCGCACGGTCTTACCCGGCAATTGATCAGGGGTAAAAGCCGCTGCAGGACGGTAACGACTCAGGTTGCCTTGTGCATCCATACCTTTGCAGTCGAGGAGTTTCCTGAGAATCCGAGGCTTACCTAACGTGCGAAACATCCACTGACACTGACCGTAGAACTCACTCTCCCCAGCTTCGTTGAAAGTGCTTTTGTACTGTTCGTCTACCTCGTAACGAATTCCAACTCCAGCATTGTCACTACCGAAATCTCCGCGATCTTTACCATAAGTAGCGTTGATTTCCAGCTCGATATGGTTGATCACCAGTGGGCAGCCATTACGGGTTCGATAGACAGCAATTTCGGCGTCGGGTTTATAGTCTTCGCGCCATTTATAGTTGAACACCGGCGCCTTGTTATCTGCAGTCGGCACCGTACAGGTTTCACCTTTGGCGGGAACGTAATAAACCGCCGCCACATACACAAAGTTCGGCGGAAGATCAGCAGTAAAGGTAAAAGTGTTGGCGCTACCGTTGCCGCAGCTTCCCAACACGGGTAAACAACAGAGCAAAACCAAGCGCTGAAATGCCAGATTCATATACCAGTTTCCCCTTTCCAACATTTAGCCTTCTGACATGCCAGGCCGGGGCTCGCCCACTGAAAGCTGGTCCATTCCCCCTGTACCGGGAAGGTCAGCACGCGACTGTTAAACGGGTGCTTTAACTCATTATCTAAAGTGCTGATTGTGTGATGTCCTTATTCGGTGCACCCGGGATAGATGGTGCATTTTTC
>NZ_JANHLE010000073.1 GCF_028682475.1 Pseudomonas putida
TACCGGCGCATCAGTTGAAGATTGCGGATGAATTGGAAACGGCTCACGACACCTTCAAACAGGCGCAAAACATCGACCCCAATAACTACATTCGCCACCTCGGGGCGTCGGCACGGCTGCAGTTGCTGCGTGAGTTCTCCCGCCAAGGACTGACATTGCGAGCAGCCTCGGTAACTGAAATGAGGGTATTCAATCAGGCCCGCGAGCAATCGCTGAATCTGCGCAGTCAGCTCAAGGAAGTCTACCGCCTGCGTAACAGTGAGTTGAGGCAGCAATCCACAGGTTTTGCATTGCCTGGCAGCGAAGCGCCCTACAACCAGCGTATCAACCTGTTGAAAGCCGCCCTCGTGCCGTTGGAGGATCGGATTGCGGGTGCCTTGGCCGTTGGTGGCGACAGCCCGGCGCAAATCGGCACGGTGATCGATGGCCTGGATCCGCAGTTGCGTGCGGAAATGACCCGGACCGCACGGGATTTCCGGGCCACCGGAACCTTTAACAAGCCGCTGTTGGCGGCGGTGAAGTCGAAAGGCGATGGAATCGCGTTAGTGTTGTTTGTGATTCAGGGGCTGAAGTTTTTAGAGGCGATGAACGTTCTGGTAAAACCTAATCGTTCTTTAACTGATTGGGGCGTTTTCATTGATTCATTTATAGGCATGTCGGCAGCAGGTTTTGCAACCGTGCAAGGGTTGTCGGTTACGCTTTTTCAAGCGCATATCGAGCAGATGGAAAGTGCTGCCGGTAAGTTAAACACTATGAGTCGTTTGGGATATTGGACCGGCATTGCCGGATTTGGGGCGTTTTCATTTGGTGCTCTGGCGGCAACAATCGATTTGGGTAAACACTCGCTGCAGTGGGGTAGAGCCTTGGCTAAAGGCAATTACAAGGGGCTGGGTGCTACCACATTGCAGATTACCGGCGATGGGATACTGGCGGGCACCAACACCTGGGCGGCCAAGCATACGGGCTCGATTATCAAGAATATCCTGAAAACACCGACCGAACTGCGCGCTTTAGCGTGGGCAGAAGCCAGCCCACGCCTGCTGGCCATCGGTGCCCGTGCCAACCTGATAGGTCTGATCGCCACCGCCCTGCAACTGGCAGGGGAAGGCTTGTACAACTATTTCAATCTGGATGACCTGCAAGTGTGGATGGAAACCAGCACCTGGGGCAATAAATCCAGACACCGCAACCTGCAAGACGAATGGACTGAGCTTGCCAAGGTCGTGCAAAAGCCGACTTGCGACCTGATCCGCGATGACAAAAAAACTTACCTGAAACTGGTGCTACCCGGCATCAGCACCCAGGAAATGGACCGCCGCACGTTACAGCTACAAGC
>NZ_JANHLE010000074.1 GCF_028682475.1 Pseudomonas putida
AGCGCGACTGCAGTTACTGCGCGAGTTCTCCCGCCGCGGCCTGACATTACGAACAGCCTCGGTGGCAGAAATAAGGGCGTTCAATGATGCCCGCGAGCAATCGCTGAATCTGCGCAGTCAGCTCAAGGAAGCCTACCGGCTGCGTAACAGTGAGCTGAGGCAGCAATCCACAGGTTTTGCATTACCAGGCAGCGAAGCGGCCTATAACCAGCGTATCAACCTGCTGAAAGCCGCACTCGTGCCTTTGGAGGATCGGCTTGCGGGTGCCTTTTCCGTCGGTGGCGATGGCCCGGCGCAAATCGGCACGGTGATCGATGGCCTGGATCCGCAGTTGCGTGCGGAGATGACTCGGACCGCACGGGACTTCCGGGCCACCGGAACCTTTAACAAGCCGCTATTGGCGGCGGTGAAGTCGAAAGGCGATGGAATCGCGTTAGTGTTGTTTGTAATTCAGGGGTTGAAGTTTATTGATGGGCTATTTGTCCTCCTGAATAACGACAAGCGCTCTTCAGTGGATTATCTAACTTTCACCGATTCTTTAATTGGAATAACTGCAGCTGGCTTTGCAGCTGCGCAAGGACTTTCTGTTACGATCTTTCAAGCACATATCGAGCAGATGGAAAGTGCTGCCGGTAAGTTAAACACCATGAGCCGTTTGGGACGCTGGAGCGGGATTGCGGGATTAGGAGCCTATGTGTCGATCGGTCTAGCAGCCTCAGTCGATTTGGGTAAGCATTCCCTTCAGTGGGGTAGAGCCTTGGCTAAAGGCAATTACAAGGGGCTGGGTGCTACCACGTTGCAGATTACTGGCGATGGGATACTGGTGGGCACCAACACCTGGGCAGCCAAGCACACGGGCTCGATTATCAAGAATATCTTGAAAACACCGACCGAACTGCGCGCTTTGGCCTGGGCAGAAGCCAGCCCACGCCTGTTGGCCATCGGTGCACGTGCCAACCTGATAGGGCTGATCGCCACCGCCCTGCAACTGGCAGGGGAAGGCTTGTACAACTATTTCAATCTAGATGACCTGCAAGTGTGGATGGAATCCAGCACCTGGGGCAATAAATCCAGACACCGCAACCTGCAAGACGAATGGAGTGAGCTTGCCAAGGTCGTGCAAAAGCCGACTTGCGATCTGATCCGCGATGACAAAAAAACTTACCTGAAACTGGTGCTGCCCGGCATCAGCACCCAGGAAATGGACCGCCGCACGTTACAGCTACAAGT
>NZ_JANHLE010000075.1 GCF_028682475.1 Pseudomonas putida
GCGAGCCAAATCCCCGTCACGTCTTGACCAATGCCTGTGACCACACCCGGTGCACCACGCACATTAAGCGAGATATAGACCGGCAGGATTTGCGGCTGACTCGGGAACCAGATGATGGCGTCCCGGAAGTCGGGTGGGTTTGCCGGATGTTCATAGCGTCGCTCGGCCTGTTCGGCTTCAGGAAAGACAAACACCGCAGGTAATTGCGGAGCACCCTCCAGCGCTGGAATACCTAGCACCCTGCCGGTATCGACGGCAGGTGTCCAGATCAGCTCTACGCCGTCGCCCAGATCTGCGACCAGTTGATCACCGCGTGCGGTGGCAGCAATCACTGGGACACTTCGCCACGCGGAGTTGTTGCCGGTGTATACCCCGAACGCGCTGACCGATTCTCCGGGTAGGTGTTTGACGTTGACCCGTACACCGATGTTGGCCACAGCCAGATTGGCGAACTCCTCGGTGCTGTAAAACGCGGTGTCCGACGCAAAGGTATTGGGCCAGAGCATGGCGACGGTACCCGCAATGCCACCTGCGACAACGCCTGCACTGACGGCAGTACCGGACAAACCCAGCGACAACGAGCCACCGACTCGCCCGGCTAAGGTCAGTGCCGTGGCTGAACCTCCGATCAGCTGAAGAGGTGTGCCCGCCCAAGATATGGCCTCACGGGTGCTGAGCACGGCAAAGGTGCCGTAATTGCCCAACCCCTCAAATGGCGCTTGGCCATCGGGATGGCAGACCTGCCCACTAACCACGCTAATGGATTTGGCAAATGTGCAATTCTGGACGGCAGGTGATTTTAACTGTTCGGCTTTTTCGCGTTCTTCATATCGACGATAGGCTTCATCTTATCGAACACGGTCGGCCTCTTGAGCTGCTTGATATCGGCGTATCTCTTCCTCTTGCGCCTTCTGATTGTGCAGAGCATTCTGCGATCTGGTAGTCGTAGTGGGTGTGCTGCGGGGCAATATGCCGATGACGTACGGCCATTCCTGGGAGCGTATCAATCCTCGGCGTTTGAGTGACTCATCACTTTCCTCAGACAGCTTCTGGGGCATATCGGTCCTCTGCACAAGTAAAATCCATTTATGAGGGCCGTAGAATAACCGCAGTAGTTTTGTGGTCAATAAACGGCTTGTCGCCATCTTGACTGAGAGTGCGCGGTTTCAACATCCAGATCGAAGCACTACCGGGCCTGTGCCGCAA
>NZ_JANHLE010000076.1 GCF_028682475.1 Pseudomonas putida
GATTCGCCCAACCAGGAGGTTCCATGCAAGAACGAAAGACTTATACCCGCGAGTTCAAGCAACGTGCTGCAAGCATGGTTCTTGACGACAACTGCTCGGTTCCCGAGGTCTGCGCATCAATGGACGTCGGCCCCACAGCTCTGCGCCGCTGGGTAGACCAGGTTCGTAAAGAGCGTCAGAAAGGGCAACCAGTGCCAGGTACCAAGGCAATTAGCGATGAGCAGCGGGAGCTCCAGCAGTTACGCGCCAAGATCAAGCGTTTAGAGACCGAGGCCGAAATCCTAAAAAAGGCTACCGCTCTCTTGATGTCGGATCCCGATCGTTTTTCCTGATCGAGGAGCTGAGAGAGTCAGGCTCGTATCCGACCATTCAGCTTTGCAGCGCTCTGGGCGTTTCCCGCAGTGCGTTTTATGACTGGCTTGATCGCCGCTCGGTACCCAATACCGAGCGTGATGTGCTCAGGGCAAAGGTCGTGCAACTGCATGCTGAAAGCAGGGGAAGTGCCGGTGCGAGAATGATTTCTCAGTACTTGAAGGCCCAGCAGCTAAAGGTTGGAAGGTATCTAGCTGGAAGACTCATGGCGGAGGCGAACCTGACCAGCAGGCAGCGCCGTCGCCACCCGTATCGCTCCAGAGGTGTAGAGGCATTTGTGGCCAAGAATGTCCTTGAACGTAACTTCCAGCCCACGGCAATCAATCAGGTGTGGTGCGGTGACGTAACCAGCCTGATGATTGGGAAGCGCTGGTATCACTTGGCCGTGGTCATTGACCTGTTCGCCCGTCGGGTCATTGGCTGGGCATTTTCTCTGATCAATGATGCCCACCTGGTCAGCAAGGCCTTGGGAATGGCGGTGGAAGTACGAGGCAAACATGCGGGCTTGATGTTTCATTCGGATCAAGGCTGCCAATACACCAGCCAACGTTTCCAATCCGAACTGCTTGAGCATGGCATAACCCAAAGCATGAGCCGCAGAGGCCAATGCTGGGACAACGCACCAACGGAGCGCTTATTTGGCACGCTCAAATCAGAATGGGTGCCCGCCAAGGGCTATGCAACGATCGAAGAAGCCAGACAGGATATGACCAGCTTCTTCTTGCGCTACAACCAAATCAGGCTCCACAGCTACAACAACTACCTGTCGCCAATAGCAATGGAGCAGTTGGCAGCTTG
>NZ_JANHLE010000077.1 GCF_028682475.1 Pseudomonas putida
CTTTAAATCTACAACCTCTCTATTTGTTGCGATAGCCAATTGCGTGAAATCTTTCCACTCATATACCAAATGATGATACTGAGTGTGCATTTCTCGATAATTTTTTGAGTACGCCATCGAGAGGTACGTCAATCCCAGACCTCCAGGCCCTATCAACGCACCGAGCAAAAAATACGGGTCAATGGTAGCCATGAAAATGAAAACAATCGCCGTTATCCCTGCAAGCCACTTCAAAAATGTCAGAGCCCACTTGGGGAAATCTTTCCATTCACAGCATTCCACCCCGGACTTAGTAAAGCGATAAGCAAAATTCATTCGCTGATGGGTCATAGTAGAGATTACGGACGCGCATATTACGTAAAAACATATACTCACCAATAACTTTGAAAAAGAAGGCTCATCCGACGCTGGAGTTGAGTACAGAAAATACGCCCACCCCATTATTACGACTAGCATAAACGCAAACATACCATTCGCCACAAACGTATTGTAGTTACGCGCCCGGATCGTCCAAGCCATTAATTCAGGTTCATGCGCAAATTTCCACTCAAGCTGCGGCGGCAGTTCAAGGGGCTTATTAAGATTTAACATTATAGTGCTCAACGACCGTTTGAATTGGGGACGGCTAACTTAAGTAGCTCAGTGCTTTGGTGCGTCAGCACGATGCCATCTTTTTCTATCAGTTCACTGCCAGGTGTACTGTTGACTCGATCAGCCTCGTTTGCTGACCATTCCAGCGCCAGTCGGAACATGTAGCCGTAGCCGTCTGACCGCTGCCGCACGTCGCGCGGGTATTTAATCTCCAACTCAAGGATCGGATTGTCCGCTGGGCTGTCAATCCAGACTTGCCAAAGACGGTGTTGATCTTTCTGGGTGTAAGTGAAATCCGCTGGACGAAGGTTATATACGGGTCCGCCGGGCAACTCTCCGAGCAGCTTCGGATCGACCCAGTTGCCATCAAGAAACTGGTCGTAAAAGTTATTCTCAGTGGCATACAGCCGATCTTTAGAAAAATAGCGCTGCTCGACGATTGCCGGTTGCAAGGTCAGCTCTTTACCCGCCAACGCTGCGGGCAGCTGGATTTGTACCCAGAACCCCAGAGGCTTTCTCGGGGTGCTGCCACCACCGTAATACAGCGTTCTTCCCA
>NZ_JANHLE010000078.1 GCF_028682475.1 Pseudomonas putida
CCCGCGTCCCCAGCTGCAACGGTACAACCACAAGCGCAGCCCTTCACGCTTGAAGCGGTTGGCGGTCCATGAACAATCAACCATCAATCGGTACTGAGCGGAACATTAACTTTTGTCTTAATGAAAGGCACTCCTGGAGACAGATAAGGCCTGATAAGTTCCGCCACCTTTTCTTTTGTCTTTCGCTTGCAAAATATATTCAGACTCCAATTGGTTTCAAAGTCATCCCCCTCCATGGTTATCGTGTATTTCAAATCAACAACTTCTCGATTGGTAGCAACGGCCAGCTGCGTAAATTCTTCCCACTTAAATGCATAGTGATGGTAGTACGTATGCATTTCCCGATAGTTCTTTGAGTACGCCATCGAGAGATACGTCAAACCCACACCACCAGGACCTATCAACGCACCAAGCAAAAACGATGGATCAATAGTCGCCATGAAAATAAAAACAATCGCCGTTATCCCTGCAAGCCACTTCAAAAAAGTCAGAGCCCACTCGGGAAAATCTTTCCACTTACAATACTCCACACCGGACTTTGTGAAGCGAAAAGCGAAATTCATTCGCTGATGGGTCATAGTAGAGATTACGGACGCGCATATTATGTAAAAACATATACTCACCAATAACTTTGAAAAAGAAGGCTCATCCGACGCTGGAGTTGAGTATAGAAAATACGCCCATCCCATTATTACGACTAGCATAAACGCAAACATACCATTCGCCACAAACGTATTGTAGTTACGCGCTCGGATCGTCCAAGCCATTAATTCAGGCTCTTGCGCAAATTTCCACTCAAGCTGCGGCGGCAGTTCAAGGGGTTTATTAAGATTTAACATTATAGTGCTCAACGACCGTTTGAATTGGGGACGGCTAACTTAAGTAGCTCTGTGCTTTGGTGTGTCAGCACGATGCCATCTTTTTCTATCAGTTCACTGCCAGGTGTACTGTTGACTCGATCAGCCTCGTTTGCTGCCCATTCCAGCGCCAGTCGGAACATATAGCCCCGACCGTCTGACCGCTGCCGCACGTCT
>NZ_JANHLE010000079.1 GCF_028682475.1 Pseudomonas putida
AATAACTTTTACGACCAGTTTCTTGATGGCAACTGGGTCGATCCGAAGCAGCTCGGAAAGTTGCCCGGCGGACCCGTATATAACCTTCGCCCAGGGGATTTCACTTACACCCAGAAAGATCAACACCGTCTTTGGCAAGTCTGGATTGACAGCCCGACGGACAATCCGATTCTTGAGTTGGAGATTAAATACCCGCGCGACGTTCGGCAGCGGTCAGACGGTCGCGGCTATATGTTCCGACTGGCGCTGGAATGGTCAGCAAACGAGGCTGATCGAGTCAACAGTACACCTGGCAGTGAACTAATAGAAAAAGATGGCATCGTGCTGATACACCAAAGCACAGAGCTACTTAAGTTAGCCGTCCCCAATTCAAACGGTCGTTGAGCACTATAATGTTAAATCTTAATAAACCCCTTGACCTACCGCCGCAGCTTGAGTGGAAATTTGCGCATGAGCCCGAATTGTTGACTTGGACGATCCGAGCTCGTAATTACAACACCTTTGTAGCCAATGGCATGTTTGTATTCATGGCCATATTGATATTGGGTGCCGCACTTATTATGTATTCGGTGTATGAAGGGATGGGGCAGCCCTGGCGGATACTGTCATGTGTTTTTTTTTATATTCTGATGATATATGTGGTTTTATCTATGACGCACCAGCGGATGAATTTCGCTTTTCGCTTTAGTGCGTCCGGAGTGGAGCATTGCAAGTGGAAGGACTTTCCGAAATGGGTTCTGACATTTTTGAAATGGCTTACAGGGATAACGGCGGTTTTATTTATTTTCATGGCGACCATTGATCCGTCATTCTTGCTTGGTGCGCTGATAGGGCCTGGCGGCCTGGGGTTGACGTACCTATCAATGGCACATTCAAAGAATTTCCAGGAAATGCATACCAAATACCATCACTATGCATTTGAGTGGAAAGAACTCAAGCAGCTCGCCATTGTTACCAATAGAGAGATCGTCGAGTTTAAATATAGCGTCATCCAGGAAGGAGATGATCATGTGACCAATG
>NZ_JANHLE010000008.1 GCF_028682475.1 Pseudomonas putida
AGAGAGGAAACCGGCCTTGACGTAGGCGGCTTCGTCCACGCCTGGTGGAACGCGGTGGGTGATCAGGTCGACGAGGACTGCTTCTTCGCCAGCAGGAGGATTCTTCAGCAGCTCGACCAGGCCTGCGGTTTGTTCGGCGTTAAGCGCGAGGGGCGGCAGGCCTTCTTCGGCGCGCACTTTCAGGTGGTGGTTATAAGCGTCGAGCACTGGCGATCTCCTGTGTGTGGCGAACCGGGAAGTAAAAAGCAGGGGCAGATTTTTGCTAAGTGAGAGTGACCACTGACACGACCAGCAAAAAACAGCCTGCGCCTGCTGAAATCTATTTTGTTGACACATTGGTTGGCTGTGCGCGAAATCTAAAGGACAAAAGGCGAGAACACAATAGGATTGTCGACACATTGATCGGGTCTACCCATTTGCGGGGGCGGGGGAGGCTCTACGTCGGCATGCGTCGAGTAGTGCTGCGGCTGCCGCGCTTACAGGGTGCGAGTCTCGACTTCGTGCTCGTCTTCAAAGGCCATGAACCGCTGCAGATCGAGCACATCCAGTTTTACCCGGGCGATAAAGGCAGAGAACGCCAGGTTGGCGGCGAGCCGCCGCAGGTCGCTGGCCCAGGCCGGAATATAGGTTGGCCCCACCAGCCAACCCGACTCGAACAGCGGCGCCAGGTGCAGGGTATCGCCGAGGGTCAGGCGCCCGGCAAACAAATGCCCGACCAGTTCCGGGCGATTGTCGCGGATCGCCACGCGCAGCAGGGTGTGCACGCCGAGCAGCCCGGTCAGGTACGCGGCATCCTTGGTAAACGCCAACCCCCCTCGCACATCGGCGCCGCGGAAAATCCGCTGCGTAGAGCGAAAGGATTCTTCCTGCGACTGGCCAGCATTGAGAAAACCTTCAAACACCTGGATAAAGTCGGCGCCATCGAGCGCCTGCTGCACCGCAAGCACGCGCAAGGCGAGGCGTCGCAAGCGGTTGATGTCCATGCTGCCGGTGAACAGCTCGGCCAGCGTGGCAATGCCTTCCTGGGTCTGGGTGGTGCGTGGCGCGCCCAGGGCCAGGCACTTGAGGTTGGGCTGGCGCGCACCGTTCTGCGCGGTGGCCACATGCACAAAGGCTTCGTGCTGCAGCAACTGCTGCTTGTCCAGTTCACTGAACAAGGCGCTGGCCCGCAGGCGAATACGGCTGGTCCCGGCAATGGCCTTGGCAGCCAGTTCAGGCTCAAGTTTGATGGTGATCTGGCCTGCACCAAAAAAACGGTCCAGCTCTGGTTGCAGCCAGGCGGCAAACACTTCGGCCGGAATGTCCGCGGGGCTTGGGGGAATGCAGTTGCCACCCAACAGGGCGTCGGTGGTTTTCAGAAAGAAATGGGCGGCGTCGAGCATGCTCAGCTTTTGCCTGGGGTAGTAAAAGTCCGGGCGCCGGTACAGCGCCGACGAATACCGGGTAAACGCCGGGGTACCCATGGCGCCGAGCATGCGCCCGGCGGTGGCATAACTGTGCGCGGTCCTGGCGAGAAACTGTCCGGCCGGATGGCCCTGATCGCAACACGCGACAAAGCTGTCCAGCGCGGCGATGTCGGCGCTGTGCTCGCGTGGGCTGAACTCGACCTTGGGTAATTGCGCCTTGCCGCTGCGCCACTGGGCGAGGAAAGCCTCCTCGACACCCTCGGGCCAGGCCAGCGCATCGAGTACGCGGATCTTGCGGGTCAAACCGGGCAACGCGGCATCGAGTTCAGACAGCGACAGGGCACTCATGGTATTCACCTTGAGAGACGAAGCTCCATCGCATCAGCTTAGCCCTTGCCGGGGCGCTGCGGTGAAGCAGGCCCGGCGCGTGCTGTTGCTAGTCGCTGGGGGCTATCGCCAGCGCACCCGGATCAATGGTTGTGCTTGTTTTTGTGTTTGTGCTTATGTTTGTGGCTGGACTTGTGGTTATCGTGATGGTCATCGTCATCGGCCAGGTTATTGCCGATGGCGCTACCGGCCGCACCGCCCAGGCCCGCACCGATGGCGCCCCCGGTCGTGCCGCCGACGTTACGCCCCACCACCTGACCGCCTACCGCGCCAAGCCCACCACCAATGGCAGCCTCGGTTTTTTTGCCATCTTTCGCGCTCACTGCGCCGCCTGCTGCGCCACCGACGCCGGCGCCGATCGCAGCACCGGTGCTACCGCCAACTGCCTGGCCGACCACACTGCCCAAGGCGCCACCGAGGCCTCCGCCCACTGCGGTATTGGTCGTTTCCCCGGCAAAAACCCCGGGTACTACGGCCAGAGAGAGTGCAAATACAGCGACTATTTTGCGCATTTCGTTTTTCTCAAAAGGGTGTACAGCGTTTGAGTGTGTCAGATGCGTAAAGTGCGGGCAACGCGCTTTCCAGCACGCATAGATACGGGTCAATACTGCGCTGCGAAAGTCCGACCGCCTGTCGCTCTCGCTTTGCCGTTATTTGCAGTTGCCCGCTTTGCGATAACCGGCTGCCTGCGCTTCAGCTTCCGATGCGAAGGACACCTGGTTTTTTGCAGACACCTGCAGATAGCCAGGGCAGCCGCTGGGTAGATGATAGACGTGGCTTTTCTGGTTGCCGATGATCGCTCCGATAGCGGCAGACGCACTTGCCAGAGTGGGTTTGGTGGTGGCTTGTGCGGTGCGCAGCGGGACAGCGCTCACAACACCGTCACCCACAGGCTTGTATCCCGTGGTCCAGCGGCGTTGGCCGCTAACGAACGGGTTGGAGTGGCCCATGATTGCAGCAATACGACGATCGCGCTCTTTCTCCCAGGCCGTTACCGGATGCTGCTTGTCCCATGCCATGAGCAGCTGTTGCTGCTGACGGGACATGCTCAGTTTGTAGCGATCGAACATGTAGAAGGTGGTTCGGGCAACCAGGCCTTTCACCTCGTCACGGGGCTCGGCCGTTTTTTGCTTGAAGTCGACGGTTGTCGTGCACTGACCGTATTGGCGAGCAACCCCGGCGTTCATGCCGTAGCTGAAATTGCTGCGATCGCCGTTCACTTCACCTACAGACGGGTACAAGTTGAACAGATCCGCTTCCATGGCGCGGAACACCGGATCTTCGTCAACGCAGTGTTCGCGCCCACCGTTCTGCCAGCACTGGCGTTGGTGACCGAACGTCCAGGCTGGAACGATGTGTTCCCACTCGGTTCGTTCAGCGCGGGTTTGCTCTTTGCGCGTTTGATAGCCACAGGATGCGGGATCAACGCGGCCACCTGATTTGCCTACCCACTCCCACTTGCAGCCACAGTAGAGCTCACCCATGGGGCTGTTGGCCTGGTCGAGATAAACCTTCTGCTTGGCGATGACCTTGGCTTCAGAAAATGTCGCAGGCGGTGAGGAGTGGGCGGGAGACACTACGCAAAACATCAGGGTGACAACAGACAACAGCTTTTTCATGAATTAAATCATTGGCTTAAGGATCGCGCAGTATAACTGGACTCGCTCATGCGCCTAGGGCAGCTGATAAGAGCGTAAGCCTGAATCCGCGAGTGTGTTCCTTGGGTTGGGTTGGGTTGGGTTGGCTGTGAGCTTATCCATTGGGTGTGGCGCCTCTGCCGGCCCCTTCCGCCCTTACGGCGGCCTACTTTTTTCTTGGAAAAAGTAGGCAAAACCGCTCGCTCCTGCATCCGGCCCTACGCTACGCTCCGGGTCCCTTCACTACGGCACCTTCCGGGGCCACGCGGCCTACGACTTGCTTCGCCAAGTCTACGGCTCGCGCTCTTCGGCTACGCCGAAGGTGCTACGCACCGGCCCCTACAGGCACCTACGCTCAGCCTCCTGAAGTCGCAGTTCGCGGCGCCTGAACTTGCGCGCATGAAGATCAAGATCAAGATCAGGAGCGACAGCGAGCGCGATTAACGTCATTCATACTTGTTGAGTATAGTGGAATATTCAATTGATATTGGACGTAATCAAGGCGCTGTGCAAAGCTCTGCAAAGCTAATAAAAACAACAGTCCACCCCGTCAACCGACGACCGGACGCTTTGCCCTTGGAAGCTTGCAATGACACATGCCGTGATCGAACGCATTGAAACCCTCATTGTCGACCTGCCGACCATTCGCCCGCACAAACTCGCGATGCACACCATGCAGTCGCAAACCCTGGTGATTATCCGGGTGCGTTGCAGCGATGGCGTAGAGGGCATCGGCGAGTCCACCACCATCGGTGGTCTGGCCTATGGCTACGAAAGCCCGGAAAGCATCAAGCAGAACATCGACACCCATCTCGCCCCAGCGTTGATCGGCATGGACGCCGGCAATATCAATGCGGCGATGCTCAAGCTGGACAAGATCGCCAAGGGCAATACCTTCGCCAAATCCGGTCTTGAGACGGCTCTGCTCGATGCCCATGGCAAACGCCTCGGGCTGCCGGTCAGCGAGCTGCTCGGTGGCCGTGTACGCGACAGCCTTGAAGTGGCCTGGACCCTGGCCTCCGGCGATACCGCCCGGGATATCGCCGAAGCCGAGCAAATGCTCGAACTGCGCCGCCATCGCATTTTCAAATTGAAGATCGGTGCCAACCCGGTCGACACCGACCTTGCCCATGTGATCGCGATCAAGAAGGCCCTGGGCAATCGGGCCAGCGTGCGCGTCGACGTCAATCAGTACTGGAATGTTTCCCAAGCCCTGCGCGCTTGCCGCGTGCTGGGCGACAACGGTATCGATCTGATCGAGCAACCGATTTCGCGCAACAACCGGGCAGGGCAGGTGCACCTGAACCAGATCAGCACGGCGCCGCTGATGGCCGATGAATCCATTGAATGCGTCGAGGATGCCCTGAACCTGGTGATCGATGGCGCCGCCAGTGTCTTCGCTTTGAAGATCGCCAAGAATGGCGGGCCGCGCGCGGTATTGCGCACTGCGCAGATTGCCGAGGCCGCAGGCATCGCGCTTTACGGCGGCACGATGCTTGAAGGCAGCGTTGGCACCCTGGCCTCGGCCCACGCCTTTATCACGCTCAATGAGCTGACCTGGGGTACCGAACTGTTCGGGCCGTTGCTGTTGACTGAAGAAATTGTCACCGAGGCACCGGTGTATCGCGACTTCCACCTGCATGTACCCCGTACCCCAGGCCTGGGCCTGACTCTGGACGAAGCGCGGTTGGCGCATTTCGTTCGCCGTTGATAGAGGTAATTTCTATGCTTTTCCACGTGAAAATGACGGTAAAACTCCCCCCGGACATGGCGCCGGACACCGCCGCCAAGCTCAAGGCGGACGAAAAGGAACTGGCGCAGCGCTTACAGCAGCAAGGCACCTGGCGGCACCTGTGGCGCATCGCCGGTCACTATGCCAACTACAGCGTGTTCGATGTGGCCAGTGTCGAAGCACTGCATGACACGCTGATGCAGTTGCCGCTGTTCCCCTACATGGATATCGAGATAGACGGACTGTGTCGTCACCCGTCCTCGATTCATGCCGACGATCGTTGATCCCTTCAATAACAATAAAATCGGGTACTTACCATGACCGTGAAAATCTCCCACACTGCTGACGTCCAGAACTTCTTCAACGAAGTGGCCGGGATTGCCAATGATCAGGGCAATCGCCGTTTCAAACAGATCATCCTGCGCATCATCCAGGACACCGCGCGACTGATTGAGGACCTTGAAATCAGCGAGGACGAGTTCTGGAAAGCCGTGGATTACCTCAATCGCATGGGCACAAACCAGGAGGCCGGTTTGCTGGTGGCGGGCCTGGGCATCGAGCATTTTCTCGATCTGCTGCAAGACGCCAAGGATGCGCAGGCCGGGCTGACCGGCGGCACCCCGCGGACCATTGAAGGGCCGCTGTACGTTGCCGGCGCACCACTGTCCAAAGGCGAGGCGCGGATGGACGATGGCACCGACCCAGGTACCGTCATGTTTCTGCACGGCCGTGTCGTCGATGCGCAAGGCGCGCCGGTTGCCGGTGCCACGGTTGACGTCTGGCATGCCAGCACCCAGGGTACCTATTCTTACTTCGATACCACTCAGTCGCCCTACAACCTGCGCCGTCGCATCCTCACGGATGAGCAGGGCTGCTACCGCGCTCGCAGCATTGTGCCCTGCGGTTACGGCTGCCCACCGAGCGGCACTACGCAAGAAGTGCTCAATCAGCTTGGTCGTCACGGCCAGCGTCCGGCCCACATCCACTTCTTTATCTCTGCGCCGGGCTACCGTCACCTGACCACGCAAATCAACTTCGAGGGCGATCAGTACCTCTGGGACGACTTCGCCTACGCCACCCGTGACGGCCTGGTCGGACGCCTGGATTTCATCGACGATGCGCAAGCCTCGCAGGCGCGCGGCCTGGATGGAAAGCCATTTGCCGAGCTGCAATTCAGTTTTGAACTGCAGGACGCCAAGGACGCCAGCGCCACCGAGCGCAGCCAGCGCCCGCGTGCATTGCAAGAGCGCTGAGAGCCGTCGTAACGACTGGTTATAACGCGCGACAGTCCCGCTTCTGCAAACCCGGCAGGCGCGGGGCTGTTACTCATCGAAAAATTACGAAAAAACCATGATCGTTTTCATTAAAACGATCAGCCCTCGATTGTTCACAAAAAATAAAGTCCAGTAAATCAGCTAATTACGAGATTGTTCTCAATATTGGCTCAGGTTTATTTGCCCAAATGCAGGTCGTCGAAATACGTGAATATTCCATTGACTAGTCACGTAATTGGATGCACATTTGTCCTACGGCACCAAAACAAAAAAAGGTAATCGACCATGCCGAACCATCCAGCTTTTCCAAGCCAGCCTGGCTGCTTTTCGCAAGCACCAGCGCCAGCAGCATCGACCACCGTGCTGCCATCTCGAGGGATTTCTCTCTCGTTTGCCCTTTGCTCATCGCCCTTAAACTGACTGAAGACGGAGTTTCTCTATGAATCCGCTTAGTGTCCTGGATGTTTCGCCTGCGTCTGCGCTTTCCAGTGGTCCTGCCTTTGAAGCGCTGCTTGACGGTGTTCGGGCCCGTGCTCGTCTTGGTGAGTTTGATCGGCAGCGGCACATCTCCCGTGATGTCATCGACGCCTTCAAGGCCCATGGTGTGTACCGCGCACTGGTGCCTCGGCGTTTTGGCGGCAACGAATGCTCGCCGGCCGAGTTTTGCCAGATGATCGAGCGCATCTCCCATGCCGACGGCTCTGCCGGCTGGGTGGCCAGTTTCGGTATGAGCCCGGTGTACCTGGCGGCATTGCCGCTGGAAACCATCGCGCAGGTGTATGCCAACGGCCCGGATGTGGTGTTTGCTGGCGGGATTTTCCCTCCACAGCCTGCGCAGGTGGTGCCGGGCGGGTTCAAGGTCAAGGGACGCTGGAAGTACTCCAGCGGCTCCATGGGCGCAGACATTGTCGGCGTCGGCATCGCCCCGCAGAACGGCGACTCGTTCGACCTGCCGCGAATCGCGGTGATGCCGCAGTCGCAGGCACGCATTGATCCGACCTGGGATACCGTAGGGTTGCTGGGTACCGGCAGCCATGACCTGGTCATCGATGACGTGGTGGTGCCCGAGCAGTGGACGTTTGTCCGCGGCGGGGCGGCCAACCTCGATGAGCCGTTCTTCCGCTACCCGTCGCTGTCCTTTGCCACCCAGGTGCTTTCGGTGGTTGGCCTGGGCGTAGCACGCGCCGCGCTCGACGAACTGGCCGGCATGGCCAGCGGCAGAATCTCGGTAACCGGCGCACCGCCCTTGGCGGACCGTCCGCTGGCCCAGGTCGATATCGCCAAGGCCGAAGCGGCGCTGCGCTCGGCACGGGCGTTCTTTTACGAGTCGATTGAGAAGGCCTGGAGTCACGTGCTGGCCGGTGACCCGGTACCGGCTGAAGCGACCAACCTGCTGCGGCTGTCTTCGACTCACGCCACCCGCGTCGCGGCCGACGTGGCGCGTAGCGCACAAATGCTCTCCGGCATGACCGGTGTTTACAACGAGAGCCCGCTGGCGCGCTGCGTCAATGATGCGCAAGTGGTGACCCAGCACGCTTTCATGGGCGACGTCACTTATCAAAATGCCGGGGCGATCTTTTTCGGCAAACAACCGCTTCCCGGCTACATCTAATTAGCGAGCACTAATCATGAGCGATAAAAAAGCACTGCGCGTGTTGTTCTGCATGGGCATCAATCAGAACTTCTTCGATGCGCCGCGTGAAGAGCAACTTCAAGTCTGGGCCGCCTTCAGCGAGATGTGGAACGGCATCCATGATCTGCCGGGTGTCGAAGTGATCGGCAATATGGATGACGACAAAAGCATGGTCGGTCCTTCCGATGGCTTTCCCTGGACCACGTACCTGCTGGCCGATGTCGCAGATATCGAAACCGTGCATGCGGCGTGCAACCTGTTCCGCACCACGGCAGTGGGCGAGACGCCCTACAAGTTGTGGCGCTACGCCAAAGTCGAAGCGCGTGTCGGTCGCGAACTGATTATTCAGCGTGCTTGATTGACGGCCCCGTAGCCGCGAATAACGCAATACATCATTTACAACAACAAGGTCCCGCTGTTGCGTCTTGCGATTGCAGCAGAAGGTGAAGTGTTGCCGGCTTACAGGCCGGCAAGGAGATACCGTGAGCAATTTGATTCCCGCCGTAAACCTGGCAGTCGACCCTGCCGAGTTGGTGCAGGCCGACCGTGTCCATACCTCGCTGTATACCGATCCTGCGCTGTTCGATGCCGAACTGCAGAAGATCTTCTACAGCACCTGGGTATGGGTCGCCCACGAAAGCGAAGTGCCTGAAGCAGGCAACTACAAGACGACTTTTGTCGGCAAGCAGCCGGTGATCGTGGTACGCGATCGTAAAAAGAACATCAACGTCCTGCTCAACCGTTGCCGTCACCGTGGCGCCACCGTCTGCGAGCACAAGAAGGGCAAAACCAACAGCTTCGTCTGCCCATACCACGGCTGGGGCTACGCCCTGGACGGTTCGTTGCGCGGTATTCCGCACCCGGAAAGTTACGCCGACTGCATCGACAAGGCCGAGCTGCCGCTGGTGAGCCTGCGCGTGGAAAGCTACGCCGGGATGATTTTTGCCACGTTCAAAGACGATATCGAACCGCTTGAGGATTTCCTCGGCGCGGCGAAAAAGTGGATCGACCTGTTCATGAAACAGGGTGCTGGCTACGGCATCAAGGTCCCGGGTGAGCACCGTTTCCGCTTCCCGGGCAACTGGAAGATCCAGCTGGAAAACACCACCGATGCCTACCACTTCCCGCTGGTGCACAAGAGCTTCCTGTCCTCGGTCGACGAGCAGACTCTGGAGCTGTTCGACTTCGTCCAGGGTCCTGGCTATGTCGAAGACCTGGGCAATGGCCACAGCGTCATGGTGATGATTCCCGACCTGGTCGACCTCGAAGCCGATCTCGACAAGCCGATCCCCGAGCGCTTCGAGGCGCTGGCGGCCGAGCTGCGCGACGAAGGCATCGAGGAGCAGCAGGTGCGCCGCATCGTACGCGCTGTGGGTGGCTCGGGCTTCAACCTCAACCTGTTCCCCAACATCGCCTGTTCGATGGCGTTCTTCCGTGTGCTGCAGCCGATCTCGGTCAACGAAACCGAGATCCACCACTCGGTGATCACCATGGATGGCGGCCCGGCCGTGGCCAACCGCTACCGCCTGCGTCTGCACGAACACTTTCAGGGCCCGATGGGCTTCGGTACGCCGGACGACTCCGAAGCCTGGGAACGGGTACAGAAGGGCGCCAACGCCGGTGAAGACCTGTGGATCATGCTCAACCGCGGACTGGCGGGCGAGAAGCCCAGCGAAGACGGTCTGGTATCCGACGTCAGTGCCGAAACCGGCATGCGTGCGGCCTACCAGCAGTGGAAAAAGATGATGTCGGCTTGAGTGTGGAGAACCTTATGAACCTGCAATTGCTGCAAGAAGTCACCGCTTTCATCTGGCAGGAAGGCGACATGCTCGACCATGGCGAATACGACGCCTGGCTCAACCTGTGGACTGAAAAGGGGACCTATATCATCCCGATCAATCCCAAGGAAACCGACTTCGAAAACACCCTGAACTATGCCTATGACGATCACCACATGCGCAAGCTGCGGGTACAACGGCTGATCGGCGGTGAGTCGATCTCCACCAGCCCGCAACCGCGCACGGTGCGTTCGCTCTCGCGTTTTCGCGTGCTGGTCGATGACGGCATGAACCTGACCGTGCGCTGCGCGCAGAACGTGCGCGAGTTTCGCAAGGAAAGCCTCAAGCATTACAGCGCGGACCTGACTTACCAGCTGGTGCGCGCCGAAGGCGGCTTCAAGATCCAGCGCAAGGTGATCAGCCTGATCAACAGCGACGATACCCTCGCCGGTATCGGTTACATCCTCTAAAGGAGCCTATCGATGAGCCAAGTCGCATTGGTTACCGGCGCAGGGCAAGGCCTGGGTCAAACGTTCTGCGCCCGACTGCTGGACGCCGGGTACCGGGTGGTTGTCACCGACCGTAGCCTGGACGCTGCACAAGCATCCGCGCAGTTGCTCGATCCGGCCGGTGAACGCACGCTGGCAGTACAGCTGGATGTGGGGAACAAGGCGGACTTTGAGCAGGCGTTGAACCAGGTGCTGACGCAGTTTGGCGCGCTGCATGTGGTGGTCAACAACGCCGCCGTGACCAAAACGACGCCGCTGATGCAGATCAGCCCTGAAGAGTTCGATGCCGTGGTGGGCCTGAACCTGCGCAGCATTTTCCTCGGCTGCCAGGTGCTCGGTGCCTACCTGGCCGAGGCCGGCTACGGGCGGATCATCAACATGGCCTCGCTGGCCGGGCAGAACGGCGGGACTGCGACGGGCGCTCACTACGCGGCGAGCAAGGGCGCGATCCTGACCCTGACGAAAATCTTCGCCAAAGAGTTCGCCAGCCGTGGGGTGACCGTCAACGCCATCGCGCCAGGGCCGATCGACTCGCCTGCGGTGCATGCCGCGGTACCTGCCGAGAAGCTTGCCGGCTTGCGCGCCAACATACCGGTGCAACGCCTTGGCGATGCGGATTTTCTCGGTGACCTGATCGTCCAGCTGGCGCGCCCCGAAGCCTACTTCACCACCGGGGCGACCTGGGACGTGAACGGCGGCCTGTTCATGCGCTGAGCCGACACCGGGCCACTGCGGTGGCCCTCCTGACTACATGGAGCAATCGCCATGACTGAACAACTTTTGAATGTAGTGGTGCGCAAGCGCCAGCTGCAAGGGGACGGCGTGGTCGTCCTCGATCTGACCCGCACCGACGGCGCGCTGTTGCCAGACTTTGAGGCCGGTGCCCACATCGATATCCATGTCGCCCCAGGCCTGGTGCGCCAGTACTCGTTGTGCAGCAACCCTGCCGACCTCAGCAGCTATCGCCTGGGTGTACTCAAAGACCCGGCCTCGCGGGGCGGCTCTGTGAGCGTGCACGACACCCTGATCGAAGGGTACGAAGTACAGATCAGCGCGCCACGCAACCTGTTTCCATTGGCCGACGATGCGCAGCGCAGCATTCTGCTCGGTGGCGGTATCGGCATCACGCCAATGATCGCCATGGCCTATGCCCTGCATCAGCGTGGCCAGCGTTTCGAGCTGCACTACTGCGGGCGTGCCCGTGACCGCTGTGCATTTCTCGAGGAGTTGCAATGCGCGCCCTTCGCCGAGCATGTTGTCACCCACTTTGATGACGAAGCGCCGGAGCAGAGGCTTGACCTGGTCAAGGTGCTGGGGCGAGGGGAGTCCGGGGTGCACATGTACACCTGCGGCCCTACCGGCTTCATGGATTGGGTGATCAACGGCGCTCGCGAGCTGGGGTATGCCGAAGATCACATCCACAAGGAGTACTTCCAGGTCGAGGTGGATGCCAGCGGTGCCAGCTTCGAAGTGGTCGCGGCGCGCAGTGGCAAGACGGTCGAGGTAGCAGAAGGGCAGTCGATTCTGGATGCCCTGGCCAGTGTCGGCATCAAGATCGAAATCTCCTGCGAGCAGGGCGTGTGCGGTACCTGCCTGTGCGACGTGCTTGAAGGCGAGCCCGATCACCGTGATGTGTACCTGACCGACGAAGAAAAAGCTGGCAATGACCAGATCCTGGTGTGCTGCTCGCGCGCCAAGTCAAAAACGCTCGTGCTGGACATCTGAGGAGAACGAACATGGTTGACCTGACCAGCTTTCGCAATGCCATGGCGCTGCTCGGCGGCGCCGTATCGGTGATCACCACCGATGGCCACGCCGGGCGCTTTGGCTTCACCGCATCGGCGGTGTGCAGCGTTACCGACTCGCCGCCCACACTGCTGGTGTGCATGAACCGCGCCTCACATTCCAACGCCCAGTTTCAAGCCAACGCGGTGGTGTGTGTCAACGTGCTGGCCGGCACCCACCAGGAACAGTCCGGCGCCTTTGCCAACAAGGCGCTGAGCATGGATGAGCGCTTTGCCACCACCAACTGGACCACCCTGGAAAGCGGTGCGCCGGTGATGCTCGACGCGCTGGTGAACTTCGACTGCCGGATTGCCCAGGTGCATGAAGTGGGCTCGCACAGCATTTTCTATTGTGAAGTCCAGGCCATTCGCCATGGCGGCTCGGATGAGGGCCTGGTGTATTTCAACCGTGCCTACCACCGTCTTGGCCAGTCATCCAAGGCCTGCTGATTATTCCTTTGCCCAGGGGGCGGGCGCTAAAAGCTTTCAAGGTTATGGAAAACCGTCTCGAGCGTGCGGTTAAGGCGCTCGACCTGGCTTTCCGTGAGGCCGGCAAAACTGCGTTTGAACAACTCGCTGGTGACGCCCTGCATACGCTCGATCGTGGCCAGCCCCAGCGGCGTGATGAACACCTGGGTGACGCGGCCGTCTTCAGTGCTTTGCGCGGTATCGATCAGGCCGTCTTCCTTCATGCGGTAAACGATTTTGGTGATGGTCGACAGTTTGGCAATGGCGTGGGTCGAGATCTCGGAAATGCTCGACTGGCCGTTCTGGTTGAGGATCCACAGAACGCGCCAGCGGGCAACATCGAGGTCAACCTTTTTAAGCAGTCGCTCCATGTTCTGGGTGTACTGACCGTGCACGCGCGCCAGCCAGTAAAAAGGAAAATCTTCTTTGCGGAAATCTTCGCTGGAGGGGTCGTAACGGCTGTGGCGCTTCTTCGTTGGGCTCATGACGGACTGGCTGAAGTAAGTGATGCCCAATCATAGACTTTTCCCGTAATAAGGACACCCCGAAGTTGGCTGCGACCAAAGCGCGCAGATCGCTACGGCTTGAGGTTGCGGGCATTACGGGTTCTAAATAGACAAAATAAAACGTGAATATTCAGTTGACTATTCACGTATAAAAATCAATTTCAAGCGGCGTTGGCGCGCGTTGCGCCCGCTACCAAGCGAGGTTATGGCGATGGCAATCGTGGTTGAGGCGTTGAACATGGGTGGCACTGGCCCGAGCGTGATGGTTAAGGACACCATCGACATTGCCGGCTCGCCTACGCGCGCATCGAGCCGCGCACTTGAACAGGCCGAACCTGCCCGCCAGCATGCCGAGGTGGTGCAGCGGCTGCTCGACAGCGGTTGCCGCATCACCGGCAAAACCAGCCTGCATGAGCTGGCGTTTGGTACCACCGGGATCAATCACTACACCGGAACGGCGGTCAATCCGCGCTTCCCGGCACTGATTCCGGGTGGTTCCTCCAGCGGCTCTGCCGCTGCGGTGGCGGCGGGGCTGGCAGATTTCAGCCTGGGCACCGACACCGGTGGTTCGGTGCGAGTGCCGGCCTGCTGCTGCGGGATTTTCGGCTTCAAGCCAAGCTTCGGGCGGGTCAGCCGTCAGGGCGTGATGCCGGCCTTCACAACCCTGGATTGCGTCGGTCCGTTTGCGGCCTCGTTGCCCATGCTGATCAAGGCCATGGCGATCATCGATCCGGCATTCAGCCCGGCCAACCCCCCCGCCAGTGTGAAAATCGGCGTACTCGGGGTGCCGGCCAGTGCGGCAGTGAACGCTGTGGTGCAGGCTGCGTTGAATGCCAGCGGTCAGGTGCTTGAGCCTGTCGAGTGTGAAGACTTCGAAGCCGCCTATAGCGCCGGTATGGTCATCATCAACCGTGAAACCCATGCCGCCTGCGCGCATTTGCTCGCCACCGGCAAGGTCGGCGCTGACATCGCCGGGCGTCTGCAGGCAGCCGGCACAATGACTGATGCCGCCGTGGCCGAAGCCGAGCGCGTGCGCGAACGCTTCAGCGCGCAAGTCGATGCGGCGCTGGAGCGCTACGACATTCTGGCGCTGCCGACCATGCCCGATTTCCCCCTGCGGGTTGAAGACGCCGCCGATACCCGTGCGGTATTGGGGATGACCTCGCTGGTGCGGCCATTCAACCTTTCCGGGCATCCGGCCGTCACCTTGCCATTGTCGAGTGCCGAAGGGTTGCCGGTCGGCTTGCAGCTGGTCGGTGCCAAAGGTGCCGATGCAGCGCTGCTGGCGGCGGCCACGCTGTTGTTGCAGCGAATCCACGAACAACCGCACAGCACTGAGGCGCAGTCATGAGCGATGTTCTGGAGCTGGAAAAGCGTCTGCGCTATTTCGAAGCACAACAGGCCGTGCGGGCCTGCATGAACCACTACATGGTGCTCTGTGATGCCCTGAATGCCGACACGCCGCTGGACGAGCTGGCGGGCCTGTTCACCCGTGAGGCGGTATGGGAGGGCAAGGGCGCCAAATACGCGAAAAGCTTTGGCGGCTACCGCGGACGTGAAGCGATCCGCGCCATGTTCGCCACCTACATGAAGCCACCGGCGCACTTCGCACTAAACGTGCACTT
Organism: Pseudomonas putida; assembly: GCF_028682475.1. GTDB lineage: Bacteria > Pseudomonadota > Gammaproteobacteria > Pseudomonadales > Pseudomonadaceae > Aquipseudomonas > Aquipseudomonas putida_AG. The sequence goes on from NZ_JANHLE010000008.1 coordinate 14,740, forward strand.
TCTCACCAGCGAGTTGATCGAGGTGGCCGGTGACGAGGCATCCGGCAGTTGGGTCATGCTGCAAACCAGCACATTCAGCAGCCAGACCTCGCACCTCAATGCCGCGCGGCTGACGGTTCGCTTTGCCCTGGAAGAGGGCCACTGGCGGATGTCGCACTTCCAGACCGAAAACCTGTTTGGTCGCCCGGTCAGCGCCTGGAACAGCGAAGCACATTTGCCCGTGCCAGACGCCACTGAACAATAACAAGGTAAATTCCGATGAGCGAAGTAGCACTTCTCGATAGCGTGATCGCGTTCCTGGCCAAGCCTTTGGGCAGCTTTATCGACGGCGCACCTGCGCTCGACGATCAGGCCAGTGTGAGCGAGATGATCAACCCGGCAAACGAGCAGACCATTGCCCGCGTTCAGGATGCCAGCGCAGCGCAGGTCGATGCCGCCGTTGCGGCAGCTTCCCGGGCATTCAAGGGCAATTGGGCGCAGGCTTCGCCTTACTTGCGCGGTGTGCTGTTGAACAGGCTGGCGGATGCCATCGAACAGCATGGCGAGGAACTGGCGCAACTCGAAGCCTTGAACTCGGGTAAGGCGATCAATGTTGCCCGCGGACTGGAAGTGGCGCAGTCGGTGGTGTTTCTGCGTTATTTCGCCGGCTGGACCACCAAGATCAATGGCGAAAGCATCACCCCGTCATTGCCGTCGATGGCCGGCGAGCAGTACACCGCCTTCACCCGCCGCGAACCTGTGGGGGTGGTTGCCGGTATCGTGCCGTGGAACTTCCCGCTGTTGATTGCCGTGTGGAAGCTGGGCTCGGCCCTGGCCACCGGTTGCACCATCGTGCTCAAGCCCAGCGAGTTTTCCCCGCTCAGCCTGTTGCGCCTGGTGGAGTTGGCGACCGAGGTGGGAATACCGCAGGGCGCGATCAACGTCGTGACCGGCGCCGGCAAGGTTGGCCAGTGGCTGACCGAGCATGCCGAGGTGCGCAAAGTCTCGTTTACCGGTTCGGTCCCCACCGGCATTGCCGTGGGGGCTGCGGCGATGAAGTCCAAGCTGACCCGTGTCACCCTCGAACTCGGTGGCAAGAACCCCGCCGCGTTGCTGGCCGATGTGAATATCGATGAAGTGGTACCGGGGCTGGTGATGACCGCGTTCACTCACCAGGGGCAGATCTGTGCCTCGCCCGAGCGTATCTATGTGCACCGATCGCGCATTGACGAGCTGGAGCAGAAGCTGGGCGCGGCATTGGCGGGGCTGAAGATCGGCTCGCCGCTGGACGAGAGTGTGCAGCTCGGGCCATTGGCGAACAAGGCGCATTACCAGAAGATTGCCGGTTACTTCGCGCGCATGGGCGATGGCCAGGTGGTGGTGACCGGCGGGCGGACTGTGGGCGGCAAGGGCTATTTTGTCGAGCCGACCTTGCTGCGTGCCGCCAGCCCCGACGACCTGTTCCTCACCGAGGAAACCTTCGGCCCGATCGTCTGCCTGCTGGCCTTCGATAGCGACGAGGAACTGATCGAGCTGCTCAACGACACACCGTACGGCCTCGGTGCCAGCCTCTGGACCAATGACCTGTCCAGGGCCTTGCGGATGATTCCACGCATCGAGTCCGGCACGGTCTGGGTCAACATGCACACCTTCCTCGACCCGGCAGTGCCCTTTGGCGGCAGCAAATCATCGGGAATCGGCCGCGAGTTTGGCAGTGCCTTTATCGAGGCGTTTACCGAGTTGAAGTCGGTGATGATCCGTTACTGACTCAAAGCGGGCAGGGGCGTGCAGGCCTTCTGTCGCATGCCCTTGAAAACACCCGCCGACGGGCCAAATGCGGCCAATTTGGGATAGCCGCCTCCCCCTGTGAAGCCTAGCATCCTGCTTAGCCTGAAGGTCAAAACAATAATTCGCCGCGTCGCATTGCGTGCAAGGATGCCGCGGCTTTCAACCCCGCAAAGACTGCCTCATACAACAAGGTATAAAAAAATGAGCGAATCCCTGCGCGACGGCTCCTCGACGGAGCTGCGGCGTGGCAGCCTCGGTGTTGCCATGATCATCTTCTTTGTATTGTCAGCGGCAAGTCCGCTCAGTGTGCTGGCCGGTGGTTTTCCCATTGGCATCATGCTTGGCAATGGCGCGGGAACGCCTGCATTACTGATTACCACCCTGGTCGTGCTGCTGTGCTTTGCAGCGGGCTATACCCGGATGGCCCGGCACATCAGCCATGCCGGCGGTTTCTATGCCCTGATTACCCGTGGCCTGGGTGGTTTGGCCGGCGGTGCTGCCGGGATGCTGGCGATGGTCGCTTATAACGTGCTGCAAGCGGGTATGTACGGCTTGTTTGGCGCCATTGTCGCCGGCAGCCTGGCCGAGGTGTTCGGCATCCAGGTGCCATGGTGGCTGTGCTCTGCCGTGGCGCTGGGGCTGATTGCCTGCCTTGGCTACCGCAATATCGATCTCTCGGCACGCGTGCTGTCGATCACCGTGATCGCCGAGTATGTCGCCGTCATGGTGCTTGATGTGGCGATTCTGAGCAGTGGCGGGGCGCACGGCGTCAACGCTGATGCGTTCACCGCCGCTCATGTCAGCAGCGGCAACCCGTCCATTGGCCTGCTGTTCTGCTTTGCCGCTTTTATCGGTTTCGAGGCCACAACGCTCTACAGTGAAGAAGCCAAGGATGCCAAGCGCACCATTCCGCGGGCCACGTACCTGTCGGTACTGCTGATCGGCGGCTTCTACACCCTGTCGCTGTGGGCCATGGTGGTCGGCGCCGGGGCTGATGACATCGTGTCTACCCTGCAAGCGCTGCAAGACCCGACCACCTTCCTGTACGCGCTGTCCGACCAGTACGTCGGTTCTGGGCTGACCAACACCATCCGCTTCCTGTTCGTGGCCAGTATGTTCGCCGGGCTGTTGGCGTTCCATAACGCCGCCGCGCGTTACTTCTTCGCCATTGGCCGTGACGGGCTGCTGCCTGGCAAGCTGGGCATCACCCACCGCAAGCATCAAAGCCCGCATCTGGGCTCGGGGCTGCAGTCGCTGATTGCGGCCGGCATTCTCGCGGTGTTTGTGCTGGCCGGGGCCGACCCGGTGCTGCAGTTGTTCTCGTGGTTCTCCAACGTCGCCACCCTGTGCCTGATTCTGCTGATGGTGCTGACCTCGCTGGCGGTCATCGGCTTCTTCAAAGCCAACCCGCAGCACGCCGACAGCCGCCTCAAGTGCTTCATTCTGCCGGCACTCTCCGGGGTCGCGCTGCTGGCGGTGTTGATCACCGCTATCGTCCACTTCGATGTGCTGACCGGCGCCAGTACCACCTTGTCTCTGGCCTTGTGCATGGTGGTCCCTGTGGCGGCGCTGGCCGGGGTGCTGCTCGCCGCACGCTTGCGCAGTGTTGCCCCGCTCAGGTTCAGCGGCCTGGGTAATCACGCTGCCTGATGGCCTTCTAGCATCAACCTGGATTAGCGGATGAGTGGTCGCTAAAGGACAAGGCCTTTGGCCTGTAGCTTGCTTACAATTTGTTACAGGTCAATAACAGGTGTTAACGATGGCGATGTCTGCCCAGATGCAAAGCTTTGACGATGTACAGCTGCACGCGGGTGCGATCGTGGGGTGGCAGCAAACCTACGATCAATTGAGCACCGGCCCTGTGCAGACCGTGCTCAAACACGTCACGGGCGAGCGTTTCCAGATTTTTCAGGAATCATTGAACAAGCGCGTGGTTCAGCACGGGGTGGCGCCGCCGGGTCGGCTGTGCCTGGCAATGCCGATGCGCGGAGGGGAGTCGGCGGTGTTTCAGGGTAAAAGCCTGGGCACCGAATGTGTCACGCTTCTTCACAGTGGCCAGGAGTTTTTCGTGCAGGCCGCCGAAGGCATGGACCTGCTGGCCATTACCGTAGAAGCCACTCGTCTGGAAAACCTCGCCGCCAGGGAGTTCTCGGACAGTGAAATGCGCCGCCTGGCGCGCGTCTCGCGTCTGGAGTTACGCCAGCAAGTGCTGCAAACCGTGCGCAAGCGTCTGGAAGAGGTGGTAACCGCTGCACTGCAAAACAGCTTTCTGCCGGAACACCTGCTGGAAGATCTGACCCTGGAGTGCATGCTCGATTTACTCGACCATCGGGTAGAAGGCGATTCGGGGCGTTCGGGCAATCACATGGTCAGTGCCTACCTGGTCAAACAGAGCCAGGAGCTGGCGATGGCCCACAATGACGAACCGATTTCAGTGCTCGAATTGTGCGAACGCCTGAATGTCAGTCGGCGCACCCTGCAACGCAGCTTTCAGAGCGTGACGGGCCTGCGCCCGGTTGAGTACTTGCGTTCGGTAAGGCTCAATGCTGCCCGTCGGCGTCTGCGCCAGACCTGTGCCAATGAAGTGACCGTGGCACGCATTGCCAGTGATTTCGGCTTTACCCATCTCGGCCATTTTTCCGGGTATTACAAAACCCTGTTTGGCGAGCACCCGTCGGAGACGCCTCGCCACTAAGCATGAAGAATCGCTTCGCGCGATTGCTTGATCCGTTGCGTGTACGCGCCCTGAATGATGCGCTGTTGATAGTCATGAGGTGTGGTACTGACCAGTTTTTTGAAATCCCGCAGGAAGTGGGACTGGTCGGTAAAACCAAGCTCCATGGCCAGTTCTGAAAATGACAGATCCTGCTCACTGTTGATCGAATGCAAAGCAGCCTGGCAGCGGATGATGCGGCAGAACGCCTTGGGGGTCATGCCGGTATCCTGGGTAAACTGCCGATGAATGGTACGGGTGGTGTAGCCACTCAGCTGTTCAAGTTGTTGTACGCGAATATCGCCCTTGTGTTGCAGCACGGTGTGGATCACCGCAGCGGTGAGGTCAGCGGTTTTGTGCAAGGTGTCAGCTGCAAGGTAGCGGTTGAACACCTTCATTTGTTCGCTAAGCAGCGGGGTTTTAATAACCTCATCGATAAACCGCTGAGCAAGCGATGTCACCTCCAGCAAGTTCAATTCCTGCTCGGTCAACTCTTCGGCTAACGCATTTATAAAACCCGGGATCACACCGGGGGTAAAGCGCACGCCGAAATAATGGTGATTCTCAAGCAGCTCCACTTGCCTGGCTTGCAACGGCGTACCGCAGACCCGCGCACTGGGTTGAGTGCTATCACAATCCACGACGATATCCACGCAACCGTCGGGAATAGCCAGCATCACATTAGCGGACTGGGCTATATCCAGCGCATAGAAATGAGAAATAGCTGGATGCGCAGAGGCAATCACCGAATAGTTCGATGAATTCAATACGAACCAAGGTTGTTCAAACGTACTGGACGCAAATGTAGATATATGCGTTTTTTTCATAAGCGGGACCTGCCACTGTGGTTCTTATTGTTATGCAATGGCCGCACAATGAAATGTGCTTGAACGGGCCACTCATGTCCGAAATATACAATACCCACTCAGTGGGCTCCGTATACTGAACCCCTATGTTGATGGAACAACCAGGCGTCAAGGCCTGAGGGGAGGGCGTGTCCGTGCGCTTTCTCGGGATTGTATCATTTCAGTCTGAGAAAAATTATGTCCAATAATACAAAAATTGATTTTATCTATCTTTCTGAGCAAGACATGATCCGTGCCGGCGTGACCGACATGGCGGGCTGTGTCGATACAATGGAAGAGATGTTTGGCCTGTTGTACGAAGGTGACTATCGTATGGCCGGACCTAATAATGATTCGCACGGCGCAATGGTAACCTTTCCGGAAAACTCGCCCTTCCCGAAGATGCCAAAACCAACCGCCGATCGTCGGCTGATGGCCATGCCCGCTTATCTGGGTGGCAACTTCTGTACCGCCGGCGTGAAATGGTACGGCTCGAATATCGCCAATCGCGAAAAAGGCCTGCCACGCTCGATTCTGATGTTTACCCTTAATGATCCCGACACCGGCGCACCTTTGGCGCACATGTCGGCGAACCTGCTTTCGGCCTACCGTACCGGCGCCATTCCGGGGGTTGGCGCACGCCATCTGGCACGCAAGGATTCCAGGGTTGTCGGCCTGCTGGGCCCGGGTGTGATGGGCAAAACCACCCTTGCAGCCTTTGTTGCCGTGTGCCCGCTGATTGATACCATCAAGATTAAAGGACGCGGCCAGAAGAGCCTTGACGACTTTATTTCCTGGTTGGAAGAAACCTATCCACAAATCGTCAATATTCATGTTGTTGATACCCTTGAAGAAGTAGTGCGCGACTCGGACTTGGTCACTTACTGCAGTTCGGGTGCAACCGGTGACCCACAAACCTATCCTGTTGTGAAGCGCGAGTGGGTCAAGCCCGGTGCATTTATGGCGATGCCCGCTAGTTGCCGGCTGGATGATGGCATGGAACAAGCGGATGTTCGAAAAGTGCTGGACAACACCGGTCTTTATCACGCCTGGTTCGAAGAATTACCCAAGCCTGCGCATAACTGTGTGCCAGTGATCGGTGTGCGTTTCATGGATATGCTCGCCGAAGGAAAGTTGACCGCCGAAGAGCTGGAAGATATTGGCAAGATCATTGTCGGTGATGCGCCGGGTCGTAAAAATGATGAAGAAATCATCATTATGTCGGTGGGCGGAATGCCGGTTGAAGACGTGGCCTGGGGCACGGTCGTATACCGTAATGCGATTGAAAAAGGCATCGGCACCAAGTTGAATCTCTGGGAAACCCCGGTGCTCAGCTAATACGTTTTAGTTAACTTTAAGAGGCACCAGGCATGACCGAAATCATCAAGCTTAAAACCGCGTCAAAGTACGAAGAAATGGGCAGCTACTCGCGTCTGGTCGCGGTCGATAACTGGATTTACGTATCCAATACGGCAGGGCGCAATCCTGAAACCCAGTTGATCTCCGAGGATGTGGTCGAGCAGACCCAGCAGGTGTTCCGCAACATCGAGGCGGCGCTCCATGCCGTTGACTCAAGCCTGGCCGATGTTATTTGTTCGCGCGTATTTATTCAGGACCCGCAGGATGTCGCAAAGGTCATGACCTTGATTGGCGAGAAATTTCGCGGGATCAACCCGGCCAGTACCGTTACCTGTCCACCGTTGGGCTCCACGGTTTACAAAGTCGAGATCGAAGTTACCGCTTACCGCAATGCATCGCGCGCCAACGTGGTGGAAATCAAACTGCCGCGGTAACGACCGAGATCGAAATGGCGCTCCCGTTTACCTGTCTTAACCCCTAGTAAGTCGAGTCTTTGTCATGGCACCCACTATTGCGACTGTGCACACATCAAGCGCGTTTCCGTCGTCCACCTCGGTTGTGATCATTGGCGGTGGCATTATCGGTTTGACCGCTGCACTCTCGCTGGCCGAGCGCAATATTCCGGTAGTGGTGCTGGAAAAAGGCCGACTGGCGGGAGAGCAATCTTCACGCAATCTGGGGTGGGTGCGCAAAACCAGTCGCCACGCCGAAGATATCCCTTTGGCGCAAGCTTCCGATCGTTTGTGGGCACAAATGCCGGAACGGGTAGGCGCCGATGTCGGCTACCGCCAGGCAGGCATCATGTTTGTCGGTCGCAACGAAGCACAGATGGCCATGCACGAAGGTTGGCTCAAGTCGGTGAGTGCGCTATCGCTGGATTCACACCTGCTCAGCAAGCGTGAAATCGAAACCCTGGTGCCGGGTGGTAAAGGCGACTGGGCGGGCGGCATTTATACCCCGTCCGATGGTCGGGCCGAGCCGACATTGGCCGCCAGCGCCATCGCCAAAGCGGCGATGGCCAAGGGCGCGGTGATTATCGAGCACTGTGCGGTACGCACCTTGGTGACCTCGGCCGGCAAGATCAGTGGTGTGGTCACCGAAAAAGGCGAGATCCGCTGTCACCAGGTGCTGCTGGCCGGTGGCGCCTGGTCGAGGCGCTTTCTGGGTAACCACGGGATCGCCCTGCCAACCCTGCCGCTGGTGTGTTCAGTGTTGCGCACCAAACCGATGCAGGGCCCGACCGATATTGCCGTCGGGGCGCCGGATTTCTCCTTTCGCAAGCACAAGGATGGTGGCTACATCATCACCCAGCGCGGCAAGCTGGATGCATTCCTGACCCTCGACCACTTGCTGCTGGGCTCACGCTACTTGCCAGCGTTTCGCGCACAACGGGATTTTTTGCGCGTCTCCTTCGGCAAGCATTTTTTCACGGATCTTGCCCTCGCGCGGCGCTGGAAGGCCGCGAACGTTACCCCGTTCGAGCGGGTCAGGGTGCAGGATCCGCAAGCCAATACATCGCTCAACAACGAAGCGATGAACAACCTCAAAGCCGCCTGGCCGGTGTTTGAACAGGCGCAGATCGAACAGGCCTGGGCCGGCACTATCGATGTGACGCCCGACTCGATCCCGGTGATCGGGCCGGTGCCAAAGCTGCCTGGGCTGACCCTGGCCACCGGCTTTTCCGGGCATGGTTTTGGTACTTCGCCAGCCGCCGGACAACTGGCGGCCGACCTGGTTTCTGGGCACACGCCAATTATCGATCCGGCACCTTATCGCTTTGAACGTTTTGTTTGAGGTGGTTTTGCCAGCAATGCGTTGAAGCGCGGAGATATTGGGGTAAAGTCAGCGTGATGGAGCAATCGCATCACGCTGGAGTCAGAGATGGCGCGACATATACCAATAACAATAGCTACCGATCCGTTGCAGACCTCGCGTATGGCCCGGCTGAAACTGGCCAGTGAAGGCGCCTTGCCGCAGGGCATGCTGCGCGAGGAAATCGATGCCTCGTGGCGGCGCAGTCTGGGTCATGGCCTGAGCTGCCTGGCGTCCGATGAGGTCGAGTTCGGCGTACGTCAGCGCTTGCAGGAGCTGCTCGACGGCAACCGCCTGTTGATCGACGCCGCGACGCCGGAAATGGAATACCTGGTTGCCCGTCAAGGCAACAGCGGGATCATCATCCTTGGCGACGCGCAGGCCAATATCCTCGCCGTCGGCGGTCAGACGGCCGAACTCAATCAGGTCGGCCTGCGCGACCTGCATCCGGGCAGTTGCTGGAGCGAGTCGAGCCGTGGCACCAATGCCATCGGCACGGCGGTGGTCGAGGGCCGTCCGACCCTGATCAACTGCGGCGAGCACTTCCTTGACCGGCTCAGCCCGTTCTCCTGCACCTCGGTGCCGCTGCGCGATCCTCAGGGGCATGTGATCGGCGTTCTCGACCTGACCCGCGAAGGGGTCATGGCCCAGCCTCAGGACAACCTCTCGACACTGATCATGGCGGCCAGCAACATCGAGAGCCGGATGTTTGGCTTGTGCTATCCCGATCAGTTGGTGCTGGCCTTTCACAACCGTGCGCAATACCTCGGCAGTGCCTGGCACGGCCTGCTGGCCCTGAGCCTCGATGGCGAGGTGCTGGCGGCCAACGAACGCGCTTGTGAACTGCTCCAGTTGGCGCGTCCGGCGCTGCTTGGACGGCGTTGCAGCGAGCTGATGGGCGAGCGTACATCAGCCTTCCTCACCCGCCTGTGGAGCGACCGGGTGAACAGCGTGCAGACCGCCAAGGGCGAGTTTTTCTTCCGCGCGGTACACCTGCCGCAGCGTGCCGCCGTGAGTGCGCCGCGAGCCCTTGGCAAAGCGCTGCCCACGCAGAAGCCTGCGCAACTGGAGACCCTGGCCGGCAGCGATGCACGCCTGGCCAGAGCCCTGCGCATGGCGTGCCGGGGCTTGAACAATGATTTGCCGGTGTTGTTGCTTGGCGAAACCGGCACCGGCAAGGAGGTGGTAGCGCGGGCCTTGCACCAGTCCAGCCCGCGTGCCGACAAACCCTTCGTGGCGGTCAACTGCGCCGCCATCCCGGAAGGTCTGATCGAGTCCGAGCTGTTCGGCTATCGCGAAGGCGCCTTCACCGGTTCGCGCCGTGGCGGTATGGTCGGCCGGCTGATGCAGGCCCACGGCGGCACCTTGTTTCTCGACGAAATCGGCGATATGCCGCTGGCCCTGCAGGCCCGCCTGCTCAGGGTGCTGCAGGAGCGCCGGGTGGCGCCGCTTGGCGGTGGCGACGAGCAGGACATCGACGTGGCAGTGATCTGCGCCACCCACCGCGACCTGAAGAGGCTGGTGCTCGACCAGCACTTTCGCGAAGACCTCTACTACCGCATCAATGGCGTCAGCGTGCAGCTGCCGGCCTTGCGCGACCGTGACGACCTGAGCGAGGTCATCGACAGCCTGCTGGCCAAGTTCGGCGCCGAGGGGGTCGACCTGGACAAGGGCCTGCGCGAGCTGCTCGGCAACTTCGACTGGCCGGGTAACATCCGTCAGCTGGAAATGGTCCTGCGTTCGGCGCTGGCCATGCGCGAGCCGGGTGAGCAGGTGCTGAGCCTGGAACACCTGACCGATTGCCTGCTCGAGGAACTCAGTGCCAGTGCGCAGCAATCCGGCAGCATCCGTGACAACGAGGTGGAGTTGATCCGCGGCGCGTTGGCGCGCCACCAGGGCAATGTCTCGGCAGCTGCCGAGGCCTTGGGTATCAGCCGTGCCACGCTGTACCGAAAACTCAAGCAATTGCGCGGATGAGGGGCAATAGATGGGCGGTATTTTTCTCCGGCTGATCAACAGCTCCGACCCGCAATTGATGCGTCACGCGTTGGCCTGGCTGTACGGCTTCGTGCGGCCACACCGGCGCGCGATTGCCGTGTTGCTCGGGCTGTCCCTGACGGCGTCGCTGCTGGTGCTGGTGCAGCCCTGGCTGGTCAAAACCCTGATCGACCAAGGCCTGCTGGCCAAGGACTTCCAGGTACTCTGGCAGGTGGCCCTGATCATGATTGCCGTCGGGGTTGTCGGCATGCTGCTGGCGGGCATCAACCGCTATCTGCATACACGCCTGTCCGGGCGTATTCTGTTCGCCCTGCGCGATGACCTGTACCGCCACCTGCAGCAGTTGTCACCGGCGTTCTATGGGCGCAAGCGCATCGGCGACATTCTTTCCCGGCTCGATGGCGATGTTGCCGAGATCCAGCGCTTTGCCGTGGACTCGCTGTTCGCCGCGGTTTCCAGTGTGATTGGCCTGATCGGTGCGGTCACCCTGATGCTCATGTTGTCCTGGCAGCTGTCGTTGTTGCTGGCGCTGCTGATCCCCATCGAAGTGCTGTGGCTGCGCTGGATGCGCCGCAAGGTTGAACGCGAAGTGCGCAACCTGCGCGAGCGCTCTGCCGATGTCTCGTCGTTTCTGGTCGAGACCCTGCCAGCGATGAAATTCATTCAGGCGGCCGGGCAGCAGCGCCGCGAGTCCGAGCGCCTGGAGCGCCTGGGGCAGGGCTACATGAGCCAGTTGCTGCGGGTGCAGGTCACTGAGTTCTTCACCCAGGCGGTGCCGGGTACGTTGACCTCACTGTGTCGAGCCTGTGCGTTCCTGGTCGGCGGCTATTGGGTGATTCAGGGTACCTGGCAATTGGGCGCACTGATCGCGTTCTCCACCTACCTGGGCATGGCAGTCGGGCCGGTACAGAGCCTGCTCGGTCTGTACGTGGCGGTGCAGCGGATGGCCGTCAGCCTCGGGCGAGTGATGGAATTGCAGCAGGAGCCGGTTGGCGTGCGTCAGGCGACAGCGCCGCTGCCCATGCCACAGGGGCCTGGGGAGCTGCGCCTGGAAACTGTGCATTTCGCCCACGAACAGCGTCTGGGCCGGGTGCTTGGCGGCGTCGATATCTGCATACCGGCAGGCGTGAAAGTGGCAATCAGCGGCGCCTCCGGGGTCGGCAAGTCGACCCTGATCGATCTGCTGCAGCGCTTTTACGACCCTGAGCAGGGGCGCATCCTGCTCGATGGCGCCGACCTGCGCGACCTGGATCTGTTGGCCCTGCGCAGGTCGATTGCCGTGGTCAGCCAGGACATCGTGCTGTTTCGCGGCACCCTGGCGCAGAACCTGGCCTACAGCGTGCCCGAGGCCAGCCGGGCAGACCTTGAGCGAGTGGTGCGCCTGACGCGCCTGGAGTCACTGGTCGAGGCCTTGCCACTTGGCCTCGACGGCCAACTCGGAGAACGTGGCCAGCAACTGTCCGGCGGGCAGAAACAGCGCATCGCCATTGCCCGCGCCTTGCTCCAGGACCCACGGGTGCTGGTGCTCGACGAAGCAACCTCGGCGGTGGACGAGGCGACCGAGCGCGAAGTGATCGCCGCTATCGACCAGCTGTTCGCCGGGCGCACGCGGATTCTCATCAGCCATCGCACCAGTACCCTGGCCGACGCCGACTTGCACCTGCACCTTGAAGACGGCCGTTTGCAAGCGGTCTGGCAGGAGTCTTTACGCAATGACGAATGAACTGTGCGTGGGTGTGATCGACAGCGGCTGTTCGGCGCAGCAGGCCCAGTACCTAACAGGTGGGCGGCGCTTCTGGCTGGAGCAGGACTCGTTGCGTCAAGGTGAATTGCAGGCCGATGCCCTCGGCCATGGCAGCGCGGTGCTTGAGCGACTGCTAGCGCAGTCCGATGGCCTGTCGGTGAAGGTCGCCCAGGTCTTCGACAGCCGCGGCGCGACCTCGGTTTTGCAAGTCAGTGCGGCGTTGCTGTGGCTGGTGGAGCAAGGCGTGAGCCTGGTCAATCTTAGTCTCGGCCTGGCCCAGGATCGAGCGGTCCTGCGCCAGGCCTGCGCCGTGGCGGTGGAGGCCGGCGTGCTGCTTTGTGCGTCCAGCCCCGCGCGTGGCGCGCCGGTCTATCCGGCCAGCTACCCGGGCGTGCTGCGCATCACCGGCGATGCGCGCTGTGAAGCGGGGCAATGGTCGTGGCTGGATACTGCGCAGGCAGACTTTGGCGCAGCGGTCGGCGAGGGCGCAGGTACTGCCGGTGCGAGCCTGGCCTGTGCGGCCCTGAGCGGGCAGATTGCGACCTATCTACGCGACTATCGACAGGCGACACGCGAGCAGGTGTTGGCGTATTTGCGCGACAATGCAGCCTTCATTGGCCCTGAGCGCCGTGGAGGCGGGCATGGCTGATCCGCGCATCCTTATTCTGGGTGCCGGCCCTGCCGGTGCGGCCACCGCCATCGGCCTGCGGCGCCTGGGTTATGCAGTTACCGTGGTGTCCGAGTGGCGTCGCTTCGCGGCCGTGGAAGGCGTTTCGCAGCGGGTGCTGGAGGGCCTGCGCCACGCTGGCTTGGGCAGCGCTCTCGATGAAGCCGCAACGCCCGCGACCCGCCAGGTACAGTGGAATGGTCAGCACCTGCAACTGAATCAGGAATATCTGCTCGACCGGCAAGCGTTTGATCGGGCCCTGCGACATGATCTGCAGCGGGCCGGGGTTTCCTTGGTCGAAGGCCGGGTGCGTGAAGTGCTGCACCAAGGTGGCCATCAGGTGCACCTGGACGATGGACAGACCCTTCAAGCCGAGTTTCTGGTGGAGGCCCGTGGCCGCCAGGCGCCGCTGGCGGGCGATCGCTTGCGTGGCCCGGAGACGGTCAGCCTGCTCAATCTCTGGCAGGGCGAGCCTGGCGTGCCGGCCTCGGCGGTGGAAAGCCTCGACGATGGCTGGGCGTGGATGGCCCGTTTGGCGGATGGCCGCTGCTATTGGCAGATCACCTTGAATGCCGAAGGGTTGCCAGGTAAAGCCGATCTGGCCGAGTACTGCGCTGAACGCCGACGCCGTTCGCAGCTGGTGGCCGAGCTGTTCGATGCGCATGCCCTGGCGCCGGCAACCGTCCATGCCCGCAGCAGCACGGCGATTCTGGCGGGCGAGTGTGCGGGCGACGATTGGCTGCGGGTAGGCGATGCGGCCATGGCGGTTGATCCGCTGTCGGGGAACGGGATTTTTCAGTCGCTGTCCTCGGCGTTGCAGGCGCCGGTGGTGATCAACACGCTGTTGCGCTGCCCGCAGCGGGCGGCTTTGGCGCGGGGTTTTCATCAGCAACGGATCGAGCAGCTATTCCTGCGCTTTGCCCGCATCGGACGGGACTTTTATGCCCAGGAACATGCGCGGGCAGATGGGGCGTTCTGGGCGCGCAGGCGGCAATGGCCGGATGCGCAGCCGCTGCATGAGGCCGCCCACTGGGATGCCGTGCGCGTCGAGCGGCGCCCGGTGTTGCGCGAAGGGCTGGTGGAGGAGGCCGAGGTGGTGGTGACCGCCGATCAGCCGTTGGGCGTGTGGCATTTGCAGGGAATTGAGTTGGCACCTGTGGTGCGCGGGGTGCAAGACGGGCTTGAACTGGCGCAGGTGTTAAGCGATCGGTCGACGGAGCAGCAAATGATGATGCGGCGTTGGCTGGCCGAGCAAGGGTATGGCTTGTAGGAGCGGATTTATCCGCGATGCCCGGCATCGCCGGGCCAGGGGCGCTACGCGCCCCATCGCGGATAAATCCGCTCCTACAGTTTGATCAGCACCGATTTCAGCTCGGTGTAGTGCTCGATCGCCGCAGCGCCCATTTCCCGACCCACGCCAGACAGCTTGTAACCACCGAACGGCAGTGCCGGATCCAGCGCGCTGTGACAGTTGACCCACACCGAACCGGACTTGATCCGCGGGATCATCCGGTGCACCGCCGCCAGGTCGTTGGACCAGATGCTCGCGCCCAGGCCGTAAGGGTTGTCGTTCGCCAGGCGCACCACTTCATCGATGTCGTCGAAGGGCATGGCGACCAGCACCGGGCCGAAAATCTCTTCCTGAACCAGGCGATGACGCTGATCGACGTCAACGATCACCGTCGGCTTGACGAAATACCCCGGACCAAAACCTTCGCCACCGCAGGCGATGGTGGCGCCCAGTTCGCGGCCAAGGTTGATGTAGCCGGTCACCCGGTCCTGCTGTTTGGCGGAGATCAGCGGGCCCATCTGCACTTGCGGATCAAGGCCGTTGCCGAGTTTCATGCCGTTGGCAATCGAGGCGATGTCGGCCACCACATTGTCGAAATGCTTGCGGTGCACATAGAGGCGTGAACCGGCGCAGCACACCTGGCCCTGGTTGAAGAAGATCGCCGTGGCAGCACCCGCGGCAGCCTCCTGCAAGTTGGCGTCGGGCATGACGATGGTCGGCGACTTGCCGCCCAGCTCCAGGGTCACGCGGGTCATGTTTTCCATGGCCGCCTTGCCGATCTGTTTGCCGACTTCGGTGGAGCCGGTGAAGGTCAGTTTGTCCACACCAGGGTGGCGGGTCAGGGCGGCACCGGCACTCAGGCCGGTGCCGGTGACGACGTTGAATACGCCATCCGGATAAGCGGCTTCCTGCACCAGTTCGGCCAGCTTCAACGCTGTCAGCGGGGTTTCGTCGGCAGGTTTGAGCACCATGGTGCAGCCGGTGGCGAGCGCCGGCCCGAGCTTCCAGCAGGCCAGCAGCAGCGGGAAGTTCCAGGCAACGATGGCGCCGACTACACCGATGGCTTCGCGGCGGATGAAACCGTGGAACTGATCGTCGGGCATCAACGGCAGCGAAGGCTCCACCGTCGTGCCTTCAATCTTGGTGGCCCAGCCAGCCATGTAGCGCAGAAAGTCGATGGCCAGTTGCACGTCCATGACTTTGGCCACTGCAGCGCTCTTGCCGTTGTTCAAGCACTCAAGTTCGGCCAGTTCCTGCGCGTCACGCTCCATCAGTTCGGCCAGGCGCCACAGCAGGTTCTGCCGCTCACGGGGACGCATGCGGCTCCAGGCCGAGTCATCGAACGCTGCGCGCGCCGCCTTGACGGCGCGGTCGACATCGTCGCCGTCAGCGCAGGGGACTTCGCCCAGCACTTCGCCAGTGGCCGGGTTGCGAAAGCTCATGGTCTTGCCACTCTGCGCGTCCTGCCAGTCGGCGCCGATGCGCATCTTCAGTTTGCGGTCGAGAAAAGCCTGGGTGCGGGGGAGGATGGGCAGGGTCGAAAGCATGGGGGCAACGCCTCTTTTCATTGGATGTGCAGGGGCTTTCGCAACCGCCATGCCAAGGTCGAAAACTGCTACCAAGTCATTGATATTAAGCGCTTTATGTTCATTTTTCGGCGACGCAAAGCCGCCCACGTTGTAGCACTTTGAGACGGCATGAGACGTCAGTGGAACAGTTCAGCGTTGGCCTAAGCTCATAAGGCGCGATGCGCCTGTCTCACGCTGCAACGGGCTGTCGCAAATTTAGACGCCCGGCGTGGATCCCGGGCCGTTGCAAGGCCGCCGTGGTTTCGCTTAACGCATTGAAAATAAACACTTTGGCCAGGTTGGCACAGTTCCTGTATTGAACATTCGCAGAAGTACCTACGGCACCCAGCGTGCAATAACGATAAGAACAACACCGTGGAGGTCTGACCTTGAGAACGACTCGACTCCGGCGACACACCAGCCGCCTGGCGCTGATCGCCGCCGCCTTGCTATGTACCCAGGTCCAGGCCAAAGAGCCCGGCGCCGACCTGCTACAGAGCAAGTGCATGGGCTGTCACACTGCCGAGGGCAACGACAGCTACAGCCGTATCAGCCACCAGCGCAAAACCCCCGAAGGCTGGCTGATAAGCATCGGCCGCATGCAGGTCATGCATGGTCTGCAGATCAGCGATGATGACCGCCGCACGCTGGTCAAGTACCTGGCCGACAAGCAAGGCCTGGCACCCAGTGAGACCGAGGGGGTGCGTTATGCCATGGAGCGCCGCCTGAACACGGTTGAACAGTTTGACGAAAAGCTCAGCCAGACCTGCGGCCGTTGCCACTCCGGTGCACGGGTCGCGCTGCAGCGGCGCCCGGCCAAGGAATGGGAACATCTGGTCCACTTCCACTTGGGTCAATGGCCTTCACTCGAGTACCAGGCGCTGTCGCGGGACCGCGACTGGCTTGAGATCGCCTTGAAAGAAATGGTGCCAGACTTGGCCAAGCGCTACCCGCTGGACAATCCCGCCTGGACCGACTGGCAGAAAACCCGGCCCAAGGCCGAGGTGCTGCTGGGACAGTGGGCGTTTAGCGGCCATATGCTGACCAAGGGCGATGTGCGCGGTGAAATGACCGTTAGCGCAGGCCAGGGTGATGCCTTCAAGGTGCAGGTCGAAGGCACTTATGCCGACGGTACGCCGTTCCAGGGCAGCGGCTCGGCCATTCTCTACAACGGTTTCGAATGGCGCGCCAGTGTGCAGATCGGTGACACCGCCATGCGTCAGGTCTTCGCCGCCGTCGATGGCGAGATGAAAGGCCGCATGTTCGAGGCCGAGCACGACGAACGCGGCCTGGATTTCACTGCCGTGAAGGAGGGCAAGGCCCGGTTGCTGGCGGTACAGCCTGCGTTCATCAAGGCCGGCAGCGAGGCTGAGCTGACGCTGGTGGGCAGCGGCTTGTCCGGCAAGCCGGACCTTGGCCCGGGTATCGAGGTGACCCAAGTGCTCGAATCAAGTGCCAACCAGGTTCGGGTCAAGGCCCGCGCCGCGGCCGATGCGGCGCCAGGCCTGCGCGAAGTCAGCCAGGGCGGGTTGAAAGGGCCGAGCCTGGCAGTCTACGACAAAGTCGAGGAAGTGAAAGTGGTGCCGGCGTTCTCCATCGCCCGCATCGGTGAGAACGGCGGCAGTACGCCGAAGGTGCAAGGGCGCTTCGAGGCCGAGGCCTGGGGCAAAGATGCCAAGGGCCAGCCGCTGCGTATTGGCTATCTGCCGGCGCAGTGGTCGGTCGAGCCTTACACCGAAAAAGCCAGGGAAGACGAAGACGTCAAGTTCGCCGGGCAGATGCTCGAGAACGGCATCTTCATGCCCGCTGGTGCCGGCCCCAACCCTGAGCGGCGGATGATGACCAACAACGCGGGCAACCTGAAAGTGATCGCCCAGCTCGAGGACGGCGGACAGAAGGGCGAAGGCCACCTGATCGTCACCGTGCAACGCTGGAACAACCCACCGCTGCCGTGATCGGCCGTGGACCCAACGGGCACTGCGGTGCCTGGATGCCAACGTTGATCACAATGCACATCGGGAGGTCGCCATGGGCGCACTATTGAATCTGGTCGAACGCAACCTGCACGAAGTGCAGGTGGATGCCGACCGCATGCTGTTCCATATCCCCAGCAGTTCGCTGTTTGCTACCGACGCCGTCACAGGCGGCATCATCGACACCTTGCGCGAGCAGGGCTGTTCGCCTGAGGAGTTGCAGCAACGTTTGCAATCACGCTTCAGCGGTGACGACATCATCGACACCCTGCGCGAGCTGATTGCCCTGGAAGTGGTCAGTGACGGCTCGCCGCTGACCCCGGAAATCGGCGTAAAACGCGTCGAGCGTACGGCGATCAATACCGTGGTGTTGAACGTCAACACCGGCTGCAACCTGAGCTGCACCTACTGCTACAAGGAAGACCTGGACAAGCCCTCGGCGGGCAAAAAAATGGACGTGGAAACAGCCATCGCTTCGGTGGAGATGCTGCTCAAGGAATCCCCGGATGAAGAGCGTTTCACGGTGGTGTTTTTCGGCGGCGAACCCCTGAGCAATCGCAAGCTGATTGAGTACATGGTCGACTATTGTGAGAAGCGCTTTGCCGAGGCCGGCAAGCTTGTCGAGTTCGTGATGACCACCAACGCCACGCTGCTCACCGAGGAGACCGTGGATTACCTCAACGCCCACCGCTTTGGCCTGTCGGTGAGCATCGACGGCCCCAAGACCGTCCATGACCGCAACCGCATCACCGTCGGCGGGCAGGGTACCTATGACGTGGTGCGGCGCAAAGCCGAGATGCTGCTGTCGCGCTACAACAGCCGCCCGGTAGGTGCACGGGTGACCTTGACCACCGGTGTGACCGATGTCGAAACCATTTGGGATCACCTGTTCAACGAACTGGGGTTTGCCGAAGTCGGTTTCGCCCCGGTGACCTCCGGTGACATCAGCAGCTTCAACCTCACCAGCGATGAACTGGTGCAGGTGTTCGCCAACATGAAGGCCCTTGGCCGGCGTTACCTGGAAGCCGCATTGGAACACCGCAATATCGGCTTCTCCAACCTCCATCAGCTGATTACCGACATCCATGAAGGGCACAAGAAAGCCCTGCCGTGCGGCGCCGGCTTGAAGATGCTGGCGGTCGATCACAAGGGCGAGCTGAACCTGTGCCATCGCTTCACCGGCTCCAGCCTGCCGACCTTTGGCAACGTCCACAGCGGGGTGAAACAGGTGGAGCTGAACGACTTCCTGTCCCAGCGCCTGGACCGCAGCGGTACTGGCTGCGACAGCTGCCGCATCCGCAATCTGTGCTCGGGCGGCTGCTACCACGAAAGTTATGCCCGCTACGGCGATCCTACTCATCCGACCTATCACTACTGCGAGTTGATGCGCGACTGGGTCGACTTCGGCATCGAAGTCTACAGCCGCATCATGGCCGCCAATCCGGCCTTCATCAGCCGCTACATCACTCCGCGGAAGGCGCATTGATATGAAACATCTCAAGCCGCTGAACAACAAAGCGCAAATTCTTGAGCAAGCGGTCGCCCAGGACCGGGTCGAGGAAGTCGTGGCCATGAGCGCGGTCGCCGGGTGCACCGCCACCACCGACCCGGGCTGGGAAGTGGATGCCTTCGGTGGCGTCAGCTCGCTGTGCCAGCCGATGGAGGCTGATCTCTATGGCTGCTCGGACCCGTGCTGGTGGCCCGCCCAGGTGCCCGACATGATGAGCACCTACCAGGACTGGAACGCCCAGGCCAGCAACTCCCAAGACGATTGGCGCAACCTCGGCACTGTGTTCCCGAAAGACAAGTGACCGGCCAACAAGAACAACAAGGGGAAACCGCATGAAACCTGGAGTTTTCGCCAAGCTGGCGTTCACCGTCGCCGCCTGTACCAGCACCTTTGCCGCCTGGGCCGCGGACAGCAGCGGGCCTGCGCTGAAGGCCGGTCACGAGTACATGATCGCGACCAACTACCCGAACAACCTGCACGTGCTCGACCTGGCCAGTGATGAGCTGTACAAGAGCTGCAAGCTGCCGGACGCCTTCGGCCCCGGCACGGCGATGATGGCGCCGGACAACCGCACCGCCTACTTGCTCAACAACCACTTCGGCGACTTGTATGGCATTGACCTGGACACCTGCAAGACGGTGTTCCACGCCAACCTGTCGAACACCCCCGGCGAGCTGGCGCGCTCGATGTTCTCGTTCGCCATCAGCCCGGATGGCAAGGAAGTCTACGCCACGGTCAATCCGACCCAGCGCTTGAATGACCACTATGTGGTCAAACCACCGCGCCTGGAGGTGTTCCGCACGGCTGACGGCCTGGCCGCCAAACCGGTGCGCAGCTTTCCCATGCCGCGCCAGGTCTACCTGATGCGCGCAGCGGATGACGGCAGCCTGTTTGTCGCCGGCCCCGATATCTACAAGATGGATGTGAACACCGGCAAATACGAGGTGGCGGTGCCACTGCGTAACTGGCAGCGTCCGGGTTTCAGCGCCCCGGACGTGCTGTACTTCTGGCCACACCAGACCGCACAGCATGACTTCACCATGCTCTATACCGTTGCCCGCTTCACCGACGACAAGCAGGACCCGGCCACGGCCGAGCCGATGTATGGCTACCTGAGCATCGACCTCAAGAGCGGTAAAAGCAGCTATCAGGAGTTTGCCTCGCTGACCGAGCTGTATTTCACCGGCCTGCGCTCGCCGAAGGACCCTAACCAGATGTACGGGGTGCTCAACCGTCTGGCGCGCTACGACATCAAGGAACGCAAGCTGATCAAGGCCGCCAACCTCGACCACACTTACTACTGTGTGGCCTTCAACAAGCAAGGCAGCAAGCTTTACCTTGCCGGCACGTTCAACGATATCGCCGTGTTCGATCCGCAGAGCCTGGAGAAGGTTAAGAACATCAAGCTACCCGGCGGTGACATGTCGATCACTACCACCCAGGTGTTCGTCAGGTAAGCCAGACCGCCGCGCTGCCGGGCGGCGCGGCGTTAAACCCCGGTACAACAAGAACAAGAGAACACCATGAAGACGCTGAGCCAAACCCAAGGGCGGCGGGATACCCAGCTGCTGGAAATGTGCATCGGGGACGCCTTCGACCTTACCGTGTCGCGTTTTGCCCAACGCGAGGCACTGGTGGTCCGTCACCAGGGGCTACGTTATAGCTGGCAGACGCTGGCCGAGGCGGTCGAGCGCCAGGCGCGTGCGCTGATGGCCCTGGGGCTTGAGCGGGGTGACCGCCTGGGCATCTGGGCGCCCAACTGCGCGCAGTGGTGCATCACCCAGTTTGCCAGCGCAAAAATCGGCGCCATCCTCGTCAACATCAACCCGGCCTACCGCAGTAACGAGCTGGCTTACGCCTTGAGCCAATCGGGTTGTCGCTGGATCGTCTGTGCCGATGCCTTCAAGACCTCCGACTACCACGCCATGCTGCTGGAGCTGGTGCCTGAGCTGGCCGCGAGCGCGCCAGGGGAACTGGCCAGCGCGCGCTTTCCCGAGCTACGTGGGGTGGTCAGCCTGGCTGAAAGCCCGCCTGCGGGCTTTCTTTCCTGGCAGGCGCTGCAGGCGCGGGCTGAGGAGGTCAGCGTCGCGGCGTTGGCGGCCCGTCAGGCCAGCCTGCATTACGCCGAGCCGATCAATATCCAGTACACCTCGGGCACCACCGGCTTTCCCAAAGGCGCGACCCTCAGCCATTACAACATCCTCAACAACGGCTACATGGTCGGTGAGAGCCTCGGCCTGACCGAGCATGACCGCCTGGTGGTACCGGTGCCGCTGTACCACTGCTTTGGCATGGTCATGGCCAACCTGGGCTGCCTGACCCATGGCTCGACCTTGATTTACCCCGGGGATGCCTTCGATCCCCTGACCACCCTGCGCGCAGTGGCCGAGGAGCGGGCAACTGCGCTGTACGGGGTGCCGACCATGTTCATTGCCGAGCTGGATCATCCGCAACGCGACCGCTTCGATCTCTCCAGCCTGCGCACCGGCATCATGGCCGGCGCCAACTGTCCCATCGAAGTAATGCGCCGGGTAATCGATGAAATGCACATGAGCGAAGTGCAGATCGCCTACGGCATGACCGAGACCAGCCCGGTTTCATTGCAGACAGGCCCTGACGATGAGCTCGAACTGCGCGTGACCACCGTCGGCCGCACCCAGCCGCACCTGGAGAGCAAAATCATCGACAGCGCCGGGCAGTGTGTACCCCGCGGCGAAATCGGTGAGCTGTGCACCCGTGGCTACAGCGTCATGCTCGGCTACTGGAACAATCCGGCGGCCAGCGCTGAAAGCATTGACGCCGAGGGCTGGATGCACACCGGGGACCTGGCGGCGATGGATGCGCAGGGCTATGTGCGCATAGTCGGGCGCAGCAAAGACATGATCATTCGCGGTGGCGAGAATATCTATCCGCGCGAGCTGGAAGAGTTCTTCGCCACCCATCCGGCGGTCGCCGAGGTCCAGGTGATCGGCATCCCGTGCGCGCGATACGGTGAGGAGATCGTCGCCTGGATCCGCCTGCACCCGGGGCATGACCCCAGTGAAGAGCAACTGCGCGACTGGGCCAAGGCACGCATCGCGCATTTCAAGGTGCCGCGGTATTTTCACTTTGTGCAGGAGTTCCCGATGACAGTCACCGGCAAAGTGCAGAAGTTCCGTATGCGCGAGATCAGCATGCAGGCGCTGCAACCGAGTTCGGGTGGGCGCGCAACCTGATCAGAACTGCAGTGGTGCCAATGGTCTTGAAAACCGGCCAGCCGCAAAAAACTCGCTCCAGGTCTTGACCTTCCCCTGTTGGGAGGGTTCAGGCTCGTGTTTAACAGACACTAAAAGGGGTAGTTCAATGGCTTCCATTGCCGTCCAGCCAGGTACCAATCCACCCATGCCGTCTAACAGTCGCTTGAGCCTGCCGGTCGAGGGCATGACCTGCGCATCTTGCGTAGGGCGGGTCGAGCGCGCGCTGAAAGCGGTACCCGGCGTGCATACGGCCGCGGTCAACCTCGCAACCGAACGTGCCGATATCACCTTCAGCGCAGCAGCCGACCCACAGGCGGCAGTACGTGCTATCGAGGGGGCGGGTTACAACGTTCGCGAAGAGGCTGCTGAACTCGCGATTGAGGGCATGACCTGCGCGTCGTGTGTCGGCCGGGTCGAGAAGGCACTGGCAAAAATTCCGGGTGTGGTGGAAGCCAACGTCAACCTGGCTACCGAGCGCGCCCGGGTGCGCTACCTTGCCGGAGTTGTGTCCACCGGCGACCTTGAAGCAGCGATCAAAAGGGCGGGCTACAGCGCCCGCCGCTTGTCTGCGGAAAACGCCAATGCCGACGATCAGGACAGCGAACGCCGGGAGAGCGAGTCGCGTTCGTTACGGCGTTCGTTGCTCATTGCGGCGATCCTGTCCTTGCCGGTGTTTATCCTCGAGATGGGCTCGCACCTGATTCCCGGCATGCATCATTGGGTGTTGGAAAACGTGGGGCAGCAAACCAACTGGTACATCCAGTTCGTCCTCGCCACCCTGGTCCTGTTCGGTCCGGGCCTGCGATTCTTCCAGAAGGGTGTGCCGGCGTTACTCCGCGGTGCCCCTGACATGAACTCGCTGGTCGCGGTCGGTACCGCTGCAGCCTATGGCTATTCGTTAGTCGCCACCTTCGCAGCGCAGGTGCTGCCACAAGGGACGGCGAACGTCTATTTCGAAGCGGCCGTGGTGATCGTCACCTTGATCCTGCTCGGCCGCACCCTCGAGGCGCGGGCAAAGGGCAAAACCTCGCAAGCGATCAAGCGCCTGGTCGGGCTTCAGGCCAAGACTGCGCGCGTCGAGCGCAACGGTAACAGCATCGAGATTCCGCTCGATCAGGTCACCACCGGAGACATCGTGTTCGTGCGTCCGGGCGAGAAGATTCCGGTCGACGGCGAAGTCGTGGAAGGCGCCTCCTATGTTGACGAAAGCATGATCAGCGGCGAACCGGTGCCGGTGTCGAAAGGGCTGGGTGACGAGGTCGTCGGCGGTACGTTGAACAAGACCGGTGCGTTCAGTTTCCGCGTCACCAAGATCGGCGCCAACACCGTGCTGGCGCAGATCATTCGTCTGGTCGAAGAGGCGCAGGGCTCGAAACTGCCGATCCAGGCACTGGTAGACAAAGTGACCATGTGGTTCGTGCCGGCGGTCATGGTCGCCGCCACTCTGACCTTCCTGATCTGGCTGATTTTCGGTCCGGATCCGGCGCTCACCTTCGCCCTGGTCAACGCCGTTGCGGTGCTTATTATCGCCTGCCCATGCGCCATGGGCCTGGCCACGCCGACCTCGATCATGGTCGGGACGGGCAGGGCTGCAGAACTCGGCGTGCTGTTTCGCAAGGGCGAAGCCTTGCAAGCGCTGCGTGATGTGACTGTTATCGCACTCGACAAGACCGGTACGCTGACCAAAGGCCGCCCCGAGCTGACTGACCTGATTACTGCCGAGGATTTTGCATACGATGAAGTCCTGGCGCTTGTCGCCGCCGTTGAGACGCGCTCCGAACACCCGATCGCCGAAGCGATCGTTGTCGCCGCACAGCAGCGTAACCTCGCCGTCGCTGCCGTAGAGGACTTCAACGCAACACCAGGCTTCGGCGTCTCGGCCAGGGTCGCCGGCCGCACCATCGCCGTCGGTGCGGATCGCTTCATGACACACCTGGGGCTTGATGTGTCCAGCTTTCTGTCTACCGCCAAGCGTCTTGGCGAGCAAGGCAAGAGTCCGCTCTATGCCGCGATTGACGGTCGCCTGGCAGCAGTGATTGCGGTCGCCGATCCCATCAAGGAATCGACACCTGAAGCGATCAAGGCGCTTCACGCACTGGGCCTCAAGGTCGCGATGATCACCGGTGACAATGCGGCGACGGCTGCGGCGATTGCCAAACAGCTGGGCATCGATGAAGTCGCGGCCGAAGTCTTGCCCGATGGCAAGGTCGCGGCGCTGAAGAAATTCCGCAGTGATGGTGCACGGGTAGCCTTCGTGGGTGACGGCATCAACGACGCGCCGGCGCTCGCCGAAGCGGACGTCGGGCTGGCCATCGGCACAGGTACCGACGTGGCTATCGAAGCCGCTGATGTGGTGTTGATGTCGGGCGACCTGCGTGGCGTGCCGAATGCCATCGCCCTGAGCCAGGCCACCATTCGCAATATCAAGCAGAACCTGTTCTGGGCCTTCGCCTACAACGCCGTGCTGATTCCGGTCGCGGCGGGCGTGCTTTATCCGCTGAACGGCAGCTTGCTTTCGCCGATTTTCGCCGCAGCCGCAATGGCGCTCTCCAGTGTGTTTGTATTGGGCAACGCACTCAGGCTCAAGCGTTTGCAGGCGCCCATGGCGATTGAATATCGCGCTGAGGCAGCGCGGTAGTCAGATGCTAGATGTTTTCAACCGAGTCAATAACCAGGAGAACATGATGCATAGCTTCTATATTCCCAACATGAAATGCGGCGGCTGCGCCAAATCGGTTACCAATGCGCTATTGAGTGTCGACCCGCAGGCCCGTATTGAAACCGATCCCCCAAACCGCAAAGTCACGGTCGAAAGCACGCTGGACGAGAGCGTGTTCCTTTCGGTGCTTAGCGAGGCCGGGTACCCGGACAAGCAGTGATCCACTCGCGCCGGGACTCAAGGCTGTAACAGGCTTTTGAGTGACAAACCGGTTTTTGCAGCAGGCCGGCCCTCAGCGATCACGCCGTGCGTATCGCGGGGCTGGCGCGCGATGCCGCTGCTAGCGGGGTTCTAGTAGTTGAAGGTGTAACGCAGAATCAGGCGGTTCTCGTTGGCACTGTCGGCATAAGTGGAGCGGTTGGTGGAGTTGCGCCATTGCACGGCAAGTCCCTTCACCGGACCGCCCTGGACCACATAGGTGATGTCGGTCATGCGTTCCCACTCCTTGCCCGACTCGCCACTGGCCCGAAGCCCGGCCGCTTGGGACGTTTTGACCAACGTCGGGTCAACGTCCTCACCCTTGGCGTATTTGACCCCCAGGGTCAGCCCGGGCACGCCCGCCGCGGCGAAGTCGTAGTCGTAGCGGGCGAACCAGACGCGCTCATTGGCTGCGGTGAAGGTACTCACCAGCGATTCAGCGAAAATGTAAGTGTCGGTACCGTTGACGAATGCAAACGGGGTGTCGCCCCAGGCCTTCTGGTAGCCGCCGCCCACGGTATGACCCTTGAGGCTGTAGGCCAGGTAGCTGGTGAGGGTGCGGTTGTCGACTTCACCCACGCCCTTGTCACCGGTCTCGTTGGCATCGAACAGGCGCACATCGGCGATCACCGCGCCGGTCGACAACGGCTGGTTCAGTTTCATCCCGAAAAAGTTGTTGCGGTACAGGTCCTCAAGCTCAGCCACGTGATAGCTCAGGGTCAGCGACGGCAGTGCTTTGTAGTCGAACGCCAGGTAGGTGTAGTGATCGGCCTCAACCGGCGCATAGCCCGTTGCGGTCAGTGACTCGAAGTCAGTGGAGTTGCGTTGCTTGACCGCGTTTACCCGCAGCGCCGAGACGGTCAGCGGCGCCAGGTCGTTGGAGACCAGCAGGCCGCCGCGAAACACCTGCGGCAGCAGGCGGCTGTTGTTGCTTGCAAGCAGCGGCATGACCGGGTTGATACCGCCGATGCGCAGTTCGCTTTTCGCCAGGCGCGCCTTGGCGGTCAGTGTCATCTTGCTGTAGGCGTCCTCGACATTGCGCTCCGAATCATAAGCCAGCAGGCCTGAACCGGTGCGATCAGGGCTGGAGTCGAGTTTCACCCCGAGCAGGCCGAGGGCATCGACACCAAAGCCGAGCGTCCCTTCGGTAAAGCCCGACTGCAGGTTGAGGATGAAGCCCTGACCCCATTCGTCGCGCTTGTTCTGGCGCGCGTCGTCGTTGCGAAAGTCGCGGTTGTAGTAGAAGTTGCGCAGTTCAAGGCTTGCCTTTGCATCCTTGACAAAGTCCGCCATGACCACCGGGGTTTGAACGGCAACAGCGGTGGCGAGCAGCAGCTTCACAGGGTGTTTCGACATTACAGGCACCTTTTATTTTTGTTGTTGTGATCAGGGGTGAAAGGTTGCGAACGCGCTGACCGGTTCGCGGTCGGTCACCAAGGCGTTTTCGATGCTGGCCGGGTTCGCGTAACCGAGGCTCATGCCGCACACCAGCATCTGCTCTGGCGCAATCCCCAATTGCGCCGAGATAAGGCTGTGGTATTTGAGAAATGAGGCTTGCGGACAGGTATGCAGGCCGCGGCCGCGCGCAGCGACCATCAGGCTTTGCAGGAACATGCCGTAGTCGAGCAGGCTGCCCTCGCCAAGGCTACGGTCGATGGTGAACAGCAAACCCACCGGCGCGTCGAAGAACCGGTAGTTGCGAGCGTGCTGGGCATGCATGCGCGGCTTGTCAGCCTTGTCGATCCCCAGCAACCCGTAGAGCGCCCAGCCCACTGCCCGTCGGCGGTCGAGGTAGGGCGCTTTCCATTCGTGCGGGTAGTAGGCGTACGGGTCTTCAAGCTGTGCAGCGGCCGCCGGATCGTTGTCGACCCGGGCGATGGCGCGCGACAGGCGCGCCTTGACCTCGCCAGTCAGCACATGAACATGCCAGGGCTGCATGTTCACCCCGGTGGCGCTGAAGCGCGCGACATCGAGGATGGCCTCGATGTCCTCCTGCGCCACCGGGGTGGGAAGAAATGCCCGGATACTGCGTCGCGTGGTGATTGCCCAGTCAACTGCGTGACTCACAAGCTGTGCAGAGGCTGGCGGTGGCGATAATCGGTTCATGTTCATTCCTGCAGATAGCGTGTGGTGCCATGGCATGTGTTCAGCGCGACAGCGCGAGGGCCTTCTTCTCTTGGGTCGATTGCGCCCGGGACTGATTGATCAGGGTGACCGCCAGGGCACCGATCAGGCCTGCCAGGCTGATGGCCATGAAGTTTTGCTGCAGCGGCAGGCTCAACGACACCAGCCAGCCAATCAGTACCGGGGCGACAATGGCGCCGATGCGACCCACGCCGGAGGCAAAGCCGACACCGGTGGAACGGATCTCGGATGGATAGAAATCACCGGCATAGGCATAGGCCAGCAACTGCGTGCCCAGGGTCGAAGCGCCCACAAGGAACACCACCGCGAACAGTGCTGTGGTATCGCGGGTGTAACCCAGGAGGGTAAGGGCGATGGCACCGGTGATGTAGAAGCACACCAGCACATGCTTGATGCTCAGTTTGTCGCTCAGCCAGCCACCGACCATGGCCCCGGCAATCGAGCCGAGGTTGAACACGATGACGAAGTTAAGCGCCGATCCGAGGCTGAAACCGGCCATTGCCATGAGCTTGGTGAGCCAGGAGTTGAGGGCATAGACCATGAACAGGCCGGTCATGAACGCGGTCCAGATCATCACCGTGCTGAACCCGCGCCCTTGCTTGAACAGATCGCGAACCGGCGTTTCGCGGGTCTGCACGGCGACATTGCCGGTGACCACAACCGTGTCGGCAACGGCACGACCCGGCTCGATCTTGCCGACGATCTCGCGCAATTCGTCCTGGCGACCGGTCCTGAGCAAATAGCCAATGGATTGCGGCATGCTCTTGAGAATGAAGGGAATCAGCAGCACCGGCAGCCCGGCGACATAGAACACCCACTGCCAGCCGTAGCTCTGGATCAATTGCTTGGCAGTCAATGCCACGAGGATGCCGCCCACCGAGTAGCCGGCAAACACCAGGGTAATCAGGCGGGTGCGCAACTTCAGTGGCGAGTACTCGCCCATTTGCGCGGTACACACCGGCAGTACACCGCCAATGCCGAGACCGGCAATGAAACGGGCCATGCTGAAGCTGACCGGGTCATCGGTAAAACCCGCCACCGCGGTGAAAATGCTGAACAGTGCCACGCAGATGGCGATCATCCGCGGGCGACCGATACGGTCCGCCAGGGTGCCGAGGAAGATCGCGCCGAGCATTGTGCCCAGCAGTGCCGAGCCGGCCATGATGCCGGCGCTGGTAGGGTCGACGTTCATGTCCTGCATGATCGCCGGCAGTGCCGCGCCCACCACGGCCAGGTCATAGCCGTCGATGATCAGGATAAGCATGCACCAGAAGAGGATGCGGCCATGGAAACGATTGAATTTCGAATCCCCCACTAGCGCATAGATGTTCACCGATTGCATAGCGTGTCTCCTTCGCTGTTGTTTTTGTTTGTGAAGTGCACAGTCGTATGTCAGAAGCTGGCCAGGGCAGGTGAGGGCCGCGGCGCAACCTGTTGCGAATCCTAGGGCCGATCGAAGCTGCGGCACATGCCCGCGGGCGTCGATGTGCTTGACCGATCTGGGCACATTGGCGCGGGCAAGGGGTAAGCAAGGGAAGAGGGGCAGGGGAGCAGCCTGCCGATGAAGTCAGAGCCGGGACTGGCGATGCGCGCCCTGTTCATCGCTATTGGAACGGCGATAAGCGCCGGGGCTTACCCCGGTCCACTTCTTGAAAGCGCGATGAAACGCGCTGGTTTCCTGAAAGCCTGCCTGGGCGGCAACCTCACAGACGGTCAGATCCGACTGGCCGAGAAAGTTGATGGCCATATCGCGCCTGAGGTTGTCCTTGAGGCCCTGGAAACTGATGCCCTCAGCCTGCAAGCGCCGCTGCAGGGTAGAGCTGGACATGCTCAACTGATTGGCCACTTGATCCAGCGCCGGCCAGTTTTCCGGCGTATGGTTGCGTAGCCGCTGCCTGATCTGCGCACTTAAACTGGCATCGTTGCGGTATTTGACCAACAGACTTGCCGGCGAGTGTCTAAGGAAGGTGGCCAGGCTCTCGGGCGTCTGGGCGACTTTCAGGTTGAGAAAGCATGCGTCAAAACAGACCTTGGTCACCGGCGCGGCAAACTCGATGTGCTCACAGAAACGCATGCGGTAGTCGCTGTCGTCATCCGGACGCGGCGAGCGAAAGCTCAAGGCCTGCAACGGAATTCTGCGGTTGCCGAGCCAGCACAGCAGCCCGTGCACCAGAATCAGCCAGGTGCCGTAGCAGAACAGCCTGCGCTCCACGCCATGGTCGTGGATGACGATCGACGCCGAGTCGCCGTCCAGGTGCAGTTCACCGTACAGGTCATCGAGCCCCAGGCGCAGGAACGCCAGAATCCGCCGCAAAGCCTGTTCCAACGAATCACAGCCGATGGTGGCGTGGCACATGAGCCGGAAACTGCCGCGGCGTAGCGGGTGGCTGTCGATGGCGAAGAACTCATCGTCGAGCATGTCCGACAGGGCCACCCACAGCCGAGAGAACGCCGAAGCGCACACACGCGCATTCGCAGAACAGAGCAGTTGCGGCTCGATACGCGCCTGCTGCAGCGCCAGGGATATGTCCAGACCTCGCTGGGTGGCGCCGTAAAGGGCTTCACGCACCAGGCTGATGGAGGTGGTTCCTTTATAGGCAGCGAGCATCTGGTCATCTCCATCCGGTGGTAGAACCTGCAAGGAAAGTTACCAGATGGTTACAACGGGTGGAGCGCGCATTTTTGCATATGCCAACGGCGTTTTAGGGGTAGGTTTGCAGTGCGATCGACGGCGCTTGCCTTTATCGTTTTGCATGCTCGCCAGACGTGTGTTGTTTGATGATGTCCATTACGGTAGCGGTCATGATTGCAGTGGATACGCCGAACATGAGAATGCCGTTGGCCGCCTCCAGGGGGCTGAGCAGACGCCATTGCTGGCTCAGGACCACATCGCCATAGCCCAGGGTGGCGAAGGTCACGCCGGAAAAGTACAGCGCGGTGATGAAGTCCTCGAATTCACCCAGCAGCAGAAACAGCAGGGCCCACAGCGCCATTTGCACATAGTTGCCAATGAGCATCACCACCATGACCATCGACAGCAAGCGCACGTCATCGCTCCAGGACGGGCTCAGGTTCATCTTGCGTCGCAGCGACACATAGCGACGCGCACACAGGGCTAGAAAAAACGCCTGCAACACAACACAGAGCACGATCACCGGTAGGCCTACCAGAAAGTTGATCAGCATGGGCGAGCCTCTTCAGCGGTTGGGTTGGCAGCATTTCGACGTTGCCGGCGCTTATCGAGCAGATGAACCATCGCACAGGCATACAGGGTGACCAGAATGAACAGCCCCATGCGGATGGCGAAGGCGGTGTAGACATCCTTGCCGGCGGCGCTGTCCTGCACCGACTGGCCGAGCAGAATGATCATGGTCGTCAGGCTGTTGAGCCAGAAGCCCGGCTTGTAGTTGCCAGGGCTCAGCCCGTAGAGCTTGCGGGCCAGCACCAGCCCGAACAGCAGCATCCACAAAAAGAACATCCACAGGTTGACGAACAGGCCCAGGGCGAACCAGAAGAGAATCGCCATCAGGCCGCCGAGCAGGGTCGAGCCGAGCAGTTCCCGCCCGGCAGTGCGCGCACTGGTGGCGGTGCTCTGCTGGCCAAGGTTGACCGACTTCATGATGATCGGCATGTAGCTGGCTGGATCGATCAGCGCCAACAGAAAGGCGGGCATCACCACCAGCGCCGCGCGCAGCGCCAGCCAGCTGATTTCATCGGCCGACAGGGCTGGTGTGGGGGCGGGCGGCTGGGTGCCGAGCGGGTCAGGGAACAGCCAGTGGCTGATCGACAGCACCGTGACGGCCAGGAGCAAGCCCTTGACCAGCGAGACGATCACCTGCAGTGCCAGGTCGAATTCGCTAGCGCCGGCGGCGCTGATCATCGTCAAGCCCACCACCATGAAAGTGGCGACCAGCGAGTTACCACCACTCATGCCGTAGCGGAACACCAGAAACAGGCACAGGCCGACCAGCATCACGCCGGCTGCCGCGTAGTGGTGCAACAGTGGTATCAGCAGCAAGCCGCTGCCGGTGGTCACCATCAGCACCACGGCCAGGCCCAGGCTGGCCTTGAACGGTAGGGGGCGATTCATCGCCGCCAGCATCGTCAGCGCCAGCATCGGGGCGATGAAGGGGATCGGCAAGGCCAGGCCGAAGCTTGCAGCCAGGCACAGCGCAGTACCAGTAGCCAGGCGCAGGGCTCGCCTGGCGCGGACTTGCTGCTCAGTAGGCATACGACATCCAGCTCATCACGCGCAGGAACAGGCGGCCGAGCAGGTTCAGCGGGTTGCCTTCGCTGGGGAACGCCATGACCTCGGCCTGGCCACCGACACGGATACCGTTGATGTCGGCCAACTGACCGGGCGCAAGCTCGATGATCACCGGGAAACGCTGGGCCGGGCGCAGCCAGTCACGGCTGTTCTGCACCGTGGGCAAGGTCCCGGCTGGCGTGCTCTGGCCAGTACTGACGCCATAGCCGATGCTGCGCACGTGGCCTTCGAAGATCGTGCCGGGAAGCGTGTCCAGCACGATGCCCACCGGGGTTCCGGGCTTGACCTTGCCCAGGTTGTTCTCGGTCATGTCGGCCGTGACCCACACATCGTGGATGGCGATCAAGGTCATCAACGGCGCACCGGCTGCGGCAAACTGGCCGACATCCGTGCGCAGGTCAGTGACCAGGCCGGCCGAGCGGGCACGCACCCTGCTGTTGGCCAGGTCCAGTTCGGCCTTGTCGACATTGGCGATGGCGCTGAGCAACTGGGCATTTTTCTCGTCACTGCCGCCTTGGGTTTCGCGCGCGCGCTCCACTTCTGCCCGTGCTGCGGCGACGTGGGCGATGGCCGCATCAAGGCTGGAGCGGGAGACTTCCAGGCGGCGCAGGGAGATGGTCCCAGGGTCTTCCTTGTACAGGCGCTCAAGGCGTTGCAGGTCCTGGCGGGACATGACTTCGTTGGCCTGGGCCGCTTTCAGCGACGCCACTTTGGAGTCGATGCCGGCGGTGTTGGCGCCGATCTGCTTGCGGGTGGTCTGCAAGTCGGCACGCGCACGGTCGACAGCGATCTGGTACTGCTGCGGGTTCACTTCAAACAGCACTTCGCCGGCCTTGACCTCCTGGTTGTTACGCACATGGACTTTGGTCACCGTGCCGGCGACCTCTGCCGCCACCGGTACGACAAAGGTCTGCACTCGTGCCTGTTGCGTGTAGGGGGTATAGCGGTCGGCCAGCAGGTACCAGACCAGGCTCAGGAGGATCAGCACGGCAACCCCGTTCACCGCTTTTTTTGCCGGGTCGGCCGCAGGCGTCGGCGCGGTTACTTCCGGCTCTTGTTGGTGCTCACTCAATTGACACCTTCCTTCGCTTCATCGAGCAGGTCGCCCCAGTCGGTGCGTTGCTGCATCTGTTGACGGGTGGCCGGATCGAGTAGCGCACGGTCACTGTACCAACCGCCGCCGAGGGCCTTGTACAAGGCGATCAGGCTGTTGACGGCCGTGTTGCGATTGACCAGGTAGTTATCCTGCTGGGCGAACAGCGCCGCCTGGGCATCGAGTACCCGCTGGAAATCCGAATAGCCTTCGCGGTATTGGGTATTGGCCAGGGAGACCGAGCGCTCGGCTGCAATCGACGCTTCGCTGAGGATACGGTCGCGCTCCAGGGCCTTGAGCAGACCGGTCGCTGCATCGTCGGCCTCACGCGCCGCCTGGCGAACGCTGTCCTGGTAGACGACGATCAATTGCTGCAGGCGGGCATCCTGGATACGCACGTTGTTGGTGATTCGGCC
The DNA here is from genome assembly GCF_028682475.1 of Pseudomonas putida. GTDB lineage: Bacteria > Pseudomonadota > Gammaproteobacteria > Pseudomonadales > Pseudomonadaceae > Aquipseudomonas > Aquipseudomonas putida_AG. Next base: position 48,061 of record NZ_JANHLE010000008.1, read on the forward strand.
ATGGTCGAACACGTCCCAGCGCAGGCTCGGCCCGCCGATCAGGTCCAGGGTGTTGGAGGTACCGTTCAGCGAGCTCGCGGACCAGACAATGCTGCCCAACAGGCTGATCGAGGGGTAAAGGTCGGCCTCGGCGACGCCGATCAGTGCCGACTGGGCCGCGACTTGCGCTTCTGCGCTGCGCACATCCGGGCGGCGTAGCAGCAGGTCGACCGGTACACCCTGGAGCACGGCACGGTCGACCAAGGGCACCATACCGGTGTTGGTTTCGAGTTCCGGCATCGCGCCGGGCGGGCGACCGATCAAGGTGGACAACGCATTGCGTGTGCTGGCGACCTGCGCCTCGAAATCGGGGATGGTGCTCAAGGTTCCCAGGTACTGGGTTTTGGCCTGTTGCAGATCGAGCTCGGCGTTGTCGCCGCTGGTGAACAGGCGCTCGGTGATCTCATAGCTGCGCTTTTGCAGTTTGGCGTTGTTCCTGGCAATGAGCAGACGCGCCTCGGCGGTACGCAGCGCGTAGTAGGTTTGCGCCACCTGAGCGTGAAGCAGCACCAGAACGTTTTCGTAGTTGCTCTGGGCGGCGAACCAGGCCGCATCGGCCGACTCGATGGCGCGGCTGAACCGGCCCCAGAAATCCAGTTCCCAGCCGATGTCGAAACCCGCGCTGTGTTGCCACAAATGGCTGTCCTGCGGATTGTCGCCGCCCCATTGGCGACGTTTCAGGTAGAAGCTGTCGGCGCTGATCTGCTGGAATTGCGGGTAGCGGTTACTCAAGGCGATGCCCAATTGTGCGCGGGCTTCCATCACCCGCAGGCCGGCGATTTCCAGGTCGGCGTTGTGGGCATCGGCCTCGGCGATCAGATGGTCGAGCACCGGGTCGGTGAAAACGTGCCACCACTGCCGGCTATCGGGTTGCGCACGTTGCTGGCTGGCAAGCTCCAGGGCCTGGGTATTCCAGTGCTCGACCCAGGGCTGGGTCGGTGACTGGAAGTCCGGGCCCAGGCGCACACAGCCGCTCAGGCCCAGGGCACCACACAAAAGCAGCCGGCTCACGCGAGCAGGACACGACATCAAGCGCATTCTCCTCAGGCCGGTGGATGCTCGTTCGCTTTCTCAAGTGGCGGTTGCTCATCGCCTGGTTGTTCATCCAGTACGTCGAGTTGCGGTTGGTCCTCGACCCATTGCCAAAACAGTTTATAGGCGACCGCCAGTACCACCGGGCCGATGAACAAGCCGATGAAACCCCCGCTGACCATACCGCCCAAGGCGCCAATCAGGATCACCGGCATAGGCACATCGACGCCGCGGCCCAGCATCAAGGGCTTGAGGATGTTGTCGGCCATGCCGGCAATCAGGCTGTAGATGGCGAACACGACGGTGGCAAGCGTGGTGCCATCGGTGGCAAAGACATAGGCGATTACCGGCAAACTCACGAGAATCACCGGCAACTGCATGATCCCCATCAACAATGCAACCAAGGCCAGCAGCCCGGCACCGGGCACGCCCATGAGCACGAAGCCGACCCCTACCAGCAGCATCTGGATAAAGGCGATACCCACCACGCCCTGGGCGACTGCGCGGATGGTCGCGGTGCACAGTTCGGTAATGCGCGGGCCGCGTTCGGGGCCGGAAAGGCGGGTGGCGATGGCCTTGGCGCTGCGTTCGCCGTTTTCGCCGTAGGCCATGAGCACACCGGCAATGATCAGGGCACCGATGAACAGCAGAAAGCCCACGCCAACACCGGCCATCTTGCCCAGCAAGGTCAAACCGACCGTCTTGATGTAAGGCATCAACTTCATCAGCACGCTGCTCATGTCGGTCGCCGACTGCAGCCAGAAGGTGTAGAGCGGTTTGCCAATGAGGGGCAGGGTGGCGATTTTTTCGTTCGGCAGCGGAATTTCCAGGCTGTCGGACTTGAGCATGGCCAGGGCGCCTTCGATCGAATCGCTGATCGAAGTACCCAGCAGGTAAATCGGTACCATCAGCAACGCCAGGGCGACGACTATGATCAAGGTAGCGGTGCGGCCGTCCTTGTTACCCAGCTTGCCCTTGAGCATGTTGTGCAGCGGGTACAGGGTAATGGCCAGGATCACTGCCCAGAGCATCAGATTGAGGAAGGGATGAAAGATCTGGAAGCAGAACAGCACCAGCACCGTGATCAGGCCGGCGCGAATCAAAACATCGAGCAACCCACCGGACAACGCCCTTGCAGAAATGTTCGTGCGCAACATCGTCTAGCACCTCGCGATTCGTCACCAGGATCGGGATACGCTTAGGCAGCATAGACGTTGAATTGCCGGGAGTTCCAAGCTGATGCAACGAAGTTATAGGCAATCGAGTAGATGAGACCCGCCTGCCCGGGTTGCCTGCGGAGGTTGCCCAGGCTTTTGTGGCGGTATGACAGCAGGCGACCACGCTGGCCCAGGACGTGGCCGAGCAAAGACTGGCCGCTCAGCGCCAGGTGTTAGCTGAGGAGCGCGAAGTGTTAGCGGCCCTGGAGGCTCGCGCCCGGTTGGACGCCGCACAGGCCCGTTAACATTCGCCGCTCATAGAGATCGATTGGGAGCGGGGCGCCTTCACATCGCATCGCGGGGCAAGGCCCCGCCTACCGGGCCGCTTGCATTCTGCGCGCGCGATACGCTCAACCCCAGCAGCCCACCGATCACCAGCGCAGCGGCCATGAAGTACATCGCCGCATGGGTGTTGCCGGTGAGTTGCGTCAACCAGCCCACCACAATGGTGCTGAAGAACCCGGCCACATTGCCCAGCGAGTTGATCAAGGCAATCCCTGCTGCTGCCGCTGCACCGCCAACCACTGCCGTGGGCATGCCCCAGAACACCGGCAAGCTGCTGATCATCGCCGCCGTACCAATGGTAAGGCCGATCATCGACAGCACCAGGCTGTCGCCGAACAAAGTACCGAACACCACCCCGGCACCACCGATGAAGGCGCAGATCGCCAGGTGCCAGCGGTACTCGCGAAGCCGGTCCGAGCTGCGCCCAACCAGCACCATGCTCACCGTGGCTACCGAGTAGGGGATCGCCGTCAGCACGCCAATGGCCCAGGGCTCGGCGACGCCGCTATTGCGGATGATGGTCGGCATCCAGAAGCTGATGACGTACTGCCCCAGCACCAGGCAAAAATATACCCCGCCCAGCAGCCAGATTTTCGCATTCAACAAGCCGTCGCGCAGCGAGTGACGAGACTTGGCCAGGGCTTCGCGATCCAGCGCCGCCTGCATTCCGCGCTTTTCTTCGGAACTCAGCCAGTGGGCATCGGCAATGCGGTCACGGAGCAGGAAAAACACCGCAGCGCCCAACGCCACCGCGGGCAAGCCTTCGATCACGAACAGCCACTGCCAGCCGGCATAACCGCCCACGCCATCGAAATGCTGCATGATCAAACCGGAAATCAGCGAACCGAGCATGCTCGAAATCGGCAGGGCGGCGATGAACAGGGAAATCATCACGCCCCGGCGATGGCTCGGAAACCAGGTGGTGAGGTAGAAGATGATCCCGGGAAAGAACCCGGCTTCGGCGATACCGATCAAAAACCGCAGCACGTAGAAGGTCATCGGCGTTTCGATGAACATCATCGCCGCCGACAGCAAACCCCAGGTCATCATGATCCGGGCGATCCAGCGGCGGGCACCAAACGTGTGCAGGGCGATATTGCTGGGAATCTCGAACATCAGGTAGCCGACAAAAAACACACCGGCGCCCAGGCCATACACCGCATCGCTGAACTTCAGGTCATCGAGCATCTGCAGTTTGGCAAAGCCCACGTTGACCCGGTCAAGGTAGGCCACCAGGTAGCAGACAATCAGCAGCGGAATGATCCGCCACGCGGTTTTGCGGTAGGCGTCTTGCAGGGCAGCGTCCGGCATGCTGCCGGGGAGTGGCGGTAGGGTGGTCATCTCGAGCCTCTTTTTTGTTGTTGTAGGGGCGATCCTGAAATGGCAGTACAACCGGTCAGAGCGCGCGGCCTCCTGGCCACTCACCGCACGCGCACATGTCCCGGACAACGTCGCGGATCAACTCGCTGATCAGCGTTTTAAGGTGGCTGGCAGGCATTGCGGCGCAGCTGCAGATGCCCAGGGTGCGCGACATGCCGTCAGCGGCAATCCGGTGCGCAACCAGACGCCCGTCATCAATTTCGCGCATGGCCAGGTTCAACGGCATGATGGTGTGTCCGATGCCGGCCTCCACCGCGCTTTTGAGGATGTGTACCGAGTTGACCTCCATGGCGATCTCACCCAAGCTCAGCCCGTGCTGTGCCACCGCCTGTTCAACCAGGGTGCGGGTGCTGTGGCCATGGGCCTGGCTCGGGAATACCAGCGGCCGGGCCAGCGCCTGCTCCAGCGACACTTCACCGGCAGCTGGCGCATCCGGTGCATTGGCCCGGTGGATCAGGTAGAAGTCTTCTTCGATCAAGGCACTGAACAGCACCTGCGCGGGCAGGTCGGCGCTGGTAAACAGGGCAAGGTCCACGCGGCCACGGATCAGTTGGTCCATCACGTTGCCGGTCAGCTCTTCATTGAGGTGAAACGCTACCTGCGGGTAGCGCGCCGCCACTGCCCGCATCAACGGCATGGCCAGGATGGTCGCGACGCTTTGCGGCAATGCCACGATGATCGAGCCGCTGACCGCGTCCGGGCTGCTGGTGACGGCGGAGCGGGCATCGGCCAGGTGTTTGAGCATGCCCTGCGCATATTCGTAGAACACCTTGCCGGCATCACTGGCGACCACCCCATTGTGGCTGCGATGAAACAGCTGCACCCCCAGCTCGTCCTCCAGCGCCGACATCTGTTTGCTCAAGGCCGATTGCGCCACATGCACCTGGCGCGCGGCTTGGGACAGGCTGCCGCAATCAATCACGGCGACAAAGTATCTGATCTGGCGGATTTCCATTCAGGCTTCCTGCAGGATGGGAACGTACGGGGCCGGTGATGGTACAGCGCCTTAGCCTGCGGCGTGCCCGCGAGGAAAGATCTTGCCGGGATTCATCAGTTGCTTGGGGTCCAGTGCGGCCTTGATCGCCTTCATAGTGTCCACCGCGTTTTCCCCGTGTTCAACTGTCATGAAGTGCTGCTTGGTCAAACCGATGCCGTGCTCGCCGGTGCAGCTGCCGTTCATCGCGATCGCCCGTTCGGCCAGGCGGTGTGCGGCCGCCTCGGCGCGCTCGACCTCGGCGTGATCATCAGGGTCGACCAGAATCAGCGCGTGGAAATTGCCATCACCGACATGGCCGAAGATCGGTGCCAGCAAGCCGTTTTGCGCAAGGTCTGCAGCGGTGGCTTCAATGCAGTCGGCCAGGCGCGAAATCGGCACTACGGCATCGGTGGTCAGGGCACGGCAACCGGGACGCAGGGCCAGGGCTGCGAAGTAGCCGTCGTGGCGGGCTTGCCACAAACGGCTGCGGTCTTCTGGATGCAGCGCCCATTCAAAATCCAGGCCCTGGTGTTCGTCGGCGACCATGCGTACGGTCTCAAGCTGTTCCTTCACACCGGTTTCGGAACCATGCAGTTCGAACAGCAACGAGGGCACCTCGCGCAGCTGCGTTTTGCTGTAGGCGTTGAGGGCGCGCATGGTCAAGGCATCGAGCAGCTCGATACGGGCGATGGGCACGCCCAGCTGGATGATCTGGATCACCGCGCGTACAGCGTGATCGACACTGGGGAAGCGGCACACGGCGGCCGAGATGGCCTCAGGGATCGGGTGCAGTTTGACGGTCAGCTCGGCGATGGTCGCCAGTGTACCGCCCGAGCCCACCAGTAAATGGGTCAAGTCGTAGCCTGCTGAAGACTTGCGCGCCCGGCCACCGGTGTTGATCACACGCCCGTCGGCCAGCACCGCGGTCATGCCCAGCACGTTTTCACGCATGGTGCCGTAGCGCACGGCGTTGGTACCGGAGGCGCGGGTCGCGGCCATACCGCCCAGGGAGGCATCGGCGCCAGGGTCGATGGGAAAGAACAGCCCGGTGCCATGCAAGGCGGCGTTGAGCTGCTTGCGGGTCACGCCCGGTTGTACGGTGGCGTCCATGTCATCGATGCGGATATCGACAATCCGGTTCATGCCGGAGACGTCAATGCTCACGCCGCCGTGAGTGGCCTGCAACCAGCCTTCAAGGGACGTGCCGCTGCCATAGGCGATCATCGGCACATCGTGCTGGTAGCACGCGGCGTTGATGCTGACGATGTCGTCGAGGCTGTTGGCGTAGGCAACGGCATCCGGTGGCATCGGGTCGAGAGCGGAAATATCGCTGCCATGGTGCTCGCGCACACTGGCGGAAGTGGAGAAACGGTCACCGAGCAACAGGCGCAGGTCGTCGCACAGGGAGTGGGGAAGGGGCATCGAGCAGTCTCCGGTTCTTGTTCACCGCGTAAAACGTGCGGCATTTGTAGGGAGTTATTGCTCATCTTAGGCAGGCTTTGGCCAACACCTGTAGTGCTGATTTCAGATGGGGTCATCTGTTCAAGAGATGGTCTTGCGGGCATGCCTGGGTTGGTGGAGCGAAGCGAGTGGAGGGCAGTTGCTGATGCCCCACCTGATTGGGTTGTATTTATAGCTCAACTAAATAGTTATTTAGTTTAGTTATAATTTATGGTTATCAATGGGGAAGGGTAGCTCATCCTTGTTCGCTATCTTCCAAATTTGCACGGTATCTTTCAAGGGCACGCATAATCGGCACGTGTAATCGGTAACAAGCCCCGTAAATCAAGGGTTCCAGCCATCTGCGACGGCCATTCAAAGTAGTATGCAATGGGTCATTTTCCAAGCTGGATGCTTTAAAGTGCTCACAATTACCTGAAAGCTGCTGAGGGTTTGGACGCGCAGAATCTGCCGCACGTTGCCCAGGTCAATGCGGCGATTGGCATGGAAGTCCTGCTCAAGAGCTTCATTTCTGTGCCTGACCAGCATCAAGGTACATCCGGCGAGACCTACAAACTCGACGCTGTAGCGTTGGCCGCAGCTCATCAGCATCTGCAAAGCGCTGACAAAACCAGTCGTAAAACCCCTGAGAGGCACGATTTGTTGACGTTATTCCATGCGATGCCCGAAGCAATTCGTCGTAGCTTGGCCCTGGACAGCCAGGAAGATTCCTTCGAGAGATACCGCGACGTGTTCATCAACAGCCGGTATCCGTATGAGTCGAGCAGCTGGAAGTTTTCCGATCCGGTGCTGATGAGATTGCTGCGGTGGACGCTGGCCAACGTGGTTGGCTATTGCAAGGAGCAAAGTTCGCAGGATCCGTTTGTCCTGGATTACATCGCTGAGCTGCAGGCATGAGCTGCAGGTCAGTGATCGAGGCCTGGAACTGGCTTCAAATCTAACCACCACCGGCCCACAAGCTTCTATAGAGCGCTACGCATAATGTATATTATGTTAAATCGTTTACTATGTTATACGCACCTACCTTGTGTCCAATTCCACATATCTCCGGTCAAATCCCCACAAACCCCCGTTTCCCAAAAAATCAAAAGCTTGGGTTCCATTCATACTCCTATCTCTGCGCATGGCCCTTCACTAACCTCCGGTTGACCCCATCCGACCCTCAACCCCATTCGACCATGACATCCACCATGGCAATGCTGCAGCTTTCTGCTACAGGTTAAAGGAGCCATCACTCGTTCTAGCCCCCTGGTTCTGTCATGACTCCGCCGTTCATCCCATTCCCGATTTTCCCTCCCTACGTTTACTGGAGGCCAAATCAGCTTCGATCCTTTCCTACGAATCTAGCTGTGGCTGATCGGCTAGCTCAGATAGACCCGGCAGCCAATCCCTTCATCAACATCTGGTACGTCGACAGGTTTGTGAATTGGATTGCTCACAATTGGGGCGTAGAAAATCCTCACCGTCAGTACCACAGCTGCATTATGGGTCTGGAGAAAATGCTCAATTGGAGCTTTGCTCATGGCCTGTCGCTCGTTGACTGGCGCCGCAAAGACTTTGAGAACTACGCAGAGTTTGTGCTCAACCCGCCAAAAGCTTGGACTGTGTCCGGCAAACAGGCTCGCTTCGTGCAGGAACCCGGCGTCGCATTTGAGGGTTGGTCTATAAACCCAATCTGGCGCCCGTTCCTTGATTCCAGATCAATTGGTGATGACGGCGAAATCGAGAAAAATGTCTGGAAGCGAGAGATTCGCTGCGCGACGCAGTTTCTGGATTTTTACCTCAAGGATACTTCAGCCTCACGTGAAAACGTTGCCGCGCAGCCCCTTGCTGATCTTGCTTTCAAGCAACCCAAGGCGATCGGTTTTTTGACCGATGCTGAGCTGGAATGGGTCTTAAAGTCGCTCCCAAATTTCATGGGCGTGCATGAATTCCGAATAATTGAGATGTACCTGATCATGGCTAGGTACTCGGGCCGCCGGCTCTGGAGCGTCATGGGAAACGCCAGGTCGCCCGGCCATCTCGATCAGTTCAATCGTAGGTCGGACGGACGTTGGGTTGAGCTTCGCTCAGCCAATTATGTTGGTTAGTCGTAAGCCTGTTCCTGAGTGAGAACTGCTCTTGGCATTCTAATGGATGCGCTGAGCGTGCCTCTGCGGGGACGGCTGTTGTTAACCGTGTTTCTGCCATCAGGCCTCGTCTTGGCTCTTCGGGCGTCCATACTCACGCCTGTGCGCTCCTCTTGCAGTCGCCGTCAAGGGATGCCTTTGCTTGTATGCTGTGACCCCTGCCCGCTTTATGGCCACCGCACCAACTCCAGTTCCTTGAGCCGGATGGCCATTGCCGAATCCGAGACGCCGAATTGCTGGGCAAGTGGCACCAGGTTCTGGTTGTTGAAGCGGGTGCATCGCGCCAGCGCCAGTTCACGTTCTCCCGACTCTTTTGGGGCGTAGAGGAGCCGATCCGGATTGTTGGGGTCGAGGTGATAGGCAATCACGTCGCTGAAGCGCAATTGCCCCTTGCAGCAGAACATAAATTCGAACCGTTCCCTCACCAGCCTTTGAGGCATGAGGAAGCAGGCCGCGAAGCGATCGGCTTGTCGCTCTGCGGGTGCACGTGGCGTTTGCAACGGGCTGCCATCAAACGCGCGGTCACGATGCATGACGGTGTCCTCATGCAGCACAAGATGGCCGACTTCATGGGCCCCCGTGAAGAGCTGAACTTTGTCACCAAACTCGGTCGCGACAGCGATCTTATTGGATTGACGGTCAATCAGGCCCGCAATGCGAGTACCGGTTTTATGCCGGTTGAACTGGGTGTCCCCCAGGGTGGGATATTCATGATAGTCGTAGCCGCAGACCATGGCGGCGATCCGGGGGCTACGCATCATCATCGGTGGAATTTCTTGATCTGGCCAGAGGTACCGGCGATCACGGTAAATCTGCATGAGCAGGTCAGTCGCTGCTTTCTCGATTGAGGCTTCATTCATGGCAGAACACCACATATAGGCTGTCAAATACAATCTAGCCCAATATGTAGTGGTTTCAATATATGACTAACCCACCATATGAGTTTTTCAGATGAACGGTGGAGGAGTTTGGCACAAGAAAAAAAGTGATTTCATTTCGCTATCTTTAGCTTCGCCCTGCTCCAGATTGTGTGCGAGGATTCGGCTACGGCGGTGGACGATGAGGGCGTGCCAGACCGCTATCAACACATCGAGCCCTTGGTGTCGCCCGCTGTAGCGTTGGGGCCATCAAAAGGATTACAGGAGGTTTGACAAGAAACATGGCATTGGATGTTGCGTTTAGCATTGAGGCTGGAGACTTTGTCGATCCCGATCGAGCCTATGACCTGTTTTGGGCAGGTGTAATTACCAATAAACGAGCCTTCGTTTGCCCTGGAGCGGACTGTGCAGCCCAGGTGACCTGTGCGAATTTGGACAAGGACGTGCAGAGCATGCGGGTCGTGCCGCACTTCAAGGTTTATGGAGAGCATAGTGAGGCATGCGGGATCATCAACGGGAAGGCGATCGACCTTGAGGTTGAGCCGAGCGGCCCCGACGGGCAGGAGCGCAAAACCGTCGATGAGTCCATTGTTGACGTGTTCAAGCTTGATCGACCCGACTCGTACTATGACGAACCGACTCAGGATCCCAGCGCTGATGTGCATGTGGCGAAACAACGCGCTAGAAACACAAGGCCTTACACGACCAAGCTGGGTGAATCCGGGATCGTAGGCCCCATTTACTCCGTGCGCTCTGTAGTAAGCCGGTATATCCGATATCGATCCGACAGCACCTTGGCGTTTCGCCGGCTCAATATTGCCGGCCAGGACGTGGCCTACGACAGCATTTTTAAATGCATCTGGGAGCAGGATCTGAATGACCTCCCCGACCACCCCGTCATCTACTATGGGTGGGCCTACATCGATCGCACTAGAAAAAATGACGCGTACCGGATCAAGTTCAAGAAATGCTTGATGCGCGGAACCGAAAGCCTGACGACCTCAAGCTTCGTTTCGGACACGCTCGTCGAGCGCTACAAACTCAAAAACCTCATGGCTACCAGGCTTTCAAAGATCTCCCAGCAGCCCAAACCCACTGCGTTTGTGTTTCTGTACGGACAACCCACAGTACGAACGTCACAGGGGACGAGCTACGCCAATTTCGAGCTGAAGAACTTGGACATGGTTGACGTTAACTACGACTGCCCATTGTCTTCCAAGTACGACAAGTAGCTAGTGAAGCCTGAACCACCCCGAAGCATATGCCGATGGTGGTTCGGGCCTGCCATGGATGCTAAGCGAGCGCTAACGGGCTCAGACTATACCGAGAGAATCAGTCCTAGGGCGTCAGGGCTGAGTGGCCTGTCGAATTGGTTTGTATCCACGTTACAGCTCCAGCATCGCCCACCTGCTGGCACAAGAACAGCCCCATGCTTCACGTCAGCACTCCCCTCGCCCATGCTGCTTTTACGAGTAGCTAGAGAAGTCATGTGCGAGGGTCAGGTTACTCCCATGCAGCTCAGCATCAGGCCCTATCTGGCGCTCTACGGTGGTCGCTAAGCTGCTACCTTCAACGCTCAGACTAGAGCCATCCGTCCTCAGATGTCATTGACGAGGGCCTGGTGGTTGCGATGATGACGTCGTCCTCAGTGGTCACCGTTGCCAAGTACCCTTCAGATTTCATCGCGTTGACCAAGCTCCGGTTTGACTCGCTGTTTCTTACCTTGATCTTCTTGACCTTCGCGCTCACAGTTTTGAAGTCCTCATCGTCGAGCAACCCTAGAGCTGCAGCAATGTCCGGCCACTTCATCCCGGGAAGACATTGTGTCAGCATTTCAGAGCGCTGCTCCGGGGTGAGGCTCGCGTTGCGAACCAGATGTCGCAGCACAGGCATCAGCGAATCAGCAAACCTTGCGCCGGCTTGATTGGCCAGCATAGATACACGGCCGAGCTCTGGAACCGCTTCCGGTTTGCTTTCAATCGTCTCCAGGCTAAGCCCTGACCACATCTGAATTTTCTGTGTGAGTGACAGCGCTTTGCTTTTGCTCAGCGTGAGCATCGTGTCGAGCTGGAGCGAGCTGATATCGATCTCTGCCTTTGCTAGATCCCACCGTTCAACTAGGTACTTGCCTTCGAGGTGTGGGCAAGTATTCAGTACGATCTCCCTGACTTCCGAGCTGTATGGCAAAAATGATGAGGCTACCAGCATGCCCCAGCGACCCTCAGGTAGCGCTGCTTTTATCATTGCTAGGTCTTGAAGCACGACGCCATCGAGCAATACCTGGAGCACGTCATTACTGATACTGGTGGAGCTCAGAAGATACTGTTGCAGCGAGCAGTCTGCGCTCGTTGACTGCCACAGCGTGCCCTTGAGAGACGATGCATTCCGAGCGATGAAGCCGGTGAATACCGTTGTGGGTTCCGATCCAATTTCTTCGTCCGAGACGTTGCCGTCTGGCCCAACGACTTTCTCAAAAAAAATCCACACTGCGTCAGCTTTGGCCACCAGGCGATCACTCTCAAGTGCCTTTGCCCAAAGATATCTCGGGGCGTCAGTGAGTGCGTGTAGGACACAGGTCGTGTGATCGAAGAGTCTATTTGTCAGATCGTGATCTGCGTCCACTTCTGCTAGTAAGCTGGCCAAGGAGTCGCTTGATTCATCCAAGACAGCAGACTGATCTAGCAATGCCCTACCGAGCTCATCGGCGTGAGAGAGCAGATAATTACCTAGCCCATTGATGCCCAAAGCCTGCAGCCTACGCAAGGACACGATGCCCACATCTTCAGGTTCGGATTTGGCGTCTTTAGAATCCTGTCCAGCTTCCGACTTCGCGCATATCAGCGATAGCATTGGCAGGTTGATCTTGATGCAGCCCCAGTCGATCAGCCTTTCGAGGTCTGCGAGACTCATCGTATGGCCCAGTGAGGCAAACTGGACTGGGTACGCCCTGAGCCACGCCCAGGCTCCCACATTGCTCTCTAATCCTGGCATCAGTCGTGAAGCATCTTCCAGCCCCTCGATTGTAGGCACCAGATCCGTCGAGGCATCACCGGCCAGGGTCTTGACGTCGGATTCCGGCAGGTTGTCGACGATTGCTTTGACGAGGGACTGACGGACCTCGCTTCCTTCAAAAACTCCACCAGCGTCCCCCGTGTCCCTAGCGTTGAAAAGGCTATTAAACAGTTTGGGTTCGAGGCGGTACACGGCGCGAATAAATCCAGCCGCGTCTGTTCGACTCAAAAGCTCGCGCACTGCGATGGCCATTCGTTCGGCGTGCTCGTCCAGGCCGCTCCTCAGTATATGGCTTAGCTGTGTGTCTGCTGAGCCAGCCGCGAGCGAGGTTGGTCGGGCGCTGAGACAGGCTATCAAATCGACGATGATCCCCCTGCCCTCGTCGAGCTCGTCGCTCTTAAGCTTTTCCAGCACGGTACTCGGGCTGTCGACAGGCGTGGAGACTTCTGGCAGCACGCCACGTCTCAATGAAAGGATCAGATCTTTGTCACCAGGCGTCAGCGATCCCTGATAGAAATAACCTAGGTAGTCGGTGTAATCGGCATCGAGAAAGCCATGCTGCATCAGATAGCTCACGACATCCAAGCCTGGAAGATTGCTCCTTACGACCTCTCCATACCCTTTCTTGACGGCGGTCTTGAACGACATCCTGATGACCTGATCCGATTGTCTCTGCACCGCTGCGATTTCGTCCGCGATTGTACTAAGTCGCCGCCCAAGCAAAGCATGGCGCCGCTCATAGGATGTAGCGGTGAGCAGCTCAGCCTTAGAGATGTTTCGAGGTGAGTTTCTGACCCGTCCATATTGATCCACGACAGCCATTGAGAGGAGCGCGGCTTGATTCATTAATACGTCGAACACCTCGTCGGTCACGAATTGCTGCGGCGCATACTGGGTACCATTGATTAGGGCATGGGTTGCCGTGTCGATTTCGGTCAATCGAAGAAGCGTGAACCAAACGTAGGCCCTCAGCTCAGCGACATTGTTGGCCAGTTCGGAGACTCGCTCATCACGCTCACGCCGCAAGTCATCAAGTCGCTTGGCATTGGCGCTGTTCTGCTGGATTTTCCAGGTATCGAGGCCCTTGATGACCCCATAGATCGCCCCCCGCCGTTTGACCAGGTCGGCGTACGCGCCGGGATGTAGATTGCGAATGGCGACTATCGCAAACAGCTTGTCTGGCTCCAGGCGTAGGCCGCTGGCAAGGATATTTGAAAACATATCGAATTCATTGACGATATTTTTGACCAGCCGGAGGTCATCGATGTAGTAGCAGACCGTCTCCACCAGTCGACGGTCGAGGTGTTCGCCCAAGGGTTTCGATTTGAAGGTTCGAAGGTTCAGAAGCTCCATCATCTTTTCCTGGGAGTTTTCCGAGTTGATGACGGGGATCACTGGGACGATGAGGTCAAAAAACTTGGTTTTCTCGCCGACGACGAACATTTCATCGCGCAGCGCGTAGACGAAATAGACGGGTCGTTTCACTTGAGGTGATTGCTTGATGATGAAATTGATTTCCCGCAATCGGGTGAACACATCATGAATGCCGAATCGGTCGAGATCCTCAATGATCACCACGTCAATGCTGCTTCGCTCAAAGCAGTAAATGATCTCATCGATATTTTTGTGCAGGACGGAGCCGTGGTGGGTGGTCTCCAGCTTGCCACCTTTGAGTGTCAAACCATCAATACTGAACAGCGAACTCAGGCGCAGACACGTGTGTAGCAGGTGTATGCACCCTAACGCGGCGATTCCGACAGCGAGCGGGCTCGGGATCCACAGCAGCCATTCCAGGAGCCAGGCCGGTTCAATCTTGGGCAGCTTCTCTGCCACAGGAACGTACAGCCTCAGCGCCGCCAGAATGAGGAGGCCATAGCAGAGGGTTTTCCACCAGATTTTCAGGCCAGATGCCTGGTCGATCCTCTTAAGGCGAGTCTTGGGGAGTGTCTTTGCAGGAACGGCGTACAGGAGCTGCTGGACGATCGTCTCCTCGATCCGGGCAACGAGATCAGATTCAGCCTTGTTTTCCTCGGATTTAGAATCCTGCCCAGCCTTTGCAGAGGGCTCGGATGAGCGCGGTGATTCCGAGGCCGCGTCGGTATCGGTAACAAGCTCATACGCCCCAGAGATCTCGGTGTCCTTGCCGAATGTGGCTAGCGAAACAAATGCGTAGACTAATTCAGGGTGGCGATGGACGAAGGTTCGAAGCACGCTGCTCTTCCCTGCCCCGTACTCCCCCGTGATCGCGATGTTCCTGACTTGATCGTTCCTCAGCCCATTCAGTAACTCACGCTCATACCGCTGGATCTTCCCAGGCTCGATGAGTACTGGGGTTAGCGGCTGGAACAGATTCTCATGAGAGGGCGCGGCCAAGAACGCACGTGCGGCCTGATAGGCGCTGACGGCCGCACATGGGTACCGCTTCAAAGCGGCTAGCTTGCTGCGAGTCTTATTAGTCCAGGCGTTAGAGGCATCTAATGCCCGGTTATAGAAGGCGCGCAAGCGAATGAACATCCGTGTCTCCAAGCAGGCTAGCGGCTACCAGGCATTCATTTGCCGAAGATTGAATGATCGATCTTGGGTCTGAGCGGGAAGGTGAGCTTCCGGTGAGCCTGATACGAGGGTTGGGATGATAGCTCACGGCCATCTTCGCCTGCGAACCCTTTGTTCACCTGGCAAGAGCTTGGCGCTGGCTTACCTCTGCACGATCCGCATGCATGGGCGACTGAACAATCGCTGGAGATGAGCCTCGCGCTGGTGGAGGCGTTGCTGGATGAAGTGGAGGCTCGTGCTGAGAAGGCAGCGGTGCTCAAACGTACCGTGCAAGCAGGTCAAGCGCCAGTGGAGTGACCTGTGTACCTGGTTAAGGCCGCAGATGCGGCCATTCACGCGGGGCCAGTCGAAGTGTCACGCAGCAACTGCTGCCTACCCCCTACTACTTACTCGCAATCGCTTGATTACCCAACGGACAGCTCTGCGCATTAAGGAAGCGCGATTTTTTCAGCCAGTCTTGCTGCGGGTAATAGGCGAACACATAGCTACCGCGTCGCAGCGTATCGATCAGCTTGCCGGCAATTGCCGGCCGAACGGCAGGACAACCCTGGCTGCGACCCAGTCGACCGAGACCGGCAACAACCTTGGGATCGGCATACGCGGCGGCATGCATGACAATCGCCCGGGACATGCTGTTGTCGTTGAACCCCGGCTCCAGCCCCTGCAGGCGCAGCGAGCGGCCATGCTTGCCGCTGTAGGTCTGACCGGTCTCATACAGGCCGATGGAAGATTGGTAGCTGTTCGGGGTGTTGGAGAACGTCGTCGGTACATCGGCGCCGCTGTTTTTGCCATGGGCAACCCACTCTTCGAATAACAGCTTCCTCGAGCGCAGGTCGAACACCCACAGACGCTTGTCACGCGATGCCTTCGAGTAGTCAATCACGGTGAGCAATTTATCCGCGTCGCGGTGACTGGCGCACTCGTAGGCGGTAAGTGCCAGCGTCAGGGTCGAAAGATTGGCGTTCGGCGCCAATTGCTGCAGATCGGCAGCGCTAGGCAGCGTTTCGGCCTGGGCGGTGTTCCAGGCGCTCAGGAAAAACAGGCCAATACTGGCCACTGAAAGCCGGATGGCTCCCCGCAATGGTTCAAACAGCGACATGGATTATCCTGTTAAAAACCTGTCTGCGCTGGCGAAGCCGTTAACAGGTGTTAAGTCCTAGTGGTCGGTGTTGCCTGGTGTTGTTATGGCTCGCTTTGCGAGCGAAAAAATCAGCTGGATCGAAGTCAAAGCCCACTACTCTGCTTGATTTTTACAGGATTTCCGATCATTTCTTGACCAATGGTTTAAGTTCTTCACTGTCTTCGGTGCTGACCACCGTGAATTTTCCATTGCTGCGGGTATCCCGGGTTGACGCCCAGTCGGTGATCACCAGCGTCGTACCGATGTCCATCGCCGAGCGTAAATGACGACGGAATTCCGGATTCATGTTCAATTGGCCCAATTGTTCATAAGGTGTATCCCCGTACTCTGGGTTGCTCAGACCCACCACTGACCAGCGTAATGGCAGCGCGGCGTCGAGTGCCAAAGCGGATGGCTTTTGCAACAGGGAATACACCGCCATTCCACTGCGATGCTGGCTGCTTTCAATCGACGATGCTGGCGCCGAGCCGATCAACTGGCCACCACGATACACATAGGCACGCAGGTCAGCGCGACTGATCAGGATCGACAACGGCCCCGCCGTCGGGTCTGGATCGCTCCAGAACTGTTGGTTGCTCAATACCAGCGGGCCTTGGGCCTTGCCCTCGTTGACCGTAGGTGCAAGCACACCGGGGTGATAGACCTCCACCGGTGCACTATGGGTGTCGGAAACGATGACGGTGGTCGAGCTGAAACCGGTGATTTCATAGAGATTCTTAGCGAATGCCAGCGGTAGGCGCACGCAACCATGTGAGGCGGGGTAGCCCGGTAGATGGCCAGCGTGCAGGGCAATGCCGTCCCACGTCAGGCGCTCCATGTAGGGCATCGGGGCGCTGTTGTAGAGACTGGATTTATGCTCGACCTTTTTCTGCAGAATGCTGAATACCCCGGTGGGGGTTTCCCGCCCTGCCTTGCCGCTGCTCACGGTACTGACGCCGATGGCGATGCCGTTGCGATAGACGTAGGCACGTTGCTCGGTGAGGCTGACTACCACGGTTACCGGTCCCACCGGCGAGACCTGCGGGTACCAGAGAAACTGGCCAGCCTTGAGACTGTCGAGCCTGGCCCTGAGTTCGGTCGGAGTGGGCACCTGCAGCGGAGCCGCTTCGACCAAGGCAGCGGCAAGTAACAGACCCAGAGCGAGCGGTAGATGCATCATCGAATCCATTCTCGGAGAACCATGTCCCCAGCTTAGCTGGAAGCGCTTGGCGCGACTATGCCCCTAACAAACGGGCATCAATGAACTCCCTGCAGTGCGACATCGACCGCCTCGATAAGCATCTCCGCGTGCTCTTGCGTAAACGCCAATAACGGTCGTATCTTCAGCACGTTTTCCAGCGGACCGGCGGCACTGATCAGCACGCCATGTTCACGCATTGCGTTGACGACCTTGCGCGCCTGCTCGGCTGCCGGTCTCTTCGTCGCACGGTCAGTGACCAGCTCAACCCCCAGGAACATGCCAGCGCCCCTGACGTCACCGATCATTTCATGGCGCTGCGCAAGCTTTGTCAGACCATCCAGCAGATAACCACCAATGTCATGCGATCGCTGCTGCAGATGTTCTTCCTTTATGACGTCCAGGACAGCTTGGCCTGCTGCGCACGAGACAGGGTTGCCTCCAAACGTATTGAAGTAGCGCATGTTCTTTCCGAATTCATCGACTACCTCAGAGCGCCCAACAATACCGGCAATGGGCTGGCCATTACCCATGGGCTTACCGAGCGTGACAATGTCCGGATGCACGTTATGCCGCGAAAAACCCCACATGTTCAGACCGGTACGGGCAAAGCCTGATTGTACCTCGTCTGCGATGTACAGCATTCCTTCTGCCTGGGCCAACGCCACACCATCAGCGAGAAAGCCCGCTGGCCCGGGCAGGACGCCGTCGCTGGAGAAGATGCCATCCAGCAAAATAGCGGCGGGACGGATGCCGTGCGCTTTCAAGTCATCGATCGCGGCACGTACGTCTGCGGCGAAAGTCGACGCCAGGTTCTCGGCCCCCAGACGGTAAGCGTCAGGTGCGCGAACGGTACGGACATGCGCCGGGAGCACCATGGCGCGACCGAGCGACGGCGAAAGCTCGGCGATGTCTCCCGTTACACCGTGGTAGGCAAATTGGGTGATGATCACACCGGTACCGCCGGTGTACTGCTTGGCGATCCGCAGCGCGAGGTCGTTCGCTTCACTGCCGGTACAGGTGAACATGACGCGATTCAGGTCAGCAGAGAATGTGCCCAGCAACTGCTCGGCATAGTCGAGAATGCCCTCCTGCAGGTAGCGGGTGTGCGTGTTCAGCACAAGCGACTGCCGATACATCGCCTCCACCACTCGGGGATGGCAGTGACCGATGGAAGCGACGTTGTTGTAGGCATCCAGGTAACGACGGCCCTGCTCATCGTAGAGCCACACGCCCTCCCCTCGAACAGTATGCAGCGGTCGTTCGTAGAAAAGACGGTACGCCGGGCCCAACAGGCGCTCGCGGCGTTCAATCAAGCGTCGTTCCGTTTCCGAAAGCCGGCTTGCGTCCTCTGAAGTGAAACCGTTGGTCATGCTCATGCTTTGACCTCTCGCAGGCACGCTGAAGAAATTCGATCTTCAATTTCAGATCGAGACACAGACGACATTGCCTTCAAATTCGCCCACGCGCGCTGGGCGTTCCGAAGGATGTACTGACGATTCTCAGGATGCAGGTCGGCGCGCCATGAGTTGATGCACAGGGCTAATGCCAACCGCGTGGCCAGCAGCTCCGGCAGCAGTGCCAACTCGTCTTGGGTAAGCGGATTGTGTTGGTGGTACGCGCCAATGACATCCAGTGCCGGCGCCAGGACATCGCCGTCTTGCCCAAGGTGGTATGAAGCGGCAACCGCTACTTCGTTGACCAAGGGTGCGTACACCATGTCACCGAAATCAAGGATGCTGCGCAGGACATTCGGGCGCTTGTCATCGACGATAATGTTGTGCGGGTTGGTGTCATTGTGAATCACTTGTTTTCGCAGCAGAGGGATCCGCGGCAAGACGACGGCTTCGTACAGGTCAAGACTTTGCTCGACCATGCTTCGCCCCTGACCTGGTTCGATGTGAATCAGCAGCGGTCGAAGGTGCGCGGCATGCTGCATGTCCCAGAGCAGCGCATGCCCGGCGGCAGGATGAGTGAAGCCTTGCAACGCTACGTCAAGCCGGGCAATGGACTGCCCAATGACTCGGCGAAACGCGGTTGTGGTGCGGCTCACGCGGTGAAGGGGCATACCGTCTGCAAAAGACAGGAGCCGGGCCAGCATGTGCTGCCCATCAATCTCGATAAAGGTGGCGTACTGGCCTTCAAGCGACGGATGCACACGTTGAACCGGAAGATCGGGGTCTCGAAGTTCGATCCTGCGCATCGCCTGGTTGTGGAAGTCGACCACATCGGGGTTCTCAAGCGGGTGGGAGAGCTTGAACAAACGAGATGAGCCGTCTTCAAGGAGCACGCGGAAATTCAGGTCTCGCTCTCCACCCAATTTTTCCAGCTTGCCGCTCAAACCAAATTGCTGCTGGAGCACCGCGCCCGCTTGCGCATCGGTGACCAGCGCTGGAGCAGCTTCCAGTAAGCTGTCATCAACCGCTAAATTTTCAAGTGGCATGACTCACGTCCTCATCCGGCTTGCTGATGGCGCCCTCGTTGCCAAGGGCGCCATGCATCACTTATTGACCCAAGCGTTGAATCGTTCCTCCAGGTCCTCACCATGATCGATCCAGAACTCGGCGTCGGTAGCCCGGGCGTTTTGTAGATTTTCCGGTGCAGTCGGGAGTTTTTCGCCTACACGCTTATCAACCAAGCCCATCGCGTTCGTGTTGCTGGGGCCATAGGGAATGGCTTCGACGAAATTCTTCTGTTGAACAGGCTCGCTGGCGAAAGCGATGAAACGCTCTGCCAATTCCTTTTTCGCAGACCCTTTAACGATCGCCCAGTGGTCGAGGTCGTAAAGGCTGCCATTCCATTGCATTGCAAATGACTGGCCCTCCTCCTGGGCTGAGGTGACGCGACCGTTGTAGGCGGAGGTCATGACCACGTCACCGGCCATCAGCCATTGCAGAGGCTGCGCGCCGGAATCCCACCACTGGATGTTGGGCTTGATTTCGTCGAGCTTTTTGAACGCGCGTTGAATACCCGCTTCCGTGCCGAGAAGCGTGTAGACATCCTGCTTGCTCACTCCGTCCGCAAGCAGCGCGAACTCCAGGGTGAATTTCGCTCCGCGACGAAGGCCGCGCTTACCGGGGTATTTCTTCATGTCCCAAAAGTCGGCCCAACCTTGCGGGCTTTCGGCGAGCTTCTTGGGATCATAGGTAAGCACAGTCGACCAGATGAAAATGCCGACGCCACAGTCGCTGACTGCGGCAGGAAGGAAATCTTCCTTCTTGCCTATCCGGCTCCAGTCCAAGGGCTCGAACAACCCTTCACTGCAACCACGGATGAGCTCGGGAGATTCCACCTCCACAACATCCCAACTGGTTTTACCGGTGTCGGCCATCACCTTGATCTTGGCCATTTCGCCATTGTAGTCATCGGCCGTGATGACCGTGGCGCTCTTGGCTGTGAAGGGTTTGTAGAACGCCTTTTCTTGCGCCTGGCGATTGTTCCCGCCGAACGACACCACGGTCAGCTTTTCAGCGGCATTCAGCGGGCCGGCTATTGCTCCAAGCAAAAGTACAGCTGCGATTTTCTTATTCATGCGTCTCTCCAGGTCAGCTACGGGTCATGGGCAGCTTTAAAGGGATGGCAGTTTTCTTGTAGTGGCAGCAAGCGATCGAATGTGAGGCTTCCCCCGGTGGGGACAGCATTCATTAAAACACATTAAAAACATGATGCATCATATTTTAATCTACACTCATCCTTACCAATGAAAGGAATCCCGTTATGACCGATCAACGTACTTTGCTTCTCACCGGTGCGAGCCGGGGCATTGGCCACGCAACCGTGAAACATTTCAGCGCTGCGGGTTGGCGAGTCTTCACAGCGTCGAGGCAGGATCTGGGCGAAGGCTGCCCATGGGCCGAGGGGCTGGCCAACCACATTCACCTCGACCTCGGGAATGTGGAGGATGTACAGCGCAGACTTCCAGACATCCGGGAAAAGCTCGGTGGCCGACTGGATGCTCTGGTCAACAACGCCGGCATGTCACCAAAAGGCCCGGATGGAGAGCGACTAGGGGTGCTGGAGTCCGACTATTCGACTTGGCTGAACGTGTTCAATGTCAACATCTTCTCGACGGCACTGCTGGCTCGGGGGCTTTTCGAGGAGCTCAAGACGGCGAGAGGCTCGGTTATTAACGTCACCTCTATTGCCGGTTCGCGCGTCCACCCGTTTGCAGGTGTCGCTTACGCCTGCTCGAAAGCGGCGCTTTCCGCTCTGACTCGCGAGATGGCGCATGACTTCGGGCCTCACGGTGTTCGCGTAAACGCGATCGCTCCCGGGGAAATCGATACCTCCATCCTGTCCGCCGGCACCGAGCTGATAGTCGAGCGATCGATCCCGATGAAACGCATGGGCAAGCCCGAGGAAGTCGCCGCACTGGTGCATTTCCTCTGCACCCACGGCGCTTCGTATATCAATGGCGCAGAAATCCACGTAAACGGTGGGCAACATGTTTGAGTTACTCGATAATCGCTAGCGGTAGCCTCCCCTCTCCAGCCGGGCATGTGCCGCACACGAGTAAGCGATGAATTACCCTATTGAGAACCTGAAACACTCCTATCTTGGCAGCGGTATCTATGGCCTGCTCCGAGAAGCGTTGATCACAGGCCGCTTCCAGCCCAATGACCGGTTGCGCATACGCGACCTTGCTGAACAATTGGGTACAAGTGTCACGCCTGTACGGGACGCCATTCTGCAATTGGCGAAGGAGCAGGCGCTGGTTCTCAAGACACCGAGAGACATTCGTGTCCCGGTACTGACCTCCAAGCAGTACCTGGAGATCAGAAGCATCCGGCTCTCGCTCGAAGGATTGGCAGCCGAGACTGCCGCATCGTTAGCGACCCCGCAGCAATTGATGCGGCTGGAAACCTGCATAGAAAACAACCTCGCTGCGATTAAAGACAATGACCTGGCGGCAGCATTGACCTTCAATCACGAGTTTCACTTCAGCTTGACGGAAATCGCTGACATGCCGGTCCTTGCCAACCTGCTGGACGGCTTGTGGATGCGCACCGGGCCGCTCATTGCTCGCGCCTATGGAAGCTTCAATGAGCGCATGGCGATTGACCATCACTGGGATGTACTCGACGCGCTGAAGAAACGCGATGGCGCCGGAGCTCGCCAGGCAATCTGTAGTGACATTCTTGATGGCAGTCAGAAAATGCTGGAGTACGTTCAACTTGAGCATGACTGAATACCCTGCGTCCGTTTCTGCTGCACACTTCAGATGCCCCGTGAAGCCGTCCCTGGCTTCGCTGCCTTTTACCACTGATGCGTATAAGTCGCCGTTAACACAGCCCCAGGTGCCGGCAAATGGCTGGTGTTGTTACTGTTGCGCATCAACTGACTGTAAAGCGGGTAATAACTCCGGTTAAACAGGTTCTGAACACCCACGCTAACCTGGTCGTCTTCACTCAGCTGGTACTGACTGATCAGGTCTACGGTGGTGTAGCCATCGACCTTGCGCCGACCGAAGCTGGCAACGCCATTCAGACGATAATCTTCTCCGTCAAAATAGGTGGCTTGCACACGATTGCTCCATACATCAGTGGGTTTGAACTGTACGTAAGCGGTCAGTTTGAGTGGCGGGATGCGATACCCGGTCATGTCCTGCCAGTCTCCACCGTCCGGTTGTTCCCGGCCCTTCATCCAGGTAAAGGTGCCACCGGCGCCCCAGCGCTCATCGTTGGTCAGCCAGTCGGCGCTGCCTTCGACACCGTAGATCCGCTCTTTGGTGCGGGTCAGGATCAGGCCGTTGTTGAAACTCTGCACATCGCCCAGTTTCGAGGTGGTGTAGAACACCGCCAGCGACGCCAGCGTCTGCTCACCTAGCGCGCCACGCCAGCCCAGCTCGTAATTGTTGGTTTTCACCGGTTCCAGGTTCGACGAGTCGATATCGAACCCGCGGCGGGCATTGCGTAGCTGCACGCCAATATCGGGTAGCTGGAAGCCCTGGCTGAACGCCGCATAAATTTCCTGGCCCGCCACCGGTGAGTAGGTCACGCTAAGGTTGGACAACACCGAATCGTAATGCACCTCGCCGCCCTGGACGGTGGCCGGTTGGGCGGCGGTCGACTCCGACAGCGGGATGAAGTCATCGTATTCGGCGGTGGCGTACTCGTAACGCACACCGCCTTCCATCGACCAGTGATCGTTGAACTTGTGCTGAAGCTGGGCAAAGCCACCGACACTGCGCGAGGTCAGGTCGGGCATGTAGGTCAACTTGCCGATCTTGTCGAACACCCTGCCCCCGCTCGCGTCGTAGACCTGCGGATCGAAGATGTCGATCGGCATGTCGCTGCGCTCCTGGTTGAAGTCAGCGCCCCACAGCAGCTCGGTAGTGCCCTCGTTGCCGAGCGGAGTACGCAAGGTGATCCGGCTGCCGTACACCTCGCTGTTTTGCATTACCTGATCGACATTGCGTCCACGGGTAGCCACCGCACGCGCATCAAAAGGCGTGAAACGGGTGAAGTAGTCCCGGTAGTAGAGCTGCGCATTCAGCGTGCCGCCGAGGATGTCGGTGTGCGCGTATTCAAGGTTGAGCAGCGTGTTCTTGATCTGGTTCTGCTCGTCCAGCGACAGGCCGGACAGCGGCCTTGCCGGTACCGTGCCTGGCGGCAGCTTGGCGACAGACGGATCGGAGGTATAGTCGGAGTTCTGCTCGGCGTTGTAGTGGCTGGCCGACAGCTGGATACGCTGGACATCATCGATGCGCAAACCCAGTTTGCCGCCGATGTTGTAGGTGTTGGCGTCAAACAGATCGCCCTGGCTGGGCTCTGGCGCGATGCGCTGTCCTTTGGCGTCATAGGAGGCACCAATGTGTCGCGCGCCGAAGTCCAGGGCGTAATCGACCTGCCCCTGAGATCCGGACAGGTGATGCTGCAATTGGCCGCCAAGACCGTCACTGTCCAGTTGGCTCAGGGGGGATACGGCGGTCAAGGTCGTCTGCGCACGCGGTTCGCCACCGGCCGGGCGCGTGGAGATGGAAATGATGCCACCGGTTGCGCCAGCACCATAGATAGCGCTGCTGCCACGGATCACTTCAATGCGCTCGATCAGCGCCGGGTCGATGTTCGCCAGGTTGCGTGAGGAATCGCGATTGGTATTCAGCGGAACGCCATCGACCAGCACCAGCATTGTGCGCCCGCGCAGGGTCTGGCCGTAGTCGGTGATGGTGCGGCTGGAGTCGGCCATGCCGGGAATGCTTTTGGCCAGCAAGGTAGCCAGCCCATCGGACCCCTGGCGCAACTGCTCCAGTTGCTCGCGCTCGATGACATTGACCTGCCGGGCTTGCGGCACCAGGTCGCTGTTCAGGCGCGACGAGCTGATCTCCAGGCTGGCCAGTTCCACTGCTGCAGATCCGTCCGCGGCAACTTCGGTGGCTTGCGCAGACGTACCCGGTACCACCAGATAAGTGTGTTCGTCACGTTCCTGGGCAGTCAGCCCGCTCTTGCCCAGCAACCGTTCCAGCGCTTCCTGCACGGTATAGCGGCCCCGCAGCGCGGGTGCAGTCTTGTTGGCAGTGATGTCACTGGCGAACAGGATCTGTGCCGACGCTTGGCGCGCGACGGCATTGAGGGACTTCTCCAGCGAGGTGGCTGGAACATCGAAATCGACCGGTGCGGATTGCGCCAACGACCATTGGCTGAGCAGCAGGCTGCTGGTCAGCAAGGACAGGCGCAGGAAGGGCTGACTCACGTTCTTATTCTCCACAAAGTAAGGTTGCATGGAGATAGCCGTCAGCACAGCCGCGTAACCCTACCTCGGTCGACGATTATTTTTTCGTGTTGCGCGATTTGATCAGCACCGTACCATCGGCCGCGGTGGAAACGCTCACCGGCAGGATGCCAGGCAACAGCGCCAGCAGGCGCTCGACATGGTCGCTGTCAAACACACCGGATACCGGCAAGCGGGCAATACTCGGGTCGATGAGCGTGATCGGCTGGCGGTGATAGCGCTGAAGCGTGCCGATGACCTCGCCCAGCGGGGTGCTTTCAAACACCAAGCGGCTGTCTTTCCAGGCGCTGACATCCTCGGCATTGACCCGCGTCACCTGACCCGGGACGCCCTGTCGCACGCGCAGTTGCTGGCCAGCTTCGAGCAGCGCCAACGTGTCGGTGGCGTCCCCGCGGACGGCTACCTTGCCTTCGGCCACGGTGACCTGCACATCCTGCTCATACCGATTGACGTTGAAGCGGGTGCCGACCACGCGCACCCCTGCCCCCCCGGCATCGACGAGGAACGGGCGATAGACCATCGGCGAGACCTGGAACAATGCCTGGCCCCGCTTCAGCTCAACCTGGCGAGTGCGCAGGTGCCAGCTGATAGTCATTTCACTGTCGCTGTCGAGCAGCACTTCACTGCCATCGACCAGCTGCAACGCCTGACGCTGGCCGACCTCGCTGACCAGGTGTTGACTGCGGTAGGCGGGGTCTGACCAGACCACACCAGCAGCGACTGCCAAGAGTAGCGCCCCAAGCGCTTTTCCTGCGCCACGCTTGTTCTTGGCCGGCGTTGAAGGCGGAAGCGGAAAACGCTGCTTGAGGTCCTCGCGAAACCGGGCAATGGCCTCGTCTTCCTGGCTGTAATCCTTGGATCTGTTCGAATTGCGACTCATGGCAGTAGCTCCGTACCCAGGTGTGCGCGGCAAGCGCTCATGCCCAGGCGCAGGTGCTTTTCTACGG
Source organism: Pseudomonas putida (assembly GCF_028682475.1). GTDB lineage: Bacteria > Pseudomonadota > Gammaproteobacteria > Pseudomonadales > Pseudomonadaceae > Aquipseudomonas > Aquipseudomonas putida_AG. The sequence continues at coordinate 74,019 of NZ_JANHLE010000008.1, forward strand.
TTTTGAGGGAAATTCCCAGGCGTTCGGCCACTTCAGCTTGTGGCAGTTCATGCAGTTTGTGCATGACGAAGACCCTCTGACAGCGTGGCGGCAGATTGGCAATCGCCTCAGTCAGCAGCGCCAAGGTGCGTTCACCGTCGATATGACGCGCCTGGCTCGGAGCGCCACTGACGATGTCTGGCAATGTCGGTACATCGATAACCCAAGCCTGGCGTCGATGCTCACTACGGTAGCGGGTGATCGCGATATCGTGGGCGATCTTGCGCAGCAAGGCTACCGGCGTGCGCACACCTTGCTTTTCATCTTGTTCAAGCAACTGCACACACAAGTCGTGCACGACCTCACGGGCGAAAACCCGCTCGCCGAAGCGTCGGCGAACATGATCCACCAGCTCGTCATAATGCCGAATCAAAGCTGCCAGGAGTGTGGGTTTGGGAGGTTCAGCCTGCACGATGACCTGCGCGTAGGGGCAACGGGTGCCACGGTGGGTGGCGTTGCCGCGCAGTATAAATGCGAATGTTTTACATTTAAAGTAAATACGACAGCCGCTGCTCTGCTGGAAGGACGTTGTAGATTTCAGAAACCACCTGCATCGTGGCCTCTTCGACCGTCCCTTCATTACGGCATAGGACCCAGCGGGGAATACTGCAGCCCCGATCTTGAGCAATGAGCAATTTTTTCCAATAACCGATGATGGCCAGCTGCTTTGATGGGCTCCTTTCCAAGGAGTACCACAATGAACAGGATTTTCTGGCCCCCTCGTCGGCAGCACGTTATTCGCACGGTTGAATTGCCCGTGCCTGGCACCCTGCCCCCCGCCGTGATTGAACAGATCGGCAACATCTTGATGCAGGTAGATGCATTGCGCAGCGTACAAAGCTGCAGCGTTGCCGAACAGCGCCTGGAGAATGAACTGAAAAAGTCCATCGCTAGCCGTTTGGCCTCGGTTTCCGCACACTTGCAAGACGCCGATTCAGCCCAGGCGGTTGGTTTCATTGCCGAAGGGCTGATGGGGGGTGATTCGTTCGCGGCCATGAGCCAGGCACTGGCAGGACTGGATGAACAGCAACTGGTCTGTCATGTGGGACCGCTGTCAACCTGGCTGGGCAAGTCGCGGGCGATGTTTTACTCGGCATTTTTCGGCACGCCGAACAGGTCCCTGCAGCGCGTGTCGGACTGTGTCGACGAGCATTTCAGCGAAGCCTTGGAGCGCCTGGCCAGCACGCTGGGCGCACCTTTGCAGGCACTGCCGCACTGCGCCTACAAAATCGTCGACCTGTTCGGGATTGCCGGTGAAGCGAACTACTTTCCCAAGCATTTCGCCTACTTCATGCCCGAAGACCAAGGGGTCAAGTACTCCCCCGTCAAGCGCACCATCGTGTTCAGTAATACCTACCGCAATCTCTACGACAAGATCGCCGTGGAGCAAGCCCCGCTGTTCAACTGGCAAGCCGCGGATCTGCCCGCGTCCGATGAGGTTGAGCGCTACCTGATCACCTGGTTCCGGGGTCACGATCTTGGCCACTCCGTCGTCTTGGCGCAAACCCGCTTCGGCCAGTTGAGCAAACATGACCGCTGGGGCTCGATGGTGATTCAGGAAGCGCTGGCCGACGTTTTCGGTTTCCTGCTCTGTGTCGATGAGCGTATCGCCAGCAGCCTGGCGCTGGAACCGGCGAAATTGATCCGCATGTACGTGCTGGAGTTGCTCCGTTACCTGCGCCGCGGGCCGCGGCAGTTCCCCGATGCCGGGTCGGCCTACATCCAGTTACGCCTTCTGCAGGACGCCGGGGTGATCGGTGGTACGCCAAACAGCGGTCTGACGGTCGACACTGACGGTTTTGTTGTGGCCATGCGCGCCCTCGCCCAGGACCTGATCAGCGCCGCTTTGACCGATGATCTGGAACAGTTCGAGCGGTTCATCGGGCAGTATTGTCCGCATCGCATCGAAGGCGATCTGCTGTTCGGCCTGAGCGGTTGCGACAGCACGCTCGGCTACACACAACACATTCTCGAAGGATCCTGCAATGCAGTTCACTAGCGGTTTTCTGCTGAGCCTTTCACTGTGCCTGGAGATCGGCCTGGCCAATATGGCGATGATCACCCTGGCGATGCACCGCGGTGTGGCGCAGGGTGTCTGGTTGGGGCTCGGGACCTGCGTCGGGGATCTGATCTATGCCATTCTGGCCATGGCCGGTATGGCCATCCTGCTACAGATCGAGTGGGTACGCTGGGTGCTGTGGATAGGCGGGTCGGCGGTGCTCTGTTATCTCACGCTGAAGATGCTGCTCAGTGCCCTCAAAGCCAGAGCGAGCGATGCTGACGCCGCCGGTAAACAATGGGGAGACAGCAATCTTGCGCTGTTTTCCCGCGGCATCATGCTGGCGATGTCCTCCCCCACGGCCATCCTCTGGTTCGCGGCGGTGGGCGGCGCGATCATTGCCCGGCAAGGTTCGGACATCGCCAGCGCCGGGCTATTTCTCAGCGGTTTTTTCGCCGCCGGGGTGTTCTGGGCTTTTGTCCTGTGCCTGCTGGCCTCCCAGGGCGGAAGGCTGTTGGGGCAGAATCTGATCAGGTACACCTACATCGCTTCGGCGTTGATCTTCGCTTACTTCGCGGTCTATGTGGTGGTGACCGGCTATGCCGAGTTTGTCGGCAATCCGACTGCGCCAAGCATTGAGCTGTAGCTTGACGGCGAGGCGCCCATCACTTTGCGAAACGCATTGCTCAGGTGGGCCTGGTCAAAGAACCCCAGGTCGACGGCGATACGTGCCGGCGCGTCGCCAAGGCGCAGACGCCGGCGCGCTTCGATCAGGCGCAACTGCTTGAAATATTGCATCGGGGGAAGGTTTTTCAGGGTCTTGAAGCTTCGCACCAGATGGAACCTGGACAGATTGGCTTCGACGCACAAGTCTTCAAGCTCGATCGTTTCGTACAGATTGGCCTTCATGAAACGGATCAAGTGTGCCACCCGCAATGGCTCGTCGGCAGTGTCTGGCGTGGTGCGAAAACGCGCCAGCTCACTGAACAGCACCAGCAACGCCTCGTCACGGCCGCTGGCGTCCAGCTGCTCATGCAGGTCGAGGATAGAACCGAACAGCGCACTGTCATGGATCACGCCCTCTTGAAACGTGGGCAATCCATTGGCGCTGGTGGTCTGGTCGAGAATGCTGCGCACCTGCTGTCCATCCAGATGCACGCTGATGAATTGCGCGCCCTCGCCGCAGAACTCCGATGCTTGCACGGTCATCGGGTTATACAGCGTCACTTGGCCCGCTGACACAGCTTGCTGCCTGCCGTTGAACCAGATCCGCTCCATCCCGCTGAGGTTCGCGCTGATCACATATTCTTCATGGGTATGCTTAGGGTAGCGGGCACCACTGGCATTGACCCTCGAGCATTCAATACGCTCAAAACGGGTCAGATTTTCCATTACCAACGTCATCGGCCTGCCTCCTTGCAGGAAAAAGGATGTGCCTGTCACATCCTCGAACAGCGGTCGATGTAGAGTGAAATGACATCGAACAGGTGGACCGTGAGGCAGGATGCATGCCAAGGAGGCTGTTCAGCTGCGTGGCAGATGCTCTAGAAGAACGCGGGACCCTGTTCCTGCGCGATGTGATGATGAGTGGCGGCGTTGATATGCCAGCTGCGATCTCGAGGTAGGCCTCGCATTGGACGGGCGACAATTGTGCAGTGGTCGGCGCGGGCGCCCCAAAGCGGGGCAAAATGCCTTGATGTGGCACTGTAGTCCCTCAACCGTTTGCAACGCCAATTCGCGCCTGTATATGCAAAAGAAAATTCTCGGGGAGCAAAACATTGCTCAGTGTATATCGCTGGCCCTGTTCTTTCAGGTCAATTATAAGCGTTTGAAAAAAAGGATTTCGGCGAACGCGGACCGAACGTATCCAGTCAAACTGGATCAGCTCTTGGCGATTATAATCATCGGCCTCATCACGAAACATCAACCCTTCTGGGATAATTGAGATGCTGACCTTATGATCGCGCTTCGCGAAAGAGTAAGTGACAAAAAGTATCACAGTTACCAATACCGACAGCCCTATCGGCCACAGGCCAAGATAATCCTGAAACTGAAGAGCCGGAAATAAAAGAAGAATCAACGTCACGACGGAGCTTCCACATGCCCAACTCATGACCCCCAAGGCAGTTTTCAAATTAAATGTGGCTTGCATGTCTTTTCCTTTTTAACGCCGGGATACCTTGGAGGCTACCGCCTTATAAAAACATTTCGGCGAGGTGCCATAAACCGAATAAGCACAGCCACCACTAAAAACGGACAACTTAGCAAAAATAATAATATGGGGAGAAAGATGCTATCCCAAATGCTATCGAGCATGGCGTGCCGAGGATTAACCGGGTCGTAGCGCACAGGTACCCGGTCACCAAGGTCATAGCCACTACTACAGACCGAGGCGCTGACCGTATATGACTGCTGATCCGCGGCCTGAAATTCGATTAACGCACAGAGAGACGTGCTGTTTCGTCCACTACCGCCATGGCCCGCGACAATCACCGTGCCTGTCGTTATTTCTGTCATCCGCGCCTGTCTCGCCAGCTGATCCTGTAGCACCCAGAAACTTACACCGCATAAAACCAAGGCGATGCCGCCGAGCGAGAGGGTTAAATACCATCTGTCCATGAAGGTCTCGTTAAACCCAGTTCTAGCTCTAGGCGTATGAGTGCAACACGCAAAAACCCACATCATCACCCCGAACCCACACGACAACACAACGTAAAACCATTCTTCAGCAGTAACAACCAGAAGCGCTTGCTCAGGATGCTCCGGCAAATAAAAAACTGTGACAGGATCACCTACCTTGTACCTCGATGAGGTGGTACATTGGCGCCCCTCCACGGTTACCGGGACTTGAGCAAGGGTATGAAAACGAACTCGCGGACACATACCGGCCTTTTTAAAACCCTCGCCCCTGTCCTTTTTAGAGAACGAGATTAAAGTCCCAACAGTTTCCTGCATTCCTTGTTTTTCTATTTCTCGTTGAACATGCAGTATGATGCCCAAGAAAATTAGCAGAGCCCCGAAAACCGCTAAAAACACTGTCAGTCGCGAATACCGAGGCTGGGGAAGTGATCTAGGTAACATAATCGCCTTTAAAGCTTCGCCCATGCTTTGCGCGAGGACGGCCGATGCCTGCCGGTACAACCCAAGAGGCCATAAGTTACATGGCCTGAAAGAAGATACCTATCAGACCAATCCGAAAGACTGCCAGGAAACATCTGAGGGCGTGTCTGACAGACTCTGCTCCTCTGCCCCTTCCCAGTATCTCAGCTGCCCGCCGGCAAAGCTTTTCGTGGGCGCCGTGTGCTCTTGGTCGGTGCCGCGCTACTGCCTGAGGCTAGCTGCTGACTTAGTGTGTCCGCCCGCGCCTGTGCTGCGGCTGCGTGCTCACGAGCCTTGACCAGTTCAGCCTGAGTGGTATGCAGCTGCTGCTGTAGGTCGTGCGTGTGCTGGCGTTTCTCGGCGTCAGCTTCACGCAACTGTTCTAACTGCATCACTAGTGCCTGAGCCTGCAGTTGCGCAGTTGCTTGCTGCTCATGTGCCTGCGCTAGGGCTGCTTGACTGGCCTGCGCGGCCTGCTGCATCGCGTAGAAGCGTCCGTTCGCTTCCTTGAGCTGCAAAGCCAGACTTTTACTTTCTTCTCGCGCGCGATCAATTTCGCGGAACCCCCGGTCTTCCACATCACGGGTATAACGCTCCTGAGCGAGACGCGCCTGCTCTGCTCCCGCCTGAGTCTCAGCCAGTTGCTGAGTTAAATCGATTGATTGCTGGCGCGCCTCGTCGCGTTGCTGCATCAGTTCCTCACGTTGCACACGTAGATCATCAATCTGCGCCAGGCGCTGGATCAACAGCTGCTCCAGGTCGGTCAGCCGGGTTTGCGCCGTCTGCCGCGCGGTATTGGCCTCAGCAGTCTGCTGGCGGGCACGCGCCACGTCTTGGCGCATCTGCTCTTGCGCTGTCGCCAGCTGTTCGCGCTCGTCGGCAAGCACCTGGCGTTGAGCCGCCAGCGATTGCTCCACTACACCTTGGGCCAAGGTGGTCGCCTGCTGCCACACCGCGACAAAGGCTTGCGCCACTTCTGCCGGCAGTCCCGGCAAGCGGGTCTCACCGCGCAAGCGCCCGGCCAATTGTTCCCACCACTGATCGAGCAACGCACCGACCCGCGCCGGACTGCCTCGGCCCAGCTCCAGGCGCACCCGTTCCACGGTAGGCCGTTCGCCACGGGCCAGCACCGCGTCCGCCGCGGCAAACACCTCATTTTCCGGTACGCCTACCGCCATGCCCTGCCCTCCGCTATATTAGGTCTGATAAATAAATGTTATCCGACCTTATAAATTCAAATATCGAAATATCATACGTTGAACGTAATAATTAATACACTTCCGCTAAACTGGTCCCCGAATGCTCCGCTGGCGTTGCACGGCCTGGCCGACAGCACCCGCGCTGCCGCGGAGGCCTTTATCGCTGCCGGCACTGCGGCCAACACCGTGCGCAGCTACCGCAGCGCCCTCGCCTACTGGGCCGGCTGGCTGCAGCTGCGCTACGGCCGGGCGCTCGGTGAAGGTGCCCTGCCCCCGGAAGTCGCGGTGCAGTTCGTCGTCGACCACCTGGCGCGCCCGGACGGGATTGGCGGCTGGAGCCAGTTATTGCCGACCGAGCTGGATGCCGCACTGGTCGGCGCCGGGGTCAAGGGCAAACCTGGGCCATTGGCGTTCAACACCGTCAGTCATCGCCTGGCGGTGCTGGCCAAGTGGCACCGCCTCAACGAGTGGGAGAATCCGTGCGAGGCCTCAGCGGTGAAAACCCTCTTGCGCGAGGCGCGCAAAGTGCAAACCCGCCAGGGCGTCACGCTACGCAAGAGAACCGCGGTCGTGCTGGAGCCGCTGCAGGCCATGCTCGCCACCTGCACTGACGGCATGCGCGGGATACGCGATCGCGCCCTGCTCCTGCTGGCCTGGAGTGGCGGTGGCCGGCGGCGCTCGGAAGTGATTGGCCTGCAGGTCGAAGACTTGCGTCGCCTGGATACCGATACCTGGCTGTATGCCCTCGGTGCGACCAAGACCGACACCGGCGGCGTACGCCGTGAGAAACCATTGCGCGGGCCTGCGGCGCAGGCACTAAACGCATGGCTGGCGGCGGCCCCGGCGAGCAGCGGCCCGCTGTTCCGTCGCTTGTACAAGGGCGGCCGGGTGGGCACGGTGGGCCTCTCCGGCGACCAGGTCGCGCGTATCGTCAAACGCCGTGCCCAACTGGCCGGGCTCGAGGGCGACTGGGCCGCGCACAGCCTGCGCTCAGGTTTTGTCACCGAAGCCGGGCGTCAGGGCGTGCCGCTGGGCGAGGTAATGGCAATGACTGAGCATCGCAGCGTGACCACGGTGATGGGCTATTTCCAGGCTGGGGCCTTGTTGGAGAGCCGCGCCAGTCAGCTGTTGGGGGAGTCGCCTTCTGCTGAAACGGTGCCTGAGGCCAGTTCCCAACCCGCGGAGTGAGCGGGCAGGCCTTTGCTACCTGACCCGCTGGGTGACGTCCTCGGGGTAGTAAGCGATATTCAGCACCCGCCGCTGCCCCATTAACTGTCCTTCTCCGTACCAGGTGATGTTGTCCTGACGTAGCACCATGCCGTCGGTGCTGTATTGGTATTCGGCACCATTGGCGGAGCTGAAGGCGAACCGTTGTTTATCCAGGCGTTTGAGCTCGAAATGGGTACCCGGCAGCGGCATTTGCTGCTTCACGCGTTTCAGAAAGGCTGGCGCCAGTTCGGCGAACAAGGCGCGGGTGCGCGCATGGTATTGCGCGTCGGTCAGCCCCGGGGACTGCTGCAGTTTTTGCGCGATCAGGGTGAAGTACTCGGCGTCGGTACGGGCCAGGGCCAAGCGCACCGCCATGACTTCGCTCAGGCGCGCCGTGTCAACCTGCAGCTTGCCATCGGCATCTTTTTTTCCAGTCATGAACTCACTGCCATCGAGCTGGATGAGCGGCGCAGTCGCCAGGTACGCGGCGCAGGCGATCTCCCGTCCCTTCTGGTTGTCATTGACCAGCAAGGCTGTAACGCCGCCTTTTCTGCTCAGATTTTCGATGGTTTCCCCGCTGTCGGTGACGAAGCGTTCAACTTCGGCGCGATCCACCTCGTTACGTGCCAGCCCGCAGATCTGCTGCATGACTGCGGGGTTGCGCTTGCCGTCGACCAGGGGTGTCATGCTGAATACCGCATTGCGAATGACTGGGAGTGCCGGGTAGTCGAGGTTGCCGAGGCTTTGCGCTTTCGGCGTGGCGCCCGCCTGTGCGGGCAGGTGGTCGACGCCATTGCAGCCGGCCAGCAGGCAGATCGGCAAAAGCAGGGTGGCCAGCCAGTTACGCTGGGTAATCATGGTGCGTTCCTCTCTGTAATCGGATGTCGCCACGTCGGCGGGTCGGGTATTGATCGGGTTCAGCATTCTCATTTTGAGCACCTCGCAACGGCCCGGCCGAAGCCGGGCCGGGGCAGCGACATTCACCACTGGTAACCGATGCCGACGGCCACGCCGGTATCGCCTTGGCTGGTGGTGCTGCCTTGCAGCTTGGTCACCCACTTGCCGTTGTCGGAAATCTTCGACACGCCGATCGCCAACGCACTTTGCCCGCGGTAGTTGCCAAGCCCTGCGGCAGCCATGCTGGCCCCCGCCGAGTAAGGCTGTGGCAGGGTGGCCATGGCCATGGCGCCGGCAATGCCCGAACTGAGGATGTCGTCCTGTTTCTTCAGGTCGTGGCGCAATGCGTTGTAGCGGGCGTCGGTGTAGTCATAGAACTGGTTGGAGATGTCGCCCATGCTCTGCTGCAGCTGCCTGACGTTCACGGCATCGGTCGGCGCCGTGCCGGCGGCCACATGGGTGATCTGCCGCTCGTTACCGGCGCTGCCGACGGAAACACTGTTGGCGCGCTCGGCCACCGAGTTGGCGCCCAGCGCGACCGAGTTGTCGGCCTGGGCCTGGGCATCGCTACCTACCGCCGTGGCATTGCGGCCACTGGCCCGCGTACGGGTGCCGATTGCCGCGCTGTTGGCGCCGGACGCCTGCGCCCCTGCTCCGCCGGCAACCGCGTCAGCACCTGTGGCGCGCGGCTTGGGTTGCTTGCTGGTGTTGTTCACCTGGAACATGCCGTCGGTGCCGTTCTGCACATTGCTCACATCGCCCTCGACCTGGACCACCCGGTTGTCCAGGTTGCTGACATTGGTGGTGACGTTGGCGATTTCGCTATTGACGTTGTGGATGGAATCGTCGGTGTACTGCTTGGATTCGGTTACCGCGCCGTCGAGCTGGCGCAGGTTGACCGCATCGGTGGCTTCCTTGCCATCGGCGACGTTGCTCAAGGTGCGTGTTTCACCGGTCGCGGCATTGCCCACCGAGACCGTCCCGACGCTGGCGTTGGCCGCGTTGGAGTACTTGCCGGTGTAGTTCTGCGCACCACGGCCGTTGTCGCTGGCGCCCTGCCCAAGGGCCACGCTGCCATCAGCCGTGGCACTGGCGCCCTCGCCCATGGCGATCGAACCGCTGCCGCTGGCCTGAGCGTTCGGACCGACGGCAACCGCGTCAACACCGCTGGCGACAGCATCGGGCCTGGTCGAGTTGGCGTGGAAGTACTTGATCCCGCCACCGTTGTTGATGGTGGTGATCGTACCGTCAATAGCGGTAACGCGGCCGTCGATGTTGGTGACCCGGGTGTTGGTCTCGTTGAGCTGAGACAGGTTCACCGCATCACTGTCGTCCTCGCCGCGAGCGACGTTGGTAATTTTGCTGCCGCCGCTTTTGCTCACGCTGTTATAGGTCGTACCGCCCAGCGTGATCCGGTTATGGGTGCTGTTGTCGTACATCACCGCATCCGCTACTGCACCGCTGGTGATGGCCTTGAGCTGGGCGACGTTGACCCCGTCGGTGTCGTCCGAGCCAGCCGACAGCCCGGTAAGGCGACGGTTGCCGATGTTGACTTCGCCGGTGGCCGTGCCGCCTACCAGGTAGGCCTGGTGACCCAGCGTGCTGCCATCGGCAACGGCGCCGGCACCCAGGGCGATGCTGCCATCATGGCTGGCGGTTGCGCCCGTGCCGATGGCGACAGCGTCCACGCCGCTGGCGGAAGAATCGGTGCCGGTGGAGTTGGCGTGGAAGTACTTGGTGCCCTGGTTGTAGATATTCTCGACATGATCGCCCAGATCGGTGACATCGCCCTGCAGGGTGGTGACGCTGCCTTCTACGTTGGTCACACGGCCGTCGAGCTGGGTGACGTTGGTAACCGTGGCGTCCAGCTGCTGGTTGGTGGCGTGCAGTTGCGATCCATTGATCGCGTCAGTGGAGATATCACTGATTTCACCGGCAGCGACATTAGTGATCTTCTGCGCATCACCCGTGCTGTGGCTGGCATCGTAAGCGCCCAGCATACCGTTCCACTGCAGCGCATCCTGCTGCAGGGCGAAGATGTTGGTGGTGTTCTGCACCACACGGCCATCAAGGTTGGTGATGGCATCGCCGACATTATTCACCGTCATGCCGTCAAGGCTGTAGCTTGGCGCCGAGATCGAACCGTCCGGGTTGACCGCTGAACCGCCGCCCATCACGTTGGCGGTGGAGTTGGCCAGGGTAAACAGCTGCGAACCGTTTATCGCATCGGTGGAGGTCTGGTTGACCGCTCCGCTGGCCACGTTATTGAGTACCTGCGCAGCACCCGGCGAGTACGCGTCGCCACCCGCTGCAATCAACGACAGTTGATCCGTGCCGGTGCGCTGCACCGGACCGATAGTGCCGTTGCTGATGTTGTTGGTGACGTTGTTGATCTGGGTGCTGTTCTGGTCCACTTGCTGGTTGGTCGCAGCCAGTTGCGAACCATTCACCGCGTCAAGGGAGCCTGGATTGATATCGCCTGCGGCGACATTGATGATCTTCTGGTTGCCCGCATCAATGCCACTGGTGGTCACGCTCGGGCCGCCGGCGATGGTCAGGCCGTTGCTGGCGATCCAGGTATCGCCGGTGGTCACCGAGTCGAGCACCAGGTTGTCGGCCATCTGCAACTGCAGTCTGCCACCGCCGTCCACTTCGGTCCTCAGGTTGTTGCCCGAGTAGCTCCCCGCTGTGAGCGCGGCACCTTCGATAGCGAAGGCATCGCCCAATTTCTTGTCCACCGAACCGGTGTTGCCAAGGAACGTAATCGGCGTGTTGCCCACGCTGCTCAGCTGCGCCACGTTCACCGCGTCGCTGTCCTGGCTGCCGGCAGCCAGGCCGGTGATCTGCCGGAACTGACCGCTGGCGGCATCACCGACGGCGATGGCACCCAGGGTGCTCTGGGTGGCGTTAATGGCATTGGCCTGCTGCGCAGTGGCGCCGCCGGGGACAAAACCGCCAGCGCCTGCGGCGGTAGCCGCCACCGAGCCTGCGCCCAAGGCCACGCTGTCCGGGGCCACGGCCTGCGCGCGGGTGCCCAGGGCCAGAGCATTCTGCTCGCTGGCCAGCGCATCGTTGCCAATCGCTACCGAATCCTGGCCAAGGGCCCGGGTGCCCATTTGAGTGCCTTGCGCATCAGTCGCAACATTACCGATGGCCAGTGAGTTGCTGCCATCGATCCGGTTGTTCAAGCCGATACGGCCGCCGTTGACGTACAGCTCGTTGCCCAGGGTCAGCGAATCGCTGCCTTGCGCCTGCGCGCCGCTGCCATAGAAAAGCGCGCGTCCGGTCTGGCCCGCCTTGTCACTGGCGTCGCAATTGCTGTTGTTGCCATCGTACTTCCAGCCCATGTCGCCGCTGACATCGGTGTCGTGGACGAAAACGCACGCCGAGTCGTTGCTGTCGTTGACGTACAAGCCTGCATTTCCTGAAACGGCGCGCTCCGTATCGGAACCCGCTGCGGCCTGCGCATCCATCCCGCTGAGCCCACTCAAGGCGCAGAGGCCAAGCACGGCCAGTGTGCGGCCGCGCTTGCCGGCGCTGCGGGCGTATTCAGAGGCTACACACCAGCACTGCTGGGTTCTGGACCACACAACACGATAAATCCTGTTCATGAGGGGCTCCCGCCAGGGCTGAACCCTGGGCTGAGTAGTAAAAAATAGGGGGTATGAATCAGCGTGCAGACAGCTGCAGGGCGCGGCTGGTCTGGATCAGCAGCGGGCGTTCGATTGCGGTGGGCCGCGACTGCTGGAGGGCGCGCTGGTAGGTGCGCAGCGCTCCACTGTGGTCTTGGCGGACGTAGTCGAGGTAACCACCGGCAAAGAGTCCGGCTTCGGTGCGCAGATCACGCTTCACTGCGTCGGGCGCTTGCAGTTCGTCAATGTCGGCAAACACAGCGGAGATGTCGGACTTGCCTTGATACAGCGCCAGCAACGCGCGCTGTGGCGCGGTGGCCGGCTGGATGGCCCGGGCTTGCTTCTGCAACCGGGCCCGGATGACCTCGGGCTTGACCCCGGCGTCGCTGGCAGTACGTGCCGCCAGCCACAGGCTCCAGAGGCCTGCGTAGCCTTTCACCTGGGCATTGGCAGCCTGCTGACGCAGCTGCTCGAAGGCTTTGCGCGACGCGTCGAAACGACCGAGTTCGGCCAGGTTCACCGCCGCCGGAACAGCGATCACCTGCGCCTGATCGCTACCTTTGAGGGCGTCATAGAACTGCCGAGCGCGCATGTGACGACCGTTGGCGTCTTCGATGAAAGCCTGTTCGGCTAGCGCACGGTTACCGCCCTGCCCTTGAGCACCCGCCTGCTGAAGCAGCGTCTGAGCGCCGATCAGATCACCTGCCAGCAGTCGCGCATGGGCCTGCAGCACCAGCGGCTGGGCCGCCACGCTGGAAGGCTGCGATGGTTGCACTGCACTGGAGGGACCGGCCAGGGTCACGTCAGCACTGAGGAGCAGGGCCAGGGCCAGCGCGCAAAGAGCGCCGGGGTGGCAGCGGGAGGAGCGGTGCGAGCAGCGGATCATGGTGGCAACTCCTGAAAGGATACGAGTTGCTCACATGCTATTGGGGCCCCTGCGCGAATGAACTCAGAGTCCTCCTGAAGCCGCCATCAGAGTTATTCCTCAATCGCTGACGGCGAACCTGCCTGGGGCAGGTTCAGTTCCAGCTCGATTGCCAGGCGTTGCTCATGGCTGCCGTGGACAAACTTTCCCTGCAGGTACTGCGCTACACGCTGGCAGTGGTTCAGGTCAATGATGCTCTGCGGCCCGGCCTGCCCAGACAGTTCCAGCCTCGCCTGCACCTGCCCCTGCCCGCGCACGCACATTTGCAGATTGATCCAGACCGGGTTGTCGGAGTCGACCTGAAACAGGCCGATGGCTGTCGTCATCCAGTCGCTGAAAGCCTCGGTGCCCAGCCATACCCACCGGGTATCGATGCGATGGATGCCGAACAGCGACTGCGGGTGGCCGATGAGGCAGCGACCAATGAAAGCGGGCAGGTCGCAGACCTGTACAGGCGGCGCGCCCGAGCCTTCCTGCAATAGGTACAGGCGCTGCAGCCGCTTCAGGCGATTGCTCAGGCTGGACAGTCCAGGGGTGGCGGGATGCAACGCCAGTGCAGTGACACACCCGGCCAGTTCGTTCAATGATGCTTCGTAGAAGTCTGCCTGTTGCTGTGCCTGAGCCTGGGCCGCGAGCCATCGATCGCGCAAGTTCACCAGCTGCCCTTCACTGTCGGTAATGTCCTGCAACCCGCCCAGCACACCACACGCATGCCCTTGGCTATCACGGTAGGGCACCATCCAGAAATGCATGACCCTTGCTTCGCCAAAAATTTCCACCCGAGTGGTGACTGCCATCGGGACGCCTTCAAGTGCAATGCGGGCAAAGCCTTCGGGAAGCATTTTGCGCACGGCCGGGGAAAACCAGCGGGCTTCGGCAAAACCCGAACCCAGGGCTTCCTCGGCCGTGATGCGGTAGTAATCGAGGAATTTCTGATTGCAAAACAGCAGGCGCCCTTCTGTCGTGCGCACGAACATGGGGTTGGGTGCGGCATCCACCAGATTGCGCAGCAGGCCCAGCTCCGCCGGAATCGCATCGGCGGTCAGCGCCCCCGCTGCAGGTTCCTGGCCCGCCACCAGGCCGTTGCGGCGAGCAATGTCGGCCAATTCCACGTTCGAGCTGACATGCAGCTTTTCCAGCAAGTGCGCCTTGTAGGTACTGACGGTTTTGAAACTGATGCTCAGCTCATCGGCAATGCGCAGGTTCGAGCGCCCTTCGGCGATCAATTGCAGCACGGCCGCCTCGCGTGGCGTCAGGTTATCCAGTTCGCTGCCACCGCCCGGTTGCATGTACTCACGGGCGAAATGCCCACGCCCCGCCAGTACATCAGCGATCGCCTTGCGCAGGCTGGTCATGTCCTCGAGTTTGCCGACAAAGCCACTGGCGCCCGCCTGGAAGCACAGCGGGGCAAAGTGCGCGGGGTTCTGGTGGCTATAGACCAGCACTTTCTGGCTGCCATCGCGGGCGCGCAGGCGGCGCAACAGGTCCAGCCCACCCGGCCCGGGCAAGGCCAGCTCCAGGATCACCAGTTGCGGATTGCTCTGGCGGGTCAAGGTCAGCGCTGTGGGTACGTCCGCCGCCTCCTCGACATCCGGGTGTCCCATGTCCGCCAACAGGTTGCGCAGCGCGCTACGCACGATCGGCATGGCGTCGGCAATGAGCACTGTAGCCATCAGATGTATTCCTGGCTCGTCCATTCAGTGCTCAAAGCATAGGTGATAGTCCTCCTGACATCCCCCGCCGATGCTAAGCGTGAATTTCGTCAGCCGAACCTTGAAGAACGCTATAGATCTCAGCAACCACCTGCATCGTAGCCTCTTCGACCGTTCCTTCATTACGGCATAGCACCCAGCCCTGATCCGCAACCGCTCGCTCGAACGCCTTGGTACTCGCGACATGTTCTTCAAGCCTATGCATCACCGTACTGCTCAACCCGCGCGTACGTGTCGCTGCCCTCGCCCATGAAATTTCAGGGTCGGTGACAACCCCGACATGCAGATCTGGCACTTGCACGTTTCGATCAATGTTCAGCTGAAGGATTTCCGCAAACGGGACCATTCGGCGAAACGCGGCGTCAGACGGATACCAGCGATCGATCAGAATGATGCAGTCAGATGGCTGTTTGGCCAGCACGTGTCGGGAAATCCAGGTACGGCTATCGGCAAAGCGCTCACAAACCCCCAACTCCAGATCCCGGTCGGGCGTTCTGGCGAGTTTGTTCACCAGGGCCATTGTTTCACCCCGGTAGGGATCGCTTTTTCTCTCGCAAAGCCGGATCACCTTTTTGTTGTCGGCCCTCAGTGCTTTGGTAACGGCCTCCAGCAGTGTGGTTTTGCCGGTGCCCTTGGGCCCATCCAGAGAAACAAACAGCGGACGATTCATTCTTCAAATGACGATTGATATGACATGGATGAGCACTCTAACCTAGTTTCTGGCTGACGGCTCTCAAAGTAACCCGACTGCGCCAGGCATCGAGTTGTAGCTCGACGGCGACGCGTGCTGGCGCGTCGCCAAGGCGCAGACAAGGTATGCAACCTTCCCGGCATTGCCCCTATCGCAAGTGCTTACCTTTGGTTTCCGGAGCCCAGAGAAGAGTCACCAGCAAGCCCAGTAGCGGGAACCCGGCCATCATGATCAAGGTCGTTGAGAAGCCGAACGCCTGCAATAGATGGGGAAGCAGGTACGTCACCCCCGCTGCCGATATCCGCGAGAACGCCGCAGAGAAGCCGATACCGGTTGCGCGGATATGCGTATCGAAAATCTCCGGCGGATAAACGAACTGGATGTTGTTGATGGCCGGCCCGATGAACATGTAGGTCGCAAACAGGCTGACCACAAACCAGGTCGGCGCGTGTGGAAACAGGCCCAGCAGCAGAAAGATCACCAGCACGGCTACAAACGTCCAGCTGACGAACCCGCGACGGGTCATACGGTGCACCATGAACACACCGAAGATAACGCCGACGATCTGAATGGCATTGAGCGACAGGTCAACCCGGTGGTCGCCATGCAGCCCCAGGGTTTCCAGCACCGGCACCATGAAAGTGAAGATGGCAAAGAACGGACCAACCTGACAGAACCAGAACAGGCCCGAGTAGAGACTTTGCCGCCAGGTGTCGCGCTTGAAGAGTTCGCACAGTGAAGCGCTTTTGGCACTGACATCGACATCCGGAATCGCGTATTGCGTGCCGAAATGTTTATCGACGATGGCTTGTGCCTCAGCGTCGCGGCCTTTGGCTTTCAGCCACATCGGCGTCTCTGGAAGAAACTGTCGAAAGAGGTAGACGATGATTGCCGGGATAACGCTTGATCCCAGCAACAGCCGCCAATTATCACCCTCGTAGAACGCGCCAATAATGAACGCTGCGGTGAAACCTATTTGCCAGGCAATGGTAAAACCGCCCAACAAGGCGCCACGGTTTTTTCGCCGCGAGAACTCCGCCAGGACAGTCGACCCGACCGCGTACTCGACCCCAATGGCCAGGCCCAGCAGCAGGCGGATGACCACGAGCTGCCAGATGTCCTGTACAAAAAACTGACAAACCGACAGAACGATGAACGCTGCCAGGTTCCAGGAGAACACGGGCCGGCGTCCGTAACGGTCGGCAAAGTTGCCAAATACCAGACCACCGATGAACACCCCGATCAATGCGCTGCAGGCAATCAGGCCCTGGCTCGTCGCCGTGAGCAGCAACTCCTGTTTAGCGAGCGCCAACGCTGGCCCGATGATGCCAAGGATATAACCATCCAGCGCCGCGCCGCCCAGACAGGCAATCGCCGCGATGATATGAATGGGCATCAGACGCGCCTCATCCAGCAAAACTCTACCGGAGGTATCCGTCGTTGCACGCGCGCCAGAAGCTATCGGCATTCCCATAAAAGCCTCCCAACCATCTCATAAATTTGCGCACCAAGAGCTCTCACAGTGCGCGTTGTTATTTTTGTAGGCGCAGGAACGTCCACGGTCGTGGCTGGCGACCCTGCATAATTTACGATTAGTCCATCAGGAACAGGGCTGTACGGTACCGACGAAGGTTTATTCGTCGGTCAAACGTATTAAGCCTGAGGCATTGCGATAACCGCTTCGATCTCTACTTTGGCGCCTTTTGGCAGCGCCTTGACCTCACAACAAGCACGTGCCGGATAAGGGGCCGAAAAGAACCCGGCATACACTTCGTTTACACGGGCGAAGTCATTGAGGTCGGTTAATAGAACTGTCGTCTTGACTGCATTGGACAATGCCGTACCGGCCCGATGAGCGATTGCCGCAATGTTCTCAAGGCATTGCCGTGCTTGCTCGGCCGCATCATCGCAGCAGAACTGGCCGGTTGCAGGAACAATGGGCAGTTGGCCTGAAACAAACAGCAGATTATCTACCTTGATCGCCTGGGAGTAAGGCCCGACAGCGCTGGGTGCATGGGGGGAGGAAACTTCAGAAATCATGTCAAAGTCCGTCGTGAGGGTTTTTATTGTATTAATCAGTGTTTGGACAAAAGGCGCTGGCCTGGTACTGCTAGGCCAGAGATAACTGGTCAGTTTCGCCATCCAGAAACGCTTCAATACGCTGGTACCACGGGGCGATGTCGAGGTTGTTGCGCTCCAGCCACTGCGCGTTGTAATAAGTATCGGCATAGCGATCACCGCTATCGCAGATCAATGTCACCAGCGAGCCTGGTTCGCCGCGGCGAATCATTTCGCTGGCAATACACAACAACCCAAAGAAGTTGGTGCCTGTCGATCCGCCTACGCGCCGGAACAAACGCTCCGACAGCACATGCGCAGCCGCAATCGAGGCCGCATCCGGGACCTTGAACATGCGATCGATCACGCCAGGAATGAATGAAGGCTCCACCCGCGGGCGGCCGATGCCCTCAACCCTGGAAGGATCAGCACAGGTGGTCGACATGTCACCGGTTTCCCAGGCCTTGCAGAACGCGGAGTTCTCCACATCGACAACGCACAGGCGGGTGTCAAAGCCGCGGTAGCGGATATAGCGGCCAATGGTGGCCGAGGTTCCGCCGGTACCTGCGCTCATCACCACCCATGTCGGCTGGGGGTGCTGCTCACATTCCATCTGGTTGAAAATACTTTGGGCAATATTGTTGTTGCCGCGCCAGTCGGTTGCACGTTCCGCGTAGGTGAACTGGTCCAGGTAGTAGCCGCCCGTCTGCTCCGCAATCTGCGCGGCGACGCGATAGACTTCGCCAGGGTGTTCGACGAACTCGCAGACGCCACCGAAACGGCGAATGGCGGCGATCTTCGCTTCACTGGTGCTCTTGGGCATCACGGCAATGAACGGCAAGCCCAGCAACCTGGCGAAATAGGCTTCCGACACCGCCGTAGAACCGGATGAAGCCTCCACCAGCGTCGTGCCTTTGCTGATACGCCCATTACAAATGCCATAGAGAAACAGCGAGCGCGCCAGCCTGTGTTTCAGGCTGCCGGTCGGATGGGTGCTTTCGTCCTTCAGATACACCGAGATATTTGCCAGGCCCGGAAACGTCGGCTTGATCAGGTGCGTGTCAGCCGAGCGGTGGCCATCGCCCTCCAGCAAGCGAACGGCACTGCGGGCCCAATCGAGATCGACCGAGACCGGGTGTAGAGGTTGCGTTATTGTTGTAATGCCCATATCAAAGATTCCAGGTACGCCGAAGTAAGTGGGTGCGCCCACGACGATGCGCGGGATGGCCAAAAGGCATGGCCATTCCCGTACGCCGGTGCTGCATTTTTTGTTGCCGCGGATACCGCTTCAGCCGCTGCGCTTGTCCGCCAGCAGCAGGTTGTCCAGATCCAGTACCGCCCCAAGCAGTACCGTAGCGCCTTGCGCGCATTGCTCCGGTGAGGAGTATTCGCGGACGTTGTGCGAGAGCCCCTGGTACGAGGGAATGAAGATCATCGCGCTGGGTGCGACCCCGGCAACATGGGCTGCATCATGGCCGGCTCCGGACACCATGCGTCGCGCCGAATAACCCAACGCCTCGGTGCGGGCGGCGATGGCATCGACGATGCGCGCATCGAAGGTAACCGGTGGTTTGCGCCACACCCGGCGGACTTCTGCAGCTGGTGAAATTCGTTTGATTTCAGCGATCACCTCGTTCTCCAGCGCGCTCAGCTCAGCATCGACGGGATGACGCAGATCCACTTCCAGCGCGACCGTGCCTGGAATGACATTGCGCGAGTTTGGCCCGGCACTGATATAGCCGACGGTGCCGACGCCAGGCGAATGAGCGCCAGCCACGGCTTCAACCGCCAAGATGATCTTAGAGGCCGCAACCAGGGCGTCATCGCGCATGTTCATGGGACGCCCCCCGGCATGGGCGCCGACCCCCGGTACTTTAATGTCGAGCCAGCAGACACCCTGTACCGCGTCGACGACACCGATCTCCAGGTGTTCAGCTTCCAGCACCGGGCCCTGCTCGATATGCAGTTCCAGATAGGCAGAGAATTGCATGAAGCCGGGCTTGTGCTCGCCGGCGTAACCAATGGCGTCTAGCGCCTGGGCTACCGAGACACCGGACTTGTCGCAGGTCGCGGCAACGGTTGCCCATTCATGTGCGCCGCAGAACACTCCCGAGCCCATCATCGCCGGGGCGAAGCGCGAACCCTCCTCGTTGGTCCAGGCGATAACGGTGATCGGGTGCGCGGGACGCACCGAGGCGTCATGCAGCGCGCGCAGCACTTCAATGCCTGCCAGCACGCCAAGGATGCCATCGAAGCGGCCGCCGGCAGGTTGCGTGTCGAGGTGACTGCCCATGGCGATCGGGGCGAGACTGGCATCAAGGCCCGGATAGGTCGCAAAGATATTGCCGATCTGGTCGATCTGGATCGTGCAACCCAGTGCACGGCATTGCGCCACAAACCAGTCCCGGACCTGCCGGTCTTCGTTGCTGAGCGCCAGTCGGCACATCCCCGTTTCACCCAGGGCACCGAACTTCGCGGTCGACATCAGATCGCCCCACAGGCGTTCCGGCTGGATGAGCGGCTTGCGGTTCATGCTGTTGTCTCCACTCATTGCTGACCATCCTGTGGTTTTGCGTAGCGATATTTGAAATCACAGCAAGACGCGCCTTCCATCAGGGTCTGGGTGCGTTCAAGTTCGATATTCGCGTCGTAGCCTTTGGGGAACATGTAGTCGCGGTTGCAGGACAGCAGATGGCCGATCTCACCGAGGCCCATTTCGCGATACATCTCGGCATAACGGCAGCGATGGACGGTGTAGTGGAATTCCTCATCGGTGGCCTTGCCGACCGAGATGATCAGGGCGTCGTCCTGGGTCCACAGCTGCTGCAGATCCTGGAAGGTCCGCAGGCTGGTGCCGCCAGGCGTCTTGGCGGCGAACGATTGCCCCGCCTCCACCGCCGCCTTGCTGATAGCGGTGTCGAGGATCGACCGGGCTACTTCCTCACCCAGCCGGGCACGCATTTCCTCGTAAATCGGCGCGATGACACCGGCTTCGATACGGCGCCTGGCAAGAATGCCGATCTCGCCTTCGATGGCCGATGCCGGGCTGTGAACTGGCTTATCACTCATGCTGCTCCTCCTTCTATTGGAGTCTTTTATGGTTATCGCATCGGCAATATACCCAGCAGCACTTATTGAACAGAAACGGTTTTATCTGATAGGTTGATCGCAAAACGCGATAAATGCATGTGCCAGTCATCTGTACACTGCCAGCCGCACTGCATTGTTCAGTCCCTTTAAAGGAAAGGCTCCGATGGATACCGTCCTGCTGCGCAGCTTCTACAAAGTGGCCTCGGTTGGAAGCTTCAGTGAGGCGGCCCGGCTGCTGAACGCCAGTCAATCTACGGTCAGCGGACACATCGCCAAACTGGAAGACTATCTTCAGGCCCAGCTCTTTCGGCGCACTACCCGCAGTTGTCAGCTAACGACCGCGGGCGATCTGCTGCTGACCCACGTCACCACGCTGTTGCAGGTGATCGATCGGATTGAAGAGGAGTTCTGCCCCGCGCGTATGGGCGGGACGATCAAGCTGGGGTTGCCCGATGAATATCATCTGTTCTCGCGCCTTGCCCCGGTGCTGCAAACATTCATGGCGATGCGCCCGAAAGTGACCATCAAAGTCACCTCGGGATTGTCCTTTGAACACAGTCGGGCCTTGGCGGATGGCTTTCTGGATGCGGCCCTGCTGCGAGAGCCGTTGAAAGCCGGGCAAACCCCGGACCTGTGCCCTTCCCAGTTGGTCTGGATCGGCCTGGCGGATTTTGATCTGGACAAGACCGAGGTGTTGCCGTTAGCGCATATCTCCGGTCACTGCCTGTATTTTCGCCAAGCATTCACGGCCCTGGACCAGGCTGGCGTGCCTTGGCGGTCGGTGTATGACTGCAACACACTTGAAGGCATCCGTACTGCTGTTCGCAGCGGCCTGGCGATTGCGGCCATTCCCGAGGAAGACTGCCCCGATGATCTCTTCAAGCTCGAGCATCCGCGGTTGCCGCAACTGCCCATGGTGCACGGCCGATTCGAAACGGCCCACAGTGAACCGCCGGTGATCGTCCGCCAGCTGCTCACGACACTGCGCGATGCGTTGCAACTCGACGTGACGTGAGCAGTGCTCCTGCCCTGGCGCTAGGCCAAGAGTTTTCCCAGGCCCGGCAGGGGCGCATTCCCGCCGATCAGCTGCAGCGCGTGCCAGAAAGCGGCCTGGTTCGAGGTAATCACCGGGAGGCCCGTGTGCGCCTCAAGCGGTGCAATCAGGTCCAGTGTTGCCGCAGTGGTACAGGATAAGAAGATCGCATCCGCTGTCGCCGTATCCGCTTCAGCGATGGCGCGAAGATAGTGCTCCAGTCCCGGCGTCGCGATCTCCACATCGCTTTGCAGGCCAAAGCACAGACGATCCGAAAAACCGATACCCGCATCGCTGAAAACCCGGCTGGTGATTTCAGCGACATCCTCGGTGTAGGGGGCAAAAAACGCGATGTTGTCGCAGCCCAAATGCCTTAGCGCCTTGACCGCCGCGGTTGCCGGATTGGTGACCGACACACCGGGACGAATCGCAGAAATATGCTCGGCGATCTTCGCCGGACCAATGATCGCCGAACCGGACGTACAGGCAAAGACAATTGCATCCAGCCTGGCTTCCGGTAGCAGCAGTCGAACGGCGTCGGAGATTCCATCCTCAAGCTTGGCGAGCGTTTGCGGTGTCAGCGGCATGGACTGAGCAATTCTGGTGGTGACGATATCGACACCTGCCGCCAGCCCCATACGCCAGAAATCACGTTCGACCAATACATCCGACGCCAAGGCAATCAAGCCGATACAGGGGCGCGGTTGCTGCGCATTGGCAATGTCGATGCCCGTCTGGTGATGCTTCATGACCCGCTCTCCCGGTGATACCTGCAGTTGACCTCGCGGTTGGCATCATAGCGGATGACAAAAGCTCGACTCATGGTGAATTCCGGCAGACTTATTGCGGTTTGCGATTAATTGTTCAATATGGTCGATGTGTGTTCAGGAGTTCACCTCCAGCTCAGCCTCGATGCTGTGGCCGCCAGTACACCGATCAACTGAGAGCTAGGCTGGGTTTCGAATGGGAGCTTATCCATATACCACACCCTGTTCGCGCAGGTTCTCCAGCAAAGCCAGGCCTTGCGGCAGGATCGCCCCCACGTCGACGCCAATGGCTTCAGCCAAGGCTTGCAGATGCTCGCGCCCGCTGCAGTTGTGCGCCTGCAATGAAGCAAGCAGCGCATGGGCCAGCGGCGCCAGGCGCGAGAAATGCACCTGCAGGTCAGGACCGCGCCGCGCCAGTAACAAGGTCGGCTGGTCCGGGACCTGCTGTGGCAGATAGTCCGGGCCGATTTCGCTGACCGGCCACTGGTAGGCCAACGGCCAGGCCAGTGGCGACAGCAGCGGTACGCCATCGAGCAGGTCACCCAGCGCGTCATGCGCGGGCGCGCACGTGTCGCTCAGGAGCAGCGCGACCTCCACCCATTCGTAATGCGCCAGCTCCGCTACCCAGAGCGGCAGGTCCAGGGCGGCGCCACCACCCTCTTCGAGGAAGCTGAGAAACTCTGCGGATATTTCCGTGAACAAAGGCGTCTGGCAGCGGTAGTCGGCGTAAAAGGATTCGATCAGCGCCTGCCATTGCGTTGCCCCGAGGCTGGCGCGCATCACCGGGAAGCCACCGGCCAACAGCGACTCCACGTTGCCAAAGAACAACTGCCGGTACACCGCCAGGCGCCGCGCCTCGATACCCGGTGGCGGCGCGTTGTGCTGCGGGTCGCGCACATGGCGCGCCATACACTGCAATTGCTCCTGCAGGACCTCATGCATGGCGCACCTCCGGCCAGGCAATGGCAGCGTGCTGACGCAGGCGAATCTGTTCGACCTCGGACAGCAATTGCGTCAGCGGCGGGAAATTGAAATCGCGTTCCAGCAGGGTCGGCAGCGTGCCGAAGCGCTGGTAAGCCTGCTCCAGCAAGCGCCATACGTCGTTCTTTACCGCCGCGCCGTGGGTGTCGATCTTCAGGTCCGGCGCTTCGTCGTAGTGGCCGGCCACATGCATATAGACGACCCGCTCGGCAGGCAGCGCCGCCAGGTACTCCCCGGCGTCGTAACAGTGGTTGATCGAATTGACGAACAGGTTGTTGACGTCCAGCAGCAGGTCGCAGTCGGCCTCCTGCAGTACCGCGCAGAGGAAGTCGATCTCCGCCAGCGCCTGATAAGGCGCGGCGTAGTAGGAAATGTTCTCCACCGCGATACGCCGTTCCAGCACGTCCTGTGCCTGGCGAATCCGCGCAGCAACATGGCGGACGGCTTCGTCGGTGAATGGCAGTGGCAGCAGGTCGTACAGCTGGCCATCGTCCGAGCAGTAGCTCAGGTGCTCGCTGAAGAACGCCACATGGTGCCGGTCAAGAAATTCGCGGGTACGCCGCAGCAGCTCAAGATCCAATGGCGCCGGACCGCCAAGCGACAGCGACAAACCGTGGCAGGTCAGCGCGAAGCGCTCGGCGAGACGCGCCAGACCGTCGCCATGGCGGCCACCGACATTGATCCAGTTGTCCGGCGTGCATTCGAGGAAATCCACGGCATGGGTCGGCATCGCCAGCAGTTCAGGCAGCAAAGCGCGGCGCAAGCCGAGGCCGGCACCCTGTGGGAGATAAGGTGTGGTCATGGATATTCTCCAGAGCGGTCACCCTCCCCGGCGGGGAGTACAGGGAGGGTGCAAAACAGGACGCGAATCAGTTCTTGGCCTGGCTCAGCTTGGTGAACAGCTCGGTCGGTACTGGCTTGCCGTTGGAGAGGTATTGATTGCTGCGGAAGGTGTAGACCTCGCCCTCGGACAGAAAACCGTCCTTGTTGCTGTCCATCGCGGTAAATTCCGCGCCGCCTTGCGGTGCCACCGTCAGCAATTCCTTGAGCGAGACCCGGCCGTCGTCGTCGCTGTCAGTACGGGCGAAGGAGGCGTCGCCGCATTTACCTTCACCGCATTTACCTTCGGCGGCCTTGGTGTTGCTGGCTTGTGCCGCGCCACACTTGCCTTCGCCACATTTGCCTTCAGCGGCCTTGTCGGCGGCGGCCAGCTGATAGCCCTGGGGCAGCGCCTCCACGGCGAACGCGGCGGACGATACCAGGTTCAAGCCGCCGGCCAGGGCGACAGCGATCAGGCCAATACGGGTTTTGCCAGAGAGCTGGGTACGGGACATGGTGATTCTCCGGATACTGAATGCGGCCAAGCCGCGCAGGTCATGCCACAAGGGCGTTGTCACCCGGGTACGAGGCGCCGGGGCTGACCTCGTTCGGGTGTGGCCATTTCGCCACGGCGATGTATCCGTGACGTATCCGCAGGCAGGTACATTTGTAAGCGAATCAGCGGGCGGCGGTGGGCGGATACAGTGTGATACGTCAAACACGCCAGTACCTGGTAATTCTGTCAGGTGAAAAAAGTTCAGATTCATGTGAGCGTAGAGCGAACCCGAACGGCCTATACACAGCGCACACCCGGGCTGATCGGTGATCTTCAACGCAGGGACTGACATGAACGATCAATCACCACTGAGCGTCAATCCACCTGCGTTGCCCAAAGCTGGCGGTGCTATTCAAAGCATCGGCAAGGGCTTTGGCGGCGTGGGTACCACAGGTGCCGCTTCGCTGGAGCTGCCGTTGCCCATTTCCCCCGGACGCGGCTTTGCCCCGGCGCTAGGGTTAGGCTACAGCAGCGATATCGGCAACAGCCCGTTCGGGATCGGCTGGCGAATGACAACCGATGCCATCACCCTTCGCACAACCAAAGTCGTTCCGACTTACGACGGCAATGACCAGGTGGTTGGCCCCAGCGGCGTTGTGTGGATGCCGGAGCGCAATGAAAGCGATGGCAGGCCGATCTCCAGACAGGTGAGCAGCTACAACGGCGTGCAACTGGATGGCAAACACACCGTGGTACGTTACCGGCCCACCGACGAGAGTGGTTTCAATCTGATTGAGCATTGGTCGAGCACGCCCGATCCTGCGGGGTTCTGGCTGATCCACGGTGCCGATGGCAGCTTGCATCTTTATGGCAAAAACAAAAACGCGCGCCGCGCCGACCCGATTGACGAAACGCATGTCGGCGTCTGGATGATCGAAGAAAGCCTGAACACCCGTGGCGAACATATCGTCTACGAATACAAGCCTGAAGAAGACCTCCCAGCCCCGCCACAGCACCGCGACTACCGTGCTCAGCGTTATCTCAAGCGTGTGTGCTACGGCAATGAAAAAGCCGATCCGCACCTGTATGCCTGGAGTACCGACAGCTGGAAAAACCAGCTCTGGCACTTTCACCTGGTGTTCGACTATGGCGAACGCAACGCCGACCTTGAGCAGGTACCCAGCTTCGAGGAGCAGCAGCCATGGTTTGAGCGTAGCGACCCGTTCTGGAACTACGCCTACGGTTTTGCGCTGGCCACCCGGCGCCTGTGCCGGCAAGTGCTGATGTTCCATCACTTTCCGAAAGAAGAACAGCTGGGGAAAGAGCCCGTGCTGGTCCAGCGCCTGTTGCTGGAGCATCGTCCAAGCCCGTTGGGCTACAACTATTTGACCGCAGCTCACGTCCAGGCTCACGACAGCCTCGGCCAGGTCGAGAGCCGACCGCCACTGGAGTTCAGTTACAACGCGTTCACCCTTGATCCGCAGCATCAGGGCTGGACGCCGTTCCCTGAGATGCCCGGTTTGAATGACGGGGAACGTTACCAGCTGGTGGACCTGTACGGTGAAGGCATGCCGGGGATATTGTGCCGCTATGACAAGGGCTGGTACTACCGCGAGCCGTTGCGTAGCGAAACCGGCGGTAATGAGGTGAGCTACGGTGACCGGCAACTGCTACCGCGTGTTCCGCTGGCCGACAGCCGCAAATCCGCTCGGCAGTCGCTCACGGACCAGACCGGCGACGGTAAACTGGACTGGCTGGTGGCCCAGCCTGGCATGTGCGGCTTTTTTACCCTCCAGCCTGATCGAAGCTGGTCGAATTTCGTGCCGTTCGAGGCCTTTCCCTGCGAGTTTTTCCACCCCCGTTCACAAGTCACCGACCTGCAGGGTGGCGGCCTGAGCGACATGGCCTTGATCGGCCCCCGCAGCGTGCGCCTGTACGGTAACTGTCGCGAGGCCGGGTTCGCCAATGGCATTGATGTGCCTCATCGGCAGGACGACGATGACCTGCCGCTGCTGAGCAATTCGGCAACCGAGCTGGTGGCCTTCGCCGATATCATTGGCAGCGGGCAGCCGCATTTACTGCGTATCCGTCACGATGAGGTCAAATGCTGGCCAAACCTGGGCCATGGCCGCTTCGGCAAGGGCTTCGTGCTGTGTGCCCTACCGTTCAGGTACGACGAGTTCAATGCTGCACAGGTGCTACTGGCCGATCTCGACGGCTCGGGCGCAGCCGATCTGATCTACCTGCACGCCGATTGCATACAGGTGTTCATGAACCGGTCCGGTAACGGCTACGACCTGACCCCCAGCGAGCTGCCCTGGCCCGACGGCGTGCGCTACGACCGACTCTGCCAGGTCAGCACCGCCGACCTGCAAGGGCTGGGGTGCTCCAGCCTGATCTTGACCGTACCGCACATGGAACCACGGCACTGGCGCTATGATTTCGTCAAGGCCAAACCCTATCTGGTCAACACCACCTGTAACAACATGGGCGCCACCAGTCAGGTGAGCTATCGCAGCTCGGCCCAGGAATGGCTGGATGAAAAGCAGGAGCAGATGGCTGCCGGCGTTGAACATCCCGTTTCAGCATTACCCTTTGCCATGCACCTGGTGAGCCGGCAAACCCAGATCGACGAGATCACCGGCAATCGTCTGACCCAGGGCTTCAGGTACCGTGGCGGTTACTACGATCGCTTCGAACGCGAGTTCCGTGGCTTTGCTTTGCTCCTGCAGACCGATACCGAAGCCACGCCGACTGAACGTTCGACAGCCGGTTTTACCGCGCCGATCCTGAGCAAGACCTGGTTTCACACGGGCAAATCCATCGATGTGTCACGGGACGGTTACTACACCCGCGATCCATTGGCCGTCCCCCTGAAGCCCACCCTGGCGCAGAACTATCACTTCAATGACCGCGCAGCCCAACCACTGACGGCCCCCGGCGACGCCCTCGCCCGCGAAATTGCCCGAACCCTGAGCGGCAGGATCATGCGCACGGAGGTGTTCGCCGCAGACGACGATCCGGCTACTGCCGTGCCCTACACGGTGAACGAGAACAGATACCTGGTAAGGGTCCTGCGCACCCGAGGCGAACATCAGCCTTATGCAGTGCTGCAACCTCTGGATCTGGAATCGATCAGCTACCAGTACGAACCGCACATCAGTGATGACCCGCTCTGCCAGCACAGCCTGAACCTTGAGTGGGACGAATATGGCAACCTCACGCATGCCATGACCGTGCATTACGCCCGGCGCAAAACCCAAGACGATGCACCGCCCTTCAGCGACGTGCATCATCAGACCTGGTGGAAGGACGCCCATGACGAAGCTCAACAGGCCTGGTACCTCACACAGAGCAAGGCATTGTCCATTCATTTACCGGAGCAAGAGGCCTGGCGCCTGGGCCTGCCTTACCAACAGCGCAGCAATGCCCTGATGCTGGATAAGGCCGCACTGAACCCAGCCACGATCAACCATGAGTACGTCCTTGAACAGAGCAAGGACGAAGGCGCGTGGGCAGCACAAGCCGTGCTGACCGGCCTGTCAATGCAGCGCTATATCGACCCCGTCAGCGGCCTGACACTGGCGCCGGGTACCGCGACCTTCGAAGGCTTACCCGCGTATGTGGAAACGGCGGAGCTGGACGAAGTGGCACTCAGCGCTTACGACAGGGTCAAGGACCAGCTGACCGACAAGGATGGCAATCCGTGCAGTCTGAAAGAAAAGCTTGAATCGCCAGAGGTCGGCTATCACATCATGGAGCTGTTCTTGCCCGAGGCTGAAAAGCCCGAGGCAGTGACGGATTACGTGTGGTCAGCCGTGGAGTGGTGGTTTCTCGGGACTGAAAAGGTGGAAGACGCCAAAGACTACTTGTGGTCCGTGCACCGGGGCTTTCCTGTTTACCATGGCCTGGACGGTTTCTATAACGTCAAGGAGTTTCGCGAAACGCAACACCATGGCATCACCAAAGTCGCCTACGACCCCTACTGGTGCCTGAGCACTGCCGTCACCTTGCCGGACGGCTGTACCACCCGTAGCCGCGACATTGACTATCGGACATTCCTGCCGGCGCAGATCGAAGATGCCAATCTCAATATTCAGGAAGGCCGATACAACGCATTTGGTGAGCCGCTGGTGACCAGTTTCTACGGTACAGAGGCAGGCAAGCCCGTAGGCTTTGATGGTTTGCAGAACTATGTTGCACCGAAAGACCGCGACCCTGCGATTGCCATTGGCGACCCGAAAGCAGCCATCGGCCGCTTCGCCAGTGCCGGTTTCTGGGACACCTTCAGCTGGATGGGACGCGTCTCCCGGATCTCGCCACCGTCTGCCGAGTGGCTGAGTTGGGCCCGGGCCGAAGGTTTCGTCCTGCCCAGCGGGCACCTGTGCAACAGAGCCCGACAACACCTCGAAGACCGCGACGCGCTTGATGCCAACGAACAAACCCTCAAACAACTGATCGACAGCGCCCAGCGTGAGCCGGTGTACGCCGTCGGCATGCTGGCTGACCGCTACCCGGGCGATGAAGAGATGCAAGTGCGGGTGAGCATTACCTGCCTGGACGGATTCGGTCGCACCCTGCAGAGCAAACAGGAAGTCGAACCCGGTAAGGCCTGGCTGGTCGATGAAAACGGCGAGTTGCTGCTCGAAGACGACGGTACACCGAAGGACGCTGAGGTGCCACGGCGCTGGCGGGTCAGTGAACCGGTCGAGTACAACAACAAAGGCGAAAAGGTCCGGGTTTACCGACCGTACTTCGCCGACCAGCCGCGTTACATCAATGACCGCTCGATGCGCCAACACGCCTATCACGACCAGCAGTTTTATGATGCGGCGGGCCGCCCGACCGAGACCGTGCTGGCGAAAAAAATGCTCCAGGGCAATCCGCCTGAGCTAAAGCCGTTACGCCGGGAGATGTGGTATTGGGTGTGGAGCACGGTCGCTTTTGATGAGAATGATCTGTTTGACTCGCCTCCGGCGGAAAAACCGAAATCGCCGTGGGGGACAAGTACGACCCGGCATTGACTCGAAGCGAATGCAGGTAACTGCACAAGGGGGCTGAGAAGGGATCAGCTGGATGTTATGTTCGGCTATTTACTCTTTCGCCTTGGCATGATGAAACCATTAGCGTGAATCAGTAGGGGAAACCCAGGTTGCCTATTGATTGGGTTTACCATCGCAGCAGGCACAACATAGTACCTGCTGCGACTTAAGCCCAGGCAAAAAAGCTACAACTTTTCAATAATGCCTGATGAATAGTGATGTCCCGAAGACCCATGCCCCTTGTAATATGCTAAAAAAACTGAATTATCACCCAGCACTCCTTCAAACACCACCATATCAGGATTGAAATACCTGGCAACCGCACCTTTGTTATTGATTTTGAACCTGCTAGTTTCATCAAAAGCAATGGCACCACCTGAGCAGTAAAACCTTCCTATGATGAACTTTTCCGATTGCAAGAAGAAAGCCTTAAAGGCTCCGATATCACAATAATGGCTTGAACCATGCAGACTTCCCATCACCCAGACCCATGCATTATTATTCACGCTAACGGTTTTGCCGGAAACACCAATTCCATTACCCTCAGCCAGGTCAACTTTTAACTCACCGTTATCGGGGATAATGCCGCCATTACTTTTAAGTCGCGCACTCACGGTTTTACCGGAGACGGCAATACCGTCACCTGCAGTCAAGTCAACCTTTAATTCGCCACTGTCAGTGGTGATGCCGCCATTGTTTTTGAGACTCACACTCACGGTTTTGCCGGAGACAGCAATACCGGCTCCAGCCACCGGATTGGTCACGGTGGTATCAACAATCAGTTGCTTGCCACTCAAGGTGATCCCGCCGTCGGTTTTAAAGTCCACACTGACGGTCCTTCCGTCGACGCTGATGCCGTTGCCCGCCGTCGGATTGGTCACTGCGCTATCAACGATCAGCGCATCGCCCTCCAATTTGAGACCGCCCTTATCTTTGAATTTTGCACTGACGGTTGTGCCCGAGACACTGATACCGTTACCCGGCGTCGGGTTGGTCACCGCAGTGTCAACGATCAGCGCATCGCCCTCCAATTTGAGGCCGCCCTTGTCTTTGAATTTTGCACTGACGGTTGTGCCCGAGACACTGATACCGTTACCCGGCGTCGGGTTGGTCACCGCAGTGTCAACGATCAGCGCATCGCCCTCCAATTTGAGGCCGCCCTTGTCTTTGAATTTTGCACTGACGGTTGTGCCCGAGACACTGATACCGTTACCCGGCGTCGGGTTGGTCACCGCAGTGTCAACGATCAGCGCATCGCCCTCCAATTTGAGGCCGCCCTTATCTTTGAATTTTGCACTAATGGTCCTGCCCGAGACACTTATACCCGGGCCTGCAAGCGGATTGGTCACCGTCGTGTCAACGCACAATATTCCGTTAGCTAGTTTCAATCCCTCACCCGGTCCTGGGCCAGGTGTACCATTATCTACTAGCTCCCCTAGTCGCACTTGGGAAAGCACTGCAAGGTCAATAAATTCACCAAAGTCTTTTTCAGTCGGAACAGATCCCGTCTTGAACCGATCCTTTATGGGATGCGTTGAGTTCAAGGCGTTGGAATCATCTTTAACATCTTCTGATTTGTTCATGGAAAAATCCTTTTGATCGGTGGTTGGTTATTTCAATACAACGCTCGATCTACTGTGTCCTCTGGCTTTTCAGGATCGCTGATATAAAGCAACTTGTTCTCAAAAATCTTGTCAGCGTCTTCGAGTGCTTCCTGGCTTTCTTCTGGGCTGGCAATTTTCATATTGCCGATCCCGAGCAACATCATCGCAAACTCCAGAGGGACCTTGAATTGATCACAACTCACTCTGATTGCAATACGATATTTATAGTAGGTGTGACACTCGATAACCCATGTGAACCCCTCTGCGGTGAGTCTGGCGCGCTCTCCTCCTAACGGCGGCGTCGCCTTTACTTCTTCGGGGTCGCCGCCGCCGTCTATGGCCCACTCCAGGCCAACCAACTGGTCTATGAGTACGCACTCGGCGCTGGGTTTGAGCTGCAGTTGAAAGACCTTACCCAACGTTATCGGCAAAAAGTCTTTGTCCATATCCATTGGTTTACCATCGAACAACAGCACAAATTGCCCCCACGGTTGAGTCGGTATCATTCGAACATTGAATGCGTGCTGTTCGGCTGTTTTGTTGTAGGGCGCGTCGAAGTTGGCGGTGACCGTATGATCTTCGCCCTTGATCGGCTGGTACTGATAGCGGGCCCATCCCTGCTGATCGGTCAACACATCTTCAGAACTGCCATCAGGCTTGGCCCAGCTCACCACAACGCCCTCAGCCGGGCCAGTCGTCACTGCGTTATGCAGGCAAACCGCCAGGTCGATGGTTTCGTCTTTTGGGAAAACCGGCCAATACTCCGGCTGCTGGTGCTCAACCTGTTCAAGTTTGAAATGCCCCACGGTGCACGGGAGGGTAAATGGGTCGGCGTTATAAATACTCTGAAAGGTTATGTCCAGGTTACCGCTACCCAAGTTACCGCTAATCACGTTGTATGCTTTACCCATCTGTTGGGTGCCATCTTCCTTTGGATCGGTCATCGACAGTTCAACCTCGAGTGTCGATGCCGCGTCTTTGTCTGCCCACTCGGCATAAACAAGTGTACCTGGGTAGCCCTGCTCTGGCGCCCAACCACACTCGGTATCAACCACAGGTGCAAGCAGATGTGTTGCGCCCCGGCAGATCGGCACTTTGCCATTGGGCAGGAATCGGGCATCCTGGTTACCCAGTTTGATCGGGGTATCGCTCAGCTTCAGCGGTTGCAAATGCAGCTTGACCTCAACGGCCGTGAAATGCAGCGCACCAGGGCGCCACGGCCATTCGCCTTTGGGCGACTCTTCTTCCGGCGGCGAACCTGGATCGGGCGATGTCTCTGGGTTGAGACCAGATGCAACCCGTAACTCAAATTTATTGTCACCCTCCTTAAACGGACTAAAGTCCACCTGGTCTTCCAACCAGGGCATAGTCTTAGTCGATTCGCGCGAAGGACCAACCAATGGTTTTGGTTTAAACCGCGCAGTAGGAAATGCCCACAATTCGAGGTATGGTTGAACCACCGGTTCCGATGAATTTTGTGACGGCTGATACTCGAGATGTAGCCTGTACGTACTTTTATAAGGATCGACCGGCAAGCTAAAATGTTGTTTTACAATGCCGTAGTAGAGGTAGACGTAGTTACGTTCTTCGTCATTCTCCTGTGAATATCTGCTGCCATCGCCATGGAGCTCCCAGTATTTCATCCCAGGCTCAACAAAGTTTCCGTTAAGAATAAGACTGCGTTCGATGTCCATCGATGAAAGCTCCAGGTGAGTGGCATCTAAGTACCAAGATAACTGAGCACACAATAAAAACCGCTACCCGCCCACTGTTGAGTCACGCGCCATCACTCTCCCCCAACAGCTTTTCGACCTCACCGCTGAAGGTCTGGCCGCCGTCAACGGCGGTGTAATGGAAGTGCACAATAATATCGGTTATGTTCCCCAGCAGTTTTTTCTGCGTGTCAGATTGAAAACGCGGAAACTCCAATAGCCATTCAGAATCCGCACCGGTACCCTCAAACGGCAAGTAGCGACCGTCGTCAAAGTTCATCTGCA
Source organism: Pseudomonas putida (assembly GCF_028682475.1). Lineage (GTDB taxonomy): Bacteria > Pseudomonadota > Gammaproteobacteria > Pseudomonadales > Pseudomonadaceae > Aquipseudomonas > Aquipseudomonas putida_AG. Next base: position 107,308 of record NZ_JANHLE010000008.1, read on the forward strand.
GCACACCGTTATCATCGAGCCCGTTCGAAATCGCAATCTGTCCGGAGGGCCGCAGATTGAACTTGATATCGCCAGGGTTAGCCTGCTCATTGTTGGCATCATGGCAATAGCGCACAGCGGCGATTTCTGGCTTGATCACTGTTTTGCTGGAAACCTGCAGTAACCTCGCTTTAATGTCCTGATAGGGGCCGAGCACTGCAGGAAGGGTGACGGCAACCCGCAACAGTTGCCGCAGGTACAGGCCCGGATAGTCCTCGTCGAGCATCTTCGCGGTCACCGAAAACGGCAACGAGCCTTTGCTTTTCAAGGTTTCCAGTGCGCCCGCTGGTCCTGCCCACGCCGGTTCACCGAACAACTGGCGTAATGACACGGTCTTGACGATCTCCAGGCGCCGCTCGTTACGATGGATGAATGCCGACTCCATGTTCAACAGCGCCAGCTTCAATGCGTCGCCCGCCGTGAGGCCGTGGTAGTTGTCGAACCAGACATTGGGTTGGATGAAGGATGTTTCGTAATCGCCGATCTCGTATTGCCAACTGGCTTGAACCGAACTGCATAAGGCGACGACTGCATCGTATGTTTGAAAATGCAGGGTCGACATCTGGCCCAGCAACCAACGGAAAAGCGAAACCTTGGTGCCGCGCGTCTTGGTCAAAAAGGTGTTGAGCTCGCCAGCGTGCCCCTGGGCGCGGACTTGCTGCGCCAGCGCCGTCTTCGCGGCCGTTATCTGGATGTCCTGGACCTCGATCTGTGCGGTGAGCGCTTCAGCTTCCTTGCTGGCAAGGTCACGTAAATGCCCCCACTCCTGACTACGGCGAGAATAACGCTCAGACGCATCAAGGTTCCCTGAACGGGATTGCTTTGTAATACCGGTAATCGAGGACGCCGTTCCGGTTGCATAGGCGGGACCAGCCGCACGGTATCCACCATTGGCAAGCCCGAAGACATTAGGAAGCGTGTCCAGAGCGCCCCCCAATGTTGAGAAAACAGCACTCGCTTGCTGGGGTGGCAAGGCTTGAACCATCAAGCCCATCGCCTCCCCTTCGTTCTTCGATGTGCGCTCGTCAGCCAAACTACGGTAGTACTCGAAACGCAACTGAACCGCCGCTAAATTGGCTTCAAGGGACGCTTTGGTTGCTTCAACCTGGGCAATGCTCTCTTCCTGCAACTGAACCGCGAAACCGGCCATCTCGACCAGTTGACTCTGGACCATTTCTTCTTGTTGAGCGCGATCGCCTTGCTCCATGAATTGACGGACTTGTTCGCCAAAGCGGATTAACGTCTCCACCGCACTCTGGGCGCGCCCAAGAATTGACAGGAAGCGATACGGAGGGACGACAAAATGGCCACCCGGATTACGCTGACCGAAGCCTGCGCTGCCTGCCTGGGCCCGCAGCAAATCTTGAGGATTGGCCATAGCCTCGTAAAGCTGCAAACTCATGGGCTTGCCATCGAGGGTCAGATTCCGGCGCATAGTGCTCAGGCGTGACGCTAAGGTTGCCCAGATTTCCAGCAAGCTCTCGTTCACCGGCGGTTGAAAGGCAGGCGAATCCAGGACACCCCACCACACAGGCCCACCCGGACGCTGGGCAATGTTCGCCATCAGCGCCGGATCAATTGACGCTTCCAGCGCCGCTAGACGCACGGTATCAGACGACGCAAGACTTTCCAGGGGCGCGGGATGCCAACGACTGACACCGCGATAGTCCGGGGGATTGCCCATCAAGCTAAGCGCACGTACATAGAGCAGCTTCGCTTCGCTCAAACTATCCCGGGTCTGGCGTCGGTATAGGCCGTCAGCCCAGTCGATCAGATTGCGCACATAGTCGATGAAAATGGTTTTGCGGTAGTGCTCGGGGGTGGAATAGGCAATCGCATCCGGGTCGGTTGGCCCTTCAATTTCATAGTTCATATCGCCCTCTTCAAGCAGAGGGCGAGACTGCCAGTAGCTCTGGGCTTCGCGGGCAGCAGGAATAACCCGTGCCGCCGGATTGAAAACATAGTGCAGCCAGTTCTGCGCCTGCGCATGGTTGAGTTCCAGCTTCAAGCGCTGTGCAATCAGGTGCGGGACATGGAAGAACAACTCCCAGAGAAACCGGCCATTGGCGCCATTGAAGTCCAGCGGGACCGGCACACCCGGGGTCTCGGGCGTACCAGGTTCAGGTAAGTGCTGGGTATCCCAATGCAGCAGCTGGTCGACCGAGACTGCCAGGCGTTGAATCAGGTGCTGGCTGAACAGCGAGTTCAGACGAACACTGGGCACCTGGAAACCACTATCGTTGAACGTGAGGAACTGCCCGCCGTTCCCTTTACCGCCTACTTGAGCTTCTACGATCGACGGTGCCGATGCCGAGGTGGCCTTTAACCTGACATCGAACCAGCTGTAGCCCGTAGAGGGGTTATCTGTTTGAGTCGCACCGAAGATAAAAGCCTGGCGCTCCGGAGTTTGACTGTTTAGCGAGCCCGCATAAGTGACTGCCGCTGTCTTGATGTCGCCACTTAATACCGCTGTCCCATTCCAGACTTCACCTTGCTGTTCGTAGTCATCTCCGAAGCGCTTCCAGATGCGTAGCTTTGTTGCCTTGAACCGATCAAATTTAGTATGCAGAAAATTTCGCTCGCTGGCGAAACCAATGGATTTGCCGTTGATCGTAATTGTAAAGTTTATTCCAGAAGTTACTTCTTCAGGCGATGCGTTATTGATAGCCTCTACGATCTCATGCGAGACCATGAATCGTTTACTAAACAGCCCCTTGTGCGGCCCGGTTTTTAACAGTGAGGTCTGCTTGTACCAGACCTCTACGCTGGCTGGACTGAGCATGAGTTCAGGGTGAAAAATCAGCGTTGCCCGGCTGCCCTCACTCTGTAGATCGCCCTCTTGTATTTCAATTTTTACAATGGGCTGGCCCGGTGCCAACGCCGTGCTAAGAAACAGCCTGTCAATGCGCTTGGTGTAACGAAGCGCTGTACACTTGCCGCGAATGTTAAATTTGACATCACTGGTGCTCGACGTTACAAACTCAACCTCCAGCTCCAGGTGCTGGTTAACTCCATCTATCGGTTCAAACGGAACCCAGCCTTCAATCGGGGCGCGATTCTGAGTGATGCTGGCCAGTTCATATTCCAGTTTGCTGTAGGCATCTTCGATATCAACGAAACGCTGCTGCACAACGGCTGCATCGGTATAACGCACCAGGGCCAGACCCGCTAATTTGCCTGCGTCCACCTGTACCGGCTCGAAAGCCGAATTCCATGCGTTGACGAGTACTGGTTCATCTCCTGCTACATCGGCCTGTTTACTTGCAGCCTTTTGGGGAAGCGGTACCAGTGCTACCACCAAGGTCGCGCCAACTTGGGAAAAACTGGTAAACGATACGGCCATCAGGGTGTATTGAAGTTTCTCGTCAGCCGTAGTCAGATGCCCCACATTCATCGGCGCAACCCACATGCCGTTCACGTCAAGATAAGACAGTTTTACTTCATGGCGCCATTCTGCCGTGGCCGCAGTGTCACCTTGAGGTTGGCGTTCATGCCTGATGCGCTCGACCCACACCAGATAAAGGCGCTTTGCCGAGTAAACCGGGCGTATATGCGTGACATCCCTACCAAAGCTAAGGCTGATCTCCGTCCATTCCTCCCAAGCCGTCGGGTTCATGCGGGTATTGCTCGGCTGTAACGAGACCTTGGCTTTGCGGAAAAAATAGCGCAGGGGGGTGAATTTTTCGCTACCGATAAAATAGTAATCAGACTGGCGCCGGTCACAGCCATCCATGTAGCCGGCGCGAACCTGCAGGTTGCTGACCTGGTCGAAAGTGCTCAGGTAGTTCATTAGCGCTTCACGGACCCGCGTATCGTTGATGCGCGCCTGGTTGATGTCCATCTCGAGTGTTTTGAACAGTTCGGTTTTCTTCAGCCGTAGCGACGGGTCAATATAGTTTTCCGGGTAATACTGGAGCATTTCATTAGCCGACCAGATGGCATACTGCGATTCCCAATCACGCCAGAACGCTACCTCCTCTTGACTGAAGACACGGTCGTGGCCGGGCTCCATACCGTTGTAAATACCATGAATGTACTGCTGCAGGCTGGCGATGGCCTCCGCAACCCAGGAGGTCTTGACCTTGTCACTGACCTGGTTGTCGATCAGTTGGTACTGGTACAGATCTTCGGCGGTTTTCAGTTGACCGCTGGCGGTGCCTTCAGCGGGGGCGACCTGACCAAGGAAGTACTTGACCATCGCCTCGCGGCGGTCCTCGTTGAGCTTGGCAAGCAAAGGCAGTTGGCTGTTCATCTCAAGTGCGCCCCGCAAAGTTGTTGAGTCGTGCCTGACGTCCTGCTCCCAGCAAGTTCACTTTCAACCAGGTGACATGTTCCAGCTCATCCAGCCGGATCCCCAATGCAAACTGCGCAGGGTCGTGGCCATTACAATCAATTTCCCAGGTCAGGCCCTCTTCGCTCATCCGTTCAACTTGCCCGAACATCGGCTTGGACCGGATACCCAAACCGATCACATTCGGCCCTTGCCAGGTCAGCAGTACCTGCTGGCCGGGTAACAAGTCCTGCCCCGGCGCCGGTTGTACATGCAAGCGGTAGCTCGAACCTTGACGGAATGTCAGGTCCTCGGAAGGCGTGACAGGGTTGTCATCGAGCTGGATCGTCCACTGTGGTGCAGGAATGATCTGGATCTGGAACGATAGCTGTTGCTCGCCCAGCCTGGCCGTGAGGGTAAATTCACCGGCCTTGTCGAGCGGAAATAGCCACGCACTCACGCCCGTCACATCAGAGAGTTGTGCCTGCTCTGGTGGTTCTGGCTGGTCAGTTCTGGACCAGAGCACCGGGTAGCGCGCGACGGGCTTCTTGCCTTCGCTTGGCGGCTCGTGATCCTGCTCGGAATCAACACGTACGCCGACCGGCAGCACATTCCCGGGAGCAGCAACAGCGGTTACACACGGGCGCGAAGCGGGCACCATGGTCGGTCCGGAGAGTATTTCAAACACGTGCTCCAGCAGGTCTGGCTCTTCTTGCGCGCCAGACCCTTGAGCATAGATAGCGCGGATACTCACGTGACCTGCCTGGGCAGGTGTGAAGGTTATCTTCGCAATACCTTGATCATCTGTCTGTGAGAGCAACGCTTCCGGGTCCAGCCCTGCACCTTCGATGACCCACTTGATTTCGCTGCCTACCGACGGATCACCCCAGAGCCCGATCAGCCTGCAACAAACAGTGACTGCTTCGCCGGCAACGTTGCTGGATTCCAGGCGCAGCTTATGATCTCTATCGATAGAGGGCCGGTCGACAAAGGTGATCGCCGGTAGACGAACGGTTCTTCCGTTGAACTCGGCTTTAACGTTGCAGACCCCGGCATAACGGCTGACCAAGCGCACGCGGGCGATACCCTGGCGGTCGGTATGCACATCGGCTGAGAGCAATCGGCCCAAGTCGGTTTCCCAATGAACAAGCCGATCGATCCCTTGATTCTCGAGGTAGTCCAAAAGCTGGACATACAATTCGACCTGCTGCTTTTCCCCAGCCAGTGGATTGCGCTTGGGCAAATCGTCGTCGCCGGAGAGCTTCTCGACCCTCAGACTCGGTTCGTGGCAGTCGATAAAGACCGGAGGTGCATACACATCCTGATCCAGGCCAATTCTGGCCAGGACCCGGGCGATGCCCATAATGACACCTGGATTGAGGACAACGGTTGTCACCCCATCTTCGTTGGTAAAGGTCTGTCTCTGGTGCAGGCTGCCAGCATCGCTGACTTCCCAGCGCACCGAAATACCCTGCAGCGCTTTACCACGCAGATCCTTGATCGTCAGCGTGACCGTCGCGACATTGTCATGCGCGACATCGCCAGCCACCAGGCGTACAGCGGAAACCGTACATGCCGTGGTGACACTTTGCCCAACTTCCGCGACAGGACCTCGCTCAGTTGCCAACGATTGCGCAGTCAGGCAACTGAGTGCGTTCTGTGCGGCTGCCCGATATTGCTCATCAGTCGATTGCAACTTGAGAGCACCCAGTTCAAGTACTGAGCGCGCACTCAGGCCGGTCTTCTGACACAGCGTATGACAGCGCAGCAATTTATCGAATTCAACCAGGGAAAACACGATGCCGTAACTGTTCACGGTCATCGCCACTTCCAACACTTCGCTTGCGCCCCACCCCATGAACTGCGCGACTTTGACCGCCGCCGCATCGCGTACCAGGCGTAATTGATCCTCGCTCGGAGGCACATCAGTAGCAAAAAGCTCCGGATCGTTGACCAGCCACAAGTAGTGCAGCAGCTTTTCCGCGGGTTGCTGCGCCATGCCGGTGAGCCGCTGGTAGAGGCTAAGGTAATAGAGTGTCGGCAGGCTGACGTCGCCAGCCGGAAAGCCAAACCAGCCCTCTCCCCAGCTACGTGCATGGTTTTGCAGCATGCCGGCGTCCAGCTGAAACTGCTCAGCGATGCGCGCCAGCCTGCTCAGCTGTGCGAGCTCCGCCAGCAAACGCTTGTACGTATCGGCGTGCTCCCCATCATCCGAGTGCACGGCCATGCGCAGCAAGCCAGGACGACTCAGGGTTGACAGGTCGCCGGACAGCGACAGTGCTCTGGCTGTGGCCAGCAAGTTGAAGACGCTGTATCTGGACCAGAACACCAGGGGTAAAACCAGCTCCGCAGGCATCGGCAGATAGTCCGCCAGACTTTCCTGCACAACCGCTCGTTGAGCGGCGCGGGCGCGTAGAACAATTGCGAGAAGGGTTTCCAGTATTTGTTGCTTTTCCTGGACGACCGGCACAATCGAATTGCTGCGCACACGTTTATGCGTTTGTTGGTCTTCGCGCGGCTCTTCGCATTCGGGATCTTCCTGGCCATTGAAGAGGCTATTGAGTAGCGCTTCGATGATGCTCCTGGCGCTGTCCGCATAATCCTCTTCAGCGACCGCTACGCCGTCTTTGACAATGCCGTCGAGGTCGACCAGATCACGCAAGCGACATAGCCAGTGAGGGGTCATGAGTTCACGTACGCCATTGCCCTCTGCAGAGGGCACTTCGATTGTGCTTGGCACTCCCGCTTCCAGCAAGGTCGTACGGGTGATCCTTACAGGTTCCAGACGACTGTTCAACTCACGTAACAGCCTGCTTTCCGCATCGGTGGAGACGGCCTGCGGCACACGCAGGTGCTGGATGAGCCAGACCACATCAATCTCATTATCGCGGCACCACTGCACACAAGAGTTCACCGCCACCAGCGTGCCGAGCACATCGGTGTAACCGAACACCTGAAATGTAACATTGAGCGGAATCCCGGCTATCTGCCGGACAAGAGACTCTCCGCCCTCATCAAGCACTTCAATCAATGCCATAAGGACGATGGGGTGAAGTTTCAGACAGGACGCCAGGCTGGTTATCCGGTAAAAGGACGACAAGACGGGCAGCGTTCGCTCCAGAACCTTCTTTTCCATGGCCGTCGCGATGATACGACCCAGGTACTGGAAGGTTTCCTGACTCAATCCCAGGGCTACACAAATCTGCTGAACCGTTTGCTGCCCGCGCTCATCCTCAGGCTGAATATCAAACGCGCTGCCATCGAGAACCAGCGGGGTGGGGAACAGTGAGTGGAGGTTGAAAATCCGGTCAAACTGAGCCGGCTTCTCTCCTGCCCCGTAGGCTGATACCTGACCCAGCCAGGCGGCAAAGTCCTCGGCGGTCACGGCATAACGCTGGTGAAAATCCTGAAATACACCCAGCGCGCGCAATGTGTTGACGGTCATCCTGGGAGCACCAACGCCTCTTGCTTCGGCGCTAATGGCCGCCATGACCAGGCGATCGGCCTGGTCGAAGGACAAGTTCATCCAGCGGCTAAGGCGAATCATGCGATTCAGGCGATCGGCCCGATCTTCGGTGAGGTTGATCAGCTGATGCGGCGGAACAGGTACTTCTTCATCTTCTGAGGTACTAATGGCGATTGGCGGTTGCACACCGGCGTTGATAAAAACGGCACCAAACCTGGAGGGGTCTGCGCTATCGCCCAGAATCGGCACGTTAGGCGAGATAAAGGGGGCCTGAGTTTCCAGGGCAAATAACGAATCCAGATCCGATCGGTGGACTTCAGTCGCCAGGCAAAAACTATCGGCTCTTTGCAACTCGGACAAACCGTTCACACCGAAATTCTTGATAAAGAATTCGTCTTGCTCGGTGGCAAGGTTATCGGCGTAAAGCTGGTGAGTGCGAGGGTCGCTACGTCGACCACTGCCATCGTTACCTGTAAAAACGGGCGCCTCGATAAGCATCGCTCTTCTGTGCGCGCCCAGCCCGGTACTTTGTTGCATCGCCGCATCCGACAGCAGGGAATGCGCGCCCTTACGAATAAAGTAAGGGTATTCCCCGTCAACGTGTCTGCCTACCTCGCCCAAGGTTAATTCAGGCAAACCGGAAGTCAGCACCCCATTGATTTGATCTTGCCAGCGCTCATACGGCAATAAAAACGGATAACGGCTTTTAGCCAGCGCCTTATCAACATCCTCCTCTTCGTCATGACTGCGCAGGAATCTTTTTATCGTACTTTCCAACACGTCGCTGACAATATCCAAGGTTGAAACGATGCCATTCATTGCTGCTGTATCCAGCACTTTGCTACTCAAATCTGACCGGCGCTCACTGAGACGCAGCTTGAAATCCGCTGCGTCGACTGCCTGTTCAAGTTTCAACGCCTTGCAGTACAGCGCTCTTGCGTAAGCCACCGGAGACGTCGAGGCTTCGATGGCTTTTGGTAGCGCCATCGCATCCCAATCGATGAGAAAGCAGTTGTTATAGGTAGGACCACCGACCAGTGCCGACACGCCATGGCGTTGGCTGAAAGCGCGTCGAATACCGCCACTCAAGGCGTTCTCTCTGAACTGACGGGCCACCACGATGCCAACGCTCTGGGCTAATCCAGAGAGGGTCCGGGCATCAGTGATATGCAGTTGGCTGTGCTTTCGTAACAACGCTTCTGGCGCCGCGTTTACCAGGGCCGTCAATGACCCTGCTTGAGCAACAACGGCTTGCAGCGCCACGGATTGCGACGAAGACCATTGTTGCAGCCATGGCTGATCAATCGACTGCTCACTCTCTTCCATGTCATTTCACCTGGTAATTTGCGTACGCCGATGGTGATGATTTGATGGATAGATAAGTACAGCTAAGCGGCTGGCTCAACTGGCATTTTTGTCAGTAGCGGGGCTGATGGCGTGAGCTTAAAGTGAAGCGGGAACAACCCTTATCGTTGTTCCACGTTGATGGCAGTACTGGCAGGCTACGAAGTCAATCAGGCTGGATCGGATCGGCTGAAAACCAGGCGCCCATCATTTGCGTGACCCCGGCTTTGAACTCCACATGACCGTGCCGGTAGGGTTCCTGGTTGAAGACCATGTCCTTGAAGCGCTTGATGATTTCCTCGTGATCGGCGTCGGGCGATGCGCCCGCCAAGGCGACACTGGCAACCAGCTGAATCTCTTCGCCCGAGGCCCGCGTATCATCGCCGGAGGCAAAAAGGGCGATACTGGTCAGGTAACCGGTTTCTTTGTCCACAGAGCCGGTCAGGGCAACGTAGGAACCGAGCGCTGCGTTGAGAAAATCAAGGGCCTGCCCCGTTTCGATGTCCGTCGGGTCAATGGCAAAAGGCTTGTCGAGCGCTTTGAAGGTTGCGTTCACACGATCGGCGTAGTGCTTGGGTGTCATCCCCAGCGTCACGTAATACACCAATTGGCCGTTCTGTACCTTCACCGGGCTGCGAGGTGCACGGACCTCCACCGACTCGTCGACGGCGAAGATAGGGGGGACAGGGGCTGGTGCAGTGTTGTTCCAGCCAGAAAATAGCGCAAGAACCAGGACCAGCACACCCCCGACGCCAGCGATCACTTTAAGCTGTCTGGCCGTGTTCACCGCCGGGTGGTCTTCGCCGCAGTTCGGGCAAACGATGGCATCGTGGTCTACGGGTTGGTTGCACGACTTGCACAGCGTGACGGTCATCAACAGCGTCCTTTCGTCCTTGAAAATGGAAGGACGATTGTAACGCCTGACCGCCCCGTGTGGGAGCTGGCCTTGCCAGCGATGCAGGCACCGCGTAGCAGCTGGCGATGCGTCGATCCCATCGCCAGCAAGGCTGGCTCCCACAGAGATTCAACCGCAGTACCTACAAGGCGTGAATTTCGCGAATCAGCTTCTTGTTGATCTTGCCGACGCTGGTTTTCGGAATCTCCTCGACAAACCGCACGTGCCGGGGCACCGCCCATTTGTTCAGGCGGCCACTGTCGACAAACTGCTGCAGGTGCTGCGCCAGGGACTTTTGATCCAGTTGCACACCCGCGACACAGACCACCAGGGCCAGCGGCTGCTCGCCCCATTGCGCATCGGCGATCCCCACCACCGCCACCGAATCGACGCCAGGGTGCTGGCTGATCAGGCTTTCCAGCGCCACCGAGCTGATCCACTCGCCGCCGGTCTTGATCACATCCTTGATCCGGTCGCGAATCTGCACCACCCCACGGTCATTGATGCAAGCCATGTCGCCAGTGTGCATCCAGCCGCCAGCCCACAACGCGGCGCCTTGCTCGGGCTCTTTCAGGTACCCCTGGGTCAGCCACGGCGCGCGCACCACGACTTCACCCAGACTTTCACCGTCGTGCGCCACGTCATGGCCCTGCTCATCGACGATGCGCAGGTCCACCAGCGGGATCGGCACACCGGCGTTGATCCGCAGCGGTACCTGCTGCTCCATCGGCAGAGCCAGGTCTTCGGGGGTCAGGCTGGTCAGGCACAGCAGCGGACAGCTCTCGGACATACCGTAACCGCAGTGCACCCGAATCCCGCGCGCACTTGCCCGTGCCGCCAGCCCCTGGGTCAAGGCGCTGCCGCCGAGGAGCATTTTCCAGCCGACCAGGTCGGTTCTGCGGCCCTCATCGCAATCGAGCATCATCTGCAGCAGGGTCGGTACGCAGTGGGAGAACGTCACCTGCTCTTCCCGGAACAGGCGCACCAGCTGGTTGGGCTCGTAGCGCCCGGGATACACCTGCTTGATGCCAAGGGCGGTGGCGACATACGGCACGCCCCAGGCATGCACATGGAACATCGGCGTGATCGGCATGTACACATCACCCGAGCGCAGCAACGGCTCGCCGCCACAGGCAGCAAAGGTGCCCAGCTCGTTGAGGGTATGCAGCACCAACTGACGATGGGTGAAGTAGACGCCCTTGGGGTTGCCGGTGGTGCCGGTGGTGTAGAACAGGGTCGCCAGCGAGTTTTCATCGAAGTCGGGGAAGTCGAACTGACTGTCGGCTGCGGCCAGCAACGCCTCGTACTCACCCAGCACCGATAGTTCAGTGGCGCACGGCTCGGCGTCGCTGAAGCGGATAAAGCCTTCCACCGTCTGCAGTTCACCCTGCAGCTGCTCCATCAGCGGCAGGAAATCGTCATGCACCAGCACCAGGCGGTCCTCGGCATGGTTCATGGTGTAGAGGATCTGCTCGGCAGACAGGCGTACGTTGACCGTGTGCAGCACCGCACCGATCATCGGCACGGCAAAAAAGCATTCCAGCGCGCGGTGGCTGTCCCAGTCGAGCAAGGCCACGGTATCGCCAGGTTTGACCCCGGACTGCACCAGCACATTGGCCAGGCGCTGGATACGTTCCAGCAAGGTCGTGTAGGTGTAGCGCAGCTTGTCGGCGTAGACGATTTCCTGGCCGGGTTGATAGCGCACGCCGGAAAGCAGCAGGCGCTTGATCAGCAATGGATAGCTATAGGCCCCGGGAGCCGGGGTGATAACGCGGGTGTTGATCATCTCGGGGTCCTTCACAGTTGATCGGCATCGAGCAGGAACAGGCTGGCACTGCCGGCCTTGACCGTGGCGCTGAGCGACTGGATACGCGGCAGCAGACGGGCGAAATAGAACCGGGCAGTGCCCAGTTTGCTGGCGTAGAACCCGGATTGCGGCTCCTGTTTCAGGGCGACATCGGCCATCTGCGCCCACATGTAGGCGTACAGCGTGTAGCCGAACACATGCAGGTACTCTACTGCTGCTGCACCGATTTCCTGCGGGTTACCTTGGGCGCGGTCGAGCAGCCAGGCGGTCAGCTCGTCGAGGTTTTCGACTGCGGCCAGGAGGGGGGCGCTGAACTCAGCTGTCATCGCGGGGCAAGCCCGCTCCCACCGGGGGGATTGGGCGAATGCTTTGATTTGCGCGGAAAGCAAGGCGTAAGCGCGGCCACCGTCGGCGACCAGTTTACGGCCCACCAGGTCCATGGCCTGAATGCCATTGGTGCCCTCGTAGATCTGGGTGATGCGGCAATCGCGAATCAACTGCTCCTGACCCCATTCGCGGATGTAACCATGGCCGCCGAACACCTGCTGGCCGTGGACGGTGGCTTCCAGGCCCATGTCGGTCAGGAACGCCTTGGCCACCGGCGTCAACAGCGCCACTTGTGCCTCGGCGTTGCTGCGCTCGGCAGGGTCCTGGCTGTATTTGGCCAGGTCCAGCTGCAGCGCGACATAAGTGGAAAACGCCCGCCCGCCTTCGTTCAGGGCTTTCATGCTCAGCAGCATGCGGCGCACGTCCGGGTGCACGATGATCGGGTCGGCAGGCTGTTCAGCCGCTACCGGGCCAGTGGGTGCCCGGCTTTGCAGACGCTCACGGGCATACTCGATGGCGTTCTGATAAGAACGTTCGCCCAGCGCCAGGCCCTGAATGCCAACACCCAGGCGTTCGTAGTTCATCATGGTGAACATGGCGTTCAGGCCCTTGTTCAGGTCGCCGACCAGATAACCGACGGCGCCATCGAAGTTCATCACGCAGGTGGCCGAGGCCTTGATGCCCATCTTGTGCTCGATCGACCCGCAGCTGAGCGCGTTGGCTTCGCCCAGCGAGCCGTCCGCTTCGACCATCACCTTCGGCACCAGGAACAGCGAGATACCCTTGGCACCGTGCGGCGCATCCGGCAGCTTGGCCAGCACCAGATGAATGATGTTTTCCGACAGATCCTGCTCACCGCCGGTGATGAAGATCTTGGTGCCGCTGATGCGGTAGCTGCCGTCGGCCTGCGGTTCGGCGCGGGTGCGGATCAGCCCCAGGTCAGTGCCGGCATGGGGTTCGGTCAGGCACATCGAGCCGGTCCAGCGCCCTTCGTACATGGCCGGCAGGTACTGGGCCTTGAGTGCTTCGCTGGCGTGATTGAGCAGCGACAGGCAGGCGCCGGCAGTCAGCATCGGGTACAGGCCAAAGGACAGGTTGGCGGCGTTGAGCATTTCCTCGACCTGAGCACCGATCACTTTGGGCATGCCCATGCCACCATATTCCACGGCACCGGCCACGCCCACCCAGCCATCCTCGGCGTAGCGGCGATAGGCGTCGGCGAAACCGTCCGGGGTGATCACCCGGCCCTCTTCCCAGCGGCAGCCCTGCTCGTCGCCGCTGCGATTGAGCGGGGCCACCACCTGGGCAATGAGCTTGCCGGCCTGTTCGAGAATCGCCTTGGCCGTGTCGGCATCGACCTGCTCGGCCAACGCTGGAATCCGTGACCAGACGGCCGGAATGTCGAAGACCTCATTGAACAGAAAATCCATATCGCGCAAAGGTGGAAGGTAATCAGACATTTTGCGAACACTCGACTGCTTGGGTGGTGTGTTTTAGCCGGTCGTCAGTGACGGTACCGGGAGCGGTAACCTGGGCCTTGTTGCCAGGCAGAAGGAAGTACGACAGCGCCGGAATCAGGATCAGCGCACCGAGCATGTTCCACAGGAACATGAAGGTCAGCAGGATGCCCATGTCGGCCTGGAACTTGATCGGCGACCAGGCCCAACCGACCACCCCGGCCGCCAGGGTGATGCCGACCAGGCCGACGACCCGACCGGTAAAGGCGACGGCGTTCTCATAGGCCTCGGACAGCGGCATGCCTTTACGCTGGTAGTGCAGCTGGACGCTGAGCAGGTACAGCGCATAGTCGACGCCGATGCCCACGCCCAGGGCGATCACCGGCAAGGTGGCGACCTTGACCCCGATGCCCATCATCACCATCAGCGCCTCGCACAGCACCGAAGTGAGCATCAGCGGTACAACCGCCACCAGGGTGGCGCGCCAGCTGCGGAAGGTAATCAGGCAGAACACAGTGACGGCCAGGTACACCAGCAACAGCATGGTGCGGTTGGCATCACGCACAACGATGTTGGTCGCCGCTTCGATACCGGCGCTGCCAGCGGCGAGGAGGAACTGGCGGTCTTCACTGCTGTTGGCCTGGGCGAAGCGCTCGGCCACCGCGACCACTTCATCCAGGGTGTCGGCCTTGTGGTCCTTGAGGTAGGCGATCACCGGCATTAGCGAGCAGTCGTTGTTGAACAGCTCCGGGGCATTGACCGAGGCCTGCTGCGCGGCGTAATTGAGCACATCCTGGTTGCGCTGGATGCTGTTGAGCTTGGGGTTGCCTTCGTAGGTACCGGCGGTGATCTGGCGCACGGCGTTGGTCAGCGACAGCGTGGTCTGCACCCCGGCGTGTTGTTGCAGCTCCCAGGCCAGGCGGTCGGCGAGCACCAGGGTCTGGTAACGCAGGCAGCCTTCGGGAGCGGTCTTGATCATCACCGCGAAGGTGTCGCTGGACAGCGCGTAATGGCCGGTGATGTAGGCATTGTCGCGGTTGTAGCGCGAGTCGGCGTGCAGCTCCGGAGCACCGCTGTCGAGGTCGCCAATCTTCAAATGCAGGCTCAGGGCAAAGCCCCCTGCCCCCAGCACTGCAGCCACCAGCAAGGCCGCCGTCGCCCACTTGCGCGTGGTAAAGCGATCGAGCAGGTCCCAGAGCTTGCCGAAGCCACGGTGCTCGGCGGCCCGCGAGTCGATGCGCAAGGCGCGCTCGGCGGCTTTGCGACCGACACCGACATAGGACAGTGCCACCGGCATCAGCAACAACGAGGTGAAGATCAATACCGCCACGCCGATACTGGCGGTGATGGCCAGGTCCTTGATCACCGGGATGTCGATCAGCATCAGCACGGCAAAGCCCACCGCATCGGCGAGCAGCGCGGTGACACCGGCGACGAACAAGCGGCGGAAGGTGTAGCGCGCAGCCACCTGACGATGGGTACCGCGGCCGATGTCCTGCATGATGCCGTTCATTTTCTGCGCGGCGTGCGACACGCCGATGGCGAAAATCAGGAACGGCACCAGGATCGAATAAGGGTCGATGGCATAACCCAGCCAGGCGACAATGCCCAGTTGCCAGACCACCGCCGTCAACGAACACAGGACCACCAGCAGGGTACTGCGTACACAGCGGGTGTAGAGGTAGATGATCACCAGCGTGGTCAGCACCGCCAGGGCAAAGAACAGCATGACCTGGATCAGGCCGTCGATCAGGTCGCCCATCAGCTTGGCAAAGCCGATCACGTGAATCTTGTAAGGGCCCTGCGCCTCGTACTGGCTGCGCAGTTGCTCAAGCTTTTGCGAGAACGCGTGATAGTCGATGCCACGGCCGGTAGCCGAATCCTGGTCCAGCAGCGGCACGATCAGCATGCTCGACTTGAAGTCGCGGGCGACCAGGCTGCCGACGATATTGGCGCGCTCGATGTTCTGGCGCAGCTGCTCGATGTCGGCCGCCGCACCCTGATAGCTGTCGGGCATCACCGGCCCGCCCTGAAAGCCCTCTTCCGTGACTTCGGTCCAGCGCACTGCCGGGCTCCACAACGACTTCATCCAGGCGCGGTCCACGCCCTGGCTGAGAAACAGCTCGTCGTTAATCTGGCGCAGGGTCTGCAGGTAGGCCGGGTCGAAGATGTCGCCTTGGGTGTTTTCCACCACCACCCGCAGAGAGTTGCCCAGGCCGCGCAACGACTGGCGGTTTTCCAGGTAGTTCTGGATGTACGGGTGGCTCTGCGGAATCATCTTCTCGAAGCTGGGCCGCAGTTCCAGGCGCGTCACGGCCATGAACCCCAGCACCAGGGTCGCCAGCAGCATCATCAGCATGAACGGCAGGCGATGATTGAACACCAGGCGTTCCAGCCAGTTGCCGGAGCGGGTGTCGAATTCGCCGAGGGTGCGGATCACCGGCAAGGTGTCTTGTTGGATAGTGGCCATCAGGTTTTTCTCTTGTTATGGGGACGGCAGTTATTCAACGGCGAGCGTGCGCACGCCACGTTCGCCCACCAGCACCAGTTCGCTGGCAGCATCGAATGCCGCCGCGCTGATCGGTGTGCGCGCCGCTTGCCTGACCTGGGCGAAACTGGCGCCGTCGTCGCGGCTGAGCAGTACATGCCCGGCCTGGCTCAGCAGCCACAGCTGTCCGGCGCTGTCCAGGCTGCCTGCGGTGATGCTGTTGGCAAGGTCGGTGGTCACTGGCTGCCATTGCTGGCCGCCGTCGGTGCTGCGCAGCACATGGCCACGCAAGCCATAGACCAGGAGCACCCCCGGCTTGCCGGTGGCGCCAAAGAACGTGCCGCTGTAAGGCGTGGTCAGCCGGGTGAAGTGCTGGCCATCGGTGTCGAGCTTGAGCAGCAAGCCCTGCTCACCGGTGATGTACAGCGCACCATCGACACTGGCGAGGCTGGTCAGGTGCAAGCCTTGCGGGTTGTCGCTGCGCTCCAGCCACGGCGTCCAGTGCTGGCCACCGTCAGTGGTGTGCAGCAGCAGGTTGAAGACACCGACGGCAAAGCCGTTGTGTTCGTCGGCGAACCAGACATCCAGAAACGGTTTGTCGGCGCCCTCTTGCACCAGCCGTTCAGCTTCGCCGATCAGTGCAGGCCAACGTTCGTCCTGCGGTGCGGCCTGGGCCTGGGCGCGGTAGTAGGCCAGCACCTGCTCGCCGAGCACGCGACCGTCCAGTTGCTTTTGCCAACTCACGCCGCCATCGCGGCTGTGCAGGATCACGCCGTCGTTACCGACTGCCCAGCCCTGCTCGGCACTGGGAAAACTCACGGCGTTGAGGTCGGCACTGGCCGGCACGCTGGCCTGTTGCCAATGGCCGCCGTTGTCATCGGAATACAGAATGTGCCCACGCGGGCCGACCGCCACCAGGCGTGCGCCGAGGTTGGTCACATCACGCAACGGGCTGACCGTCGCCAGGACGCTGGGCATGGCCGGCAGATCCAGCACATCCGTGTAGGGCGCGGCCTGTGCCGCACCTTGAAGGGCGGCCCACGTCAGCATCAACGCAGTACAGCGCTTGAGAAAATACATACCGGGTCCTCCGGATCGCCGCTGCACGCAGCAGGCTGCTCGACAAACGTTCCGGCATCAGGGGCGATGCCGGAGCGTACCTACCTTGTGGGCGGATTCAGCGAATACCGGCGCCAGCCAGCGACTCAGGCGACCACTGGGTTTTGGACAGCGGGTCGATGTAACGAATGCCGCCGTAAGCACCGACTACGCCATTGAGGTTGTAGGTGCCGCCGATCAGGTCGTAGATCATGAAAGGCGTGGCGTCCGGGGTCTGTTTGTCGTAGCTCTGGCTGAGGAAGGCGAACGAGCCACGGTACAGCTGACCACGGGCGTCATACTGGTCGGAGGCCAGAGCGATCCAGCTGTCCTCGTCGAGGTAGAAGCGGCGCTTGTGATAGATGTGACGGGCACCGTCCTTGAGCTTGCCCTCGACCACCCACACGCGGTGTTTCTCCCAACGCACGAACTGCGGCGCCAGATGGTTGGGGGTGATGAGCTGCTTGATGTCGGTGTTATAGGTCAGCTTGTAGGTGTTGTAAGGCACATACATTTCCTGCTTGCCGACCAGGTTCCAGTCGTAGCGGTCCAGGGCGCCGTTGAAGACGAACACGTCATCATAGGTACCCGAGCCCGAGGTCCCCGGGTTGGGGGTGTCGTAGGCCAGGTTCGGCGCCAGCTTCACCCGGCGCTGCCCCGGCAGGTACTGCCAGGCGCTGCGTGGCTGCACCAGCGGGTTGGCAGCGTCACGCAGCATCATCGCTTCACCGGCACGGCGGGCAGGCGCGGTGTACACCAGCTTCATCTGGTAGTAGGTGTCTTTGGCACCGATGGTTTTGTTCATGTCCTCATAGATCGGGTAGCTGATGTTGGCTTGACCGGTGGTGGACAGGGTCGGCACACCCGCGGAATCGACGTTCCAGGAGTCGTACTTGGCCGCCATGCTCACGCCCTGGTAGCGCAGGAGGAAGTTCCACATGGCCTCGGCACCGGTCTGCGGAATCGGGAACGGAATCCCCGGCAGCACGTTTTCAACGGCTGCGCCGCCTTCCTGGCTGTGCGCACCGACAGCATTTTTCGCGGTGTTGTCCAGCACCTGCGCAGGCAGCGCCACGGTGCGGTGGGTCGGGTAGACATCAACCGAGAAGGTCGGGAAGCGCTTGAGCAGCTCCTGGGTGGTCGCCGTCAGCTGGCCTTTGTACTGATCAGCGTTCTTGCCATTGATGACCAGCAGCGGTTTTTCCCCGGCAAACGGGTCGGGACGCATGCTGTCGCCGTTCTTGAAGCTGGCCGGTGGGGTAACCAGCCCGCCCTGGTAGGCGGGAATCGAGCCGTCGGCATTGGCGGCGCTTTCGGCACCGATGCGGGTCAGGCTGGTGCCGAGGCGGGCTGCCTGGTCGCTGGATACAGCGGCCTGGGCAGAATGGATTGCAGCCAGGGACAGACAGGTAGCTAAAAGTGTACGCACGTAGTTCATGATGATTGTTTTCCTGCGTGATGTCTGAAGGAAAGACGTGACTTAAAAAGTGGTTTTAACGGTCAGGTACAGCGCGCCACGGTCCTCAGTGGTCGCCCCGCCGCCAGAAAAAGAGGCATAGCCTCCGCCGTAGCAGGTGTAATCCTGCTCGCCGTCCAGGGCATTGGGAGTCGTGCCATCGGTCTGGCCGTTCTTGCACGACTGCGTCTTGCCAAAGCTGTCGACGTACTTGAGGTCGACGAAATACTGGTTGTAAACGGCGGCGCTGACGCCCACCGCGTAGTTGCCGGTGTCCTCGGCGCCGCCGCCCTGCACCGGCGAGACGCCATCGAGACCGACGTTGACCGACAGCGGCATGCTCAGGTCGACACCGGGCATGACCTGGTACCAGGTCGGGGTGAAGTTGACGGCGATGCCCCAGTTGTCACGGGTCGGTTTGTCGATCCCGCGGTAGCTGCTCTTGCCCTTGTACAAGGCCTCGTTGTGGCCATCGAGCTTGAGCAGGTTGCTGTAGAACAGTTCGCCCAACAGGGTGGCGCTATCGAACAGCGGCGTATCGGCGATGGTCATCAGGCCGTTGAGGGTCCAGTGCAAGGTCTGGCCGGTGGCACTCAGACCGTCGCCGTCACTGGGCACGTCAGTGATCACACCACTGCTCGGCAGGCGTGGCGGCAACAGACCGAAGCCTCCAGCCAGGCCGCCTTGGCCCGGCGCGCTGACGATCGCCGGAATGCTCGCCAGCGGCATGTTGTGGCGGATGTTCAGGTCGCTGCCGACGCTGATGCCGGCGACGTCTTTGGACAGGCTCAGGCCATAGACATCGATGTTGTCGGCGTAGGCAAACTGGTAAGTGGCGCTTTGCAGCGAGTTGTAGAGGTTGCCAACCGCGCCCTGACGACCGGCTGGCGGGTTGCCGAACGGGCCACGGGAAACCGTCAGGCCACGGGTATCAAGCCAGGCCTGCGGAAGGATTTCCGAAGTCTTGCGGTAGTAGAAGCCCACGGTGCCGCCCAGCCATTCAGGCGACCACTTGGCCATCACGCCCCAGTCACCGCTGTTGCTCGGGGTCAGGTCGTCACCACGACGGATGCTGGTCAGCGCGCCGCGCACCGGGATCAGCCCGGGGGTGCCGGTGTGACCCAGGAGGAAACTCTGGGCGCCCTCACCCACCACATCGGAGCCGCCATAGTAGGTGCCTGCTTCCGGCAAGCGAGCGGCATCCCAGTTGAAGAAATACTGCGCGCCGATGGTCAGTTCCGGGTTCACCAGGAACGAGGTGGACAGCTGATTGCGCGGTACGAACAGCTCCTTGGCTTCAGTGCCCGGCGAGGCCGCCAGCTTGGCCAGGTCCAGGCCGGACTGGCCATAGCTGAGCGAGTGCACCGGGTTGAGCAGGGTCTCGCCCCAGAACAGGTTGTGCTGGCCCAGTTTGCCGCTCAGTTGCGAGTTCTCGCCCACTTCAGTGCTCATGAACACAAACGCATCGAGCACTTCGCCAGACGGGCCGGTGTAGTAGCGTTGGGCATAGTTGCTCAGGTGCGGGCTGCCCAGCGGGGTGCCGGTACCCGGCAAGCCGTTCAGGCTCGGCACGATGCCGGAAGTGTCGCCGTTGCCGTTGACGAACGGGTTGGAATTGGAACCGGTGTTCTCGTAAGCCTTGTCATACCAGCTGGCAGCACTGACGCGAAAGCCCATGTTGCCCTGGTAGATCACATCCAGCTCGGTCAGCAGGTCGACGCGGTTGGTGATGTTGGTACCGGCCTTGCGGAAGTTGTAGTCGCCGTCGTTGTTGTTCGGCGTTGCCAGCATGCGTTTGTCGGCGCTCTCGGTGCGTACGCCGTAGTTGTACTTGACGGTGTTGTCCAGGCGCACGGCCCAGTCTTCGTTCCCGGTATCGAGTTCAAACGCCTGAGCGCCAGGCAAAGCGAGCAAACCGATGGCACAGACCAGCAGACGGCGCTGCGACGGCACAGCGCAATGAGTGCGGTGTTTTGGCATTACGATGACTCCACGAATTGTTATTTTTGTTATCGCCGCCCGACTGATGCGGGCGTTGGTCAAGCGTCCGTGCACTACTGCAGGATTAACGGTCCAGAATCTGAATGAAGGTTTCGGCCTGAGGCCATGGGCCAAATCCGGCAGCCGGGTTCAAGTGGCCGACTTCGCCAAGGAGCTCCAGCTCGCTGCCCCAGCCTTCGGCCATGGCGGTAACGGCTTCGAGGCTGGCCAGGTGATCGTTGCTGCTGGCGGCCACAATACTGGGGAACGGCAAGGGGGTGATGGGCAGCGGCGCCCAACCGTTGGCGCGCAGGGTGTCCGGGCTTGGGTAAGCTGCGGGCCATTGCGCGTTCAGGTCCGGTGGTGCCGCCAGCAAGGCGCCTTTGATCTTGCGGTTAAAACGTGCGGCCCAATGGGCGACCATCAACACACCGGCGCTGTGCGCCACCAGCACGACGTCGCCGTCGATCTGCTCCAGTTCGCGCTGGATCGCTTCGACCCGGGCGTTGCAGTCCAGGCCGTTGACCTGCAACGGCGGTACTGAGCGGACCTTTTCCAGGCGCGCCTGGAGCAGCGTCTGCCAATGCTCGGCGACATGGTCGCGCAGGCCGGGGACGATCAGAACGGTAGCGGCGGTATGCAATCTTTCCACATCAGCACCTATGCTCAGGAGAGTCAGCTCACCCCGTTGGGGGAGCGCTTCGAGAGTCACAGTAATCACCCCTCCCCCTGGGTGCTTTACATTGAACGTCAGTGACTTCACATTTGATGACACGGGTGCGGGCAGCCGTCCGCTACGCTTGAACAGTCGGAAACTGACCCAGGATGAGGGGCAGCAAACGACTTTTCATTTGATGACACTCAGGCTATAAGAAGCAACCCGCCACAGAAGCGGGACGCCTAATGAGAAATGCGTGGAAAACAATAAAATGACCGCCCTTGTCCGTGCTGCAAGCTTGACCAATTACCTCGAAGTGTCGCGCCACGTGGGGTTGAACCCGCATGCCTTGCTGGCCCAGGTGGGCCTGAGCGCGGCATTGCTGGATGATCCCAACCAACGCCTTGCGGTCTCAAGCGTGATTACCCTGCTGGAAGAGTCGGCACGGGTCAGTGGCTGTGAGACCTTTGGCTTGCGCATGGCCGAATTGCGCCAATTGTCCGACTTTGGCGAGATCAGCCTGCTGCTCAGTCATCAGCGCACGCTGCGGGATGCCTTGCAGGTGATCGTGCAGTACCGGCATTTGCTCAATGATGCGCTGGCAATCCACATCGAAGACGCTGGCAAATCGGTGATTATTCGTGAAGAGGTGGTCAGCGACCTGCCACGTAGCAGTCGTCAGGCCACCGAGCTTGCGATCGGTGTCATGCGGCGTCTGTGTGCTGCGGTGTTGGGGGCGCACTGGCATCCGATCAGTGCCAACTTCACCCACGCCGCTCCGGCCGATCTGGCGATCCATCGGCGGATTTTTGGTTGCAAGCTGGTGTTTGGCAGTGAGTTCAACGGCATTGTCTGCCCGGCTGCCGATCTGGATGCGGCCAATCCGCTGGCCAACGAGGCGATGGCGCGTTTGGCCCAGCGTTATCTGGATACGCTACAGGCCGGGGGCAAGTTGTCGCTGGAGCTGGAGATGCGCAAGACGATTTATCTGCTGTTGCCGATGGGACGGGCGACGATCGAGCAGGTGGCGCAGACGCAGGGGATGAATGTGCGGACCTTGCAGCGGCGGCTGGAGGAATGTGGGGTGACCTTCAGTGATCTGATCAACGGCGTGCGGCGGGATCTGGTGGTTCGCTATCTGGAGAATCCCAGTTATTCGTTGGGGCGGATTGCGGATATGTTGGGGTATTCGATGCCCAGTTCGTTTACGCGCTGGTTTATTGCGCAGTTCGGGATGCCGCCGGCGGCCTGGCGGGTGCAGCATGGGGTTCAGCAGCGTTGAGGTTTTGGGCTTTGGGCTTTGATGGTTGGGGGCATATCCATTGGCGGCGGTGGCGCTTAATCACCTTTCCGCCCTTACGGCGGGTTACTTTGGCAAACGCCCCAAAGTAACGCAAAGGGCTTGCCCCACCAGGGGCCCTCCGCTGCGCTCCGGGTCCCCTCGCTGCGGCGTCGCTACGGGGTATCGCGAGCTACGAGTTGCAAGCAACTCTACGCTTCGCGACTTCGGCTACGCCGAAGGTGCTACGCACTCACCCCTTCGCAACGCCTCCGCTCGGCCCTTCTGGTTAACGGGGCAGTAGATCAAGATCAAAAGCACAATTCGCTTCGCTCTTGCTTATCGAGGTGTGCCGACAGTCGAAGTGGCTAACGCTTTAAAAAAGGAAAGCTGAATCAATACAAAACGTAGCCCTCTACCCAAAGCAAGAGCGCAGCGAATTGTGCCCTTGATCTTGATCTGCTTTTGATCTTGATTTTGATCCACCGGCCCCGTTAACCAGTAGGGCTGAGTGGAGGTGTCGTGGAGGGACTAGCGCGCAGCGCCTTCGGCGTAGCCGAAGTTGCGAAGCGTAGAGTTGCTTGCAACTCGTAGCTCGCAATGCCCCGTAGCGGCACCGGAGCGAAGGGACCCGAAGCGTAGCGTAGGGCCCCTGGTGGGGCGAGACCTTTGCTTACTTTGGGCTGGGCCGGCACACCGGCGTTTGCCAAAGTAAGCCGCCGTAAGGGCGGAAAGGTGATTCAGTGCCGCATTGGCAAATGGATATGCCCACAACTCCGAGGGCCTCATCGCGGGACAAGCCCACTCCCACCGGGCAAATCAGATTCCACTGACTAGCCAGCGTCTGGTCCTAGGACCTATCCTACGCAATCTGTCGGCCTCAGTAGCTTGCCCGGGGAAGGTCTTCACACTAGGCTCGCTCGGTCACTGAATATTCGGTGATCGGGTTTGGCGACCCGGCAAATACATGCAGACATACCCCTGAACGATGGCTGGCGTCCTGGACGCTTGCGCCTCTTTTATGGTGGCTGTGCGCGGGAGGGCTTAGGCCCTGCCGGGGTTTCCTGCGTTGATCCGGTTCGCCAACCCGCGTACAGCTACCACCCATTCTCGTTTGGCGACGAGGGAGTGGTGGCTCCATCAACCAGGAGCACCATGATGAAAAAGCCCGTCCCCGATCCTCCCAGCCTGCACCTCATTGAAACGCTCGAGACCGACGTCCCCAGTTGCCCGGAACATCCACCCCTGTTCAGCGTACGCGCCGGCATCAATGCTGAAGATGCGCTGGTGCATGCTTCGTTTTACCTCAAGTGCGCCCGTACCACCGTTATCGAGTCCGTCCGCCATACCAACAAGGAAGGACGAGGCTTGGCCTGGTCCACCCAGCATTCGGTGGAGATGGCCATGGCGCTGCTTGATGCGTTGCTGGACGGGCTAGAAGCGCGACAGATGCCAGACTGATCAGGCTGCTGTAGGAGCGGATTTATCCGCTCCTACAAAAGATAGGCGCTCCCACCCCGTTACAACCCCCAATGCATCAATGCCAACACCAGCAACACCAGAAACACCGTCTCCCCGACCATCAACGCAATGGGCTTGAAGCCAACTTTGGCCAGCTCCTTGAGCTGCGTCTTCATCCCCAGCGCACTGATAGCCACCACCAGACACCAGCGCGACAGATCATTGACCCCGCCCTGGACCACCGTAGGCACCCACCCCGTACTATTGAGACAAGCCAACAACACAAACCCCACCGCAAACCACGGCAACAGCGGCGGCCGCTGCCCACCGGTATCATCCCCGGACCGCCGGGTAATCATCGCCGCACAGACAATCACCGGCAGCAACATCGCCACCCGCATCAACTTGACCACCGTGGCAATGTCCCCCGTCTCGGTGGACATGCTGTAACCCGCCCCCACCACCTGCGCCACATCATGAATAGTGGCGCCGAGAAACACCCCGGCTTGCGGCGGTGACAGCTGCAACCAATCGGCAATCATCGGATAGAGGATCATCGCCAGGGTCGACAGCGCCGACACCCCGATCACCGTGAACAGCGTCGCATGCTCCTTCTGCCGGTGCGCCGGCAAGGCTGCGGCCAACGCCAACGCCGCCGACGCACCACAGATCGCCGTCGCGCCACCGCTCAACATACCGAACAGCCGATTGAAGCCCATGGCCTTGGCCGCCACCATCGACACAGAAATGGTCACCACGACAATAATCACCACCAGCGCCACCGGCTTCCAGCCAAGGCTGGCAATCTGCTCCAGGGTAATACGCATGCCCAGCAGCGCCACGCCGATACGCAGCACCGTGCGGGCGGTGAATTCAATTCCGGCCTTGCAGCTGCCGTCAGCCGAGAGAAAATTCAGTGCCAGGCCCAGCAACAGGGCAAACAACATCACCGGTGCATCGTAATGCTCACTGAGAAAACTCGCCGCCGCCGCCGCGATCAGACTCACGATAAAACCTGGCGCAAGCGCTCGCACCCGGTTGTTAACGGCAGTAATTGCCATGGTGCTCATTGGCCGCACTCCTCGGATTCGATCACGATAAACACCTGCTCGCCCTGACGCTCGACCGGGTAACTGGCTACCTTGAGCTGGGTGGAATTGAGCAGATAACCACTGGCCAGATCGAAGCGCAGGCCATGCGCGCAACACTGGATCACTCGCCCATCCAGGCGCCCGCCACACAACGACGCGCCCTGATGCGGGCAGCTGTCGTCGATGGCATATAACTGGTCGGCGACGTTGAACAGCGCCAGGCTCTTGTTATCAAAATCCAGCAGCACACGGCTGTCGCGTGCTGGCACCTTGGCCTGCGGCACGCAGTAGCGGTAACTCATGCCACTGCCGCCTGATTCAGCGCTTCCCGCATCACGCCAAGCAGCACCTGGGCCGGTTGCGCGCCGCTCACCACCTGCTGGCGGTTGAAACGAAAACAAGGCACACCCTCGTGCGGGTAGTCGTCTGCGCCAATGAACGGGCTGGCATCGCCACGCAGGCAGTCGGCGACCTGCGCGGGACTCAAGCCACAGTTCTGGGCAATGTGCAGCAAGGTGACCGGATCGCCCAGGTCCTTGCCTTCCTGGAAGTAAGCCGCAAACAGCTGTGCCAGCAACGCCTCGACGCGCTCAGGTTCACCCAGGGCCACCGCGCGTTGCAGGAGGCGGTGCGCGTCGGCCGTGTTGGGCATGCGGCTGATACGCGAGAAATCGATGTTGACCCCCGCCGCTTCCGCTACCGCACGTACCTGAGCCTGACGCTGGCGCACAGCCTCTTCGCTGCCCAGACGCTTGCGGTAGAACGCTTCGAACGGTTGACCGGTCCTGGCCATGTCCGGCAGCAGTTGCACGCCGCGCCAGCACAGATCGATTTCGACGTCGGGCTGTTCAACCAGCAACTGCTCAAGCGCACGCTGCAGATGACGCTGGCCAATCAGGCACCAGGGACAGATGAAGTCGAAGAACACTTCGATGGATAAGGTTTGCTTCACGGTTTTACCTCTTGAATCTGCCCTGCATCAGGTGCTGGTTGCACCTGCCCCTCCAGGCGAGCCATGTCGCTGTGGTAGTGGCGCTTGGCAATAAAAAACACCGCCGCCGCGCCGATGCTGATCAGCGGCACCAACTGGAACGCGGCATGCAGGCCGATCAGATCGGAAACCCGGCCGGTAATCAGCGGCCCGGTGGCCAGGCCCAACAGGTTGTTGCACAGGGTCAGGGTGGCGAACGCGGTGCCGTGCACCGAATAGTGGGTCAGGTTGGCGACCATGGCACTGGACGGGCCATTGGTACCGACGGCAATCATCATGCCCAGGCAGATCAGCACCAATTGCCCAGTGCCTGAGGGCAGCGCAAAGGCCACCGACAACAACAGGCAGCTGCCCAGGCAATAAGCGATCGCCAGACTGATTTTGCGGTCCGGACGCTGACGGCCCAGACGGTCGCAGAGCATCGCGCAGAGAATCGTGCCGATACCGCTGCACAGCACGATAATCGCGGCGACAACGCCCGCCTGGTCGGTGCCCATGGCGTAATAGCGGTTCAGGTAGCTGGGCATCCACACGATCACCGTGCCACCGACGAACAGTTGCAGGCCGCTGGCTACATAGGCGGCGATCACCGAGCGGCTGCTGTACAAAGTGCGCAACGGACGGCTGACCTTGCAGGGTACCGTCGAGCGCGGCGGCGAGATCTTCGCCTCTTTGACCAGCAGTGGATACAACAACGCCAGCATCAGGCCAAAAAGCGCCATGCCGGCAAAGGCCCAGCGCCAGCCCAGATGCTGGGCCATAACCCCGCCCAGGGCCATGCCCAGCACCGAGCCGAACATGCCACCGGCCATGAAGGCACCGGCGAGGGTCGCGCGCATGTCGCGCGGGAACACCGCAACCACTACAGCGATGCCGACGCTGCCATAGGCCGCTTCGCCAACGCCGACCAGGAAACGGGCGACAAACATCTGCTGATAGTTTTCCGCCAGGGCGCACCCCAGGGTCGCCAGGCTCCAGAGCACGGCCATCAGCACCAGGCTTTTGACCCGGCCAAAGCGGTCGGCCAGCAGTGAAAGCGGAAAGGTCAGCAGCCCGACCATCAGCGCAACGATACCGCTGAGCAGGCCGAGCTGGCTGTCACTCAGAGCCCATTCGCTCTTGAGCAGGGGGAATACCGCGTTGAGCACCTGGCGCGACATGTAGTCGGAAATCAGCAGGCCAAAGGTCAAGGCGAAGACAATCCAGGCATAACGCCTTGGAATGCCACGTGAAGTGTCGGCACCGTCATCTGCGGCGCTGGCGATATAGGCGGCCATGCTGCCTCCTCTGTTGTCTGGCGTAAGTCTTGTTGTTATCGAAAGCCTGACTAACAGCGCTGTTGGTTAGGGTGGGTCGGCCCGCCGTCACAGGCCGACCCTGTCCGGTCAGCCGCGCTGTGGTACACCCTTTTGGCCCGGCTGGCGGTTAGGCGCCATGCCGTTGGCTTTGAGTGTCTCTTCAATGCTGCTGTACTGCTGGCCGATGCGGTAGATGGCACGGGCTTCTTTACCGTTGGCGATCTCACGGCCCAGTTCATGGGCAACGCGCACGGTCTGCTTGATCTGATCCACCGAACCGAAGCGCTTGCCCTGGTGGTCGATGATGGTGTCTTCGTTGCCGCAACGTGGGTGCAGGCCCATGGCCAGTGCCATGGTATTGAACGGCAGCACGTTCTTGAGCAGCGATTCTGCGGTCAAGGTGCAGCCGTCCGGCGCGCGGTGAATGAAGTTGAAGAAGTTGAACGGATTAGGACCGTCGAAGCCGCCACCAATGCCGATCCAGGTCAGGTTCAGCGGGCCCATGTAGTCGCCGCGGCGCACGATGCGCTCGAGGGTTTCCAGGGCATGCATGCCGGTCAGCTGGAAGTGTGGCTGAATGCCGCTCGCCTGCAGGCGACGCAGGTGCTCGCGGACCCAGGCAGGGCCGGCTGGCACGGTCATTTCACTGTAGGCAGCCTGAATTGCCGGGTGGGCCAGGGAGGTGCCTTCCAGGTATTCCGGATACAGCAGCTCCATGATGTTCATTTGCGTGGTGTTGATCGCCACGGTGACCTGATCAGGTTTTGGCGTCAGCTCAGCGAGCATGTGGCGGGTGTCGTCCGACAGCCATTTGGCCGCTTCGCCGTCACTTTCCGGGGCGAAGGAAATCGAGCCGCCCACTTGAATGATCATTTCCGGCACGGCTTCGCGTACGCCAGCAATCAGTTCGTTGAACTTGGACAGGCGTTTGGAGCCTTTGCCATCGAGTTCACGTACGTGCAGGTGGAGCACGGTGGCGCCTGCTTCATAGCAGTCGACGGCTTTCTGGACCTGTTCGTCCATGGTCAGCGGAATGTCTTCGGGAAAATCCTCAGGCATCCATTCCGGGCCATACGGGGCGACAGTGATCACCACCTTTTCCATGTTTTCCGGGTGTAACGAATCATCGAAGAATTGCATGCTGCGGTCCTCTATCTTGTTATTGTCTTGGCTGCACTGAGCAGCGAATGGCTAATGCTTAAAAGGTCCGGTCACCCTTGATCCCTGCGCGCTCCATCTTGCGATGGCAGGCCGGGTAGTCCATCACCGCGTAATGCTGGGTGCTGCGGTTATCCCAGATGGCAATGCTGTTGGGTTTCCAGCGCCAGCGCACCTGATATTCGGGCAGGTATGCCTGGCTGATCAGGTAGCGCAGCAGATCGCCGGCACCGGGGTTGGCGTCCTGACCAAAGCGCACCCGCTGCGGGGTGTGGTAGTTGCTGAAATGGGTGGTGAAGGCGTTGACGAACAGCACCTGCTCGCCGGTTTCCGGGTGGGTGCGCACCACCGGGTGTTCGGCGTCGGGGAACTGGGCTTTGAGCGCCAGGCGTTTTTCCAGCGGCATGGCCGCACCGAAACTGGCTTCGATGCTATGGCGGGCGCGCAGGCCTTCGATCTTCTGTTTCACTTCATCCGGCAGGTTCTGGTAGGCCAACACCATGTTCGCCCACATGGTGTCGCCACCGACCGGCGGGCACTCCACGCAGCGCAGCACGCAACCCATGGGTGGTGCTTCGCGCCAGGTGGCATCGGTGTGCCAGGCATTTTCGTAGCGGTCGGCAGGCTGGTCCGGACGCTTGTAGATCTGTACCAGGCCCGGGTGCTCCGGGTCGCTGCCGGCTACCGGGTGGTCTTCCAGCTCGCCAAAACGCCGGGCGAAGGCCACATGCTCGGCACGGCTGATGTTCTGGTCACGCAAGAACAGCACCCGGTGCTTGAGCAATTGCGCACGAAGCTGGTCGAACAGATCGTCATCGTGCACCGCATCCGCCAGGTTGACCCCGGACACCTCAGCGCCAATGGCGCAAGTCAGTTGTTCGATGTGCATGCTACAGCCCTCTTCAGATGACGAAGATCGACGAACCGGTGGTTTTGCGTGCTTCCAGGTCACGGTGCGCCTGAACCGCATCTTGCAAGGCGTAGTGCTGGTTGATTTCAATCTTGATGCGGCCGCTGCTGACGTGGTCGAACAGCTCACCGGCAAGGTCAGCCTTCTCCGCAGGGTCAGCGATGTAGTCGGCCAGTGCCGGACGGGTCAGGTGCAGCGAACCTTTCATCGCCAGGATCTGTGGATCGAACGGCGGGATGGTGCCGGAGGCAGTACCGACGCAGACCATCAGGCCACGGCGCTTGAGCGAGTCGAGCGAGGCCATGAAGGTGCTTTTGCCAACGCTGTCGAACACCACGTTGACGCCCACGCCATCGGTCAGCTCGCGCACGCGCTTGGCCACATCTTCGTGGCTGTAGTTGATGGTGTGCGTGCAACCATGCGCCTTGGCCACTTCGGCCTTGGCCTCAGTGGACACGGTGCCGATCACGTTGATGCCGAGCAGCTTCGCCCACTGCGAAACGATCAGGCCCACACCACCGGCGGCGGCGTGCAGCAGGATCGTGTCACCGGCTTTGAAGTCGTACAGACGGCGCATCAGGTAGGCCGAGGTCAGGCCACGCATGGTCATCGCCGCTGCAGTTTCAAAGGCGATGGTCTCTGGCAGCTTGATCAGCGCCGCAGCCGGGATCAGACGGTCGGTGCAATACGCGCCGAGGGTGTTGAGAAAACCGGTGTAGGTCACGCGGTCGCCGACCACCACGTTGGTCACGCCCTCACCCACCGCTTCCACGACCCCCGCCGCTTCCACGCCCATGCCGTTGGGCATCGGGATCGGATAAGTGCCGTTACGGAAATAGGTGTCGGCGTAGTTCAGGCCAACCGCCACCTGGCGCAGGCGAACTTGCCCTGGACCGGGCTCGCCGACCTCGGCGTCTTCATAGCGCAATACTTCGGGACCACCGGTTTCATAGAAGCGTACGACTTTGGCCATGCTTGTCACTCCAATCATCCATTCGGACGCGTTGCGTCTGTTTTTGTTGATTGGACTCTATGCGCTACGGGGTGAGGGTGCTTCTCATCAGACGACAAGGTGTTTTCATTTGATGACACGGCGTGCGCCACTGGCCGGGCGCAAGGGTTTCTCGTACGATTACCTGGCCTTTTTCACCTTGCCAACGAGCACCCAATGAAGTCCGCCTCCGGTTTGCTGTTGTCAGGTATTGAGCTGGACCGCGACAGTGCCACCCCGCTTTATCGCCAGCTTTACCTGCAGATCCGCAAACAGATCCTTACCGGGCGCCTGCAAGGCGGCGTACGCCTGCCGTCGACGCGCACCTTGAGCCAGGAGCTGAGTCTCTCGCGCATTACCCTGCTCAATGCTTTCGATCAGCTGATCGCCGAGGGTTTTCTGGTGTCGCGCACCGGTGCCGGGACCTACGTCGGTGACGAGTGGGAGCGTGCGGACCAGAGCAACACACCACCGCCCCCTGCGGCGCCGCGACTGTCCAACCTCAGCCAGTCGATGCTGTCGATGCGCAGTCATCATTTTCGCGGAGTGTCCTACTCGCACTGCAGCCCCGATACGCCCACCTCCTTTCTGCCCAGCCACGGCGCATTCGAGGCCTTTCCCCAGCATGTGTGGAAGCGACTGATCAGCCGTCATGTGCAAAAACCGAGCAAGGCGATGCTCGGCTATGGCGAGTTGCAGGGCCTGGAGGATCTGCGTCAGGCCATTGCCGACTATGTGTTCGATGCCCGCGGCATCGACTGCAGCGCCGCGCAGGTGGTGATCGTCTCCGGCGCCCAGCAAGCCTTCAACCTGCTGGCCATGCTGCTGCTCAACCCGGAAGACCCGGTGTGGATGGAAGATCCCGGGCATATCGCTGCACGCATCGCCTTCCAGGCCCACGGCTGCCAGATCGTGCCGGTACGGATCGACGACCAGGGCATCGATGTACAGCAAGGCATCGCCGACAGCCCCGACGCCCGCCTGGTGTTCACTACCCCCTCGCGTCAGCACCCGCTGGGCGTGACCCTCAGCCACAGCCGCCGCATTGAGCTGATCGAGTGGGCTGCCAGCAACCAGCGCTGGGTTATCGAAGACGATTGCGACAGCGAACTGCGCTACAGCGGTCGGCAATTGCCGGCGCTGTATGCCATGGACCAGAGCGATCGGGTGATCTACGTCGGCACCTTCAGCAAGGTACTGTTCCCGTCGCTGCGCCTGGGCTATGTGATTCTGCCGCAGGCCCTGGTCGAGCCGTTCTGCACCATTCGCGCGGTGATGGACCGCAGCCCGTCGACGCTCCTGCAGGCGGTCACCGCCGATTTCATGACTGAAGGTCATTTCATCGGTCATATCCGGCGCATGCGTGCGCTTTATCAGGCCCGCCAGCTGTGTCTGCTGGAAGTCCTGCAGCGCAGGCTCGGGCACTTCTTCAGCGTCGCTGCGGTAGAAGCCGGCATGCACCTGATCGCCTGGCTGCCACAGCACCTGGACGACCAGGACATCGCCCGCCAATTGGCCCAGCACGGCGTCCACACCTACGCCTTGAGTGACTACTGCCTGCAGCGCTACCTGCCCCCTGCCCTGTTGATCGGCTTTGCCGGCACGGCGCAAGAACAGGCCGAGGCCAAAGTCGAGGCGCTGGTTCAGGCGCTCACGGCCATGGGGCAGCCTGTGTAGACAGTGGCCAGTGGTCTTAATGTTTGCTTCGTAATGGATCTATCGAGAGTTCCCCAGTGGCGCGATAAAGGATGCGCCGGTAAAACCGGTGCCCGCACCAGGAACGACTCGAATGAATGCTATCCAAGAACGCTTCACCCGGTTGCTCGATAACAAGACTAAAGGCGCTGCAGCGCCGGTGCTGTTGACCCGACAACTGGCCACACGCCTGATCGAGCGCCTTGATCAGGTTCGTTTGTTTGCCCATGCCTATCCGTTACTGACCAACCTCACCCACGGGCGTCTGACGCCTTTCGACCTGCTCGACTTTGCCTACCGTCATGAGCTCAAGGGCTTGAGCCTGCACATGCTCGACGGCGAGCACAACAGCCTGTCGCAGATGAATGCCGGGCAATTGCGCGCCTTCGCCGACAAGGCCCGGCAGCTCGAACTTGATGTACACCTGGAAATCAGCAGCACGCTCAAGCCCGACGTTGATGCGGTGATCGCCGTGGCCAACGCCATCGGCACCCGCAACATCCGCGTGTACTCGCGCTACGAAGGCGCGCTGTCGCAGGTCATGGACACCATCGCCGGCGACCTGCATTACCTCGCCCAGCAAGCTGACGCCCACGACCTGTACTTCGATTTCGAGCAGCACGAAGAGCTCAAGAGCGATGAAATCGCCCGGTTGCTCAAGCAGGCCGATCATCCGCGCCTGCATGCGCTGTTCGACTTCGGCAACATGATCAATGCCTGTGAGCAACCGCTGGAAGCCCTGAGCAACCTTGCACCGCACATTCGCCAGGTACACCTCAAAGGCGTGCGGGTGGTCCCCGAAGCACAGGGCTTTGGCCATTACGGTGTGCTCCAGGGCAGCGCCGAAGACGACCTGCCCAGCCCGCGTATGGTCTACGAGCTACTGATGCTCGGCGAACAGCAACCGCAGGTTATCGCCTTCATCCTTGAGCAGGAAAACCACTACGTCGCCCCGGCGTTCCGGCAATCCAACGAGCCTGCCGACCCCTTCATCGCCTACCGCGAGATGAGCGAAACACCGCTGCCCGAAGGCTTCACCCTTGAGCAGATGCTGGCCGGCGAACAGCGCTGGGCGAACAACCAGGTCAGCTACATCAAAGGCCTGTTTGCTGAATTGCGCACCCTGGCCGAGCTGAGCCTGGCCACCAGCGCCTGATGCCGCCAACCCCCACTACGCCTGGAGAATAACAATGACTGCGCAAGACAAGGCCAAATGGTTCAAATTCCTGATTCTGATCCTCGGTGGCGGCACCATCTACAAGCTGGCCAACCTCAAGGACGCGTTTTATGTACCGATGCAGACATTCATGGGCCTGTCCCATACTGAGATCGGTCTGCTGCTCAGCGCCAACGCCATCATCGCCACCGGCCTGTTCGTGGTCGGCGGCCTGCTGGCCGACCGCTTCGATACCCGCAAGCTGATCCCTCTCGGCCTGCTCAGCACCGGCGCGCTGGGCCTGTACCTGGCGACCTTCCCGCCGTTCAGCAGCTTGATGGTCGTTTTTTGCCTGCTGGCGGTGTGTGCCGACTGCATCTACTGGCCGGCGCTGCTCAAGGCCATTCGCGGGCTGGGCAACGACAAGGAACAGGGGCGCCTGTTCGGCTTGCTTGAAGGCGGTCGTGGGGTGGTCGACACCCTGGTGGCGTTCTCGGCGCTGGGTGTTTTCATCGCCATGGGCGCCGCCGAGGCGGGTCTGAAAGCCGCGATCATCTTCTATTCGATGATCGACATCGCGGCGGGTGTGCTGACCTGGTTCCTGCTCAAGGGCAACCACAGCGCACCGGTCGTCGGCGCGAAGAAAAACCCGTTGTCCAACCTGATGGAAGCGATCAAGGTCCCGGCGATCTGGCTGGTCAGCTTCAACGTGTTCATGGTGTACATCGTTTACTGCGGCCTGACCTACTTCATCCCTTACCTCAAGGAAGTCTATGGCTTGCCGGTTGCCCTGGTCGGCGCCTACGGCATCATCAACCAGTACATGCTGAAGATTCTTGGCGGCCCGGCCGGTGGCTTCATTGCCGACAAGCAGTTCAAGAGCCCCAGCCGTTACCTGAAATGGGCGTTCCTGGCGTTGCTGCCGTTGATGGTGATCATCCTCATGGTGCCCAAGAGCCCGGGCTACATCTATGCCGGCATGGCCGCGACGCTGTCCTTCGCCTTTATCGTGTTCTCGATGCGCGGCGTGTTCTGGGCACCGATGGGCGAAGTGGGCATCGCCCCGCACATTACCGGCTCAGCCTTCGGTATCGGTTGCCTGATCGGCTATGCACCGGGCATGTTTGCCTATGTCGGTTACGGCGCGATTCTTGACCACTTCCCAGGGCAGCAGGGTTACAACTATGTGTTCATGGCGATGATGGGGCTGGCGGTGATCGGCTTTGTGGTTGCCAGCCAGATGCACCGGTTGGTGCGCAACAATGCCCAGGTTGCCGGGGTGGAGGCGCAAACGGCGGTGTAAGCAACCACCCTGTGGGAGCTGGCCTTGCCAGCGATGCAGACGACGCGGATCAGCTGACACCGCGCCGATACCATCGCCGGCAAGGCCGGCTCCCACATCAAGCGCTTCCCATCACATCTCCACCTGTGTCCCCAGCTCAATCACCCGGTTGAGCGGCAGGTTGAAGTACTTCAGGTTGCTGTTGGCATTCTTCAGCAAGAACGCAAACAGCCCCTCACGCCAACGCGCCATGCCGATACGTTTGGTCGGGATCACCGTCTCGCGGCTGAGGAAATAGGTCGTGGCCATCGGGCTGAAGTCAAGCGCCGGTACATGGCACAGCTGCAATGCGGCCGGCACATCGGGCTCTTCGATAAAGCCGAAGTTGAGATTCACCCGATAAAAACCATCACCAAAGTCCTGCACTTCAAAGCGCTCGGACACCGGCACCCGCGGACGATCCTGGGACACCACAGTCAATAGCACCACCCGC
Source organism: Pseudomonas putida (assembly GCF_028682475.1). Taxonomy (GTDB): domain Bacteria; phylum Pseudomonadota; class Gammaproteobacteria; order Pseudomonadales; family Pseudomonadaceae; genus Aquipseudomonas; species Aquipseudomonas putida_AG. Next base: position 142,398 of record NZ_JANHLE010000008.1, read on the forward strand.
TCATGCAGCACCTGGTTGTGCAACAGGTTGTGCAGCAACGCATGCGGTACGGCGTCGGCACGAGCCGTGAGGAACACCGCCGTGCCCTGCACCCGGTGCGGCGGTTGCGCGGCAATGCTGCTGATGAACAACGGCAGCGGCAAGGCCGACTCATCCAGGCGCTCAACGATGATCTTGCGCCCGCGTTTCCAGGTGGTCATGAGGATAAACAGCGCGATACCGGCGATCACCGGGAACGCCCCGCCCTGGAAGATCTTCGGCGCGTTGGCGGCAAAGTACAGGCTGTCAACCAGCAGAAAACCGAGCAGCAGCGGCACCGCCAGCCAGCGTGGGGTTTTCCACAACAGCAGCACCACCGCCGCCGAGAGCAAGGTGGTGATCAACATGGTACCGGTGACGGCCACACCATAGGCCGCCGCCAGAGCACCGGAAGATTCGAAGCCGATCACCAGCAGCACCACGCCGACCATCAATGCCCAGTTCACCGTGCCGATGTAGATCTGTCCTTGTTCCTGGCTGGAGGTGTGCTGGATGAACATGCGCGGCACATAGCCGAGCTGAATGGCCTGGCGGGTCAGCGAGAAGGCCCCGGAAATCACCGCTTGGGAGGCAATGATGGTCGCCAGCGTCGCCAGCCCGACCATCGGCAGCAAGGCCCAGTTTGGCGCCAGCAGGTAGAACGGGTTACGCACGGCTTCGGGATTGCCGAGGATCAGCGCGCCCTGGCCGAAGTAGTTGAGCACCAGGCCGGGCAGCACCAACAGGATCCAGGCGCGGGCAATCGGTTTGCGGCCAAAGTGGCCCATGTCGGCATACAGTGCCTCGGCACCGGTCAGGGCCAGGACCACGGCGCCCAGAATCGCCACGCCGATACCCGGATGCACCACGAAGAACTGCACCGCCCAGGCCGGGTTGAGCGCCAATAGCACTTCCGGGCGCTGGACAATGCCATACACACCCAGCGCTCCGAGCACGCTGAACCACAGGACCATGACCGGTCCGAACAGGATGCCGATGCGTGCGGTACCGTGTTTCTGGATCAGGAACAGGGCCACCAGCACCACGACAGCGATCGGCACCACCCAATGGCCGATGCCATCAAACGCCAGCTGAAGGCCCTCCACTGCCGACAGCACCGAGATCGCCGGGGTAATCATGCTGTCGCCGTAGAACAGCGCCGCACCAAACAGACCGAGCAATACCAGCACCCGACTCAGCCGCGGATAAGGTGCCGCCGCTCGCCGCGCCAGCGCCGTCAGGGCCATGATGCCGCCCTCGCCCTGGTTGTCGGCACGCAGCACGAACAGCACGTACTTGATCGTCACCACCCAGATCAACGACCAGAACACCAGCGACAGAATACCGAGCACGCCGTCATGGTTGGCCTGCACGCCATAATGGCCGGCGAAGACTTCCTTGAGGGTGTACAGCGGGCTGGTGCCGATGTCGCCATAGACCACGCCGACGGCGGCGATGAGCAGGCTAAGTGACGAGGTTTTTACGGGGGAATGGGGTGTTGCTGAGGATAAGACTTGGCTCACGATAGGACGTCTCGGAACGTAGGGCCTGAAAACGCTGCCAGTATCCCTTTATGCGTTACGAGGCTTCGTAAAGAGTCCGTAATTTTTTCTTACAATTAAGCAGTATCGCGGGGCAAGCCCGCTCCCACCGGATCAGCACAACGCGGGTGGGAGCGGGCTTGCCCCGCGATCTATCAGCCCAGCAAGGCGCTCAGGTCAAGCCCTTGAGCACTCAGCGGTGGGCACCAGTAGTACCCCCCGGTAAGCGGCCGGCTGAAGCGGTACAAAGCGTCTACCACGCCGTCTTCCAGCCCGCTCATGCGCCGCAGCTGCACTTCGAAGGCATCGAACGAGTGACCGAAAGCCAGAAACGCCAGGCCCGCACCGCGCTCATCCGCCCATGGCATGGAGCGACGAACAATAAACGCCTCGGGATCGTAGCTCTCCTGGGCCGTGCGTTTGACGTGAGCCGACTCCGGCGCGTCATCGAGTTCTTCGTTGTCAGCCTTGCGCCGGCCGATGATGTCGTCCTGCTCAGCCTGCGGCAACGCCTTGAAGCAGTCCAGATCGTGGCGCCACAGCTGGAACGCGGCAAAGCTCGAACCGCTCAGGCCAGGTACATCGGTGGCCAGAATAGCGGCGTCGACCGCTGCGTCTTCCACCGGGTTTTCCGTGCCGTCTTCATAACCAGTCAGGTCGAAGCCGGTTTTGTGGCGGAAGGCATCGGTGGCCTCAACCAGGGTAAAGGCCGGTGCCAGCAGTTTTTCCAGGGCCTGGCTGAGCAACCACAGGTCACCACGGTCTTCGCCGCGCAACCACAGCCACAGGTCGTGCTGGGTGCACGGGTTGTCTACCGCTGCAGTGAGCTGTGGAAACGAACGCAGGCCCTCGATGCTACGACCCAGCGCGTGCACCAGGGGCGCACCGAACCCGGCCACCACGCGGCTGCCATCGACCTGCTGTTGCAATACGTCAAGCACACCTGGCAGCGCGGCTGGTGTGTGCAAGGTGAAGAACAGGTGACGGGCTTGTGCTGGAATCGGGGCGGCGAGAACGCCTGGCTGGAATTGCATTGGTGATCGGATCCTTAGGTAAAGCGTGAATGCTACTGCCTGGCGCCTGGGTCCACAAGGATCAGCGGGGACCGCACTACACGGCTCAGAATCCTCGCCTACACTGCCGTTCATCCCTTTTTGCGAGCCTCCGACATGACTGCATCGCCACTGCTCAGTGCTTTTCTGCCGATTGCCCTGGGCTTCATCATGCTGGGATTGGGCCTGACCCTGACCCTGGCTGACTTCGCCCGGGTGGTGAAATTCCCCAAACCGGTACTGATCGGCCTGGCCTGCCAGATACTGCTCCTGCCTTTTATCTGCTTTCTGATCGCCAAAGGTTTCGGCCTGGCTCCCGCGTTGGCAGTAGGTCTGATGCTGCTGGCGGCCTCTCCCGGCGGCACCACGGCCAACCTGTTCAGCCACCTGGCCCATGGTGATGTGGCCTTGAACGTGACCCTGACTGCGGTCAACTCGCTGATTGCGATCCTGACCATGCCGCTGCTGGTAAACCTGTCACTGGCCTACTTCATGACCGCCGACCAGGCCATTCCCCTGCAGTTCACCAAGGTGCTGCAGGTGTTCGCCATTGTTCTGGTGCCGGTGGCCATCGGCATGCTGATCCGCCGCCTGGCACCGGGGTTTGCCGCGCGCATGGAACGGCCGATGAAGATCGTTGCCGCGTTGTTTCTGGTGTTCACGATTGTCCTGGCGATGGTCAAGGACTGGCAGACCGTTGTGGACTACGCCCCGGTGGTAGGCGGCGCGGCCCTGCTGTTCAATCTGCTGAGCCTGGGCATCGGTTACTGGCTGCCACGCCTGCTGCAGATCCCCAAGCGCCAGGCGATAGCCATCGGCATGGAGATCGGCATCCACAACGGCACCCTGGCCATCGCCCTGGCCCTGGCTCCGAGCTTGCTGAACAACTCGACCATGGCGATTCCAGCGGCTATTTACAGTTTGATCATGTTCTTCACCGCAGCCGGCTTCGGCTGGTGGGTGAGCCGCGGCCACGACACCGCCCCGGTAGGAGCGGGCTTGCCCCGCGATGCACGATGAACATTGATCCCGATGGGGGCATGCCGCCCCCTCAGGCTCAGTCAGCCTAACCAGTCGAGCGTCACCAACAACCGCCTTTCGCCGATTGGCGGTTGCGGCGAGCGGTGAATCAGCCCTCCTCCCTCATTGCCGATCCACTTCTCGCCTTTTGCCAGCAGTACATGACCAGCCTCGCAGCGTTCTATCAACCCCGCATCGCCGGGCTCGGCTTCCGGGTCGCCCAGGCGATGACGTGCCATCACCCCTTCACGCAACCACTCACTGCCTACCCCGGCGTAACTGGTGATCAGCCTGACCGGCACATGGTCAACATGAAAGCGCGGGCACATAGCCTTGTCTAGAATGCGCAGACGCAGGCCGATACGTTTGCTGTCGAACAGACAGGCAAAGGCACTGACCAGCCAGGTCAGATCCTGCACAAAGGCCCCCTGCCCGGGTAAATCACTATAGCCCTCGACCAGGCCATTCAAGTTCGGCGTACGCTCCGGGCTGGCCAGCTCAAGCACGATGGATTGCCCCAGCGGCTCGCCCTGGGCCAGCAAGGCCGTGGCAAAGTCACTGATTTGCGCCGGTAACTGGCGCTGCCAGACGGCCAGATTCACCTCATCGCGCAGCACCTCACAGAGCACCTTGATCTGCTCGCTGCTTACCTGCCGTAACGGCTGACGGTCGTTCATGGTTTCGGGCTCCGTCAGCTTCAGGCGTGGCGCAGGTGTTTTTCGCGTTGTTCCTGGCGTTCTTTGGCTTCGATGCTCAGGCTTGCGGTGGGCCTGAGCAGCAGGCGCTTCAAGCCGATCGGTTCACCGCTTTCCCGGCACCAGCCATATTCGCCACAGGCCAGGCGCTCGAGCGCATAATCCATCTTGTCGAGCAATTTTTTTTCCCGCTCCAGCAGACGCAGTTGCCACTGGCGCTGCGCTTCGGCGCTGCCGATATCGGCGGGGTCGCTGCTGGTATCGGGCTCGCGCAGGGCTTCGAAGGCTTCGGCGATCCGGGCTTGCAACTCGATACGCTGACGCAGCAGCAAGGCGCGGAAAAACTGCTGCTGTGTGGCATTCATATAGTCATTCGCGGGCTGAGCAAGGAGCTCGGCTTCGGTGATTACTGGGGACATGGTGAGGTGCCTGACTGACAAGTGTAGATGTTATAACATAGCATTTCTGAATCGGATATCTACAGAGTTCAGCTTACTGTCCTTGACGGTGCTCGCCCGACGCAAAGGCCCGGCAATCCATGCGTCGGTAAAGAACCCTTGAGCCGGGCGAGCGGGTAAAACTTAACCGGGCCTCCCTGTGCGGTCTTTAGGAACTGTCTGAAAAATACAAAGCTTGCTGTATTCCCGTTCTTCACATTGAGGGGGTAACGCGCCAATGAACACGCTGCCTTGTCGATAAACGCTTCGACTTCAACCGGCCTGGACGTAAATGACGCACGAGCAAATGTTATGTTATAACGCTTCACACTTCATTGTTCTCTGCATCCAAAGGTTTCCTTCATGTACGCGACACAGCCTTGCACCGGCAGCTCTTCGCTCGCCGAAGAAAAAGCAGCAGTACTCGACCTCCATTCAGTACAGGTGCGATATGGGCAAAACCTGGTCCTCGACGCGTTGACGCTCAAGGTCCATCGCGGTGAAATCTATGCGCTGCTGGGGGCTAACGGCGCGGGGAAAACAACCACGCTGAATGTGCTCCTGGGTTTCATCAAACCGAGTGCAGGCAGTGTCCGGATCAACGGCGTCGACCCGGTCAGCCACCCCGACCAGGCTCGACAGAATGTGGCCTACATTCCAGAGAACGTCTCACTGTATGGGCACCTAAGCGCCCGGGAAAATATCGCTTATTTTCTAGACCTGGCCGAGCAGAGCGAGGACGATGAATCGATTACCTGCGCCTTGGATACGGCCGGCCTGGACCGCGCCATGCATGACCGCAGAGTGAGCAGGTTTTCCAAAGGTATGCGGCAAAAAGTGGCCATCGCGCTGGCACTGGCGCGCCAGGTTCCGGTGCTACTTCTGGATGAACCCGCCTCAGGTCTGGACCCCCGTGCAACAGCCGAACTCAATCGCTTGTTAAGCCGATTGCGAGGGCAACACGTGGCTGTGTTGATGGTTACGCATGATCTGCTAAGCGCTGCAGATATTGCAGATCGGGTTGGCTTTCTTGACGCCGGGCGCCTGGTTGAAGAAGTGGCCGCCTGTGGCAGTGACCGCTTCGATGTACGCGCGCTGCACCGCCGCTACGCGGGGCAAACATCATGAACCTGACGATGCGTATGGCCGCTGAAGAGTGGCGCTACATGGCCCGCAATCGTCTCACTGTTGCAGGTTTGCTCATACTGGCTTTGCTGACGTTAGTCGCTTCACTGACGGTTTTCGAACACCAACGCAAAACCAGTGCAGAACGCGCCCGCTACCAGGCGCAGGCCAATGACGCCTTCGCGGCGCAACCAGACCGGCATCCTCATCGGGTTGCCCACGCCGGACACTTCGTGTTTCGTCCTGTAAGTGCCCTGGCCGCCTTTGATCCAGGCATCGACGCCTATACCGGGCAAACCGTCTTTCTCGAAGCCCATCGTCAGAACGGGGTGAGTTTTGGCGACGTAAGCCAATCCTCACTGCTGCTGCGCTTCGGACAGTTAACCCCGGCCTTTGTACTCCAGGTGCTGGCGCCGCTTTTATTGATATTCGTCGGCCATGCTGCCGTTGCCAGAGAACAGCAGCACGGCACATTACGGGTGTTGCTAGCCCAAGGCGTGAGCAGCCGTCAGATCATTCTGGGCAAACTGCTGGCGCTGTGCAGCATTGCGGCGCTGGCACTGCTGCCGACGGTGCTCGCTCTGGGCTGGCTGGCGTACTTCCAGCAAGCCTCCTGGTTGTTGGCGGCCTGGCTAGTGCTGGGTTATGGCATCTGGCTGTTGATCTGGTCGATAACGGTCGTGCTGGTTTCCGCAGTCGTTGCTCGTGGCCGCGATGCGTTGCTCAGCTTGCTTGCACTATGGGTGGTATTGGCGATTCTGCTGCCACGCGGGGTAGCGGATGTCGCCAATGCCGTTGTCGCCCTGCCCAGCAAGTTTGAAACCGACATAGCCGTAGTGCGTGACTACCTGGCCTTGGGCGATGCGCATAACCCGGATGACCCGCATTTCAGCGCCTTCCGTCAACAACTGCTGACGAAGTACGGCGTTGCCAAGGTTGAAGACTTGCCAGTGAATTACAAAGGCTTGCTGAGTATGGAAGGTGAGCGCGCCTCCAGTGAATTATTCAACCGCTACGCCGCGAAAACATTCAACCAGCAGCAAGCGCAGCTAACGCTGGTTGATCGATTCGCCTGGCTCAGCCCCACCTTGGCATTGCGACGGCTGTCCATGGCGGCGTCTGGTACCGACCTGCTCAACTTTCATAGTTTCCTCGAACAAGCCGAACACTATCGCTACAACCTTGTTCAGCGCTTGAACCAGCTTCAGGCGCAAACGCTCAGCTACAAGGATGACACCAACCCGAACAAGGAGAACCGCATTGAGCACAGCCACTGGCAGCAGTTCCCGACCTTTGAGTATCAGGCTGAATCGGTGAGCACTGGGCTGCAGCGATCGCTGCCGTCATTGGGCGTGTTATCGGCCTGGTTATTGATACTTGTGACAGCCGTAGGTGCGGCAAGCAAGCGTTTAGGGAGCGGCGTGAAATGAGCTGGATAACCTTTGAACTGCGGCTGCTCATGCGCTCCAGGCTGTCACTGGCGACCTTCACACTGATGCTGACGTTGTCGTGCCTCTCGGTGGCGATGGGACTGCATGAAATCAACCGCCAACAACACGCCTTGACCCGACTCAACGCCTTGCAAAACGAGGATGTGGCAGCTGTTGCCGAGGGCTTCAAATCGCCTGGTGAAGCCGGCAAGGCAGCCTATTACACCTTCTACAACACCTGGAACCCGCCTTCGTCCATGGCCTTCGCGGCACTCGGCATGCGTGATGTTGCGCCTTACGCCATGCGGGTCAGAGCCTTGGGGTTGCACGCCCAGCTGTATGCCGGCGAAACCTTGAACCCGGAGCTGGCCCTGGCGGGACGATTTGATTTCGCCTTCGTGCTTATCTATCTGGCGCCGTTGTTCGTCATTTCGCTCTTCCACGACCTGATCTCCAGCGAGCGGCAGTCCGGCAGGCTGGGACTCCTGCTGTCAATGCCCGGCCCCCTCGGACGGCTGTGGGTGCGCCGCGCGAGCCTGAGGTTCACAGTGATACTCGCCTGCCTGAGTGTACCGCTGCTGGTCGGTGCAACCCTGTCAAACGCTGCGCCTCTCGAGGTGGCGATGGCCGTGGTGCTGACGGCCAGCTACCTGGCATTCTGGACCGGCCTCTCGCTACTGGTGGCGAGCCGCCGCTGGCACTCGACGACCCAGGCCATAGCCTTGATGGCGACCTGGGTAACCCTGACGCTGGTGCTGCCAACACTGGCGAACATCGTCTTGAGCCGATCACTGCCGGTCAGCCAGGGCATCGAGCTGATGATGGCGCAACGCGACAAGGTTCACGGTGCCTGGGAAGTCCCCAGAGAAAAAACCATGTCGGCCTTCTTCTCCACTCACCCAGAATGGAAAAATACGCCACCATTGCCGCAGGGCTTTCACTGGAAGTGGTACTTCGCGTTCCATCAGGTTGGCGATGAAAACGTTGCCGAGCAGGTGCAGCACTACCGCAACGGGCTGTTGGCGCGCCAGCGTTGGACCGAGCGGCTCGCCTGGTTGCTGCCCGGTGTCGCGACGCAAGGTGTGTTGCATCATCTGGCCGCCACCGACCAGCATGCGCAGCTGGCCTACCAGGACGCCACCGCACGCTTCCACCAACAGATCCGTGCGTTCTATTACCCCTACCTGTTCAATGATCGCCTTTTTGGCTTGAGTGACTTTGCCCAGCGACCGGTGTTCTTGCCGCATCATGTGAGGTCGGCAGGCTGGACAGCTGACACGCTGGTGCTGATGCTGATCTCGGTACTGATGCTCGGTTTGGGCTTGAGGTCGCTGCGTTGGCACTGACGCGGGCTGCAATCTCTGTAGGAGCGGGACTTGCCCGCGATCTGCCGCAAAGCGGCAGCAAACCCGAACGACGCGGTAAATCAGGAAAATCGCGAATTCAGTATTTGCGGCCGCTACGCGCCCGATCGCGGATAAATCCGCTCCTACAGGGTGGAGGTTGAGCGACACCTCAGCTATCCAGCTGTCGTGCCTCTAGCCCGTCCAGCAACGCATCGAGCAGCGCCATGGCCATGGCTACCTACTGGTAGATAAGGGTAAAGGTCGCCGAAGCATTCGCCGGGCCAGGAGTTACCTTGCTTGAGGTCTGCAGGTAGCGGGCCCGCAAGGGGATGGTGTAGTTGCCTTGTTCGCTTTGCAAGTAGAAGTCGGTATCGCGGACAGTTGCCAGCGGCAGCGGGATGCCGTAGCCGTCGGCGATCTGCACACCAATACCTGTTGCTGCGGGGGCCGTGCTGGATCCGCTCGGGTCAAGGCTGAGCACTCCGTTCCTGGCGTTTATCGCAGGGCGAGCCGGATCGATGTGCAGCTGCAAGTTGTTGTCCGTACGGTATCCAGGATAGCCGTCACCACCTGGATTTTTTCCCCCTTGCGAGATCCAGGTTGAAGCGCTCTCGGCGTACGTACCATGGAAGGCCGGGCAGTTGTTCAAGGCAATGTTGAAGTCCTTCCAGCCGGTAGCACTACCTACCTTTGTAAAGGTTTTGCTCAGATGTGTACCCATCGGTACCACCACATCGGGAGTTTTGCAGGTATTCGCTACGATTTGAATGTTCCCCGAATGGTTCACCTTGTAGAGCAACATCCGCGCGTCGCCAAAGAAGCCCTGCAGTGTGATTTGAGGCAACCGGTTGCCGCGAAGCACACCGGGGCTGACCTCACCGATCTTGATCAGGACCAGCTCGAAGGAGGACTTTTCACGCGTAACGTCCTGGACACAGCGGTGACCAGCATCACAAGTGACTGGTCTCATAGTCGAGGTCATCGGCAGTACACCGTCCAGTTGACTCTTGAACGCCACCCCAATACCAGAGATATCGGTCTTGTAGACCTTGTTGGCGTAAGGACCCGTTGACCAGTTGGCCTTGGGATACATGGCGCTGACGGTGTACTCGAACCATCTTTGGAATGGCGCGAACTCACAAACCACTGTAGTTAACTGGCTTGTGTTGAGCATGAAGGTCTGGCGAAACACCTCTGTACCCAACGGCAGGTCACGGCCTACGGTGATAGCCGAGATCTGCAACGGCATAGTGCCGTCAGGTGGCTCGACGCCTTCGTACTTACAGGTAACAGCCATGGCTGATACGGCCATGCTCCACAATATCGCAGCCATCAGTATCGATTTTATCAGCGTACCTATGTTCATAGCTTCACCTTCTGCATATGCGTGGCAGGCACGTTCTCTGCGACCTGTTTACCGGCCGCACACACTGCATCCACTTGTATAAGATGTTGGTCGGCGTCTGCGCTGGCAGGGATGATCAGCGCGCACTGCTGATCGACCTTGCTGCCCCAGTTGATCAGCAAGCGTCGCGTCTCGGGTTTGACCCGCGCATAGAGCTGCCCCCCCTGCCCGACCATGCCCACCGAGGTGCCTTCACCATCGGTCACCCCAGCGCCAAATGGCAAGGCGCTGCCATCGTCCAGGCGCACGTTAAGCAGCACCGCCCGGCCCTGATTGGTGCCGTATTTCAGATGCACCACAGCACCCGCGCGTGGCGCCACCTGGTGGCTGGTCTCGCTCAATTCGACGTTCAGTGAGATGCCTACCGGGTCGATCGCCACTTCGTTGAGTTCGTACGGACGCAGGTACGGCACCACGGCGTTGCCGCGGCTGTCGAGCTTGAGGCCGGGGTAACCGGTGACCTTCGCCCCTTCGGCGCCCGGGGCACTGACCACGGCCATGGTTTCGCCGCGATAAGGCGTCAAGGTCACGCCTTCACTGTGGGCAACCACGCTGCCACTGGCACCAACCGAAGTGCTGGTGTAACCCTCACCGCGTCCCACACTGGCACTGAGCATGGCGCTCGCGCCGGTGTACTGGCCATTGAAAGTAGCGTTGTTGCTGTTGCCGGCACCATCGTGGCCAATGGTTGCGCCATAGCCATACTGGCGGTCGGCACCGGCCGTACCACTGAGACTGGCCTGCTGGTTGTAATGGCCCTGGCTGTCACGGCCAACCTGGGTCATCAGTTGTGGGCCATAGCCCGAACCGCCGAATTCCAGGGGCATGCTCATGGTCAGCAGATAGCTGTTTTCCATGTCGCCCAGCCCCATGCGGCTGCGGTTGGCGTTGAGGCTGAAGCTGACCCGGTTGAACTGCTTGCTGTAGCTGAACTGGTACTGCACGTCACGACCGGGCAGGTCCCAATAGTTTTGCGCATAACCACTGAGCGCGACTTGCCCCCACGGCCCCAGACTCTGGTCGGCACTCACCGACAGGCGACTGCGAGGTCGCCCGATTGCAGTGGTGCCCCAGCCGTTCTTTTCGCCTTCAAGCAACTGCAAGGCGTTGCTGAAGTCCAGATAGCCATCGGTAGAAAACCGGTAGGCCGCCACCGAGAAGTTACTGCCGGTGCTGAGGATGTTCTTGCTATAGGACAGGCGCATGCTCTGCCCTTTCGAGGTGCCGGCGTCAAGCGCAGTCTGGGCGTGGGTGACATCCACAGCCATGGCACCGATCGGCGTGCCGAATGCCAGGCCGGTGAGCACCGCCATATAGTCATCACTCGATTGCACACCGCCGTAGCCGGTGAAGGTGTTGTTCAAGCCATATTGCAATGTGCCCTGCAGCAACCGGGCCTGATCATCGATGTAGTTGTTGCGGGTCTCGCCAATGGTAAGGCTGAAGCGTGAGGTGCCCGGGCGCAGCAACTGGCTGACCGAGGCATAGGGCACGATAAAATTCTGTTCAGTACCATCGGCTTCGGAAACGGTGACACTGAGGTCGCCGCCGTAGCCGGTGGAATACAGGTCGTCGATCACGAAAGCGCCCGGGGCTACGGTGGTTTCCAGCAAGACGTTGCCGGCCTGGCGGATGGTCACCCGTGCGTTGGTGCGAGCAATGCCACGGACCACTGGGGCATAACCGCGCAAGGAGTCGGGCAACATGCGATCGTCGCTGGCCAGTTGCACACCGCGGTATGACAAGGTGTCGAAAATATCACCGCTGGTGTTGGACTCCCCCACCAACAACTGGCTTTTCAGCGCCGTGATGTCGCGTTGGGCGTAGCTGTCCAGAGCCTGGTACTTGTTGCCCAGACGCGGTTGCCAGCTCATCGAGCCGTTATGGCGCAGGCGCCAGTCGCCCAGGTTGAGGCCGGTATTGAGGCCGAGAAACGCCGAGTCGTAGTGACCATCACGGGTCTTGTTGCGATTGCCGTTGAAGTTGTAGCTCAGCATGCCGGCGGTGACGCCGCGGTCCCACAGTTCCGGGCTGACATAGCCACGGGCGTTACGCTTGAGCGATGCTTGAGGAATGCTGATGTCGAGAATCTGCTCCTCGGGTGAAAAGCTCGCACTGGCCCCAGGGATCAGGCTCACTATCGATGGGCAGGCCTGGCTTTCAAGAATCTGGCTGGCTTCGGGCGTCAAGCGCGTCATCTGTACCCCCAGGCGCTCAAGCAAGGCAGTGGTCATGCAGATAACCGGTTTGCTGCCATCTTTCTCGGCGTCAATCCGAATGTCCTGACGACTGCTCAGCAGACCATTGAGCTTGACGTCGGCACGGTATTGACCAGGCATGATCGGGTTGCCGGCCTGGTAGGCACTAAGGTCAAGATTGCGCGAGTCTTCGGGCAGGAAGGCATCATTGAACTGAATGTCCTCTGCCAGTACGCCTTGCCCTACCCCGGCACCAAGCGCAACCGTCAACATCTTGCGAATCAAGGCCGCTAGCGAATTCAAGGCGAAGCCGGGCTCCGCCCGCAGGAAATACCTGGAGCTGGATGTGGTAGGCATAGGTAACTCGCGAGCAATATCGTCTGAAGGGTGAATCAGGGCTTGAGCGCTTTACGCGTCGGCACCAGCGCCCCGTAATCGTTGATGGCGTTGAACGCCACCTGGGCATTGCCACCCGGTAAAGCGTTGGGCTTTTCCAACGCAAACTGGCGCGTTTCACCCGGCCCGACCATGCCATCGGTGCCACGATTGCGCTGTGCTCCGGCAACCAGTTCAAGCTCTACCACGGAGACGTGGAACGCCGACGGGTTGAATGCCTGCAAGGCCATGCCCTGCCCCTTACTGGCCGGCACCACTTGCCATTGCACTTGTTCGATTGCCTCGGTCGGCGTGCCCGGCAGACCATCAGGGCGATAGAACAGCTTGATCCGCGAACGGAACGCCATCTGCAGCATGTTTTGCGCCTCGGCATCCTGGGGCTTGGGTGGAATTTCCAGCACATTGAGCCAGAACACTGACTCTTTGTTCGCTGCCAGCGCCGCGCCGGTAAACATCACCCGCAAACTCTGGCCTTTACCCGGATCGATGCGCGCCACCGGTGGCGACAGCACAAACGGCGCCTTGGAGTTAGTAGGCGTGGATTCGGCATTACCGGTATCGATCCATGACTGGGTCAAAGCCGGTTGCGAGCCGTTGTTGTTGAGCTTAACGGTAATTTCTTTTTGCCCGGCCGGGTAAACCAGTCGGGTACCAGTGATCACTACACCGGCCACCGCCTGAGAACAGCTCAGCGCTAACAGACTGACCAGTAACAGCTGTTTGAATGGACGTTTGTAAAACATATGAAAGCCCTGCTAGCCCCTCGAATCACGCCCCTTCCCAGAAGAAAAGGGCGTGGACTTTTGTCTGCCGCTTACGGGTAAGCGATGGAGTAAGTCACGGAGCTGGTTACGGTGCCGGCAGCGGCTACGTCTTGCGCGTAGTACTGCACACCATAAGGCAGAAGCGCGCTACCTGAAGCAATATCAATCTGGGTGGTGGCGGTTCTTTGCGACTCATGCCCGGCTTTGATTGCGTTGTTGGCGTTAGCGCTGCTGGTATCGACCAATTGCAACTGCACGCCCTTTGCCGTGCCACCAACGTTTTTCAGGTTACCGCTGCTAGGATCGACAGAGCTGCCGGCTTCGAAGAAGGTATAGGCTTTTTTCGAGGCCGCACCGCACTCGCTCAGCTCCATGGTGAATCCGGTCAGGCCTGCGACCTGGCCCTTGGTGCCCAGGGTTTTGGCCGCGACAGCTGGCAAGGTGACAGTGCTGGAGTTACTACCCCCGTTGACTTTGACAACACAGGTTTCGGCTTTGACTTCACCGTTGAACGTGATGGTGCCGTCCCCCGCCGCCATGGCGAAAGGCGTCGAGCCGGCAGCGATCATTAGTGCAAGAAGGCGGGATTTGTAATGCATGAAAGAACTCCGAGAGAACGATTGTTGTGCTGTTAGTTGCGCACGCTCATGAACGGTAGCGATCATGATTTGTTGCGTGACCAAGTGTAAGTAGCAGGACAGCCGCTCAATATAGGAGTGGTCCGAAAATCATTCCGACACTTCAAGGTATAACAAGCAGGGTGAGTACCCTGCTGAGCTCCAAAATAAATTAACCATCAGTTTTCAGGATCACGGTCTATAGGAGTGCTCCTAAAAACAACCCCGGCGTTGCAAAGTTAATTACGCACCTTAGTTAAAACCCAATTTAAACGCTACGCCGGGATATCAGTCAGGGCATGCCACTGCTCGACAAGCATGCGCAAGTACGTCGCCGTTTCGGCGTTGCGCCAATCTGTCTGAAACCGCACTGTTTGTTCCAGTGTTGCAGCCGCTGCGGCCAGATCAGTCCATGACAGCGCCAACGCCGCGCCGTGCAAGCGATGAGCCGCATGCACGGCGCGGGTCTGATCGCCCAGCGCTACCGCCTCAAGCAGATGACTCAGGTCGGCACGCAGTTCCTCGTGCACGGCCGAAAGCTCCATCACCTGGGGCGTGAGGCCTTGCCCCTGCGGCACCAGCGGTAGGTCACACCACAGTTCGATGACTTCCTGCAATTTGGCCAGGCGGATCGGCTTGCTCAGCACGCCGTCCATACCTGCATCGAAACAGCGCTCAAGGTGCTCATTACCGGTCAACGCCGAGATGGCGATGATCGGACAGTATGTCCTTTCCAGGCTTTGCTCCAGCTCACGGAATTCAGCGGCCAGGCTGTAACCATCCTGGTCTGGCAGATCGCAGTCCATCAGCACCAGATTGACTGGCTGCTGGCTGAACACTGCCAGTCCTTGCGCGGCGTCCTCTGCGAGTAATACTTCGCAGCCAAAGCCCTCTATCTGTGCACGCAGTACGTGTCGGTTGGCCTGCGTGTCTTCCACCACCAGCACGCGCAGGCCGCTGACCGCCGAAGTGTCGGCAGTGACAGGCTGCTGCGCTTCGGTTGCGCCAGGCAAATCTTGTGTTGCTGCCAACTCTACCGGCAACACCACCTCGACCGTCGTACCAACTCCCTGCGTGCTGCTGAGCGTGAGTTTACCGCGCATCAATTTCACCAGGCGCCGGCAGACCACCAGCCCCAGGCCGGTTCCGCCGGTGCGCTTGAATGCGTTACGTGACCGGGCATAAGGTCGGAACAACGACTGCAGTGCCTGCGGCGACAGGCCAATGCCACTGTCCACGATGCGCATCAGCAACTGCCGGGTAGTGGCCGTCGGCCCCTCCAGCAGCTGCAGCTGAACCTCGACCCGACCGGCGTCGGTGAACTTGATCGCATTGCTGATCAGGTTGCGCACGATCTGGGCCACGCGCAGGTCATCGAGCATCAATGGCGCGATAGCGCGCTCGCCGCTGAATGTCAGCACCAGGCCTTTCTCATCAGCATGCAGCTGATAGCTGTCTATCTCGCGTTGCACCAGCCCCGGCACGTCTATCGGCTCCAGGCTGAGCTTGAGTTGGCCGGCATCCATCCTCGATATGTCCAGCACATCATCCACCAAGCGCAGGAGCGTGGTTGCGCCGTTGTTGGCCAGACCAGTGAAATGCCGCTGCTGCTCGTCGAGGGGGGTATGCTCGAGCAACTCCACCGCTGCCAGCACCGCATTCATGGGCGAGCGGATCTCATGGCTCATTACAGCCAGGAACATGGCTTTCTCTTGTTCGTTTTGCATCGCCCGGCGACGTTGCTGGCGGCTTTGCCAAACCAGGGCCAGCAACAACAGCACAACCGACAGCAACATCCATAGCTCGCCGTCATAGTGTTCGGCGATGGTTGTGAGGGGCGGAATGTCCAGGTTCATATCGGCAAACCAATCGTCAAAGATTGCTTTGCGCTCATCTGCGGTAATGGAGGCCAGCGCCTTCTCCAGTATGGAAAGCAGGAGGGCCTGGTCGTCACGCACCGCCATACTGACACCCGTATGCAGTGCAGGTATTACACCGGAAACCTGCAGCACGCCCTGGAACTGTCGGGACAGGTAGGGAATCAGCAACCACTCCGAAGCAACAGCGGCGTCGGCTTGCCCCTCCTGAACCATCACCATCATATCCACCGCATTCTCGGCGATGATGATCGTTACCCCTGGCGCTTGATTGCGCAAGAATGCGCTGTACTCGTCCCGCGCCAATATCACCAGCGTCTTGCCTGCCATTTGTCCCAGCTCAACGATGGGCTGATCGCCAAAGCGGCTGACAAGAACGGTCGAGCTGTTGTTGTAGCGGGTGGTGTAGGCCAAGCCGACATCGTCGGCTATAGCTGCAGCCCTGCGCCGCGTGGACAGCAAGTCAATCTCGCCGTTGATCAACAGATCTTTACGCGCGCTTCGTGAAGTGGTGGTGGTCACTAACTCGAATCGCAGCCCCGTGCGCAGTCCGATCATCCGCAGGTACTTGGAGGACAGCCCTCGCAATTCCTTGCCATTCAGGTATTCGAACGGCACAAGCTTGTCAAACACACCTACGCGCAGCAGCGGATGGGCAGCAATCCAGTCGCGTTCCTGCGCAGTCAGTTCCAATCGCGAGGGGGTGGCGTTTACGCCTGGCGACGCCAGGCTTGCCGCCAGGGCGAATGTCAGCAGTAGACGACGAAGGAACATACTCACAATGGCGTTACCCATTGGGCCGGCGCCCCCGGCAACACGTCGAGCGGCATTCCGCCGCTCAAGGCATTCCAGTGCTCGACCAGTCCCTTCAACGCCAGCGCATAGGCAGGCTCATTCCATTGCACATCCGCGCGCAAGAGGTTTTCCAGTGTCTCGCTATCTCTGGCCAAGGCCGCCCACTCCATAATCAAGGCCGCACCGTGCAAACGATGGGCGGCATGCAAGGCAGCCTTGCGATCAAACAAGGCCATGGCCTTTACCAGGCTACCGACATCACGGGCCATTTCCCGGTTGATTGCCGCCTGATCTAGCGTCGGGGCCATCAAGGCGGCACTGGGGGCTGCCAAGGTCACGTCACACCAGGCCTCGATGACCTCGCGCAACTTGCCCAAGCCGATGGGTTTGCTCAGGACCCCGTCCATGCCGGCAGCAAAACAGCGCTCCAGGTGCTGATCACCGGTCAATGCCGAAATAGCGATGATCGGGCAGTGCAAGCGACCCAATTGCGCTTCCAGCTCACGTAACTCACGGACCAGGCTGTAGCCATCCTGATCGGGCAAGTCACAGTCCATCAGAATCAGGTCGTAGCAGCTTTCACGGAACAAGGCACGGGCCTGGGCGGCGTCGGCCGCCACCACCGGACGACAGCCAAAGCCGCTGATTTGCGCGCGCAGCACCTCCTGGTTGGCCAAGGTATCCTCCACCACCAGCACCTGCAGGCCGCAAAGCGCCGGTACCGGGGGCAACGTCTCAATGCACGTAGACGACAGAGGCTTCGGCGCGGGCGTCACCGGCAGGAGGATGGTCACTGTAGTGCCCACCCCCTGCTCACTCCTGAGAGTCAACGAGCCGTTCATCAAGCCCACCAGCTGCTGACAGATTACTAAGCCCAAGCCAGTACCGCCTGATCGCTTGTACGAGTGACTGGCCTGGGCATAGGGCCGAAACAGTGAAGCCTGGACGGCGTCGGAAATGCCGATACCCGTGTCGCGCACCTCGATCTGCAACTGCGGCTCGGCAGCGCCTTCCACCCTCAGGCGCAAGTTGATGTCGACATATCCGGCATCGGTAAATTTGATTGCGTTGGAGAGGACGTTATGAAAGACCTGCGCCAGACGGGTACTGTCGAGCAACAGCAAGGGAAGTTGCGTCTCGATATGCGGGTTCAGCGCCAGCTGCTTTTCCCGGGCGCGCAGGCTTTGCAAGCCCACCACACCCTGTAACAGCGCCCCGACATCGGTGGGCTCGACAGCAAGGCGCAACTGGCCTGTCTCGAGCTTGGACACATCAAGCACGTTATCCAGCAATCGCAACAATGCATTGGCACCACTGTTGGCCAAATCCGCAAAGTGGCGCTGCTGATCATTGAGCCGGGTGTGCCCCAGCAGTTCCATGGCCGCCAGCACAGCATTCATGGGCGAGCGGATTTCATGGCTCATGGCCGCCAGGAACGAGGTTTTTTCCTGTTCGTTACGGACGGCCCGGCGTCGTTGCAAAAGACTGCGGTACACCAGTACACCGAGGGCGATCAACATCAACGCCCCCAACAGCAACAGATGCAGGTAGTGGCTGCTGATACTCAACAACGAAAGCTGGTCGACATCGAGTTCCCGATACCACTGTTCGTAGAGGTCATGGCGTTGCTGCGGCGTGATCGAATTCAGCGCTTTGTCGAGGATTGAAAAAAGCACTGCCTGGTCAGCTCGCACCGCCATGCTCACATCCAGTTGCTGGCTGCCGACCACGCCCGAGGTTTCCAGAATGCCTTGGAACTGCCGGTAAAGATAAGGCATCAGGAAGGTTTCGCTTGCCACTACGGCATCCGCGCGGCCGTCCTTGACCAGGTTCAGCATTTCCAGGGCAGAATTGCTTTTGATCAGCCTGGTCTCGAGTTTCCTGTTCCTGAACATGAGTTCGTAGTGGTCGATATTGGGAATCACCACGGTTTTGCCCTGCAACTGCTCAAGGTCGAAGGCCTCGGGACCGTCGACACGCGTCACAATGATCGGTGAGGTAGATTGGTAAGGCAGTGCTTTCAAGGTAGAGGGGAGCGGCGACCCTCTGAAACGCAAGTAAGAAGACAGCAGGTCAACCCGGCCTTCCAGCAACATATTCACGCGCACCGCTGCCGTGCTGCCGGGCACATAACTGAAAGACAAGCCGGTCTTACGACTCACTAGCTCAAGAAAATGCAGTGTGCGTCCGTGCAGCTGTGTACCGTCCATATACTCGAACGGAATCAGGTCCTCGACCACGCCTACACGCAGGTGTGGATGTGCCTTGATCCAGTCCTGCTCCTCAGCGGTCAGATCAATCGCTGCTGCCCAGGCGCCGGACGACCAGCAACCGACCAGCAGAAGAACCAGCGCCGCCCGGTTTAGCCACGCACTCATGACGGACCGGTGAACTTTTTATTCAGCTTGAACAACTCATTGTTTGAGGTGACTCCAAGCTTGCGAAACGCCGAGGTTTTTTGTGTGCTGATGGTCTTGATGCTGCGGTTGAATTTTTCGGCAATGTCGCTCACGGTCATGCCCGCCAGATAGCAGCGAATAACCTCCTGCTCGCGACTGGTCAGCTCGGCCTGTACCAGCGGGTCCGGTGCTTCGTTTTGATCCTGGACTGTATTGGTTACAGCCTCAGCCAGCCGGTAGGTCATATCGTCATTCAGGTACACCGCACCGCCTGCAACCCTGCGCACCGCCTTGACCAGTTGCCTCATCTCTTCGCCTTTGCCGACAAAGCCCCGGGCGCCCACGCGCATGGCCAGGCCGACGGTAGCCGGGTCATGATGGCTGGAGAGGATGAGAATCTGACAATCGGGAAACTTGATCCGCAACGCACGGATAAGCGATACCCCGTCCAATTCGTCGGGGTTCAGTGAAAAGTCCAGCAGCAACAAGTCAGCCGGTGCCTTCGCCAAACCGGCGATCAGATCCCGGCTTCGTTCATAGATACCGACAACTTCAAAGTCTGTTTCGGCGGCCAGAGTGTTGGCTAGCCCATGGCGCACAACGGCATGGTCATCGAGTAACGCAATGCGTATCCGTTTCATGGTGAACGAATCCAGTCGAACCCGTGCGGGTGACACTGTTGAAATAAGCGGCCGCTGATCAATCCAGCGCCCTGATACGCACCTCAGTATACTCAACAGCGGGCAGTTTTCACGTCATGTTTTGCGCGCCTCCCCTGCTATCCGCACGGCCGCCCCAGCAGTGGTTCAACGCCCTTCGATAATATGTTTGATCTTGAACAGTTCGTTGTTGGAGACCACGCCCAACTTGCGAAACGCCGCAGCCTTTTGCGAACTGATGGTCTTGATGCTGCGATTGAACTTCTCGGCAATGTCGGTAATGGTCATGCCTGCCAGATAACAGCGAATGACCTCCTGCTCACGGTTGGAAAGGCTGACATACCGTATGGCATCAGCGCGATTTTTTTCGTCGCCGTCGTAATTGACCGCGGTGGCCTCTGCAACCCGATAGGCCATGTCCGGGCTCAAATACACCGCGCCCGAAGCAACCACCCTGATAGCCTTGACCAACTGGCTCATGTCTTCACCTTTACCGAGAAATCCGCGGGCGCCGACGCGCAAGGCGAGAATGACGGTCGCTGAATCATGGTGCGTGGAAAACACCAGGATACGGCACTCCGGATATTTCACCCGCAACGCACGGATCAGCAAAACACCGTCCAGTTCATCTGGTCCGAGGACAAAATCCAGCAGCAGGACATCGGCCGGAGCTGTTGCCAGGCCGCTCATCAAATCGCGGCTACGGGCGTACACACCGACCAGTTCAAATTCCGACTCCTGCGCTAATCGATTGACCAATCCATGCCGCACGATTGCATGATCATCCAGTAAAGCAACTTTTAAGCGTTTCATAGATCACAGGACACTCTGTATAACGAGCAAAAATACATCCAGGTATTACTGCAAATCGCCTACAGCCAGCAGCATTAGTGCAAACAAGGTATTAGCGCGATTATCATGTAATCTAGAGAAGTACTGTCCTGCTGAGTATCGGAAAACTCCTAAAAGTTAACATTGGGAAACACCAAAATAAATCTCAGGTGCGCACAAGCGGCGCAACTATGCACTGAGACTAGCTGAAGAAACAATTAACATTACCGAAGCTTTTCCTGCTCTACCATGAAGGTCATAAAATCATCGAACTCCATCGGTCGGGCCAAGGCATAGCCCTGCCCTATGCGACACCCCAGGCGGTACAACAACGGGATGGTATGTTCATCTTCGATACCCTCGGCCACCATGTTCAGATTGAGTAAACCTGCCCAGTTGACGATGCCGGCAATGACCTTGCGGGAGGACGCGTGCAGTTCAACACCGCGAACGAAAGCGCCGTCGATTTTCATCTCGTCGAACGACTGATTCGCCAACAGCTTCAACGTCGCCGCACCCGAGCCAAAATCATCCAGGGACACCTGGAAGCCCTTGGCGCGAATGGCTGTCAATGAGGCCGAAAGCTGCAGCTCGTCGGGTTCCGGTACATCCTCGGTCAGCTCGATTTTCAGTAATCGGCTCGGCAAGTCTGCCTGGTACATGCGCGCTGCCAAGCGATCCGCGAAGTTCGCGGTGCAAATGGTCTTGGCCGATGCGTTGACTGCAATCGGGATGCGGATGTTCTTGCGCTTCAACGCCGACAACGCCTTGAGGGTCCACATTTCCACCAGACTGAACAACAACAGGTCCAGTTCAAGCCGGTTAACCAGGGGGATCAACACCGAAGGCGGTATCTCGCCGAAGCGCGGGTGCCGCCAGCGCACCAACGCTTCAGCACCGACGACACGTCGGCTGAGCAATTCAAACTGTGGCTGGAAGACAAAGCGCAGGCCTGTTCCGGTGGTCAAGGCATTGATCACTTCGTCTTCGGCCAGGCTATCGAAGATGACTGTAGCCATTGGCTGGTCACGTTGCGCACGTGTCAGCAGCAATGCACGCAAGGCGTCGCCGAGATCCATCGTGCCGCCCTCACGCACGATCTCTACGCTGATGCCTGCCGCACGTGCCAGCCGTGCATGCGACTCCAGCGCACTGATGGCGACCCCGCCCAGGCGCTTGACCCAATGCGCACTGGTGACCTTCTCGCTCATCAGCGAGGCATGATCGTCGATCACTTGCGGCGGAGGAATAAGAGTGGTTTCTCCGGTCCAGAAGATGCTCGGGAACTGGCTCAAGGTGCCAGCCTCATACAAGCTTCTGAGCAGGCTCGGCAACATCAGCCCATCACCACATTCGGGACGAATTTCACACACGATGACGTCCGCGCTACTTTCGTGCAACCACGCCGCCACCGCACTCAAGGCGTCGAGATTGGTCACAGGCGTGATGCCCATGCAGTCCAGGGCTGAGGCGAGCCGGGAGGCTGACGTGGCGTCAGACGCCAGGGTAATCACACGCAACACGCTGAACTCGTTGGGCACAGCGGCATTCAAGGTCATGGCAAGAAGGTTCCAGGGTTTGTTCTGGAAAAAATCTTATCAGCCACACATTTGAAACAAATAGGAATGGGACTAAAAGTAACTGTTGGGCTATCCGAGACTGCAACGGCGCGCCCCTAAGCCATGCTGTGACAACCTCCCCCCACACGAGCGTCCGCCATGAGCGAATTCATTTACTGCCATCCCCACCACCACAACCGCGCAGCCGACTACCGCCACTTGCGCGTCACGCCAAGCACCGGCGCTCTGGGTGCCGACGTCGAGGGTCTCGACCTTAATCGCCTCAATACTGCAGGCTTCGCCGAGCTGCGCCAGGCACTGCTTGCGCACAAGGTCCTGTTCATCCGCGACCAGCACCTCAGTATCGCGGACCTGGAACGGGTTACCCTGCAGTTCGGCGAATTCGGCCACGAGCCCTACGTGACCACGATGGCCGATCACCCGCATGTGGTGCATGTAGTCAAGGAAGCCGACGAGAAGGCGCCCTTCGTGTTCGGCGGCGCCTGGCACAGCGACTGGACCTTCCAGGAGCGCCCGCCGGCCTTCACCCTGCTCTACGGCCACGACATCCCGCCTTACGGTGGCGACACCTGCTACGCCAATCTGGCGCTGGCCTATGAATGGTTGTCGCCGGGCATGCAGGCGCTGCTGGACAACCTTGATGCAATCCACAGCCCCGAGCGGGCCTACGGGGTCGGCGCCAACCACAACGCCCTGCTGGAAAACATGGCGATCCGCTTTGGCAGCGATACCTCACAAGACATGCGCAGCCACCCATTGGTGACCCGCCATCCGGAAACCGGCGAGAAGGTGCTGTTCATCAACCCAGCCTACACCACAGGTATCCAGGGCTTGCGTACGGAGGAAGCCAAGCCGCTGCTCGACTACCTGTTCAACCTGGCCGGCGCGCCAGCCTTCACCTGCCGCATGCGCTGGCGCCAGGGAACCCTGGCGATCTGGGACAACCGCAGCACCTGGCACCTGCCGATCTCCGACTACCACGGCATGCGCCGCGAGATGTTCCGTACCACGGTTGTCGGACAGGCGCCCAGCCGCTGATACCTCCCACCGGGTGGCGCTGTCAGAGGTTGTGCAATGCGTCTTCCAGCGCGTCGATGGCTGCTTCGACCTGGGCGACAGCCTGCTCGAGTTGCGCAAACGAGACCTGAGGGTCCAGGCAAGCGATCTCCAGTTGCCGGCAACGCTCAACCAGCTGCTCCCCCTTGACCACCTTCGCCGCACCTTTGATTCGGTGGGCCAGCTGGCCGAGCTTGTCGGTGTCGCCTGCTTGCAGCAAGGCCTTCAGTGCCTGGCAGTCCTTGCGATTGTTATTGATCAGCTCGCCGAGGATCTGGCGAAACTTCACCGGCTCACTGCTGATCAACAACTCCAGCGGGCCGAGGTCGACCAGGCGCAGCGCCTCAGGGGCCTGAATCAGCGGTTCTGAGGGGATAGGGACAAACTCGCCGTCCAGCTCAGTACCCGGCTCAAGCGCCAGCAAACGGGCGTCCAGCTCATCCAGCCCCAGTGGTTTGATCAGGCAATCGATCATGCCGGCCTGGATACACAGCTCGATCTCTTCCGGTTGCGCGTCGGCGGTCAGGCCGATGATCACTGTCGCTTCCAGCCCCTGTTCCTGTTCGGTCTTGCGGATCGCCCGGGTGAGGTCGACACCATTCATCACTGGCATATGGCAGTCGGTAATGATGATATCGAAGGGTTGCTCGCTCCAGCGCTGGAACGCCACCTGACCATTTTCCGCTTCACAGACTTCATGGCCGAGGTAACTCAGTTGCTCATGCAACACCTGACGATTGATCCGGTGATCATCCACCACCAGCACTTGCAGTTGGTATCTAGGCCTGGCCTGGATCAACGCAGGCACCGGCCGCACATCCATGTGCTCAAGCACTTGCAGGCGCATCTCGACATCAATCCGGGTGCCACGCCCCAAGGTACTGGTCAGCGTCACCCTGCCCCCCATCATTTCGCACAGCGAGCGGCAGATCACCAGACCCAGGCCTGTGCCTTCGGTCTGCTGGACATTGCGCTGGGCCTGGACGAAGGGCCGGAACAAACGTTGCTGGTCGCTCGGGCTGATGCCGACGCCGGTGTCTTCGACACTGAGGCTGACATGGAGCAGGCTGGTATCGACCAGCACCCCGCAGATGCTGATCTTGATCGCGCCTTCTTCGGTGAACTTGATGGCATTGCTGACCAGATTGGAGAGGATCTGCTTGAAACGCAGGGCATCGACCAGCACATCGCAATTGATGCTCGAGTCGATATCGAGGATCAGGTTCAGGCGTTTCTGCCGGGCCAGCCCTTCAAACACCCTGGCCACCGACTCGACCAGTTCGCGCAGGTTGGCACGTTTGGGCGACAGGCTCAGGCGACCGGACTCGATACGGGCGATGTCGAGGATATCGCCGATCAGTTCCAGCAGGCTTTTTGCCGAGGTATGGGCGATTTCAATGCTGGCGCGATCGATGGGTTTGCTGTCGGCACGCTTGAGTGCGAGCTCAAGGATGCCGATGACCGCATTCATGGGCGTGCGAATTTCATGGCTCATGGTCGCCAGGAAACTGGTCTTGGCGCGGCTGGCGTCGTCGGCCAGGTTTTTCGCTTCCTGTAGCTGCTCGACCAACTGCCGGTGTTCGGTGATATCCAGCCAGCCGCAGATGACGCCCTTGGTAACGCCTTGCGAATCCTGGAACGGCTGCACCCAGTGGTTGATCCACACTTCCCGGCCTTGCAACTGAATGGCATGCACCGACTCGATGGTCTGGCCGTCGCGCATGGCCTGCAGGTAGTTGCGATGAAAGTCCGGCAGGCTCTCGAAGTTTTCCTTGGGCAACTGGCGCACCGTTTTGTTCAGCACCTGCTCGGCGCTCAGGCCGACGCTTTTCAGGTAGCTGCGGTTGCACGACAGCATGCGCCCCTTGAGATCACGTACATACAGCGGTGGCGGCATGCTGTCGGTGAGTGTTTCGACAAACTGCAGTTGATCGTTGAGCATGCGCTCAGCCTTGGCCCGGGCCTTGATCTGCCGACGCAGATAGACCACCCAGACCAGCGACAGCAACAGCAGCAACCCGGCACCCGCGACGATTTCAACGATCACCCGCTGGTAATCGATCCAGGTCTGGCCGCTCATGCCCGGTGGCGAGCGCCAGCGGTTGGAGATCGCATTGAGCTCATCGGGTGCAATGCTCTGCAAGACCTTGTCGATGATCGATTGCAGTTCAACATCGCTGCGGCGCATCGCAAAGTTCGTCGTGGACGGCCCGACATCGAGCACTCGGTTGATTACCAGTTGGTCGCGAAACAGGCGCTCAATGTAATAACGCGCTGCTGGCAACGCCACCATGGCGGCATCGGCGTTGCCTTTATAAAGCATGTTCATCGTATCCAGCGTGGTGCCAGCTTCGATCACTTCTGCGTTGGGGTAGCGCTTGCGTAGCTGTTGAGCTGCCACGTGCCCGGACGGAATTGCCAGCCGCTTGTCGATCAGGCTCTCCAGCTTGCCTTGCTGCTGCATGCCGCTGATCAGCACAAACGGGCTATCGATCAGGGGCCGGGAAAAGCGCAGGTACGCTTCACGCTCGGGGCTGGCGGTCATCAAGGCCAGATCAGCTGCGTTTTTATGCAGCGCTTCGATCATCTGCGGGTACCCGCCCCTGACCACAACTATCTCGAAATGCAGACCGGTACTAAGGGTTATCACTTCAAGCAGATCAGCGACCCCGCCGGAAAACACACCGTTCGAGTCGTAGTAGGCACCCGGCGCCATATCATCATTGATCACCAATCGTGCCACCGGGTTGCGCTGAATCCAGCGCAACTGCTCGACGGTCAGGTCCATGGGTGCTTCATTGGGAAGGAAGCTGTTGCCGACCCAGCGCTTGGCCAGATTGCGCAACTGATCGTCGCCGATCGCCTCGATGGCGACATTGATGAGCCGCTGCAAGCGCGTGTTGTCGGTGCGCAACGCATAACTGTAGCCGCCTACCGTCAGGTCACTGAAACGCTCAAAGCGCAAGTAGCCGTAATACGCACGATTGATGCGGTAGTAGGCACTGTACAGATCGTCCAGATAAACGTCGGCTTGACCAAAGGCAGCGGCGGCAATCGCCTTGTCATGGTCGGCATACACCCGCATGTCGGCCCTGGGATAGCGTTGTTTCAACTCGGCACTGTGTTCAGTGCTGACCGCTACGCGCAAGCCGGCAAGATCTGCGGGCGAATGCCGTGGTTCGGCACTGCGCTTGAACAGTGCCAGGCGGTCCCGGGCGTAGGGCTTGCTGAGCAGCAAATCCTGGCGCGGCGCAAGGCTACCGTGTCGGCTGATGACGTCGACGCTGCCCTCCTGCAAGGCATTCTCGGCATCGTCGTCGTTTGCAAAAGGAATGACTTTGATTTTCAAGCCCAGTAACTGCGCGACCAGGGCGGTTGCATCGGCGCTGATGCCCTCATACTGGTTGTCTTCGGCATTGACCGAAAACGGCGCTGACTCGCTGGCCGACACACCCACCCTGAGCTCGGCCTTGTGCCGCAGCCAATGCCAGTCTTCGGTGGAAATTTCAATATCGTGGCGGTCGATTCGCAGCTGGCTCGACAGCACCTGCGGGACCAGGGGCAAAGAGGCAGCCACAACCGCAGCGCTGCTGCACAGCAGGCAGATGAACAGGCACAAAGAACGTAAATACATGCGGGATCAGAGACCGAAAGAGCCGGAGAGTACGGGAACCAGTGGCTTGAGGGCAGTTCATCCAGGAACACAGCAAGAAGCTGGATAACCGCCAAGACTGGCGCAATGATAGTTCAAAGCCGTTGCCGTCGTTCAATCATCAACACCTGCCCCGCCCTTGGCTGTCGCCTGCGCCCTGCAGAAGTCGATAAAGTGATTTTGCGGCATAGGTCGGGCAAACAGAAAACCCTGGCCAAGGGTGCCACCCAGTTCAATAAGGCGTGCTTGCTGCTCGGCCGTCTCTACACCTTCAAGAATCAGCGTTATATCCAGTGCCCGCGCCAACGCCACCGAACAGCTGATGATCGCGGCGCTTCTGGGCTGGCTTTGCATTTTGTGCACGAACGTGCGGTCGAGTTTGATCTGGTTGAACGGCAGTTCACTGAGTCGATCCAGCGAAGAGTAGCCAGCACCAAAGTCGTCCATGGCCAAACCGCAGCCGAGCATGCGCAGCCTTACCAGATTCTCCAGACTACTGGCAGGCGCACTGATCAGCCCGGATTCGGTAATCTCGAACATCACCCTGCCCGGCGGTACCTGGGCACGCTTGAGCAACGCCGGAATGCGCTCGGTCAGGGCGTTGCAGGCCAATTGACCAGGGTGCAGGTTGAACGCCAGGTTGACCAGCCGCCCTTGCGCTGCCAGCCGTTGGTACAGTGCCAAACCCTGTTCAAACAGGTGCCAGAACATCCGGTCGATCAGATTGTGCTGTTCCATTACCGACAAAAAATGCGCGGGCGAGAGCACGCCCCACTGCGGGTGGTTCCAGCGCGCCAATACTTCCGCACCGACCAATCGTTGCCCCTCAAGGGTGACTTTGGGTTGGTAGTACGCCTCGAATTCACCATTATCCAGGCCTCGCTGTACGTCGCTTAGAGACGGCAGTTCAGCAGGTGACAGCAACCTGGGTTCGGCATTGCGGTGTGCGTGGTAACGCTTGACCAGCGGGCTGAAACCCTCCAGGTGAAACGGCTTGCCCAGATCACCCAGGTAGGTCAGCCCAAGGCAGTGGATCATCGCCACAGTGGCCTGGCGCAAGATCGGGTCGAGCTCGCTGCACAGCACCACGGCGCCGACCTTGCCACTGCTGCTGGCATGACGCAAAAAGGCCAGGCCATCCATACCGGTCATTTTCAGGTCACACAGAACAATATCGACAAAGCCACAGGCAGCCAGCACGGCCATGGCCTGATCACCGTCCGCGGCTTGCAAGACAGGACTCGATAGGTGTTTTTCCAGGGCGGTTACGGTAACGAGGCGCTGGAAGGGTTCATCCTCCAGGACCAGAACAGTCAAGTTTTGCATTGCAGGGCTACACGCAAAATAAGGGAAGACAGTGTGCGAGGCGCGCTTCTGGCATCTCCATGGGAAATTTCCTAGGCCTCCTAGGAAATTTCCTAAGGTAAACTACATTAACGTACAGCCCTGCCCCGCTCGGCTAATGGTGTTAGTCTTTTACCGCCCGGGTTGTACCGTTCCAGTAACAAGCGTTTTCTCAAGGTAAAAATCACACTATGCATAGCGTTCTGATAGTTGACGATCATCCGGTCATTCGACTTGCCGTCAGGGTCCTGCTGGAAAAGCACGGCATGCGCGTGGTGGGTGAAGCCGACAATGGACTCGATGCTGTTCAGCTGGTGCGCGACCTGACACCGCAAGTGGTCATCCTCGATATCGGTATTCCCAAGCTGGACGGCTTTACCGTTATCTCCCGGATCAAAGCCCTGAATGTGCGCAGCGAGATCCTCATACTGACCTCGCAACCCGCTGACTCGGTGTGCCGCCGCTGTGTCCAGCTCGGCGCACGCGGCTTCGTCAACAAAGAAGAAGACCTCGGCAGCCTGATCACCGCGATCAAAGCTGTGGACGCCGGCTATACCTTCTTTCCCTCGCTGACCTTTGACAGTGTCAATCCGACCGAGCAACTGACTGAACGTGAACAGATTCAATCATTGACCGACCGGGAAGTGACGGTACTGCAGTATCTGGCCCAGGGTTACTCCAATAAAGAAATTGGTGAAAAGCTCTTTCTCAGCAACAAGACGGTCAGCACTTATAAAACCCGGTTGCTGCAAAAGCTCGGGGCCGCGTCGCTGGTTGACCTGGCTGAGTTTGCCAAACGCAATGCCTTGACACCCTGACGGCCCTGAATGGGCCTGTAGGAAATTTCCTAGGCCTGCGTCGGCAACGTCCTACTCACTTCTACCCCTCCTCACTCCTAGACTTACTCCAGCTCAACGGCACAGAGAGGCCGCAGCTCAGAGAGTGTTCCATTGAGTCCCCTTCAAGGACGTCAATTTCAATTTAGGAGTGTGAAATGAAAGTTAGTACGTTGGCTGGCGCGATCATGGCAGTTTCCCTCGCAGCGACTTCTGCTGTCAGTGTTGCCAAAGATCAGGGCCACGGTGTGATTACCTTCAAGGGCGCGATTATCGATGCACCGTGCTCCATCGCTCAAGAGTCGCAGTACCAGACGGTCGACATGGATCAAATTGCCAACGTTAGCCTGAAGAACGGCGGCAAATCCAACCCGACTCCCTTCAAGATCGAGCTGCGCGGCTGTGAGCTGGGCGCCCTGAAGTCGGCAACCGCAACCTTTACCGGTTCGCCTTCGTCCAACCCTGACCTGCTGGCGCTCAAAGGCACCGCCCAAGGTGCCAGCCTGGCTATCGCCGACCACACCGGTGCGCTGATCAAGCTTGGCTCTGCTTCGCCTGCACAGACGCTGTCCGATGGCGACACCTACCTGCAGTTCAGTGCCTACTTGCAGGGCGACATGGTTACCCCAGAAGGCGGCGGCGAAGGCACTGCGGCCGAAATCGTACCGGGTGACTTCGAGACGTTCGCCAACTTCACCCTCGCTTATCAGTAACGGCTACCGTCACTGAAGTACCCCGCAGTACGCACAGGCTGCGTACTGCGGGGGAGCTAGCGGAGGTCTAGATGATTCGTTCAACCGCACTGCTGCTGCCACTGCTCCTGTGTGCCTTGGGCGAGCCCGCCTGTGCTGCTGAGCGGCCACTGACCACAGCACTCAAAGGGCGCGTGCAACTGGCCGGAAGCATCGTCGACAGCGCCTGCACCATCCGCGTGGGTAATGACAATCAAACCGTGACATTCAAACCCACGGCACTTAATGGGTTAGTCAGCGGCGATAGTTCAGCTCAACAATCCCTGAATATTTATATCAGTGATTGCGTCGGTTCCAATGCGCTCAGCAACTCCGAGCCTTCGCAGCGTTTCAAACTGGTATTCGAAGGTGAAACTGAAGGTCAATACTTCGGTATTAAAGGCGGTGCACAAGGCATTGCATTACAGATAAAAGATGAACACGGAAAGTTGATATCACCCGGCATGTTGCTTGAGCACAGCACGCTGTCCAGCGACAGCCTGATGCTTAATTACTCACTGACACTCGTCGGTAACGGTCATGCACTGGAAGCGGGCGACTATCACGCCACGATCAAGCTGAGCATTCAGCACTTCTGAACTGCAGACACTCGGTGTGCAGTGTCGTTCAAGGATTTAATCACGTGGATCACCGTAAGGTACTGGCTACCACAGCGTTGTGCTGTGCCGCGACGTGGGCAAGTGCAGCCGAAGAATTCCAATTCAACACCGATGTACTGGACCTCAAGGATCGCGAGAACCTTGATCTTGGGGTGTTTGCTTCGGCCAACTTCATCATGCCCGGCCAATACAGTCTGATGGTGCACGTGAACCGCGATACATTGACGGAATTCCCGGTTGACTACTTCCCCGCCGAGGACGACCCCAAAAGCAGCGTTGCCTGCCTGTCGCCGGCGCTGGTCAATGAACTGGGCTTGAAAGAACA
Organism: Pseudomonas putida; assembly: GCF_028682475.1. Classification (GTDB taxonomy): domain Bacteria; phylum Pseudomonadota; class Gammaproteobacteria; order Pseudomonadales; family Pseudomonadaceae; genus Aquipseudomonas; species Aquipseudomonas putida_AG. The sequence goes on from NZ_JANHLE010000008.1 coordinate 173,147, forward strand.
GGCGATCAAATCACTGACCTGGTGGCACGCCGGTGACTGCCTCGACCTGGGCAGCGTTCCCGGCATGCAGGCCCGTGGCAATCTGGGCACTGCAGGGCTGTACCTGAGCATCCCCCAGGACCAGCTGGAATACACCGCGGCCAACTGGGACCCGCCTTCGCGCTGGGACGACGGTATTGCCGGGGTGCTGTTCGATTACAACTTCAACGCCCAGACCACCGAGCGCAAGCAGGGTAAAGGTCGCAGCGACAACCTCAGTGGCAATGGCACCACCGGTATCAACCTGGGCGCCTGGCGCTTGCGCGGTGACTGGCAGACCCAGATGCAACGCAGTGACGACCAGCCGTCACTACAGCAATTTGCCTGGAGCCGGTTTTATGCGCTGCGCGCCGTGCCGTCGCTGCGCTCGAGCCTGATCGTCGGTGAAGACTATCTGGACTCCAACCTGTTCGGCAGCTTTCGCTACACCGGCGGCAACCTGAGCAGCAATGACAACATGCTGCCACCCAACCTCAGGGGTTATGCCCCGGAAGTCAGGGGGGTGGCACGCACCAACGCGCGCGTGGTGATTCGCCAGCAAGGCCGGGTGCTCTACGACACCCAGGTGCCGCCAGGCGCATTTCGAATCCAGGACCTCAATGATGCGGTCTCTGGCCAACTGGACGTGCGCGTCGAAGAGCAGGACGGCAGCGTCCAGGAATTCCAGATGGACACCGCCAGCATTCCCTACCTGACCCGTCCGGGCACGGTGCGCTACAAGCTGGCCGCCGGTAAACCTTCCGATTGGGAGCACCAGATGGATGGCCCGGCCTTCGCCACCGGTGAGTTTTCCTGGGGTGTCAGTAATGGCTGGTCATTGTATGGCGGCGGCCTCGGCGCCAAGGACTACGGCTCGCTGGCTGTCGGTGTGGGCCGCGACCTGATGGCGTTCGGTGCGCTGTCATTCGACGTCACCCAGTCGCGGGCCACCCTGCCGGAGCGCGACACGCTGACCGGTAAGTCCTACCGTGCCAGCTATTCCAAACGCTTCGATGAGTACGACAGCCAGGTCACCTTCGCCGGCTACCGGTTCTCGGAAGAAAACTACCTGAGCATGAACGAGTTCATCGAAGCCCGGCGCGGCGGCGAGCCGCTGAACCAGAGCAAGGAACTGTACACCGCGACGGTGAGTAAACAGTTTCGCGACTCCGGGCTCAGCCTGTACTTCAACTACAACCACCAGACCTACTGGAACAGCCAGGCCAGTGACCGCTACAGCCTGTCGTTGTCGCGCTACTTCGATGTCGGCGGCCTGAAGAACCTCAGCCTGTCGCTGACCGCCTACCAGAACAAGGCCAACGGCACTTCCGATGACGGTGCCTATCTGTCGGTCAGCATCCCTTGGGGCAGCACCGGTTCATTCAGCTACAACTCATCGGTCAATCGCGGCGAAAGCAGGCATAGCCTGGGTTACTACGACCGCATCGATGAGCGTAACCACTACATGCTCAGCGCCGGTAAGTCCTCAAGCGGCGAAACCGCCAGCGGCTTCCTCTCCCATGATGGCGATCAGGCCCAGGTGGTGGCCAGCGCCAGCTACCAGGCCGGTGAGTACACCTCGGCCGGCCTGTCCCTGCAAGGCGGCGCGACCCTGACCGGTGAAGGCGCGGCGCTGCACCGCAGCAGCGTCATGGGCGGTACCCGGTTGCTGCTCGATACCCAGGGCGTGGCCGGCGTGCCGGTGCGTGGCAACGGCGGGGTCACCCGTACCAACCGTTTCGGCAAGGCGGTGGTCACCGACGTCAACAGCTACTACCGCAACCAGGCCAGCATCGTCCTGGACAGCCTGGCCGACGATGTCGAAGCCACCCAGTCAATCACCCAGGCAACCCTGACCGAGGGTGCGATTGGTTATCGCCGTTTCGATGTGATCGCCGGGCACAAGGCCATGGTCGTCATTCGCATGGCCGACCGCAGCGCGCCGCCCTTTGGCGCCACCGCGCAGAACCGCCGCGGCCAGGAAACCGGCATTGTCGGCGAAGACGGATCGACTTACTTGAGCGGCATGAAGCCGGGCGAAAGCATGTCGCTGCATTGGGGTGGCAGTTCGCGTTGCCGTTTTACCCTGCCCGACCAGGTGCAATCGCCGGAACGACAACTGGAGCTGCTGTGCCAGCCCGTCAGCGAGGCGGACAACAGCGCCGCTTAATCTATTTGCAACAGGTACCTTTATGAACTCCAGCTTCAAGCGCAACACCCTGCCCCTGCTCGCCTTGATCGGCGCGTGCACGGCACAAACCAGCCTGGCCGCCGTGTCGCTGGACCGCACCCGGGTGATTTTTACCGGCAGCGAGAAATCGGTCAGCCTCAGCGTCAGCAACCAGAACACCCAGCTGCCCTACCTGGCCCAGGCCTGGATCGAAAACGAACAGGCCGAGAAAATCACCAGCCCCCTGGTGGTCCTGCCGCCGATCCAGCGTCTGGAAGCCGGGAGCAACAGCCAGGTGAAGATTCAGGGCCTGCCTGAACTGGGCCAGTTGCCGCAGGACCGCGAGTCGCTGTTCTACTTCAACCTGCGCGAGATTCCGCCGCGCAGCGATAAGCCGAACACCTTGCAGATCGCCCTGCAGACGCGGGTGAAGCTGTTCTATCGCCCCGCGGCTATCGCTCCAAGGGCCGGTGTCAACCAAGCCCCCTGGCAGGAAAAGCTGACCCTGACCCGCCAGAACGACCGCTACCTGGTGAACAACCCGACGCCCTACTACGTCACGCTGATCGACGCCACACCCAACCTCAAGGCCGCCAGCGCAACCGACTTCAAACCCCTGATGATCGCCCCGCGGGGCCAGCTCGACCTGGGCGTCAGCAGCAAGGCGCTGGGCGACAAACCGGTGCTCACCTACGTCAATGACTACGGTGGCCGCCCACAACTGCAGTTCAGCTGTGTTGCAGCCACCTGCACCGCCAGTCCCGTTGCCAGCAAGCGCTGACATCCGATGACCCATTCACCTGAGGGCAAATCATGATGCCTGGAACCCGTAGCTGTCTGGCAGTCTTGCTCTGCAGCGCCAGTGTCTCGACCTTGTCTCATGCCGCTGGCAGCCCTGCGCAGACGGCCGAGTTCCAGGTGACCGGGACCTTGCTGGAAAGCGCCTGCTACCTGGACCCCAGCTCCGCCTATCAGACCCTGTCGTTAGGCGAGCTGAGCACCGCCCGGCTGTCACGCATGGGTGATCAGGGCACGCCGGTGGCCCTGCACCTCAAGCTGCAAGGCTGTGTACGCAGCGACGGCGGCCGCCGTGATGAGCAACAGGGCACCCTGGTCTGGAGCGCGATCGAGCCGGTGGCAGCGCTGGCCTTCAATGCGGTGGCCGATGCCGATACCCCCGAGCTGATCAAGGTGGTCGGTGCCGAGGGTTTCGGCCTGCGTCTGCTCGATGTGCAAGGCAACGATGTACGCCTGGGCCGCATAGCCCCGGCCTGGTTCGTCTCGCCCGGCGATAGCCAGCTGACCTATTACATCCGCCCTGAACGCACGGCCGCGCCGCTGCGCCCGGGCGCCTTTCGCGCCAGCCTGAATGTGAACCTGGCATATGACTGAGGCTTGCAGAATGACTGTCGCACGTACTGCCCTGCTGGCCATGCTGCTGGGCAGCGCATCCTCGACCAATGCTGCCGAGCAACAGGTGGTGACGATCACAGGTGTTGTCTATGCAGCGATTCCTTGCGTGATCAATAAAAACGCCCCCATCAGCGCACCGTTTGGCGATGTGCAAACCGCTGGCATCGATGGCAATTACAAGACCATCACCCTCGAGTACACACTCGATTGCAGCCGCTCGGCGAGCAATGAACTGCGCATGCAGGTGCGCGGTACCCCCGCCTTCGATCCGGCGCTACTGCAGGTGCCCGACCATGACAGCCTCGGTATCGCCCTTAAAAAGGACGGCGCCCGGCTTGCAGTCAACACCTGGGCAGACTTCGACACCCGCAAACAGCCCGTGCTGCAAGCCGTGCTGGTCAAGCGCGAAAACAGCGAAATCAAGGCCGGCGCGTTCAAGGCCAGCGCAACCCTGGTGGTGGACTATCGATGAATACCCTCTATCGCATGCTGGCAATACTGTCAGTCGCCGCCCTGCCCCTGCCCTGCATTGGCGCGGACAACCTGCAATTCAGCGGCACGCTGCTGGCTCCGCCCGGCTGTACCGTCAGCGACAAGGGCGGGCGTATCGAGGTGCGCTTTCAGCGCAATATCGCCGTCAACCGCATCGATGGCGAGCTCTACCGCCAGGCGATTCCCTACCAGATCGAATGCCCGGGCGCCGCCAACGCAGGCATCACCTGGCACATGCGCCTGACCCTCAAGGGCACTGACGCCCATTTCGAACCTGCCGCGCTGAAAACCTCGGTGAACGATCTGGGCATCAAGGTACTGCTCGGCGGTACCCCACTGATTCCCAATCAACCCCGGGAGATCGATGTCAACGCCTCGACACCGCCGGTGCTGGAAGCCGTACCGGTAAAACTGACCGGCGCGGCGTTGCCCAGCACCGACTTTACCGCTTCGGCGCTACTGATGGCCGAACTCTACTAGGAGGATCTATGGGCAAGTGGGCCATGACCCTGAGCGCCTGGGTCGCCGCCAGCCTCTGGCTGCCTGCGCTACAGGCAGCAGAAGACAACCTGTACTTCTCCGGCACCCTGGTGAATGAGCCTTGCGTGCTGGCCGAGGAAGACGAGTTGATCAAACTGGACTTCAAAAGCGTGATCGACAAAGACCTCTACCTCAACGGCAGAACCAAGGGCCGCCCCCTCGAGCTGCGCCTGAAAAACTGCGATCTGGACGTCGGTAAACGCATGGTCAGCATCACCTTCAGTGGTAACGAAAGCAGCGAACCGCCCGGGCTGCTGGTGCTGCAAAGCGCGACCGTCCAAGGCCTGCTGGTGGGGCTGGAAACGACCGCCGGCACGGCCTTGCCGTTGAACAAGAGTCACCGCATGGGCGAACTGAGCAGCGGCGACAACCTGCTCAACTTCAATGCCTACCTGCAAGGCGAGCCCGAGGCACTAGCCAATCGCAGCCTCGGACTGGGCGACTTCGAAGCCTCCATGACCTTTGCCTTGAGTTACGAGTGATCACCATGAAAAAGCCCTACCCTACGGTGCTGCGCAGCGCCCTGGCAGCGGTCCTGTTCGGCGCTACTGCACTCCAGGCACACGCTATCATCATTACACCAACGGACAGTCGGTATGAACCGGGGGGCGTACGCTATAACTTCGTAGTGAGCGACTGGAGTTCAGGCACGGCAGGAATGCCTAGCCCGTGCGTAGACCTCGACTATGCTAAAACCACTTGTAACGTTTCGCTGTACGTGTTCAGAAGTTACGGGAGCATCGTCGTCGTAGGATTCTCCGGCACAACTTGGCATGTACCGATTCGCCGTGGCAGCGAGACGATGGCCAACCTGCTATGGGATTTGGAGGGTAAAGGTTTTCGAATACCCCACAGCGGATCGATTCTGGTCCCGAATAGTTCCGTCAAAGATGGAATCTGCATCTCGTTCGGCTTCGCGAAGGTCGGTCCCAACCTTGGTGGCGGAGTGGGTCCTTTCGGCCCCTGCACCCGTGTCGTTGAGCCGATGCTACAGTGCGCGATCAAGGGTGATACCACCATCGACCACAAAAACCTGCCCGACAATGCCCTGAACGGGGCGCAGGCCTCGACCCAGCTCAGTCTGCAATGCCGGGGCCCGGCCAGCGTGACCGTCTCGGCGTCCAGAACCAACACCTATGGCGTACGCCTCAGAGACGACGACAGCCTGTACTCGAAGATCACCGTCAACGGCAAGGACGCCACGGCGGGCATCAATGTGGCGGTCGCAGATGGCCTGAACACCCCGCTGGATATCACCTCGACCCTGAGCACCCGCGGAACAGTGACCCCGGGGCCATTTTCCGGCTCCACGGTGATCACTGTTTCACCGCCTTGAACAGTGGTGTGTGTGTCTGTCTGTGGGAGCGGGCTTGCCCCGCGATTGCAATTTCCAAGTGACATCGCATCGCGGGGCAAGCCCGCTCCCACCGTAGGGTGTATTACTGCATTGCCAGCTGCATCGACATCTGCCGGCGGCGATACGCCGAATCCCGGCTGGCCAGCCAGTAATACAGCGGCGAAGTCACCAGCAGACCAACCAGCCAGGACAGGTCGGCGCCATCGATATACGCCGACACCGAGCCGACATACAGCGGTGTGTTCATGAACGGAATCTGCACAACGATACCGATGGCATACGCCAGCAACGCCTGCGGATTGTAGCGGCCATAGATACCGCCATCGACGCGGAAGATCGAATCGATGTCGTACTTGCCCTTGTGAATCGCATAGAAGTCGATCAGGTTGATCGCCGTCCACGGCACCAGCACCACCAACAGTGCCAGGACCATATCGACAAAGTGCCCGATAAAGTCCGCCGAGGCGCCAACCGCCGCCACGCAGCAACCACTGAGCACTACCAGCGACAGCACCGCACGGCTTTTGGCGGTCGGAATCCAGCGGTGGGCGAAGGTCTGCACCAGGGTGATCAGGGAAAGCACCGCGCCATACAGGTTGAGGGCGTTATGGCTGATCACACTGAGCAGGAACAACACCAGCATCAGCGGGCCAATGCTGCCAGTGGCCAGTTTCACCGCATCCATGGTGTCCATGCCCGCCGGGGTGGCCAGCACCGCCACCGCACCGAACACGAACGACAGGCTCGAACCCAACGCCGAACCCAGGTAGGTGGCCCAGAAGGTCGAAGCCACACCCACATCCTGCGGCAGGTAGCGCGAATAGTCCGAGACATACGGCGCAAAGGCGATCTGCCAGAGCGCCGCCAGCGATACGGTGGCCAGCCAGCCGGAGATGTTGAAGCTGCCACGGGTGAGGAAATCAGCGGTCTGGATATGGCTCAGGATGTAGCCGAAGCCCAGCACGATGCCCACGCCCAGCACCCAGGTGCCGATACGGTTGAGCACATGGATGAAGCGGTAGCCGATGATGCCGATAATCCCCGAACCCAGGGCGCCAATGACGATACCGACCGGCACCGGCACGCTATCGACCACGCCATGCAGCGACTTGCCGGCGAGGACGATGTTGGAGGCAAAGAAGCCGATGTACATCACCCCGGCAATCACCACCACCAGCAATGCACCAAGGGAACCGAACTGGGCGCGGCTCTGGATCATCTGCGGGATGCCCATTTGCGGGCCTTGCGCCGAATGCAGCGCCATCAGCACCCCGCCGACCAGGTGGCCAACGAGGATGGCGATGATGCCCCAGACCAGGTTCAGCCCGAACAGCTGTACGCCCAGGGCGCCGGTGACAATCGGCAGCGGCGCGATGTTGCCGCCGAACCAGAGGGTAAACAGGTCTCTCACCTTTCCATGGCGATCTTGTGGGGGCACGTATCCGATCGTGTGTTTTTCGATAAGCGGAGCGGATGTTGCGGTGGTCATGACGAACTCCAAGGCAAGGATGAGTACGTGGACGTACTTCGATCGCGCCGGCACGAAGGGCGCTTTCTTGTAGGAGTGATCATGAGCAATGCGCGAAGCCAGGAAAATTACTAAATATGTTCCTTCAGACCTTAAAAAATATTGTCGTGGGCTTTTTTCGCCTGCAGACCCCGCGGTGGCGCGCCATAGGTGCGGCGGAACAAGCGGCTGAAATGCGCTTGATCGTAGAAGCCCAGGTCCAGGGCAATCGTGCTCAATGGCTGGCCCGCCAACACCCGAGGCAAGGCGCGTTCCAGGCGCAGTTGGGTCAGCCATTGCTGGGGTGGCAGCCCACAATGGTTGCGAAAGCGGCGCAGCAGTTGCCAGGGGCTCAAGTCGGCGAACGCGGCCATTTCCTCAAGACTGGGCGGCTGATCCAGGCGTGACTCCAGCCAGTCGCGCAGTTGTCGCCAACGCAGTGGATCGAAGCCGTTGCCGGGCTCACTGACCCTGAGGGTCGAACCCAGCCCGAGCAACAATGCCAGGGTTTCCCACAGCTGACTCTGGAACGCCAGCGCGTCCTGCTGCAGGTGCAAACCATTGAGCAACTGTTGCAGCTGCGGATGGCGTAACTGCGCGGCATTGAGGGTTGGCAGACCTTGTCGCCCATCGCTCAAGTCACGGCTGACTTCGGCCAGCCAAACCGGGTCGAGGGTCAGGATACGAATGCCATAACCCTGATCATTGGCACTGGCGCCGTCGTGAACGTGCTCCGGCGCCATCAGCAGGATGTCCCCTGCCCCGGCCACCTGGCGCTCGCCACCGGCGGCATAGCGCTGCTGGCCGGCGACGATCAGGCCAATGTGATACTCCAGGTGAAAGTGCCGGGGAAAGGCAAATTGCTGATAGCGCGCAGCGATCAGGCGCACGCCTGGATGCCCGGGGGCTTGGTGGATGACGCTATCCAACTAGCAGGCCGCGCGCCACTGGCGGATCTGGTCGATGGTCGCGGTAACGCCGCCACAGACGATCACCAGCACCTTTTGATAGCGCTTGAGTTCATCCGTTGGCGCGTAAGCCAATGCCAATGCCGCACCACAGGCTGGCTCAACCAGAAGGCGCTGGTCAGAAAGGAACCGCTCGCAGGCATCGAGTGCTTCGCGGTCGCTGATAACGTGGCTATACACCGGACGCTCCTGCGTCCACTGGAACGCACGCTGACACACCTGCTTGGCCGCCAGGGAAGTGGCCACGGTGTTGACGCTGTCCAGTGCAACCAGTTGCTTCTGCGCCATGGCGGCAGCCAGCGAGGCGGCGCCTGCGGTTTCTACCGCGAACACCGGCACCTGACCCCAACCATTGCGCGCCAAGCCTTCACAGACGCCGGAAAGCAGACCGCCACCGCCCACCGAGAGCACCACGGCATCAGGCTTCAGGCCGCTGGCGGCGACTTCATCGATCATGCTGGCATGGCCCTGCCAGAGCAGCGGGTCATCGAAGGGATGGAGGTAGGCATCGTCGTCGCCCAGCAGCGACAGCGCCAGGGCATTGGCCTCATGCCAAGCCTTGCCGTGGACGATGACTTCGGCCTGCTCCTGGCGGATCAGCTGTTTGGCCCGTTCGGTGGTGGTTTCCGGCACCACCACGGTCACCGCCAGGCCCAGACAGCGCCCGGCGTAGGCGACGGCGATCCCGGCATTGCCGCCCGAGGAGGACACGAATCGGCGTTTGCCCTGTTTGGCATAGGCTTCACAGGCAGCACCAATGCCGCGCAACTTGAACGAGCCCGACGGCTGCAAGGCATCCAGTTTCAGCCAGACGTCCAGGCCACTGGCCAGGCTCAGCGGGCGAGATGCCAGCAGCGGGGTTTCGATATGCAGGCTCATGCACTTACTCCATGTAGGGAACAACTCCAGCGTACGTCTAACGCTCCGGGCAATCTTGTATGAAATTGCGCAGCTGCTGACTACCTCAATCATTGTGGGAGCCGGCCTTGCCGGCGATGGGGCCAGCACAGCCTACATCACCGGTGTTGGCCGGGTTGCGACCGTTGCACGGTCGATCGCTGGCAAGGCCAGCTCCCACAAAATTGAGCAAGGTGGCCGATTTTACCGGTGCCGCCGAGCACGCAACTGCCGCTTCAACCTGTGCATCGGCGGCGCATACAGAAAGCCGAACGACACACTGTTATCCCGCCCCTTCAACGCATGGTGCAGCAAGTGCGCCTTGTACAAACGCTTGAGATAACGGTTACGCGGTCGCGGTTTGAACGGCCAGTGCCGATGCACAACGCCATCGTGGATAATCACGTAGATCACCCCGAACGCCGCCACCCCTGCCCCGACCCACTGCAACGGCGCATGCCCGGCGCGGCCGATGGCCACCAGGGCGAAAGCGATCAACGCCAGGGCCAGCAGGTAGACGTCATTGGTTTCCAGCGCCCCCAGCTGCGGCTCATGGTGCGAGCGATGCAGGAACCAGCCCCAACCATGCATGATGTAGCGGTGCGCCAGGTAGCCGATGCCCTCCATGGCCGTCAGGGTGCAGAGAAAAACAGCGAAGTTGAGAATCATGGCGACATCTATCGGCTGGTTGGCACAAACGGCCAGAAGCCTACCATTTTGACCCAGCCAGCAGGAGGCATTTCGTCACGCTATGGGCGTACGGTCACGGTCGCGGTGGTGCCGGCACGCAGGTTGTTCTTGCCGGCATAGCCGGGATCAATCTCGATCCGTACCGGTATGCGCTGGGCCAGTTTGACCCAGGTGTAGCTGGGGTTGACGTTGGCCAGCAGGCGGCTACCTGGGGCGTTTTCGCGGTCGGTGATCGCGTAGGCAATGCTTTGCACCTTGCCTTCGAAGTGTTCCCCGCTCATCAGCGCGATCTGCACCGGATTGCCTATCTGAATACGCGGCAGCTTGGTTTCCTCAAAATAGCCACTGACATAGAACGAACTGCTGTCCACCAGGGCCAGCAGCGGGCCACCGGCGCTGGCGTAGTCGCCCTGCCGGGTCAACAGGTTGGTGACGTAGCCACTGACCGGCGCATAGATACGCGTGCGCTGCAGGTCCAGTTCCGCCTGGGTCAATGCCGACGTGGCCAGTTGCACGTTGGCGCTGGCCAGGCTCAGGTTGGCTTGTCCGCGCATCAGCTCGGCCTGGGCGACGGCGACATCGGTGCTGGCCTTTTCCCACTCTTCGCCGGAGATCGCTGCGGTTTGTTTCAAGGTGCGCCGGCGCAGCTCTTCGCTCTGACGCTGCTTGAGCGAGGCCTGGCTGGCGATAATCGCCGCCTGGGCCAAACCTTCGCTGGCGCGCGCGACTTCGATGGCACGACGGGCATGCTCGACCGCCAGGGCATAGCGGTCCGGGTCGACTTCCAGCAGCAGCTCGCCTTTGTCGACATGCTGGTTGTCGGCTACCCGCAGGGCGACGATGCGCCCGGCGACATCGGCCGATAGCGTCACCACGTCGGCCCGCACCCGCGCATCGCGGGTCCACGGGGCACGGGTGTAATGCTCCCAGGCGAACCAGCCGAGGATCAGCGCCAGTGCCACGATTGCCAGGGTCGAGGCCTGGGCCACAAGTTTCTTCACCGTTTCAGCTCCCCATGAACAGGATGATCAAGGCACAAATGCAGCTGTACAACGCGCCCTCGAACAAGGCCGGGTGCCACACCCGCTGCATGACGCCCAGGCGCTGCAACAGCCACAACAGGGCAAACAACAGCGGCATGGCCAGCAACAGCGCCTGGGCAATCGGCGGCAGGTAAACGCCGCCGACTTCGAAATCAATGGGCAAGGGCTGGCTCTCCGTCGACGGCGGGATCAAGGTAGCTGCTGTAATGACGAAGGAAACCGGCGATCACCAGCAGCGCGACGCGAATGCGAAACAGCGAACGCAACTGTTCGGCCGCTGCCGTGAATTGCTCGCTGTGCAGAGCGTCAAGCTCTTCGCCCAGCGCTTGCAGGGTATCGAGCAGCACCGGCAGCTGCCCCCGGGTGCGCCCGGCGACATAGCGGCCGGTGTCGCGCAACACCTGTCCCAGGCGCGCGCGGGTGCTGTCGCTGAGCAACAGGTTGGCCCGGCCCTGCTCCTGCAATTGGCGCAACGCTACACCCAAGGCCATGCACGCCAGATTGACTTCGAACAGCGCCCTGGAGCGGGCGTCCTGAGTGGCTGGCAGCAGGCCGATAATCAACGTCAGGCGGTCTACCATGCGGCTTTCGAACGCAAACTGGCGCTCATCGGAGCTCGGCCCCTTGAGCAAGGCATAGACCTGCTCACGGGTCTCGCGGAACAATCGCTCGATGCGTAATTGCGGGTTGAAGGGAAACAGCCAGGCATACACCAGCAACGACAGCACCCCGCCGCAAAGATAGGCACCGGCAAACTCGAACCACTGCATCGCGGTGTTCTGCCAGGCACCGATGTTCTGCGGGCCGAACAGCAGGAAACTGGACAAGCCCAGGCCCATGCCGATTCCCGCAGTCATTGGCGTCGACAAGCCGACCGCAACCACATACAGCAACGGCAATAACAACAGCGCGAGCATCTCGAAATCGACCACCTGGGGGATCAGCCAGAACTGGTACAACGCCGAGACCAGCAAGGCCATGCCCAAGCCGCGCATGTAGTTCTGCGCCGCCATCAACGGGCGCGGAAAGGTAGCCATCAACGAGCAGAGAATGCCCACCAGAATCACCCCGGCACGGGCACCGTCCCAAGCCGTCTCGATCCAGATCAGGCCGGCGACCAGCAAGGCAAGAAAAGCCCGGCTGGCGTTCATCGCCGCCAGGCGAAAGTCCAGGTGCAGCGGGTTGGTCCGGGCCTGGCGGTACAGGCAGTCGCCCGCACGGCCTTCCTGAATGGCATCACTGAGTTCAAGCATCTCGCTCAACTGTTCCAGCAACCTGGCCTGTTCCCAACGCAACGCCCAGGCCAGGGAGCGCAAGGTCGGTGGCAGATCGGGCGCCAGTTGCTCGGCTTGCAGGGCGGCCTGATCAAAACGCCGCTGCAAGGCGCTGAAGTGTTCCCGTGCGCTGGCGGGCATCGCCCTGCCCTGTTGCGCCAGTTGGTCGAGAAACGCCAGTTCGTCGGTGAGCAGCTGGTTGATGAAATCCGGATAGGCACCCTGCCAGCGTTCAGCGATCATCAGCTTCTGGTTGCGCAGCACGGTCAGGCGCGAGCTGAGCAGCACCAGCTGGTTGCCCAGCAATTGCACCAGGTCGTTAGCGCTGCGCAGGTGCGGGGCATCGAAATACAGGTGGCGGCGCAGCCCTTCCAGTGCGCTGATTTCACCGAGGATCTGCATTTGCCGCTGGCTGAAGGCCGCTGCGCTTTCCTCGCCGCGAATGGCGGCGGCGGCATGTGCGGCCATCAGTTTGATCAGGTGGTCGACTTTACCGAAGTAACCTGTGGCCACCGCCTGCGGCCGGGCACTGAGCAGGCTGACGGCGCACACACAGGCCACCGCCAGCAAGGTTTCGGTGACCCGGGTGATGGCCAGCATCAGGGTATTGTCCTGCTCGGGGATTGCCAGCATGGCCACCACCACAGCGGTAAAGCCGCTGAGCACGAAGGCATGCGAGCTGGTGTAGCGCAGCAAGGTGCCACCGGCGGTGCACAAGGCCAGCCACAGCGCCAGGGTGACGATGAACGGCAGCGGCGCCTGGGGAAACAGCGCCATGATCAGCACCGCCACTGCGGCCCCCACAGCAGTACCCACCACTTGGGCGAAACTGCGTTGCAAGGTCATGCCGCCCAGCGGCTGACTGACGATAAACACCGCCATGATCGACCATTTCGGTTGGTCGAGGTCGAAGATAAACGCCAGGTACAGGGTCAGCAGACAGGCAACCATGGTCCGCAGGGCAAAGCGGAAGGTGTCCGGCCCCGGGTGCAGAACCATCTTGAAATAATTGATCAGTGGCTGCATACCGCTCCCTCGCCGTGCCGTGCTGTTTACCTTAGCCACTGCGGCGGGCCGGCGGAAGCGGCGTTGACACACTACAGCGTTGCAAATCCGGAACAGTGGCGATCCGGCAGGTCAGGGAAGCAATTGTCATGAAAACAACCTTGACCCTGGTGCTGTTGAACGTTAGTTTCTCGCCCGCATTTTTGCATGCCTATACAGGAGTCCTGCATTGGACAGTAGCTCTAGTCGATTGCGACAGGTTCATACGGCGCGCTAGTTCAGCAGACTCTCTCTGCCACTGCCCCGCCGTACATGGTGGTCAGTGGCGCCTCGCATCCCGAGCGGATGACGACGCTTCATTCTCCCTTCCTGCAAGCCCGGCACGATTGTTCGTGGCCCTGGCCTGTGACCCTGCGTAATCAATTTATTCATACCTGCATCGACTGGGTTCGATGCGTTGCGGCCCTGCGCCGTGGATTCGAGGTTTGTCATGGATTGGAAAGTATTTCTCCTGCGCGTCACTGTCGCGCTGGTACTGGGCGCCCTGATCGGCGCTGAACGTCAACTGCGCCAGCGCCTGACCGGCCTGCGCACCAATGCCCTGGTCAGTACCGGTGCCTGCCTGTTCGTGCTGATGACCCAGGCCGTGCCGGGCATGGCCGCCACCGATGCGTCGCGGATTGCCGCCTATGTGGTGTCGGGCATCGGTTTTCTCGGCGGTGGCGTGATCATGCGCGATGGCCTGAATGTGCGCGGCCTGAACACTGCCGCCACACTGTGGTGCACCGCCGCCGTGGGTGTGTTGTGCAGCATGGGCCTGTTGCTGGAGGCCGCAGTGGGCAGCTGCGTGGTGCTCTGTGCCAACATCCTGTTGCGCGATATCGCCCAACGCCTCAACCATCAAGAGGTGCTGCCGGCCAATGAAGCCGAGCAGCGTTTCGAGGTGCGTATCACCTGCCGCGCCGAAGATGAAATCCAGGTGCGCAGCCTGATGCTGCACAGTTTCGGCAGCGGCGGGCTGCGCCTGCAGTCACTGCACAGCGAAGACCTGGCCAATCCAGCCAAGCTGGAAGTGCGCGCCGAGCTGTTGGGCAGCCCCGATGCGCCGACTCAGCTGGAGCGCCTGGTCAGCCGGGTGAGCCTGGAAAAAGGCGTCAGCTCGGTGCGCTGGCAGGTGCACGAGCTGACGGCCGATTAGCGACGCTCGTCCGACAGCGGCGTGGGCTGATCGGGCTCCGGCAAGCGTGTGCTTTGATCCGGGGAATCGGGCAGGCGCTCGATGTCCTGGGGATGCTCGCGCCGCTGCGGGTCGCCGTCGACGTTGGGGTCGGTGACCGGATCATGTTCACGTTGCGGATCATTCAGTGGGTCCTTCCACAGTGGATCATTTTCGGGACGTGGATGGCTCATGGCAGATACCTCTTCAGACCGGCCCGGAGAAATCCGGGCCTTGATGTTTCGAGGCGGCTGCCGTACCCCGGTGCCGTCCGGGCGATCAACGGTTGCCCAGCGAAAATATCCTCAATGCCCAGCAAAATCCGCTGCAGGGCCAGGCGCCTGAAGGGGTAACCTGTAGCAAAATAATCAGCCAGAGGTGCACTGTGGCGTCCTATACCTTGCGTCAGTTGAAGTATTTCGTCACCACCGTGGAGTGTGGCAGCGTCGCCGAGGCGTCGCGCAAGCTCTACATCGCGCAACCGTCGATTTCAACTGCAATCAAAGGCCTGGAAGACAGCTTCGGCGTGCAGCTGTTTATCCGCCATCATGCCCAGGGCGTATCGCTGACGCCCGGTGGCGGACGTTTCTATCGCAAAGCCCTGGAACTGCTGCGCATGGCCCGGGAGTTCGAACAGAACGCCCTGGCCGACAATGACGTGGTGTGCGGACAGATCGATATCGGCTGTTTCGAGACCGTCGCCCCGCTCTACCTGCCACGCCTGATCAAAGGCTTTCGCGAGCGTTTTCCGGGGGTCGAGATCCGTCTGCAGGACGGCGAGCAGCAGGAGCTGGTGCAAGGCCTGACGGGTGGGCGTTACGACCTGGCGATCTTCTACGATCATGATCTGGACAGCACCATCGAGACCGAAGCGTTGATGGCACCGCAACGGCCCTATGCCTTGCTGCCCGCCGGGCATCGCTTTGCCGAACAGGCCCAGGTGTCGCTGCGTGATCTGGCCCTGGAGCCGATGATCCTCCTGGATGTGCAGCCCAGCCGTACCTATTTCGTGAGCATTTTTGAAGAACTGGGGCTGAGCCCGAACATTATCTTCAGCTCGCCTTCAATCGAAATGGTGCGCGGCATGGTCGGCCAGGGCTTTGGTTTTGCGCTGCTGGTGACCCGGCCACACACCATGAGCACCTATGATGGGCAAGCGCTGGTCTGCGTGGAACTGGCTGAAGAGGTGACCGGCTCCGGCCTGGTGGCCGGTTGGTTGAAACGTGCGCAGCTGACCAAGCCTGCGCAGTTGTTTGTCGATTACTGCAAAGAGCAGTTTGCGGCGTGGCTGGTATAAGCATTGACAGCATCGCGGGGCAAGCCCGCTCCCACCGAAGCTCACTGTGGGAGCGGGCTTGCCCCGCGATGAACTAATTGTTGCAAAGGTACTCGGCCAGGCGGTCCATCAGGCGGTCGCAGGCCGCCATTTGCTCGACACTGACGAACTCGTCGGGCTTATGGCCTTGATCCATGCTGCCAGGACCACACACCACCGCCGGGATCCCGGCCTGGTCGAACAACCCGCCTTCGGTGCCAAAGGCCACAGTGCTGAAGTCGTCGCTGCCACACAGCTGCGCTACCAGCTGCGCGGCGGCGCTTTCAGGTGCGGTCGCCAGGCCCGGATAAGCCGAAATCGGCTCAAAGCGAATTGCCGTGTCGGCCTTGACCGCCTGCATGGCGGGCAGCAAGGTCTGTTCGGCGTAGGTTTGCAATTCGTCGACTACCGCCTGTGGCTCGAACGCCGGCAAGGCGCGCACCTCAAAATCGAAGCGACAATCTGCCGGCACGATGTTCAGCGCCGTGCCGCCCTGGATCACCCCGACCTGCACGGTGGAGAACGCCGGATCAAAGCGCTCATCGTGGTGTTCTGGTGCGGCCAGGCGCTGGCCGATCTCACCCAGGCGGCCGATCAAGCGCGCCGCCTGTTCGATGGCGTTCACGCCATACGGCGCATAGGCCGAATGGCACGGTGCGCCATGCACATGGCAACGCATCGCCAGCTTGCCTTTATGACCCAGCACAGGCTTGAGTTCAGTCGGTTCGCCGATCAGGCACAGGGCCGGCTGAGGAATACGTTGCGGCAGCACTTCCAGCAGGCTGCGCACCCCCAGGCAACCCACCTCTTCGTCATACGAAAACGCCAGGTGCACGGGGCGGCGCAGCGGGCTGGCAAGAAACACCGGCACCGCAGCCAGTACCGAAGCCAGGTAGCCTTTCATGTCTGCCGCGCCGCGGCCGTAGAGCTTGCCATCACGCTCGCTGAGGGCGAACGGTTCAACCGTCCAGGGCTGACCGTCCACCGGTACCACATCGGTATGCCCCGACAACACCACGCCGCCCGCCACTGCCGGCCCGATACTGGCCAGCAGGTTGGCCTTGCTGCGCTCGGCGTTGTAGATCAGCTCGCAACTCACCCCCAGGCCTTGCAGGTAGTCACGCA
The DNA here is from genome assembly GCF_028682475.1 of Pseudomonas putida. Classification (GTDB taxonomy): domain Bacteria; phylum Pseudomonadota; class Gammaproteobacteria; order Pseudomonadales; family Pseudomonadaceae; genus Aquipseudomonas; species Aquipseudomonas putida_AG. The sequence goes on from NZ_JANHLE010000008.1 coordinate 190,177, forward strand.
CGAACTCGATCAATGCCAGGTTCGAGTCGCGGCTGACCGTGGCAAAGCCGATCAGCCGGGCCAGCAAGGCGCGGCTGCGCAGCTCACTCATCGCCCGGCACTCCATAGCTCGGCGCCAGGGTCGGGTTCAGTGCACGGGTCAGGTAGTCCTGCAGCTGTGGTTCATAGGCGCTCCAGAGCTTGTGCAGTTCACCGATCGGGTTCTCCTCAGCCCAGTCAACGCGCAGATCGACGATCGGCCAGAGCAGATCGCCGACCACCGACAGCGCCGCCGAATGCACCGCCCCCGCCTCCCCACCGGCGTCCTGCCCGGCTTGCAGGGCAGTCAGCAAGCGTGCCGCCAGGCAGCCTTCGCTGTTCTCGAAGGCTTCGACCATGCGCTCGATCACCGCACTGTTGGCCAGCAGGTTGCCCGCGGCCACACATTGCTCACCGGCCAGGGCGTTGTGCGTGCCCAGGGCATGGTTGCCGCTGAACACGGCGGTACGCCCTTGCGCATCGACCACCGCTACCTGACGGTACTGGCTGTAGCCGTTGCGGGTCAGTGCATGGTCCAGCGCCTGATGCGGCGCCAGCCCTTCACCCAGGGCATCGAGCACTTGCGGCCCGAGGGCCGGCAAGGTGATGTTCTGGCTCGACACCGCACCGACACCGGAGCGCAGCCAGGGGCAACGGGCACCGACGGCGATACTGGATGAACTGATGGCAATCCCCAGCTGGCCGGTTTCGGCGCAGCGACCGACGATGGAAAAGGTCATGGCACGCTCCTTATTCGGGGATGACTGCGATTACATCGATTTCCATCAGCCACTGTGGCTGGCCCAGGGCACTGACCACCAGCCCGGTAGAGATCGGGAACACGCCCTTGAGCCACTTGCCGACCTCCTGGTACACCGGCTCGCGGTAGCGCGGATCGATCAGGTAGGTGGTGGTCTTGACGATATGGCTCAGGTCGCTGCCCGCCTCTTCGAGCAGTTGCTTGACGTTGCGCATGGCCTGTTCGGCCTGGGCCCGCGGATCACCAAGCCCCACCAGCTGGCCGTTGAAGTCGGTACCGACCTGGCCACGCACATACACGGTGTTGCCGGCGCGCACTGCCTGGCACAGGTCGTTGTCCAGGGTCTGGTTCGGGTAGGTGTCTTTGGTGTTGAACATGCGGATACGGGTATGAGTAGGCATCAACGGACTTCCATAAGGCTGGCGGATTGAGTGTGGGTTGCGGGAGTTTCGGCCTGGCGTTGCGAGGCATCCCGGTAATCGAAATAGGCGCGTTGCTTGATGATGTGTTCGGCAATATGCCGGGCGTCGTGCCACACGCCCCAGATAAAGGCCGAGCCGCGACGGGCCAGCCATGGCAGGCCGACGAAATAGATACCCGCTTCGCTGGAAACGCCGCGCTGGTGCTGCGGCTTGCCGTCGGCCTTGAAGGCATCGACCTGCAACCAGTTGTAATCGACCGAGTAACCGGTGGCCCAGATGATCGTGGTGATACCGGCCTTGGCCAGGTCCAGCTCGAGGATCGGGTTGCTGATGCACTCAGGGTCCGGGAGCATGATGCGTGCTTCCGGTTCTTGCGGCAGGTCCAGGCCATTGGCGGCAATGTAGGCATCGGCGGCATCAAGCAAGGCCAGGTAGTTCTCGTCACCGCGGGCAATGTTCTCGGCCAGGTTCGCTTCGAAGCTCACCACGCCGTTGTTGATGGCCTTGGTCAGACCAACCAGGGTCATGCCCTGCTGGGCCAGGCGGCGGAAATCCACGGTATGACCGCCACGCGCACCGCTGACGGCAATGGTGACGTGCTCTTTACCGGGTTGTACGCCCTCGGCGTCCCACAGGCCGAGCACGCCCAGCCACCAGCAGAAGTCGCGATTGCGATAGGCACGTGGCGGACGATCATGGGCGCCGACCGAGAGGTAAACCTGCTTGCCGGCGCGCTGCAGCTCATCGGCAATCTGCACGCCTGAAGAACCGGCACCCACCACCAGCACAGCCCCTTCGGCCAGTTGCTGAGGGTTGCGGTATTCGGCGGAGTGCATCTGGTAAACCTTGCCGTCCGCTGGCGCGATTGCCGGAATCACCGGGCGCTGGAACGGGCCGGTGGCAACCACGATGTTCTTGGCTTCGATCACCCCGTCGGAGGTTTCCACGGTGAAGCCAGGGCGACCGACGTTGCGCTCGACCTTGGTCACCTCGACACCGGTGCGTACCGGGGCGTTGAATTTTTTCGCGTAGGCTTCGAAGTAATCGGCAACCTGGTCTTTGCCGGCAAAGGCATCGGGATCGAGGCCGTCGAATTCCAGGCCCGGAAAGCGGTCGTGCCAGGCCGGGCCATTGGCAACCAGCGAATCCCAACGCCCGGTACGCCAGGCTTCGGCGATACGGTTGCGCTCCAGAACCAGGTGCGGCACGCCGAGTCGGCTCAAGTGTTCGCTCATGGCCACACCGGCTTGGCCGGCGCCGACTACGAGCGTGTCTATTGCGGTTTTATTGTTTGTCATCGCTGCGCCCTACTGAGGTTTCCCACGCGAATCATCGTGGGTGGGTGTAGGTCGCATTCTGTGCAAAGGATGGAAATGGCGAAATTATGATTTTTGTGGTTGCTGGCAAGCAAAAAGCTGCGACGCCGGAAATTTCATTGATCCAGGGCGTTTGGCGGGGGTTGGTGCTGACAATGCGGCATCCCTGCGGCGGCTGAAATGCGCGCAACGTTACTGTCCTGTTCCAAATATCCCTTGGACCGCTTTGTTCAAGGAATCAACTTTATTTAAAACCTCCTGAGTTTTTGACTGCCCTTGAGATTGCGAAGAAGATGTACTGTTCGACAATCCTCCGCAGGCGCTAAAACAGTTTTTTGCCATGCTGCCACACGTTTCAAAGCACGACGTTTTTCCTTGGCACGTCATCGCGCACTGTGAATATTTCTGATTGCACGCGCTGTTGCACTGGGTAGTCGGGTTTTTCTGTGCAGAAGGTTGCGATTGCGGAATCGGCGATTTCGGGTTGGCGCACCGCGCTGGGCAGTCGTACGTCGAGTAACAGGCATTACTGCAAGCGGCGATTTTTGAGGACGTTGGAGCGTTTGAACAGACGTTGAGGCAGTCATGCTTGCCGCCTTCGCACAGTTTGATGCAGTCCGCCGATTGCGCGGCTGGCGAAAAGAAAACAAAAAAAAGCAGCACCAACGCTAAAAAATCAGCCCCCCATTTACCGGGGATGAACCGCCGTTTTACCCTGTGAATACCCATGATCAAACCCCTCCTGAACAGGAGCGCTTAACTTTTTCGGGCATGGGTTGTTAACATTGAGTTCCGCAGCAATATATACAATCCACCGGTAGAGACTGCCAATATTGTTTGTGAATTGTGGATATAGCAGAGGCGGATAAAGCAGGCCTTGCGGCTTGCCTCACCTTTTGTATCGGACAGTACAACCATGCCCACCACCCTCCGTTGCGCCCGCGACGACGACGCAGACTTGCTCCCGGCTATCGAGCGTTCTGCCGCGCAAATTTTTCTTTCCTGCGAAGGCCTGCAGTGGATCGCCAGTGAAGAGGTGCTCAGTGCCGCGCAGCATCGCGCATTTATCGCTGCTGGCCATAGCTGGGTAGTGGTTGACGAGCAGGATCGTGCGCAGGGCTTTCTCTGTGGCCAGGCCTGTGGCGAGGACTGGCACATTGTCGAACTGTCGGTGGCGCAGGCGCTGCAAGGCCACGGGCAAGGTCGTCGATTGATCGCTACGGCCAGCGCCTGGGCGCAAGCGCAAGGCTTTGCCGGGATGACGCTGACCACCTTCAGCAACGTGCCGTGGAATGCGCCCTTCTATGCACGCCTGGGCTTTGAGCGGCTGGACGCGCAGAGCTGCAGCGATTTCCTGCAGCGCCAATTAGCTGCCGAACAGTCACATGGGCTGACGGATCGGTGCGCGATGCGCCTGAAACTTCAGGGCGTGGCCTGAAGCTGCTGCGTCAGTTTTTCAGCCTGACGTAGCTGTGCTTCCAGCTTGCCGATCAGTTGCAGCTGCTGGCGCAATTCGGTCACCCGTTCGGCCAGGCTCAGCGCCAGGTTCTGGTTCTGCTTTTCCAGCTCATCGCGCGAGCCATTGAGTTGCGCCAGTTTCACTTCCAGCCCTTGAATCTGTGCCAGACGCCGCTCGCTCTGGGTTTTGAGTGTGCGCTGGGCATCTTTAAGCGTACGGATCTGTACCAGCAAGCCTTCGTTGTCACGGTTCAGGCGCGTGAGTTCGTCCTGTTTGACCATCATGGTCTGCTGCAACTGCCGCAGCTCGACCTGCAGTTGCTGCACCTGCTCGTCCTTGTCGGCCAGGCGCAGGTTCAATTCGCCAACGGCCTGATTGAGCGTGGCGTTGCGGGTCTGTTCCGTCTGCAAGGTACTGCGGGTGGTGGCCAGCGCGGCGGACTCTGCGGCCAAGGCTGCGGCCTGGATTGCATGCTGCTGTTGCAGCGCCGCGAATGCCTGCTGGCTGGCCTGCACCTGGGCCAGCAGCGTTTGCCGCTCTGCCTCGAACGTACTGCGCACCTCCTCGATGCGCGCCTCCCCTTCCTCACGCAACTGCTCGGCCAGTTGCTCGACCAGGGTTGCCAATGCGTTGCTGAGGTTCGGTACACTCGACGGCTGCGCCGGGTACTGGTTGTCCAGCTCTTTCAGATAACGGTGAATCGTGGTTTTCGAGCCGGTATTGCCCAGTTCGATACGTACTGCATCGATGCTGGGGTGGACACCCCGAGCCAGCAGCGCCTGACGTGCCTTGTGCACGACGGCCTTGTTGATGCCGCCACGGGCCATGGTTGCTCCTGTTATTTCGTAATGTGGTACGTACTATGGCCGTGCATGGTATCTCATCGCCTCGCAGCGCGCTTTGAAAAGTAGTTACTTGAATAGAACAATCACGGCTTATCGTCTGCGCCGCAGGTAGCTTTCCAACGGGTCTTTGCTCAGCCCTTCCTGCGCCTGGGCCACCGAGTCGATGAACAGCGAGAACAGCTCCGATTGCTTGGCGATATCAAGCTTGGCGTACAGGTGCTTGCGGTGGGTCTTGACCGTGTCCTCGCTGATACCAAGGCGTTCGGCGAGTGAGCGGATGGAGTGACCGCGGAGCATGTATTGAGCGACCAGGCACTCGCGCTCGGTCAACAAGGAGGAGCCGAACTTGGTCAGCGCTGCGTTGATCTGCCGGCCCAGCGCGCTTTCAAAGCGGCCGCCGAGTGCATCGGCGTCAAGATCGCCCCAGTGCCGGCGTACGACGGCCAGTACCCAGGGGGCAATGCGCTTGAGTTCGTCGACCTGCTGCCGGCTCAGACGGCAGGTACTGGCCAAGGCGACTGCGATCGTCAGTTTCGGCCCGAGCGGAACAATGTAGTTGAGCTCGTCTTCAAGACGCGCATGCTGGTAGAACGACAAATAATATTCGCTACGCTTGAAATGGTCCGGTGCGACGTCGCTCAGCCGGTAACAGCCTGGCGCGATGCCCTCCATGCTGGCCCGGTAGAACGGGCACAGTAGGTAGAAGCCTTCGAGGTACTTGCGCACGTTGCCTTCCGGCATCCATGGCCCCTCCTCATCGCGTTCGAACAATGCCGACGGCAAGCCTTGATGGGGAAACAGGAACACGGTGATGGCATGGGACGGTGCCAGGGAGTTGAGCGCGGCGAACAGCGACTCAACGAACCCGGACGTTCCGATGCAATCGACCACATGAGCCATCTGCTGGAACCACTCTGCGGATTGAAGCCGGTTATTGCCCATCGTGTGTCTCACCTTCTGCATCGGGGATGCCGAGGTAATCCAACATCGGCGCTGAAGCATTGTTCCATTGCCGGGATGGGCTCACCATCACTGTTTATCGTCTCAGCGTGCAGCCCAGGCATTGAAGCGTTGTTCCAGCTCTTCACCGTGGTCGACCCAGAACGCAGCATCCACCAGTTGTGCATCGGCGAGGTTGGCAGGCGCGGTGGGCAGCTGATGCTGGACATCGGCAGGCAATTGCGCGAGCGCTTCAGTGCGCACGGGGCCATAAGGGATCTGGCTGGAGAAGGCTTTTTGCGATTCGGCCTGACTGGCGAAGGTGATGAACTTCTCTGCCAGCGCCTTGTTCCCGGAGCCGCGCACGATGGCCCAGTGGTCAGGGTCATACAGGCTGCCCTGCCAGACAATGCCCAGCTTGGAGCCATCCTTCTGAGCCGATGCAATGCGTCCGTTGTAGGCTGCGGACATCACCACGTCGCCGGCAACCAGCCATTGCGGCGGTTGCGCGCCGGCTTCCCACCACTGAATGTTCTGCTTGATCTGGTCGAGCTTGCGGAAGGCTCGGTCCACCCCTTCAGGCGTGCCTAACACCTTGTAGAGATCCTCGCGGGAGACGCCGTCAGCCAGCAAGGCCACCTCGAGGGTGTACTTGGCACCTTTGCGCAGACCGCGCTTGCCCGGAAAACGCTGGGTATCCCAGAAATCAGCCCAAGAGGCAGGCCCGCTGCTGAGCTTTTGCGTGTTGTAGGCAATCACCATGGACCATACATAGCTGGCCACACCGCATTCGCTCACGGTACCCGGCAGGTAGTTGGCCTGATCGCCGAGCAGCGCCGGATCGATCCGTTCGAACAAACCCTCCTCACAACCACGAATCAGCTCGGGACTTTCTACCTCCACCACGTCCCAGGACACATGGCCGACGTCGACCATGGCTTTGATCTTTGAAAGTTCGCCATTGTATTCGCCAGCCACCACTTTCCCTGCCCCGCTGTTTTCAAAGGGCTGGAAATAGGCGGCCTGTTGTGCGGCCTTGGTAGCACCACCAAACGAGATGACCGTCAGACTGGACGTGCTGGCCAGCGCAGGAAGACTGACAGCGGTGAGCACTGCAAAGCTGAGCGACGCGGTGAAAGTACGCATGGAAACGCCCTCACGACTTATAGTTGTGTGTTTGTTGTTATTGAGGCTCCGGGAAGGAGCCAGGCTTTAACGCAGCTGAAACCAGGTGGTTTTCAGTTGTGTGTACTTGTCGAACGAATGCAACGACAGATCGCGGCCGAACCCGGACTGCTTGCCGCCACCGAACGGAACGGCAGTGTCGAGTGCGTCCATGGTATTGACCGACACGGTGCCGGCCTTCAGCGCCCTGGCTACACGGTGGGCGCGATTGAGATCGTCACTCCATACCGAAGCGGCCAGGCCGTAGATGCTGTCATTGGCGAGCCTCACGGCCTCCTCTTCGCTGTCGAAGGCGCTGATGGCCAGCACCGGGCCGAAGATTTCGTCACGGGCCAGGCGGCTGTCGCTCTTCACGGCGCCGAAGATAGTCGGTGTGATGAAGTTGGAGGAACCATTGAACGTCAGTTGTTCGCCACCGCTGAGCAGTGTCGCGCCTTCCTCACTCGCCTGGCCGATCGCACGCATGATCCGCGCGGTCTGCTCGCTATCGACGATCGCCCCTGCGCTGCTGGCCGGATCGAGCGGATCACCCGGGATCCAGGCTTGCGCCTTGGCGATCACCCGCTCGACGAACTCGTCATGGATAGCGCGCTGCACGTAGAGCCGGGAGTTGGCCGAACACACCTCACCCTGGTTGAAGAAGATGCCGAACGCCGCTTTTTCCGCAGCCAGATCGAGGTCCTGGCAGTCGGCAAACACGAGGTTCGGGCTTTTGCCGCCGCACTCCAGCCAGACCTGCTTGAGGTTCGACTGGGCGGCATACTGCATGAAGTATTTGCCCACTTGAGTCGATCCGGTGAACACCAGGCAATCGACGTCCGGATGAAGGCCCAGGGCCTTGCCGGCGCTCTCGCCCAGCCCCGGCACGACGTTGAGCACGCCTTCCGGAATACCGGCCTCCAGCGCCAGCTGGCCCAAGCGCAGGGCGGAGAATGGCGATTGCTCAGCGGGCTTCAATACCACGCTGTTACCTGCGGCCAGCGCCGGGGCGAGTTTCCAGGCCGCCATGTCCAGCGGGAAGTTCCACGGCACGACGGCGGCAATGACCCCCAATGCTTCTCGGGTGATGGTTGCCAATGCATTGGCTGCGGTTGGCGCGACCTGGTCGTAGACCTTGTCCAGCGCCTCGCCGTACCAGGCGAACACGCCGGCCGCGCCCGGAACGTCGATGTTGTAGGCATCCATGACGGGCTTGCCCATGTTCAGTGAGTCCAGCAAGGCCAGCTCTTCGCGGTGTTCCAGCAGCAGTTCGGAAAGCCTGAGCAGGATCTTCTTGCGCTGCGCCGGTGCCATGCGCGCCCACGGACCATCGTTGAATGCGCGGCGGGCAGTGCGCACGGCCAGATCGACCTCGTCCTCGCCGCAGGCCGCGACGCGAGCCAGCAGCTGATTAGTGGCAGGGTTGATCGCATCGAAGGTCGCCCCCGAGGAAGACTTCAGCTGATGACCACCAATAAGAGCGGTATCGATGAATGTTTGCCGCTTGGCCCGCTGCTGCCAGAAGTTAAGGTCGAACACGCTGCACTCCCACATCGACCGTGGACACGGTCTGTTGTTATTCATGTGGGTCGATGGTGCGCCACTATCGAGGCAAGGCAAATTAGTAAAAATGTTCTCCAGTCATACGAAAAAGCTCTGCAGAGCGGCAGCTTGGCAAAGCGAAAATCGGCCGGGTGTTGTCACCAAAACGGGTGATTTCGGGGGCGCCGAGAGTGTGGGAGCATTTCTCCCACCCCAGCGCCCAGGACCGGCGCCAGTTTGCGCACAGGATCAGCGCGGCCTTCCCCTCTCACGTGCTTATCAAGAAAGAGAACAAAGCCATGAATGCACCCTTTGCCCCGCAACGAGACACCCAGGACTATCAGAAAGCCGACGCCGCCCACCATATCCATGCCTTTCTCGATCAGAAGGCACTGAATGCCGAAGGGCCACGGGTGATGGTCCGCGGTGAGCGCCTGAACCTGTGGGACAACGACGGCAACCGTTACCTGGATGGCATGTCCGGCCTGTGGTGCACCCAGCTCGGCTACGGCCGCCGGGACCTGACCGCTGCCGCCGCCGCGCAGATGGATCAACTGTCGTACTACAACATGTTCTTCCACACCACCCATCCGGCAGTGATCGAGCTTTCCGAACTGCTCTTCAGCCTGCTGCCGGGGCACTACAGCCACGCGATCTACACCAACTCCGGCTCCGAGGCCAACGAGGTGCTGATCCGCACCGTGCGCCGTTACTGGCAGGTGGTCGGCAAGCCACAGAAGAAGATCATGATCGGCCGCTGGAACGGTTACCACGGCTCGACCCTGGCGGCCACCGCGCTGGGCGGGATGAAGTTCATGCACGAGATGGGCGGGATGATTCCGGACATCGCCCACATCGACGAGCCTTACTGGTACGCCCATGGCGGCGAGCTGACCCCGGCCGAGTTCGGTAAACGCTGCGCCCTGCAACTGGAAGAGAAGATCCTCGAACTCGGTGCCGAGAATGTTGCCGGGTTCATCGCCGAGCCTTTCCAGGGCGCCGGCGGCATGATCTTCCCGCCTGAAAGCTACTGGCCGGAAATTCAGCGCATCTGCCGCCAGTACGATGTGCTGCTGTGCGCGGACGAAGTAATCGGTGGCTTTGGCCGCACCGGCGAGTGGTTCGCCCATCAGCACTTCGCTTTCGAACCGGACACCCTGTCGATCGCCAAAGGCCTGACCAGCGGCTATGTGCCCATGGGCGGCCTGGTGCTGAGCAAGCGCATCGCCGAAGCGCTGGTCGAGCGCGGCGGTGTCTTCGCCCACGGGCTGACCTACTCCGGGCACCCGGTGGCCGCAGCGGTAGCGGTGGCCAACCTCAAGGCCTTGCGTGACGAGGGTATCGTCCGCCAGGTGAAGGACGACACCGGGCCGTACCTGCAGCAGATCTTGCGCGAAGTGTTCGGCCAGCATCCGCTGATTGGCGACATTCAAGGCACCGGACTGCTGGCAGCCCTGCAGTTTGCCGAAGACAAGCCAACCCGCAAGCGCTTCGACAACGAGAACGACCTGGCCTGGCAGTGCCGCACCTTCGGTTTCGAAGAAGGCGTGATCATCCGCTCGACCCTTGGCCGCATGATCATGGCGCCCGCCCTGGTCGCCACTCGCGCGGAACTCGACGAGCTGGTCGAGAAGACCCGCATCGCCGTAGACCGCACCGCGCGGCTGGTCGGCAAACGCTGAGCTGAACGCCCACGCCTGCTGGCGTGGGCGCTTTGCGTGCACCGCGTTTGACCTCGGGCGGCCAGCAACCGGTTAGCCCCACGTCCTGCAAACAAGCGTCATCACCGGTAGCGAGCGCGCTCGCCTGCCGCAGCGTCGTGTATTCGATTTCCAGGAGTTCGCAATGCATACAACAACAAACACAGCAGAAACTCACCCCCACCATGACCCATTGCACGCCAGCGCTTCGGGGCGCTTTCGCAAATCCATGGGGCTCACCGCACTGGTGCTCTTCGGTCTCGCCTACATGGTTCCGCTGGCGGTGTTCACCACCTATGGGCTGGTCACCCAGATGACCAAGGGGCATTTGCCCACCGCCTACCTGCTGACCCTCGCCGCCATGCTGCTGACCGCCTACAGCTATGGCCGCATGGTCCAGGCCCACCCGTATTCAGGTTCGGTCTACACCTACACGCGCAAGGCCTTTGGCAGCTACTTCGGCTTCATGGCCGGCTGGACCCTGCTGCTCGACTACATCTTCCTGCCGCTGCTCAGCTACCTGCTGATCGGCATCTACATGTCCGAGTACTTCCCGACGATTCACGCCTGGGTGTGGGTGCTCGGCTCCATTGCGCTGGTGACCTTCCTGAACCTGATCGGCATCGAGTCGGTGACACGGGTCAACTGGATCATGGTCGTTGTCCAGCTGGTGTTCATCGTGGTCTTCGTCGCTTTGTCGATCCACAACCTGAGTGCACAGTCAGCGCCGGTATCGCTGTTGCAACCCTTCCATCATGAAGGCTTCAGCGTTCCGCTGGTGATGACCGGTGCCGCCGTGCTGTGCCTGTCCTTCCTCGGCTTCGACGCGGTGTCGACCATGGCCGAGGAAACCACCAACCCGAAATTCCGCATCCCGCTGGCGATCATGGTGGTGTCGCTGATCGGTGGCCTGCTGTTTGTGCTGGTGTCGTACTTCGCCCAGCTGGTGTTTCCGGAATGGAGCACCTTCGCCGACCCGGACTCGGCGTCGGTGGACGTCATGCGCCGGGTCGGCGGTGAACTGCTGGTGACCGCCTTTACGGCCACCTACGTAGCGGGTTGCTTCGCCTCGGCGATGGTCTCCCAGGCCAGCGTATCGCGGGTGCTGTTCGCCATGGGCCGCGATGGCGCGCTGCCGCGGGTGTTTGGCCGGCTGGTGTCGAAGAAACGCGTACCGGCCACCGCGATCATGCTGGTCAGCGTGCTCTCGCTGATCGCCTTGTTCATCACCCTGGACACCGTCGCCAACATGATCAGTTTCGGCGCACTGTTCGCCTTTTCGATGGTGAACCTGGCCGTGGTCAAACATTACCTGGTCGATCAGAAACTGCGTGGCACAGCGAACTACCTGATGTATGGCGCCATACCCGCGCTCGGCTTCCTCAGCACTATCTGGCTGTGGACCAGCCTGTCGAGCATGTCGTTCATGATCGGCCTGAGCTGGATGGCGTTGGGGTTCATCTGCCTGATCGGGATTACCCGGGCGTTTCGTCTGAATCTGCCGGAGCTGCAACTGGCGGAATGACCCGGTATACGTGGCGGGCGCGGCGTTCGTGAGCCCGCCGCGCACAGCGTTCAATATCTGCACAGCCCATCCACCCGCACTGTCCAGAAACTGAACATCCAACCCCTGTAGACCTCCTCAACAGCCCCTGTTTTCGGGGGTGTGACCGATTGGCACAGCTTCTGCTCTGTACCTCGTCACGCTCCTACAAAAAACAGGAACACTTGCGATGACTACCTCTGCCTTTCTGCAACCTCTGCTACCCGCCGAACTCTGGAACGAGCGCCTGTTCACCGGCCAATGGCAAGCCGGACAGGCGCCGTCGACACCGGTACTGGAACCGGCCACCGGCAATACCCTCGGCACCCTGGCCAACGCCGATGCCGATCAGGTCGCCTGCAGCACCAAGGCTGCTCACCTGGCCCAGACCGACTGGTTTCAACTGTCCTATGACGAGCGTGGTGCGGTATTTCGTAAAGCTGCCCTGGTCGCCGAAAACCATGCCGACGAAATCGCCGACTGGCTGATGCGTGAAAGCGGCTCCACGCGGGAAAAAGCCGAGTTCGAAACCCGGCTGAGCATCAAGGTACTGCACGAAAGCGCCAGCCTGCCTTCGCGCAGCCAGGGTGAAGTGCTGCCTTCGGTGCCCGGCCGCCTGAGCCTGGCCCGTCGCCGCCCGTTGGGAGTGATCGGGGTGATTTCGCCGTTCAACTTCCCGCTGTACCTGGCCATTCGTGCAGTTGCACCGGCGCTGGCCACCGGCAACGCCGTGGTGCTCAAGCCGGACCCGCGCACCGCTGTGTGCGGCGGTTTCGTTATCGCTCGAGTGTTTGAACTGGCCGGGCTGCCCGCCGGACTGCTGCACGTGCTGCCCGGCGGTGCCGATGCCGGTGCGGCGCTGACCAGCGACCGGCACCTGGCGATGATTCAATTCACCGGCTCCACCGCCGCCGGGCGCAAGGTCGGCGAAGCGGCCGGCCGTCACTTGAAGAAGGTCTCGCTGGAGCTGGGCGGGAAAAACTCGCTGATCGTGCTTGACGATGCCGACCTCGACCTCGCGTTGGCCAACGCCACCTGGGGCGTCTATCTGCACCAGGGCCAGATCTGCATGTCCACCGGCCGCCTGCTGGTACAGCGCGGTATCTACGAGCGCTTCCTTGAACGTCTGGTGGCCAAGGCCCGTAGCCTGACTGTCGGCGATCCGGCTCAGGGCCCGGTGCACCTGGGACCGCTGATCAATGCCCAGCAATGCGATAACGCCCAACGGATCGTGCAGGCCGCGCAACAGGCAGGGGCGAAACTGGAAGTCGGCGGCAGCCATCAGGGCCTGTTTTTCCCGGCCACCGTGCTCAGTGGAGTAAACCGCGACAACCCGGCGTTCAACGAGGAAATCTTCGGCCCGGTGGCAGTGGTGGTGCCGTTCGACACCGACGCCGATGCCGTTGCCCTGGCCAACGATACCGAATACGGCCTCTCGGCCGCCGTGCTGTCGCGGGACGTCGGCCGCGCGCTGAAGCTGGGCGAACAACTGCGTGTCGGGCTGTTGCACATCAACGATCAGACCGTCAACGACGAGGTCGTCAACCCGTTTGGCGGCGTCGGTGCCTCGGGCAATGGCGCCAGCATCGGCGGCCCGGCGAACTGGGAAGAGTTCACCCAGTGGCAATGGCTGACGGTCAAGGGCGACGCCCCGGCCTACCCTCTTTAACCGGCAAAGGACAATAACAATGAACACTACTGCCTACTATCCAATCACCGCAGCCGTCACCCGTGGCAAAGGCGCGCCGTTCACTCTGGAAGCCGCACGGATCCGCGCACCGCGCGCGGACGAAGTGCTGGTACGCATCGTCGCCACCGGCATGTGTCACACCGACATGATCGTGCGCGATCAGTACTATCCGGTGCCACTGCCGGCAGTACTCGGCCATGAAGGTGCCGGCGTGGTCGAGGCCATCGGCCCGCAGGTCAAAGGGCTGCAGGTCGGCGACCATGTGGTGCTCAGCTATGGCCACTGTGGCCATTGCCTGTCCTGTGGTGGCGGTCATACCGCGTATTGCCAGGAGTTCTTCGGGCGTAACTTCAGCGGTGCCGATCCCCACGGCGAAAGCGCCCTGAGCGATGACGCCGGACAGCGGCTGAACGATCACTTCTTTGCCCAGTCGTCCTTTGCCAGCCTGGCACTGGCGCGGGAAAACAACGCGGTCAAGGTCAGCCAGAAAGCGCCACTGGAACTGCTGGGGCCTTTGGGCTGCGGCATCCAGACCGGTGCGGGCGCGGTGATCAACTCGCTGAAAGTCACCCCGGGCAGCAGCTTTGCCGCATTTGGTGGCGGTGCCGTCGGACTCAGCGCGGTGCTCGCCGCACGTGTGGCCGGGGCGACCACCATCATCGCCGTCGATGTCGTGCCGTCGCGCCTGGCGCTGGCAATGGAGCTGGGCGCCACCCACGTGGTCAACAGCAAGGACGTCGATCCGGTGGCAACTATCCGTGAAATAACCGCTGGCGGGGTCAACTTCGCCCTGGAATCGACCGGGCGGCCAGGCGTGTTGCGCCAGGCCGTCGATGCCCTGGGGAGCCGTGGCGCCCTGGGGGTGGTCGGCGCCCCAGCGCTGGGCGTCACTGCCGAGTTCGACGTCAACGACCTGTTGCTCGGCGGCAAGAGCATTCGCGGCATCGTCGAAGGTGACAGCGTGCCGCAAAAGTTCATCCCCGAACTGGTCGAGCTGTACCTGCAAGGCCGTTTCCCGTTCGACCGTCTGGTGAAGTTCTACAGCTTCAAGGACATCAACCAGGCCGCCGAAGACAGCGAAAAAGGCCTCACCCTCAAGCCAGTCATCCGTATCCACAACTGACCGACAGACCCGGGGCGCCCAGCGCCCCGCCCTGCGAATAACAACAAAAAAAGGTACCGCTCTGTGTTCACTCTTTCCCGACCCCGCCTGGGCCTGTTGGCGCTGGCGCTCGTCTCGACAAAATCATTGGCCGTTGACGTCAACTCCGGTGACTACGTCGCCTTTCCCAGTGGCACCAACCTCGCCGCCTGGTATCAGCAATATGGCCGCGCCGAGCGTTACAACGCCGACGGCGGCCCTGATGCCAAGCAGGCCACCGGCATCAAATCCAACATCAGCATTTTGCGTCTGATCCACTACGTCGATATCGGCGGCATCACCTTCGCCCCGCAGATCCTCCTGCCGTTTGGCCACGTCTACGATGCGCGAATCGACGGCCAGTCGCTGGGCAGTAACAGCGGCATGGCCGACCCGATCATTGGCGCAACCTTCTGGCTGGTCAACCAACCGCACGCCGGTGTCAGCGGCCGCTACCTCGGTATCATCCCGCTGGTGTACCTCCCTTGGGGCCAATACGACCGCGACGAGGCGATCAACCTTGGCGAAAACCGCTACAAGCTCGACCTGCAACTGGGCTGGATCGAACCGCTGTGGGGCAAGCTGGCGATGGAGTGGTATGCCGATGCTGTCATCTATGGCGACAACCAGCAGGCTGGCCAGCAAACACTCAAACAGGGCAAGACCTACCAGCTGCAGGCCAATCTGCGTTATGACTTCAACCCCAGTCAGCGTCTGGCGCTGGGTTACAGCGCCAGTACCGGCGGCAAGCAATACCTGGACGGTAACTACAACGGCAGCAAAACCGAAGTTCAGCAAGTACGCCTGGAGTTCCAGCAGATGGTCACGCCGAGGGTACAGCTCAGCACTCAGTTGACCCATGACGTTAAAACCGAGGGCGGTTTTCAGGAAGAGATAGGCGTCAACCTGCGCGCCGTGCTGCTGTTCTAGACTTGACGCTGGAGCAGACCGGCGTATAACCAAAGGCGGCCGCCAGCCCCCAAGGCCCGGCGGCATGCCTCCACTTTTAATACAGGTGTCTCGATGGATGCCCGAACACCCGCCTATCAGCAGCGCCTGGCCATTGCCCGGCAACGTTTTGCCGAAGGCGACAACCTGCCAGCGAATCTGTTGCCCGATGCCGTCGTAGACTCCTGGGTCCGCTCGCGGGCTGCCGGCGTGCAGCCGTCGGACCGCTGGCAAGCTCGACCCGATGATGACTTGCAGCCACTGGCCGGGCAGGACCTGCAACTGGCCAGCTGCGTGCAGCCGGAAATTGACCGCCTGTGGGAGCACATCGGCGGCGCTTCCTGGGCGCTGTTCTGCGTCAACCCCGACGGCGTACTGGTGCATGCGCGCCAGGCCTATGACCTGCTCAGCCCCCTGGCGCCCTTGCAGGTCGGTCGACGACTCCAGGAGCAGGACCTCGGCACCACGGCGCCCGCCTGTACCCTGGCTGAAGACAAGCCGATCATCCTGACCGGCAACCAACACTACCTCAACGACTTCGAGCGGTTTTTCTGTGTCAGCGTGCCGTTACGCGGTCTGCGCGGCGAAGTGCTTGGCGCACTGGACATCACCGGCATCGGCGATCGCCAGGCCGGTGCTGTGCTTGAACAACTCAACCATGCCGCCATGGCGGTTGAGAATCGTCTGTTCGCCGGTTTGAGCGACTGCCGGATTCTCTCGCTGCAACACGACCCGCGACTACTGGGCACCGCCTTGCAAGGGTTGCTGGCGGTAGCCGCCGACGGCAGCATCCGCTGTGCCAACCGTGCGGCCCAGCGCCTGCTGGGGCTCAATGGCTACACCCACGACCACCTGCACCTTGAGCACCTGTTCGATGTCAACAACCTGCTGGACGCACGACCGGTGGCGCAACAGCTGATCCTCACCGACGGCTCCAGACTGTACGGCCAGTTGATCGAACCCACTCCCCACAAACCTGCCCCGGCACCCACGCGCCTCACCGGTACGGCCACCGCCCAAGGCAGCGATGCGTTGCTCAACCAGCAACTGGCCAACGCCCACAAGGCCTTTGCCGCTGGCGTGCCGATCCTGCTGCTCGGAGAGACCGGTACCGGCAAAGAGGTGTTCGCCCGTACCTTGCACGAACACTGGAACCCGCAGGCGCCCTTCGTCGCCATCAACTGCTCGGCCATTCCGGAAAGCCTGATCGAGGCCGAGTTGTTCGGTTACGCCGAAGGCACCTTCACCGGCGCGCGCAAGGGTGGCTCCAGTGGCCAGCTGGCAGCAGCCCATGGCGGCACCTTGCTGCTCGACGAGATCGGCGACATGCCTGCCGCCTTGCAAACCCGGTTGCTGCGGGTGTTGCAGGAGCGCGAGATCACCAGCCTCGGCAGCTCGGTGCGCCGCCCGCTGGATGTGCGAGTGATCAGCGCCACCCATTGCGACCTGGCGCAGCGCATGACCTCACAGCTGTTTCGCGAAGACCTCTACTACCGCTTGAACGGCCTGACCATCAACCTGCCGCCGTTACGCCAGCGCAACGACCTGCCACTGCTGATCGAACGCCTGCGCCTGCGCCATGGCGTGCCGCCCCTGCACCCTGAGGTGCTGCAAATGCTGCAGCAACACACCTGGCCGGGCAATATCCGCCAACTGGAACAGGCGCTACGCCTGGCTGCGGCGCTGGCCAGTGGCGAGTCGATGACCTTGCTCTGCCACTTGCCGGTAGACCTGCAGGCGTCCGCGCACCTGGCTCAGCCTGGTGATCTGCAAAGCACCTTGCGGCACACGATCCAAGCGGCTTTACAGGCTAACGGCGGGAACGTCTCGGTCACCGCCAGTCAGCTGGGGATCTCCCGGACCACGCTGTATAAAAAGCTCAAGGACTGATCACTTACTGGCCAGTGAACACCGGCATGCGTCGCTCGGCCATGGCCCGCGTACCTTCGGCGAAGTCCTCGCTGATGATCTGCCATTGCTGTTCGCTGGCTTCGCGCTCGACCGCGCGCGCGACCTGGTCGGCCAGGCCTTGACGCAAGGTTTCGCGGCTGGACATCACCGCCCGCGGCGCCGAGCCGGCGATCTCTTCGGCCAGCGCCCGCGCGGCCTGTCGCTCCTGGCCGGGTTCGGCCAGCACATCGGCAAGCCCGATGTTCACCGCCTGCACACCATCGATGCGGCGGCCCGTGGCCAGCAACAGTGCTGCTTGCTGCGGGCCGACCAGACGCGGCAGGGTCACCGACAAGCCGAACCCCTGGTGAATCCCCAGACGATTGAAGTTCGCGCAAAAACGCGCCCGGCTGCTGGTCACACGAAAGTCACCGATCAGCGCCAACCCCAACCCACCGCCAACGGCAGCGCCTTCAACAGCTACGATGATCGGCTTGCGGGTGCGAAACAGCTTCACCGCATGCTGGTAGATACGTCGCGGGTACTGCGGGTCGTTCTCCGCTGCCCCGGAAAAATCGGCGCCGGCACAAAACACCGTACCGCCCGCCTGCACAATGACCACTCGGCATTGCTCCAACGCGTCGAGATGCTCCAGGACGCTGACCAGATCTTCAATCAGCTCTTTGTCGAAGAAATTGTGCGGTGGGCGGCTGAACTCCAGCACCGCCACGTACCCCTCCAGCACCAGCTGGATACCACGACCCGGTTCGAAAACGTGGGACTGCGACATGAATGTCTCCTCGACGGCTTGGTCTTCGTACGCGCGGCCCGTCGCCGCTGCACACTGTTGATGGTGTTACTCGCTTGCTGATCGGCAAGGTGATAACAGCCGCTATAAGTTCCGGTCAAACGTCCTCGTTCTTCACCACCCGGCTCGGGTGGCGCAGCCCCTGTGCTTGGGCGCTAAGGTCAGTTGTCCCCCAACCAGAACAACAAGAGAGAGACACATCGCATGAAGATTGCTGCCCTTTCGCGCTGGACGTTGATATCCGGTTTCCTCGCCCTGCCCCTGGCCGGCTTCGCCCAGGCCGGTGTTGCGCCAGCCAACCCCTTTCTGGCGCAGTCCTACAACAACCAGACGCACTGGAATGACGGCGCCTCAGACAGTACCGATATCGCCATGGCACGCGGCGCGTTCAAGCTGACCCCGGACTCTTACCGGATCGTGCCAAACGAGTCGGGCAGCCTGGTGCAGTACACCGACAACGTCGCCGGCACGGATGTGTACTGGTACTGGGCCGGCTTTTCGCTGCGCAAACTGAAGGTCGAAAAGGACTTCTCGTTCAGCGAAATCGCCCGTGTCGACCTGCCGGTGACGCTCCCCAACTATCAACCGGTGAGCGCGCAGCAACGCCTGGAGCAAGCGGCACAGACCCGCAGGTTTCTCGACGCCAAGGACGAAAAGGGCTTGCTCGAGTACATGCAGCGTCAACCCAATCGTATGTTGACCGGCACCAGCGACCAGGTTCTCAACGGCGCGATCTACTCGTTGCTGACCCGCGACGATGCGTTTATCGGTGCCAGTGGACGACGCCTGTTCCGCATCGACCAGAACGACCCCAAAGACCCTGCCTCCGGCATGCAGATGACCCGTGAGGCGCAGCTGCCCGCCACCCTGTTCGACAACGAAAAGGTCAAGCGCGGTGTCGGCTTCCCCGCCGATGTCACCCTTGGGCTGGGCATGACACTCAACGGCTACCTGGTCGCCAATACCATGGGCGGTGCCGTCATTACGCTAGATCGCGATACCCTCAAGGTCATCGACACTTACCGTCTGGAAGGTAGCGACGAGCTGTTCCTCAACTCGTTCGCCACCGGCCCCGAGGTGGACGGCGGTGCCGTCTATGTAGCGTCCAACCAGCATATGTACCGTTTGGTGGTGGACAAACAAGGCAAGCTCCACGCCGACGAAAACCACGGCGCCTGGAAGGCGGCCTACGAGCGTGGCCCGCGCTTCACCTCGGTGAAAGTGGCCGACGGCACCGGGTCGACCCCCACCCTGATGGGCTACGGTGCCGATGAAGACAAGCTGGTGGTGTTTACCGACGGCGCGAAAAAAATGCGCCTGGTGGCCATGTGGCGCGACCAGATCCCTGCCGGCTGGAAACAGAAGCCCGGCACCCTGTCCGCGCGCATCGCCGATCAGCGTGAAGTGGACATGGGCGCGGGCATCGACACCGTGCAATCAGAACAATCGGTGGCCGTGTACGACGGCTATGCCTTCGTCGTCAACAACATTCCCAAGGACGACAAGCCACTGCTGAACGAGGCCAAATACTACGTCACCATGCTCAACGGCATGACCCGGCCAGCACCTGAGGGCGTGGCCATGTTGAAGTGGGACAGCACCCGCGACGTCTGGAACAGCCAATGGGTCCGCAGCGATGTCAGCTCGATTTCGGTGGTACCGATGATCAGTGGCGGCAGCCGCATGGCGGTGGTCAACGGTTTCTACACCAACCGCCTCGGCGAGGGCTATCACATCGGCATGGACCTGGACACCGGCAAGACCGTGCTGGAAATCGCCACCGGCAGCGACCCGCTGTTCAATGGCATGTACGCCCCGATCAAGGTCGATGCCCAGGGCCGGTTGATGTACGGCATGGCCTTCGGCCTGGTGCTGATGGATACCCGGCGCATGGAAGCGGTCAAGGCCGCGAACTGATCTGTTGAGCGCTCTGGCGGTGTCGGCTGGCTCAGCCTTGAGCCTTCCGCGCGCAACGCCAGAGACGCGCGACATCCCGCGCCCGGGCGTGCAGCAACGGCGCCGCCTGGGTACACGCCTGCTCCAGGCTCATCGGGCCATTGGTCAACGCGAAAGCGGCATCGATACCGTGGGCGTAGAGTTGCTCATAACCTTCACCCAGGGTCCCGGCGATCACCACCACCGGTACGCCGTGGCGTCGGGCAATCCGGGCAACGCCGAACGGCGTTTTGCCGCGCAGGGTCTGGGCATCGAATCGCCCCTCGCCAGTGATCACCAGATCCGCGCCCTGCACTGCCTGCTCCAACCCGGCCAGCTCAGCGACAACGTCGATACCGGGGCGGAACGTGGCCTGCATGAACGCCTTGGCGGCAAAGCCCATGCCGCCAGCGGCACCGCAGCCGGGAAAGTCGCGTACATCTTCACCCAGCAACTGAGCGCAATGATCGGCAAAATGCCCCAGTGCCTGATCCAGGGCCTGCACCTGCTCGGGACTGGCACCTTTCTGTGGTCCGAAAATAGCCGATGCGCCGTTATTGCCGCACAGCGGATTATCGACATCTGCGGCGACTTCAAGCTGCACCCCGGCCAAACGCGGATCCAGACCGCTGGCATCCAGGCGTGCCAGCTGAGCCAGGGCCAGGCCGCCTTCGACCAGTGAGTGTCCGTGAGCATCCAACAGGCGCAAACCCAGTGCCCGCAACATGCCGCTGCCGGCATCATTGGTGGCACTGCCGCCGATGGCCAGAATGATTCGCCGGGCGCCTGCATCAAGGGCGGCAGCGATCAACTGACCCGTGCCGAATGTGCTGCTGCGACAGGCATCACGTTGCGCCAGGCTGAGCAACTGCAAGCCACTGGCCTGGGCCATTTCGATGATCGCCGTGCGGCTCTCGGCCAGCCAGCCCCAGCCGGCCTGAACGGGTTCTCCCAGCGGGCCGCGTACGTGCTCGCGGCGCAGTTCACCGCCACAGGCAGCAATAATCGCTTCCATCGTACCTTCGCCACCGTCGGCCATCGGGCACTTGAGCAACTGCGCATGCGGCCAGACCTCAGCCAGCCCCCGGGCGATGGCATCGGCCACCCCTTCGGCGCTGAGGCTGTCCTTGAACGAGTCGGGGGCGATGACGATTTTCATGGGGCTTCTCCTGAACCGAATAGCCATATGCTGACAGCAAGTCAGCGAGGCGGCCTTGTTCGGATGCACAAAAAGCAGGAGTGGCTGGTTGGGCAAATGCTTCGAAAGCCTTGCGCTTTCAAGCTCATTTGCGCGCCCCTCGACACTGGAGAAGCCACCCCAAGCCGTCCCCGATTTTCACAAAAATGGCAGGTGGGTTCGGCCTGGAGCATCGTAACTATGCGAATGTTTTTTCAGCAGCTACGGGGCAAGTTGCGTAAGTGTAAAGGTGAATGGCTTCGGATCATTAGCCTCTACACCCAGTGAGTACCTTTCATTTAACGCAACGTTGAATTGATACGCCCATTGGGTTTGAGTTTCACCGAGGGGGGTGGAACCGTTGAAAACCTGTGTGGTGCCACTGACGATAAATACGTTCGAGGCACGAACATTGTGATCACCATTTTCAATAGTTCTGCCGAACTGGTCCTTAACGCCCGTGATCTTCGCTGCTACTTTTTCCATGTCATTCACCTTGGTGGTGGTTTGGATTGCAGGCTCAGTATTCCTAGGCGCGGTTAGGCCCCACAACTATCAGTTTTACTAGTTCCGGCTTAATGACTGAAACTGTTAGGCTCGTTGCGGGTGTTCTTGACCCGTCGCCGTAGTAGCGCTCGGCCAGACACTCTTTGTTATCAAGCCGGCAGCAGTTGCAGCCCCAGGTAAAGACTCAACATCCCCTCCAAACGCAACGGATCTACCTCCGCCAATTCCGCAATCCGCTCAAGACGATAGCGCAGACTGTTACGGTGAATCCCCAAGGCGTCAGCGCAGGCCTGGCTCTGACCGTCATGAGCGCACCAGGCGCGTAAGGTGGCGAGCAATTGACCGCTGTTGTCTTTGGCGCGAATGCGCTGCAAGGGTTCGAGCAGCTCGTCCAGGGCATCATCGTTGCGGTGACGCCAAAGCAGCGCGGGCAAACGGTAGCGGGAAAGTGTAAGGATTCGCTCGGCCGGCAGCACTTCACGGCCATAGGCCTGCAAGTCACGGACACGCCGGTACCCACGGCGCAGTTGTTCAAGGCTCTGCGCTGGCGAGCCGGTGGCCAGGCGCTGCACATTCCAGCCGTGACGCTGGAGTTTCTCCAGCAAGCGCGGCTCATCCAGGGTCACGCTGGCCGGGCGGCACCACAGCAGTGACTGACGCGCAGGGCTTACGCACCAGCTGTCCGGATAGCGGCTCATCAACCAGCCGGCCAAGGTTTCTGCAGCGGGGCCGGTATCCAGCTCGAACAGACATGGCACCCGCGGCAGCTGTGGCTTGAGTCCCAGTTGCCGCGCTTCATCGACCAGACGTGGCGAATCACCCGAGCCGCCAAGTAACAACGCGAGCAAATCGTCGCATCGCTGGCGCCGCCATTGCTGCTCCACCTGCATATGCCGTTGGGCCAGGAGCATCTCGGCGGTCATGCGTACCAGTTGCGCATAAGTACGCAGTTGCTGCGGATCGCCGGTCAGGCCCAGCACCCCCATCAAGCGACCATCGAGCAGCAGCGGCAGGTTGATCCCCGGCTGCACACCCTTCAGGCACTTGGCCGCCTCGACATCCAGCTCGACAATTCGGCCGTTGGCCAGAACCAATTGCGCCCCTTCATGACGGGTATTGATGCGCTCCGGCTCGCCACTGCCGAGGATCAGCCCCTGGCTGTCCATGACGTTGACGTTGCACGGCAAAATCGCCATCGCCCGATCGACGATATCTTGCGCCAGGTCATGGTCCAGTTCGAACATGGGAGGATCCTTGTTGTCGCAATGATTGGTCCGCGGCACAGCAGGCCGCTGAAAATGCTGTGCATAAGCACAAAGACAGCCACGGTCCGCTCACCGAGACTCATCGCAGCAGCCGCCTCGACGCAGGCTGCAGCGATAAAAATAAACGAAGAGAGCAAATCATGTCATACAGCCCTGCCCCTGACCAAGGCCAAGACGACACCCGCAATGCGCTGTATCGGCGCATCACCCTGCGGCTGATCCCCTTCATCTTCATCTGCTACCTGTTCAACTACCTGGACCGGGTCAACGTTGGCTTCGCCAAGCTGCAGATGCTCGATGCACTGAAATTCAGCGAAACCATCTACGGCCTCGGCGCCGGTATCTTCTTTATCGGTTACGTGCTGTGCGGCCTGCCCAGCAACCTCGCGCTCAATCGCTTCGGTCCACGACGCTGGATCGCGCTGATGATGATCGTCTGGGGCACTTTGTCGACGTGCCTGCTGTTCGTCACCACACCGATGGAGTTCTACGTGCTGCGCCTGTTCACCGGTGCGGCTGAAGCAGGCTTCTTCCCTGGCATCGTGCTGTACCTCTCGCGCTGGTTCCCGGCCACACGCCGCGGGCGGATCATGGCCTTGTTCATGTCGGCGATCCCGGTATCCGGGCTGCTCGGCGGGCCATTCTCCGGCTGGATCCTCAACCACTTCGCCGCCGGTCAACATGGCCTGGCCGGCTGGCAGTGGATGTTCCTGATCCAGGGACTGCCAACCATATTGCTGGGCTTCATGGCGGTGTTCCTGCTCAGCGACGGCTACGCCACGGCCAAATGGCTGAGCCCGGCAGAGCGCGACATGATCAAACATGACCTGGCCGTCGATGCCGCCAGCAAGCCGGTCACCGCCAGTGACAGCCTGCTCTCGGTGTTCACCAACCCGATGATCTGGACCTTCGGCTTCGTTTACTTCTGCATCCAGAGCGGTGTGTACGCGATCAACTTCTGGCTGCCGTCGATCATCAAGAGCCTGGGCTTCAGCGATGCCCTGCTGATTGGCTGGTTGAGCGCGATTCCTTACTTGCTGGCAGGTGTGTTCATGCTGTTGGTGGGGCGCTCGGCAGACCTGCGCAACGAGCGGCGCTGGCACCTTGTGGTGCCGATGCTGATGGGCGCGGCCGGCTTGCTGATTGCGGTCAACTTCGCCCACAGCCCGGTCATTGCCATTATCGGCCTGAGCATCGCCACCATGGGCGCCCTCACCGGCCTGCCGATGTTCTGGCCAATGCCCACGGCGCTGCTCAGTGCCGGTACCGCCGTGGCGGGGCTTGCGATCATCAACTCGGTCGGGCAGATGGCCGGCTTCCTCAGCCCGTACCTGGTGGGTTTCATCAAGGACCAGACCGGTTCGACCGATGCGGCGCTGTATTCGCTGGCCGGCTTGATTGTGGTCGGCAGCCTGGTGGCTTTGCGGGTTTCGCGTTCGCGCGTTGGCAATCGTGTTGCTGAACAAGTGAATTGAACT
>NZ_JANHLE010000080.1 GCF_028682475.1 Pseudomonas putida
TACACGTGCCTGGTTACCCATGCACAGCGAGCACCCCGGCATTTCCATGCGCGCGCCAGCCTTGCCGTAGATGCCGTAGTAGCCTTCTTCGGTGAGCTGGTGAGCGTCCATCTTGGTCGGTGGTGCCAGCCACAGACGGGTTGGCAGTGAGCCTTTAACCTTGTCCAGCAGCTTGCCGGCAGCACGGAAGTGACCGATGTTGGTCATGCACGAACCGATGAACACTTCGTCGATCTTCTCGCCCTGAACGGTCGACAGCAGACGGGCGTCGTCCGGGTCGTTCGGCGCGCAGAGCACTGGCACGGTCACCTGATCCAGGTCGATCTCGATGATCTCGGCGTATTCGGCGTCCTTGTCGGCTTCCAGCAGGACCGGGTTGGCCAGCCAGGCTTCCATCGCCTGGGCACGACGTTCCAGGGTACGGGCATCGCCATAACCTTCGCTGATCATCCAGCGCAGCAGGGTGATGTTCGAACGCAGGTACTCGGCAACAGCCTTTTCAGGCAGCTTGATGGTGCAGCCGGCAGCGGAACGTTCAGCCGAGGCATCGGACAGTTCGAACGCTTGCTCGACGGTCAGGTCGTCCAGGCCTTCGATTTCCAGGATGCGGCCGGAGAAGGCGTTGATTTTGCCTTTCTTCTCCACCGTCAGCAGGCCCTGCTGGATGGCGTAGTAAGGGATGGCATGGACCAGGTCGCGCAGGGTGATGCCTGGTTGCAGTTTACCCTTGAAGCGCACCAGCACCGACTCCGGCATGTCCAGCGGCATGACGCCGGTGGCAGCGGCGAAGGCAATCAGGCCGGAACCGGCCGGGAACGAGATGCCGATCGGGAAACGGGTGTGCGAGTCACCACCGGTACCGACGGTATCCGGCAGCAGCATGCGGTTCAGCCAGCTGTGGATGATGCCGTCGCCAACCTTGAGCGAAACCCCACCACGGTTGCGGATGAAGTCGGGAAGGGTGTGATGGGTGTTCACATCGACAGGTTTTGGATACGCCGCG
>NZ_JANHLE010000081.1 GCF_028682475.1 Pseudomonas putida
CACACGTGCCTGGTTACCCATGCACAGCGAGCAGCCCGGCATTTCCATGCGCGCGCCAGCTTTGCCGTAGATGCCGTAGTAGCCTTCTTCGGTCAGCTGGTGAGCGTCCATCTTGGTTGGCGGCGACAGCCACAGACGGGTCGGGATCGAACCTTTGACCTTGTCCAGCAGCTTGCCGGCAGCGCGGAAGTGACCGATGTTGGTCATGCACGAACCGATGAACACTTCGTCGATCTTCTCGCCCTGAACGGTCGACAGCAGACGGGCATCGTCCGGGTCGTTCGGCGCGCAGAGCACAGGCTCTTTGACGTCGGCCAGGTCGATCTCGATGATCTCGGCGTATTCGGCGTCCTTGTCGGCTTCCAGCAGAACCGGGTTGGCCAGCCAGGCTTCCATCGCCTGAGCACGACGTTCCATGGTGCGGGCATCGCCGTAGCCTTCGCTGATCATCCAGCGCAGCAGGGTGATGTTCGACTTCAGGTACTCGGCGATGGCTTTTTCTGGCAGCTTGATGGTGCAGCCGGCAGCGGAACGTTCAGCCGAGGCGTCGGACAGTTCGAACGCTTGCTCGACGGTCAGGTCGTCCAGGCCTTCGATTTCCAGGATGCGGCCGGAGAAGGCGTTGATCTTGCCTTTCTTCTCGACGGTCAGCAGGCCGTTCTTGATGCCGTAGTAAGGGATGGCGTGAACCAGGTCGCGCAGGGTGATGCCTGGTTGCAGTTTGCCCTTGAAGCGCACCAGTACCGACTCCGGCATGTCCAGCGGCATGACGCCAGTGGCAGCGGCGAAGGCTACCAGGCCGGAACCGGCCGGGAAGGAGATACCGATCGGGAAGCGGGTGTGCGAGTCACCACCGGTACCGACGGTGTCCGGCAGCAGCATGCGGTTCAGCCAGCTGTGGATGATGCCGTCGCCTGGACGCAGGGACACGCCGCCACGGGTGCGGATGAAATCCGGCAGGGTGTGGTGGGTGGTGACGTCGATCGGCTTCGGATAGGCCGCA
>NZ_JANHLE010000082.1 GCF_028682475.1 Pseudomonas putida
AGTCAGCATGCAGAGCAGTTCGGCGATCGGCGCTGGCAAGGGTCCTTCAGGGCTGGCCTCCGAAAGCTCCATCGATTCCCTGACCATCGATTTGCCGGGGGCCGAGCCCGGTAGTGCCTACCTGAAACTGAGCCTGATCGGTGATCCCGTGGATACCCGGGAGTACCGTTACTTGATCCAAAATAGCCCGAACCAGAATTTCAAGGTGCCCAGGCCTTGGCGGAATATGATCCCGCACTGGCTGCCCAGCAGCAGCTGTCGCTGGATACCGGCCAAGGAAGGTCAAGGCTTGCGCCTGAGTGGCCCGTTCAGCACCGAGTCAGGTGTCCTTGGCTCACACCCTCGCACAGCTTCCCTGCGCTTGTGGTATCGCACGCCCTTGACCGCCCTGCTGGGCGTCAGAAGCTTTATCGGCGGAGC
This sequence comes from Pseudomonas putida, assembly GCF_028682475.1. GTDB lineage: Bacteria > Pseudomonadota > Gammaproteobacteria > Pseudomonadales > Pseudomonadaceae > Aquipseudomonas > Aquipseudomonas putida_AG. The sequence goes on from NZ_JANHLE010000082.1 coordinate 421, forward strand.
GCGCGGCGTGGCTTTCACCCTGAGTGACAGCGACGGAGTGGTTGCCCTGCAGGACGATCCGACACCGGAACTGGATCGGGTGCCGGTGTATGTGCTCGACGCGAACGGAGCCGGGGCCTATTACCTGCAACCCAAGGACAAGACATGAGTACGCCACCGGCAGGTACCACGAAAAAGCGGCTGTTTTCACGCAATGACTATTTCGCGCCGCTGCCTATCCCTACCGGTCGAAAACCCTCGGATGTGCTCAATATCATTTGGCGCAAGAACGAGGTGTTTCTTGATATCGGTAATTACAGCATCGGTTCGGCGGTGATGGTGATATGGCCGATGGTGATGTTATTTGCGCTGATGTATTACATCACGCCTGACTCTCTAATATTGGGAGGCGGCTTAATCATCGTCGGCATTCCTATCATGTTTGTGATCCAAGGCCTGTTCCGCGAGGTGCCCTTACCAGTGCGCTTCAATCGGCAGCGCCGTGAAGTGTGCGTACCAAGAGCAGATGGCGAGTACTGGATTGTCCCCTGGGAAAGCGTAACGGCAGCAGCAACGCAACACTCGTCGGTGAGCCAGGCA
>NZ_JANHLE010000083.1 GCF_028682475.1 Pseudomonas putida
ACCGCCACCCATAAGGCCCTGGCTCCCTTGAGCCAGCCGGTCCTCGCTGACCTCGCGGCCATGGCCCGGGACGCCCACAGCCCGTGGAGCGTGCTGGTCAACCGCCTGGCGGCGTCGTTGTTGTTGCTCAAGGACAATCAAACCTTCAGCAGTGCCTGGCTCGGCGTGTTCATCGCCGCTCGCCTGGGCAGCAATACGCGGTTGCAGCGCATTACCGAAGGTGGCCGGCAGCTCTGGGCCCTGCTGGGGTACGAAGCCGAAGGCCTGACCCGCTGGGTCCGTACCACCGGGCAAGCCATTGGCGCCGGACGCGTGGCGGCGATTGTGAACTCCGCTTTTGTCAGCAATAGCGGTGGCGTTGTGCCGTTGGCGGCCTTGCTGCTGAACTCGCTCAATGCGAGTAATTACCTGAGTCAGGCTGGGACACTGGAGGGGATGAGCGACCGGCGTAAGAACGACACAATTTCTGCGGCTTTGTATACGGCGGCTGCGCTGACGGCAGTGATTGATAATCAGGTGCGGCAGGGGTTGAAGAAGGATCGATTTCTAATTCGCTCATCTCCGGCTCCAACCCTGACCTTATTTGGTGGGGTGATTGGTGGATTGTCATTTAGTGCAGGCGTAAACGAATACAGGTCTCTGCAAAAACAACTGGAGAGCGCACAAACCCATATCGACCCATGGCTGGAGATGCGCCAAACAGTAGTCGCGGGTCAGATAACGGCCTATGGGGCGCAGGCACTCCTGGGCGTCGTCCAGACCGGTAAAGCCTTGGCAGGTTTAGTGGAAGTGGAAGCCGCCATCATGCGCTACTCGTTGTACATGGGCCCACTGAACTGGG
>NZ_JANHLE010000084.1 GCF_028682475.1 Pseudomonas putida
GCCGCCACCCATAAGGCCCTGGCTCCCTTGAGCCAGCCGGTCCTCGCTGACCTCGCGGCCATGGCCCGGGACGCCCACAGCCCTTGGAGCGTACTGGTCAACCGCCTGGCGGCATCCTTGCTGTTGCTCAAGGACAATCAAATCTTCAGCAGTGCCTGGCTCGGCGTGTTCGTCGCCGCTCGACTGGGCAGCAATACGCGGTTGCAGCGCATTACCGAGGGTGGCCGGCAGCTCTGGGCGTTGCTGGGAGACGAAGCCGAAGGGCTGGTCCGCTGGGCCCGCACCACGGGAAAAGCCATTGGCGCCGGACGCGTAGCGGCGATCGCGAACTCCTCCTTTGTGACCAATAGCGGTGGCGTCGTCCCCTTGGTCGCCTTGCTGCTGAATTCGCTCAATGCGAGTAATTACCTGAGTCAGGCTGGGACACTGGACGGAATGAGCGACCGGCGTAAGAACGACACAATTTCTGCGGCTTTGTATGCGGGTGCGGCGCTGACGGCGGTGATTGATAATCAGGTGCGGCTGGGGCTAGGGATTAAAGAATTTGGCAAAGGGCAAGCAATCGCCTCAACCCTAACCTTGTTTGGTGGAGTGATAGGGGGATTTTCAGTGGGTGCCGCATATCAAGAGTTTAGGTCCCTGCAAAAACAGATGGAGAGTGCGCAAACGCAAATCGATCCGTGGCTGGGAATGCGTCAGGCTGTGGTCGGAGGACAAATGGCGGCTTATGGCAGCCAAGCTCTGCTTGGGGCCACTTACACGATGAGAACCTTAGCTGGACTGATGGAAGTCGAAACCGCCATCCTGCGGTATTCGCTGTACATGGGCCCGCTGAACTGGA
>NZ_JANHLE010000085.1 GCF_028682475.1 Pseudomonas putida
CTGCCCGCAGCACTGGCGGGCAAAGAAGTGACCTTGCAACCAGCAATAGTCGAGAAGCGCTATTTCTCTAAAGATCGGCTGTATGCCACGGAGAATAACTTTTACGACCAGTTTCTTGATGGCAACTGGGTTGATCCGAAGCGGCTCGGAGAGTTGCCCAACGGACCCGTATATAACCTTCGCCCAGCGGATTTCACTTACACCCAGAAAGATCAACACCGTCTGTGGCAAGTCTGGATTGACAGCCCGACGGACAACCCGATCCTTGAGTTGGAGATTAAATACCCGCGCGACGTGCGGCAGCGGTCAGACGGCCGCGGCTACATGTTCCGACTGGCGCTGGAATGGACAGCGAACGAGGCTGATCGAGTCAACAGTACACCTGGCAGTGAACTGATTGAAAAAGATGGCATCGTGCTGACACACCAAAGCACAGAGCTACTTAAGTTAGCCGTCCCCAATTCAAACGATCGTTGAGACCTATAATGTTGAATCTTAATAAACCCCTTGAACTACCGCCGCAGCTTGAGTGGAAGTTTGTGCATGAGCCTGAATTAATGGCTTGGACAATTCGGGCGCGTAATTACAATACATTTGTGGCTAATTGTATGTTTGCGTTCATGTCTGTTGTGCTAATGGGAATGTCATATTTTTTGTATTCAACCCCTGCAGGGAATGAAGGGGTTTGGTCCAGGGTGATAACGAGTCTGGGTTTTTTTATAGTATTGTCACTTGTGATCTCGAGTATGACCCATCAGCGAATAAATTGCGCTTATCGCTTTAGTAAGTCGGGGTTGGAGCATTGTGAGTGGAAGGATTTCCCAAAATGGGCT
>NZ_JANHLE010000086.1 GCF_028682475.1 Pseudomonas putida
CGACGCGCGGCAGCGGTCAGACGGCCGCGGCTACATGTTCCGACTGGCGCTGGAATGGTCAGCAAACGAGGCTGATCGAGTCAACAGTACACCTGGCAGTGAACTGATAGAAAAAGATGGCATCGTGCTGACACACCAAAGCACTGAGCTACTTAAGTTAGCTGTCCCCAATTCAAACGGTCGTTGAGCGCTAGAATGTTGAATCTTAATAAACCCCTTGAACTGCCGTCGCAGCTTGAGTGGAAGTTTGCGCATGAGCCTGAATTAATGGCTTGGACAATTCGGGCGCGTAATTACAATACATTTGTGGCGAATTGTATGTTTGCGTTCATGTCTGTCGTGCTAATGGGGATGTCATATTTTTTGTACTCAACCCCTGCGGGGGATGAAGGGGTTTTGTCCAGGGTGATAACGAGCCTGGGTTTTTTTATAGTATTGTCACTTGTGATCTCGAGTATGACCCATCAGCGAATAAATTGCGCTTATCGCTTTACTAAGTCAGGGGTGGAATGCTGTGAATGGAAAGATTTCCCCAAGTGGGCTCTGACATTTTTGAAATGGCTTGCAGGGGTTACAGCGATTGTCTTTGTTTTTATGGCGACTATTGATCCATTATTTTTGCTTGGCGCGCTGATAGGTCCTGGTGGTGTAGGCTTGACGTACCTCTCGATGGCGTACTCAAAAAATTATCGAGAAATGCACACTCAGTATCATCATTTGATATATGAGTGGAAAGATTTCACGCAATTGGCTATCGCAACGAATAGAGAGGTTGTGGATTTAAAA
>NZ_JANHLE010000087.1 GCF_028682475.1 Pseudomonas putida
GATTGGTCCGGATGCAGTTGAGGATCAGACTGCACGCTTCGACAGATCTAAAGGCATATGGGCCACCTATCTGGACGACCTTATCAAGGCTGCAAAGTTGAGGGGCTGGATTGTCACCTTGTTGTGGGAAGGCTTCTGCGGAGTTTTCATTTTTAACACGCTACTTATAGACGTTCTTGAACGCTGGAAACTGAACCCACCTCCAAGCCTGACCTATCCCGCCATTATCGAATGGTCCAAACCGCTGCCCCCCGAGCAATGGGCCAGGCGCTCCCTGGAGCTGGAAGCCGCCATCGCCAAGCGTGAGGCCGAATTGGCCGCGCAGACGCAAGCGACGGACAAGACATGAGTACGCCACCGGCTGGCACCACGAAAAAACGGCTGTTTTCGCGTAACGACTACTTGGCACCATTGCCCATCCCTACCGGTCGAAAACCCTCGGACGTGCTCAACATCATTTGGCGCAAGAACGAGGTGTTTCTCGATATCGGCAATTACAGCATCGGTTCGGCAGTGATGGTGATATGGCCGGTAGTGATACTATTTTTGGGGCTAGCCTACTTCTTAAATGACTCTGACGCGCTGATCTTGGGGGCTTGTATTACGGGCCTCCCTATCTTTTTTGTGATCCAAGGCCTGGCCCGCGAAGTGCCCTTACCGGTACGCTTCAATCGGCAGCGCCGTGAAGTGTGCGTACCACGAGCGGATGGCGAATACTGGATTGTCCCTTGGGAAAGCGTGACCGCAGCGGCAACGCAACATTCGTCGGTGAGCCAGGCC
>NZ_JANHLE010000088.1 GCF_028682475.1 Pseudomonas putida
ATCTCGCCAATCAACTGCACCTGCTGCAGGCGCCGTTGCTCTTTCTCCTTGTCGAAGATCGGGCTGATGCTGCCGTTGGCGTGTTCCACATCACGGCTCAGCGTCGCAACGTCCTGCTGCTGCCCGGCGCTATCGCGGATCTCCAGGGTGCCGTCGGAAATCGCCGAGGAGGTGGTGCCGCTGGCGCTGCCACTGTGGTTGTAGGCGATCAGCGTGCCGCTGGGCATGTTGCTGGTGAAGCCCGATGAGCCACTGTTGCCACCGCTGATGCTGGCGCTGGCCATCTGGCTGTTGAACTCGGCCTTGTTCTCGATCGAGCCCCAACCCAGGGTGCCGGTGCTCAGGCGGTTCTGCTCGGCCTCTGCGGTACTGGCGATAACGCTGCCATCGAGCTGGGTGTGTTTGCCCACGTCAATCTGGTAACCGCCCTTGCCGGCGTACAGGCCGGTCTGCTCCTGCACGCTCTGGTACTTGGAGTCCAGCTTGTTCTGGCTGGTGCTGAGGCTGCCACTCGCGCCGCCTGTACCAATGATGGTGACGCTCGCCCCTCCGCTGACATTGGTTTGTTTGGACTTGTAGTTGTCGGTGTCCTGAAGGCTTTGCAGCGTCAGGTCGCGCCCAACGTCGGCGACGATCTTGTCGGCATTGACCTGTGCGCCCTTGAGCGCGGTATCCCGCCCGCTGACCAGGCTGGCCTGGTTGCCAGCATCCAGCGTGGTCTCGGTCCAGGTGGTGCCGTTGCCTTTTTCGTTACCCGAACCTTTGTTGGCATTGGCGAA
>NZ_JANHLE010000089.1 GCF_028682475.1 Pseudomonas putida
TACAAAGGGACTTTCAACGAAACTGGGGAGAGTGAGTTCTACGGTCAGTGCCAATGGCTGTTTCGAACAGTCGGACTTAATCGTCGTATTGTGAAGCTCCTTGACTGTAAAGGTATGGATGCACAGGGCAATCTGAGCCGCTACCGTCCTGCAGCGGCTTTCACCCCTGATCAATTGCCGGGTAAAACCGTGCGGATGAAGATCAAATTGGCCGAAGAGGAACGGCCTTCAATAAAAGATACCTGGGTCAAGGTACCTGGCGGCTGGAAGCGATGTCTGGGCGATAACTTTGAAGATCAATACGCATTTTGCTATGGCAATCACAAGGACTTCAGCACCTTTCAGATGCCGGGCGGGGAAAAATGCACCATCTATCCCGGATGTACCGAATAAGGAAATCATGCATGAATACTTTGAATGAAGAGTTAAAGCACCCGTTAAATAATCGCATGCTTACTTGTCCCGTACAGGGCAAGTGGACCAGCTTTCAATTAGTCGACGAGGCTGGTTCGGGGGAGCCTTATGCCGGCCTGGCCTACGAAGTAACCGACACGGAGGGCTTTAAGTACAGCGGCAGGCTGGACGCCACTGGCAGCGGCAGGGTGGACAACCATTTCGCCGGGCCAATTGCCCTGATCCTGGATCAGAAGTACCAAGGGCATGAACAGGTTTATTCGTTTTTACAAGCAAGAGAACATTACCCGCTTGAAATAACCGAGCTCCAGGTACGTGCCGAACAGACCCGCTACCAGAACCACTTTGGCTCGCGA
>NZ_JANHLE010000009.1 GCF_028682475.1 Pseudomonas putida
TTGTCGTCCCACCACCCCTTCGAGTCTTACCATACAAGCTGGCCTTGCCAGCGATACAGGCACCGCCGATGAGCTGACATCGCGCTGATACCATCGCCGGCAAGGCCGGCTCCCACATGGACTATTACCAATCCAGCAACGCACCCTCTTGTTGAATTGACTTTTTTTCTTACAAGTTCAGCTATATCCTCTCCGCCGCAAGCTGAACCGCTTCAGTCAATCCCCTCTGTAGCCTTATCGCCGACGATCCCCCGGACCCGGCGCACTTGCCGTTTTTTCAACAATCAAAAGATAGCGCTATCTCATGCCTCTGATTCATCGTTTCCGCCTTTCCCCCGCCACCCGGACGCTGATTTCCGGTCTGGCCATCGCCAGCCTCGCCCCCAGCGCCCAGGCCGCCGCGATGTTCGCCAGCGACTCACCATGGATGCTCGGCGATTGGGGCGGCACCCGCACGGCGCTGGCTGAACGCGGCTACGACTTCACCCTTGGTTACACCGGCGAGATGGGCGCCAACCTGCACGGCGGTTACGACGACGACCAGACTGCGCGCTACAGCGGCCAGTTCGCCCTCGGCACGCACCTGGACCTGCAGAAAATCCTCGGCTGGCACGATGCCGAGTTGCAGTTGACCGTGACCCAACGCCACGGCGACAACATCAGCAACGACCGCATCAACGACCCACGGGTCGGCGGCTTCACCTCGGCCCAGGAAGTCTGGGGGCGTGGCCAGACCTGGCGGCTGACCCAGATGTGGATCAAGCAAAAGTACTTCGACGGCGCGCTGGATGTGAAATTCGGCCGCTTCGGTCAGGGTGAAGACTTCAACAGCTTCCCCTGCGACTTCCAGAACCTGGCCTTCTGCGGCTCGCAGGTGGGCAACTGGGCCGGCGACATCTGGTACAACTGGCCAGTCAGCCAGTGGGCCCTGCGGGTCAAATACAACCTCACGCCGGAGCTCTACGCGCAGATCGGCGCCTATGAGCAAAACCCTTCGAACCTGGACCGTGACAACGGCTTCAAGCTCAGCGGCAGCGGCACCCAGGGCGCGGTGATCCCGGTCGAGCTGGTCTGGAGCCCGGCGGTCAATGGCCTGCCAGGGGAATATCGCGCCGGTTACTACTACAGTAATGCCAAGGCAACTGATGTCTACAAGGACAGCAATGACCAACCGGCAGCACTGAGCGGCCAGGCTTATCGCAGCAGTTCGAGCAAGCACGGCTTCTGGCTCGGTGCCCAGCAACAGTTGACGTCGCAGGCTTCCGACCACTCCCGTGGCCTGAGCGTGTTCGCCAACGCCACGTTGCACGACAAGAAGACCAATGCCATCGACAACTATATTTCGGCAGGTGTGGTGTACAAGGGGCCCTTCGATGCCCGCGCCAAGGACGATATCGGTTTCGCCCTGGCCCGCGTGCACGTCAACCCTGCCTACCGCAAGAACGCCAAGGCGCTCAACGAGGCCAACGGCGTCAGCGACTACAACGATCCCCTGTTCCGTCCGATCCAGGACACCGAATACAGCGCGGAGCTGTACTACGGCATTCACCTGGCCGACTGGCTGACCGTGCGCCCGAACCTGCAGTACATCCGCCACCCCGGTGGCGTGAGCCAGGTCGACGACGCGCTGATCGGCGGGATCAAGATCCAGAGCAGTTTTTAATCGCCCTTTTCACTTAACGGAGAACACACGATGAGCACAGAAGGTGCCCTGAGTAGAACCCGCTGGCTGCCGCGCCTGATCGGCGTGCTGTTGCTGCTGATGGGCCTGGCCCTGCTGGCGGGCGGCATCAAACTGAGCCAGCTCGGCGGCTCGCTGTATTACCTGATCGCCGGGATCGGTTTCGCCCTGTCCGGTATCCTCCTGCTGGCCCTGCGCCGCCACGCTCTCGGCCTGTACGGCCTGGTGCTGCTGGGCAGCACGCTATGGGCACTGTGGGAAGTGGGCCTGGACTGGTGGCAACTGGTGCCGCGTCTGGCCCTGTGGTTCGCCCTGGGCGTGGTCCTGCTGCTGCCATGGGCACGCCGCCCGCTGCTCGGCAATCCGTCGAAGATCAATCCGGCGCTGCTGAGCCTGGCCGTGGTCCTGTCCGGCGCCACCGCCGTGGCCAGCCAATTCACCCATCCGGGTGAAATCAAGGGCAAACTGGGCCGCGACAGCGCTGGCCTGGGCAGCACCGCGCCACAGATGCCCGATGGCGAATGGCAGGCTTACGGCCGCACCGAGTTCGGCGACCGCTATTCGCCGCTGCGCCAGATCACCCCGGACAACGTGCACAAACTGCAGGAAGCCTGGCGGATCCGTACCGGCGACCTGCCAACCGACAACGATCCAGTGGAACTGACCAACCAGAACACCCCGCTCAAGGTCAACGGCATGCTCTATGCCTGCACCGCCCACAGCAAAGTGCTGGCCCTGGACCCGGACACCGGTGCCGAAATCTGGCGCTTCGACCCGCAGATCAAAAGCCCGGTGGGCTTCAAGGGCTTCGCCCACATGACCTGCCGCGGTGTTTCGTATTACGACGAAAACAGCTACCTCAGTGTTGACGGCAGCCCGGCGCCGAAGATCTCCGACGCCGGTCAAGTGGTGGCCCGCGCCTGTCCGCGGCGCCTCTACCTGCCCACCGCCGACGCCCGCCTGATCGCCCTGAACGCCGACACCGGTAAAGTCTGCGAAGGTTTCGCTAACCAGGGGGTCATCGACCTGACCACCGGCATCGGCCCGTTCACCGCAGGCGGTTACTACTCCACCTCGCCTGCGGCGATCACCCGTGAACTGGTGATCATCGGCGGTCATGTGACTGACAACGAGTCGACCAACGAGCCGTCGGGGGTGATTCGCGCCTACGACGTTCACGATGGCCGCCTGGTGTGGAACTGGGACAGCAACAACCCGGACGACACCGCGCCATTGGCGCCAGGCAAGACCTACAGCCGCAACTCGGCAAACATGTGGTCGCTGGCCAGTGTCGACGAGAAGCTCGGCATGGTCTTCCTGCCGCTGGGCAACCAGACCCCTGACCAGTGGGGCGCCGACCGCACCCCGGGCGCGGAAAAATTCAGCGCCGGTATCGTCGCCCTCGACCTGGCCAACGGCAAGGTGCGCTGGAACTACCAGTTCACCCACCACGACCTGTGGGACATGGACGTCGGCAGCCAGCCAACCCTGCTGGACCTGAAGACCGCCGATGGCGTCAAACCTGCACTGATCGCCCCGACCAAACAGGGCAGCCTGTATGTGCTGGACCGTCGTGACGGCACCCCGATCGTGCCGATCCGCGAAATTCCGGCCCCGCAAGGTGCTGTCGAAGGCGACCATACCGCCCCGACCCAGGCCCGTTCCGACCTAAACCTGCTGGGCCCGGACCTGACCGAACAAGCCATGTGGGGCGCTAGCCCGTTCGACCAGATGCTCTGCCGCATCCAGTTCCGCGAATTGCGCTACGAAGGCCAGTACACCCCGCCGTCGCTGCAGGGCAGCCTGGTGTACCCGGGTAACGTGGGTGTGTTCAACTGGGGCAGCGTTTCGGTCGACCCGGTCCGCCAGTTGCTGTTCACCTCGCCGAACTACATGGCCTTCGTCTCGAAGATGGTGCCGCGTGAGCAAGTCGCCGCCGGCAGCAAGCGCGAGAGCGAAACCAGTGGCGTACAGCCGAACACCGGCGCCCCGTACGCGGTGATCATGCACCCGTTCATGTCGCCGCTGGGCGTACCTTGCCAGGCGCCGGCCTGGGGCTACGTGGCCGGTATCGACCTGACCACCAACCAGGTGGTGTGGAAGCACAAGAACGGTACCAGCCGCGACAGTTCGCCGATCCCGATCGGCCTGCCGATTGGCGTGCCAAGCATGGGCGGCTCGATCGTCACTGCCGGCGGCCTGGGCTTCCTCAGCGGTACCCTCGACCAGTACCTGCGTGCCTACAACACCAACACTGGCAAGGAGCTGTGGAAAGCGCGCCTGCCAGCAGGCGGTCAGGCTACGCCGATGACCTACACCGGCAAGGACGGCAAGCAATACGTCCTGGTGACCGCAGGTGGGCATGGTTCGCTGGGAACCAAGATGGGCGATTACGTAATCGCTTACAAATTGGCTGAATAACATCATCGCGGGGCAAGCCCGCTCCTACACGGTACTGTAGGAGCGGGCTTGCCCCGCGATCAGCCCAGGCCATTGAAACCACCGCCAACCCGCCCCATGTAAGCACCATAGTCATTTACGCAGGTGCCCCATGAGTGATCAGCAGGATCTACCCGAACATCCCGAGGAACACGCCGAAGTCGAGCATCCTGAAGCCTCCCGACACACCGGCCACCACCTCGCCCTGCCCGGCCAGCAACTGCCGGAGCGGGTCTATGTGATCCCGATCCACAATCGCCCGTTCTTCCCGGCCCAAGTACTGCCGGTCATCGTCAACGAAGAACCCTGGGCGGAAACCCTGGACCTGGTCGCGAAAACCCCACATCACTCCCTGGCACTGTTCTTCATGGACACCCCGCCGGAAGATCATCGCCATTTCGACACCTCGGCGCTGCCGCTGTACGGCACCCTGGTCAAGGTTCACCACGCCAGCCGCGAGAACGGCAAGCTGCAGTTCGTCGCCCAGGGCCTGACCCGGGTCCGCATCCGCACCTGGCTCAAACACCATCGCCCGCCCTACCTGGTCGAAGTCGAATACCCGCATCAGCCGAGCGAGCCGACCGACGAGGTCAAGGCCTACGGCATGGCCCTGATCAACGCGATCAAGGAGCTGCTGCCGCTCAACCCGCTGTACAGCGAAGAGCTGAAGAACTACCTCAACCGCTTCAGCCCCAACGATCCGTCGCCGCTGACCGACTTTGCCGCGGCGCTGACCTCGGCCACCGGCAACCAGCTGCAGGAAGTGCTCGATTGCGTGCCGATGCTCAAGCGCATGGAAAAAGTCCTGCCGATGCTGCGCAAAGAGGTCGAAGTCGCACACCTGCAGAACGAAATTTCTGCCGAGGTAAACCGGCAGATCGGCGAGCATCAGCGCGAGTTCTTCCTCAAGGAGCAGCTCAAGGTCATCCAGCAGGAACTGGGTCTGACCAAAGACGACCGCAGCGCCGATCTTGAGCAGTTCGAACAGCGCTTGCAGGGCAAGACCTTGCCGGCAGCGACGAAAAAACGCATCGACGAAGAAATGGGCAAGCTGTCGATCCTGGAAACCGGCTCGCCGGAGTACGCCGTCACCCGCAACTACCTGGACTGGGCCACCGCCCTGCCGTGGGGCGTGTACGGCAAAGACAAGCTCGACCTCAAGCACGCGCGCAAGATCCTCGATCAGCACCATGCCGGGCTGGATGACATCAAGGACCGGATTCTCGAATTTCTTGCCATCGGTGCCTGGAAAGGTGAAATCAGCGGTTCCATCGTCCTGCTGGTGGGCCCGCCCGGTGTCGGCAAGACCAGCATCGGCAAGTCCATCGCCCAGTCCCTGGGCCGACCGTTCTACCGTTTCAGTGTCGGCGGCATGCGCGACGAGGCCGAGATCAAGGGCCACCGGCGAACCTACATCGGCGCCCAGCCGGGCAAGCTGGTGCAGGCGCTCAAAGACGTCGAGGTGATGAACCCGGTGATCATGCTCGATGAGATCGACAAGATGGGCCAGAGCTACCAGGGCGATCCCGCCTCGGCACTGCTGGAAACCCTCGATCCCGAGCAGAACGTCGACTTCCTCGACCATTACCTGGACCTGCGCCTGGACCTGTCCAAGGTGCTGTTCGTGTGCACCGCCAACACCCTCGACTCGATCCCCGGGCCGTTGCTCGACCGCATGGAGGTGATTCGCCTGTCCGGCTATATCACCGAAGAAAAGCTGGCGATCGCCAAGCGCCACCTGTGGCCCAAACAGCTGGAAAAGGCCGGTGTCGCCAAGTCCAGTCTGAGCATTACCGACAGCGCTCTGCGCACGGTCATCGAGGGCTATGCGCGTGAGGCCGGTGTGCGTCAGCTGGAAAAACAGCTGGGCAAACTGGTGCGCAAGGCGGTGATGCAATTGCTGGAAAACCCCGACGCGAAGATCAAGATCGCCAGCAAAGACCTTGAAGCGTCGCTGGGCATGCCGGTGTTTCGCAGCGAGCAGGTACTGTCGGGCAAAGGCGTGATCACCGGCCTAGCCTGGACCAGCATGGGCGGCGCCACCCTGCCGATTGAAGCCACGCGCATCCACACCCTCAACCGCGGCTTCAAGCTGACCGGCCAGCTGGGGGATGTCATGAAGGAGTCGGCGGAAATCGCCTACAGCTATGTCAGCGCCAACCTGACCAAGTACGGCGGTGAACCCTCGTACTTCAATGAAGCCTTCATCCACCTGCATGTGCCCGAAGGCGCCACACCCAAGGACGGCCCCAGCGCCGGGGTGACCATGGCCAGTGCCCTGCTGTCCCTGGCCCGCGACCAGGCACCGAAGAAAGGTGTGGCGATGACCGGCGAACTGACCCTGACCGGGCAGGTCCTGCCGATTGGCGGCGTCCGTGAGAAGGTCATTGCCGCGCGGCGGCAGAAGATCTTTGAACTGATCCTGCCGGAAGCCAACCGCGGCGACTTCGAAGAGCTGCCCGACTACCTCAAGGAAGGCCTGAGCGTACATTTCGCCAAACGCTTCAGTGATGTAGCAAAAGTATTATTCAGTTGAGGTCTCCTCGAGCCTGAATGTGGGCATGGAAGCCCCGCATCAGTGCTGTCAGCGGTTTCTAAGTGGCGCCATGGGGCTCACGCGTGAAGGCGGGTGAGCTTGCGCTTCATCTCCCGGGCGCTTTGCTCGATGGTGCTCCACTGCCCCAGAAACCTGCCAAAATAGATTGCGAATCGGGCCAGTTGCTGGCCCGTGGTGATTTGCTGAAGCTGTTCAGCCGACGCATCGATGTAGGCGGTGAGGCTTTGCCAGGCTGAATGAAAATGTGAAGAAGCGGTCAGCACTTCCCTTAGCAGCGACTCCATTTTCTGAAGTCGCTCTGACAGTTCCCGGATACGCAGTTGCAAGTTAACCAGCGCCATAGTGGCTGGACTAAAATCCCTGGTCGTTGGTTTTTTGTACTTCTCGACACCCTTTACCTTTCTTGCAGCCGCAGGAATCAGCTGCATCCGGGCTTCATCGCGAAACCGCTGGACTTCAACGCGCACAAGACCGACTTGTCCGGAGTACTCCGTCAGTTTTCCCTTCAGCGTATTCACATGCTTGGGCAGGGTTGAAACAATCTGCCTGTCTGTTGGACTGAGCTGGACTAATTCGCCGCCCTGCAGGGCGTCCCATGCCTCACGTCGTTTACCTAACGCCTTGGTTTGTTCACACGCTTCAAGCATAGTGGATCCGGTAGTATTGATTTTGCTGGCGACTGCTGCCAATGCAGCTGTCAACTGCAAATTTTTACCGAACAACACTTCCCAACGATTGGCGTGTTCCTTCAGTTGAAAGAAAAAGCTCATCATACTGTTACGATCAAGTTCGGCATCGCCCTGATTTATCGGGACCCCGCCTAGCCACTGGGTCAAATCCGCCGGTGAGTTCGGTAACCCCCTCACATACTTTGCATACTCGTCGAGGTTTCGAACATGCGCTTGTGACAAGGTCAGCGCACCGGTATCCAGTTCTGCCTCCATTACGTTCAGCAAGTTTCCAGGCAGGCGCAAGGCCTGCTCTTGCCAATCTAAATCCCCTCTCGCATTCATTCCTTTACCCCCACAATACATTCCGTATTCCTGGCACCCCACAGGGTGTCAAGCCGCGACCTGACACCCAACGTGGTTAGAATGCTTTCTTGTACTCATCGACCACATGGCGCACATAGGCGATCAGTGCCACCAGCAGTTTATTCAACAACTGAGCGCTCTCGATGCCTTGCAACTTCAGACTGCTTAACTGATTACGTACCGTTTCCAGTTTCACGCGGATCTGATTTTTTTCAGCCAGCCACTCCAGGCGCTTTTCAATCAGTGGCGCGTACTCCGAAAGTGCCTTTAGATAGCCTTGCAGCTGATTCGCGCGTTGCTCCCGATCACGCTGCTCAGCGACCATTTCATTCACTTGGTCCCGCAGTGCACGGCGCTGGCTTTGGAGTTGCGAGTAACGCATCCCTTCCTGGATACCGCCCATCAGCTTGTTCAGTGCCTCCATTGCCTGTTCGATTGCCAAGGCAGCGCCGGCGGTAGTGGCCCCCGTGGCGACCATCGCCTGGACCTGCTCAACCGTTGGCAGCTTGCCCTCAAACTGCTTTTCTATTCCATTAGCCTCAAAGACTTGGAGTGCTTTCTCCAGCTCTGCAAGCTCGTTGCGTTTGCCGGTCAGCCTAGTGGTCAGCGTTTGCAAGTTGCTGTCCAACTGCTGTTGGGCTTCCAGGTAGTTCCTACGGTCACGATTCGGGTCATAAACCGGAAGGCTGGCAATCGACTGAGTGGCGGATTTCACCCCCACCAGCAGGACATCAACTTTTTTGCGAATATTGCCCGCCGAACGCTGGATTTCTTCCAGGAGAAACTCCTCTTCATCTGGCGCTCCCCCACTCGCTTGAAGATCCTTAAGCAAAACTTCAATATTTTCCGACTTTATACCTACAGCGAGAACTTCAGCGTTTTTAGCCAACTCTTCGACATACGTTAGAAAACCCTTGTAGTGTCGTTCGACCGAGGTATGCAACAGCGGCAGAAAATCGAACGTACGCCGCTCCCAGAACCCTGAATAAGCAGAAGCTGCTGCCAGTACTTTAGCCATATCAGGGGTTTGCAGAGCAGCGTGAAGCGCAATAACATTGTCATTCATGAAGAAGTCTCCTTATTTAGCAGCTGCGGCGTCGTCAAATACACGATTCATATGCTGGGCAAAACGCTCGATATCTTTCCATTGCCCAATGAAACGCTTAAAAAACGTCGCAAACTTAAAAAGTGCCTGATCGGATTCAATACGGTTGAGGTGTTCAATCGATGCATCGATGTAAACACCAATGAGCTGCCAGGCAGATTGCAGATGGGAGGACGCGGTGACTACATCCCTCAGTCGGGTATCCATCTGCCCCATCTGGGTAGCCAACTCCTCCACGAGCCCTTCCAGCCGCATGGCGACTTTCAGCTTCTGGCTCACTTCACCACGCTGCTTCTGACGCTTGTTGCGCTCTTTGCGTACTTTCTCCGCCTTGCTGCCATAGATGGAGCCGGTGATAACCACGCCCAGCGCCCCTGCCGCCAAACCGCTTAGCGCTGCTTTGACATACTGGTCATATTCGGCTTCAAGGCGTTTGATTTCTTTATCAAGCTCGGCCAAATCTTCACGTAGGTGCTGTACCGCCCCACTCGCCTTTTGACGCTTGATCGCTTCGGTTTTTGTTGCCACCAAGGGCAGCAGCTTTTCACGCGCGTGATCTCGAAACTGCTCGGTTTCCTCGCGTACCGCACTCACACGTCGAGCGAAAAGCTCCACGTCTTCGCGCAGGACCTCCATACAGTCAACCAAGTCCAGGACCCGACGTTTGTCTTCCGCACCAAGACTGATCGGTGTGTCGAAACGCAGGGTGTCCCACGCCTCCCTTCTCTTACCCAGAGCGCTGCTTTTTTCGAGAAGCACCAATACCTCGTCACCTGTGGTATTGATGCCATTGGCACTGGCAGCCAACTCGAAGCCGAGTTTCTTGCTGTTGTCGGCAAGTGTCGTCCAGCTGCGTCCGTGTTTCTGCAACTGTTTGTGCAGGTCGCCTAAGCTGTTCGGCATTAGCGCCGGCTCGGTGATGGTGGAATAGCCCAACCAGCGAATCAGCGCATCTTGGGCAACTGGAAGGCTGAAGACATGATTTGCATACTGGTTGAGGGTGACAATGTGCTCCCTGGTCAGGGTCAGCCCCCCTTCCTCGGGCCCATCGCGCTCTGCCATGGCCTGGATAAGGTTCCCGGGCAGGAGTTCAGCCTCTTTCTGCAATGTGTCAAAATTCTTGAGTGTACTGCTCATGATCATGTCCCTGTTGATAGGCCAATCCGGCCTGGGACTTTCAAACTATTACGGCTGGGTACTGCCCAGCAGAGGGCAGGCTTTCCTGAAAGCCAAAGCCAGTCAGAATGAATGGATTATCAATGAAGAATAAGTGCAAATTGCTGATCCTTGGCCTGCCCCTCCTGGCAGCCTGTTCACAAACGCCGGGCAAACACGACAACGTGGTGCTGGAAAGGGTAAGCCAGTGCCCTGTCCACCTGGAGATGGACCAAACGCTCACCTTGAGCCTGCCCAGCAACCCCAGCACCGGCTATCGTTGGCTGGTGCAGAACCCCGCCGCAGCCATCCTGCGCAGCCTCGGCCCTGAGGTCTACAGCCATCCAGAAGATGCCGGGATGGTCGGCAGTGCGGGGCAATCGACCTGGCGCTTCCAGGCCCAGGCCGCCGGTGAGGGAAATTTGTTGCTGGTTTACCAACAGCCCTGGGCGCCGGAAGTGCGTCCGGTGCAGACCTTCGACTGCGCAATCACGGTGAAGTGACGGCGCTGGTCAGCCAGGCCATGCATCTGCCGGCCAGTTTGGCTAAAATGCCCGCCTTTTACCGCCCAACGCCTGGATTGCCCCCGTGAGCAAAGAACCCGACCGCCTATTCGCCCAGCCCCTTGGCCAGGTGCCCGACTTCGCCTTCAACGAAGACGTGGTGCGGGTGTTCCCGGACATGATCAAGCGCTCGGTGCCCGGTTACCCGACCATTGTCGAAAACCTCGGCGTGCTCGCTGCCCAGTTCGCCCAGCCAAATACAGCCCTGTATGACCTGGGCAGCTCGCTGGGCGCGGTGACCCAGGCGCTGCGCCGTCACGTGCGCAGCGACGGTTGCCGGGTGATTGCCATCGACAATTCGGCGGCCATGGTCGAGCGCTGCCGGCAATACCTCAATGCCCAGGACTCGATGTTCCAGGAATTGCTGCCGGTCGAGGTGATCGAGGACGATATCCTCGCGCTGGAGTTCCAGCCAGCCTCGGTGGTGGCGATGAACTTCACTCTGCAGTTCATCGCCCCCGAGCAACGCCTGGAACTGCTTACGCGTATTCGCCAGGCGCTGCTGCCGGGCGGCGCGCTGATCCTCTCGGAGAAGCTGCGCTTCAACGACCCGGATGAACACGCGTTACTCACTGACCTGCATGTCGCCTTCAAGCGCGCCAATGGCTACAGCGAACTGGAAATTGCCCAGAAGCGCAGTGCCATCGAGAACGTGATGAAGCCCGACAGCCTTGAAGAACATCGCGAGCGCCTGCTGGCAGCCGGTTTCTCCAAGGTCGTGCCCTGGTTCCAATGCCTTAACTTTGCCTCGTTGATTGCCCTGCCATGATTGATCTTTCCCCTCTGGTCCGCCGCCTGGCGGGCACCCCCCTGGCGCAATGGTCACAAGGCCTGCAGGCGCAACTCGACGCCAAGATGGAGAAAGGTCACGGCGACCTGGAGCGCTGGCAGAATGCCCTGGACGCGCTACCGCCGCTGGTGCCGAGCCACGTCGATCTGCTCAACGGCCTGAACCTGGATTGCGACTGCGACGCGGACACCCGCGAACGCATGCGCCAGGCGCTGATGGGCTTGTCGCCCTGGCGCAAAGGCCCGTTCGACCTGTTCGGTGTGCATGTCGATACCGAGTGGCGTTCGGACTGGAAATGGTCGCGGGTCGCCCCGCACCTGAACCTCAAGGGCAAGCGCATTCTCGATGTCGGCTGCGGCAACGGTTACTACCAGTGGCGCATGCTCGGTGCCGGTGCCGACAGCGTGATCGGCGTCGATCCCAACTGGCTGTTCTTCTGCCAGTTCCAGGCGGTTCAGCGCTACTTGCCAGAACTGCCTGCCTGGCACCTGCCCTTCGCCCTGGAAGACCTGCCGGCCAATCTCGAAGGCTTCGACACGGTGTTTTCCATGGGTGTGTTCTACCACCGCCGCTCGCCCATCGAGCACCTGCTGGCGCTCAAGGACTGCCTGGTAAAAGGCGGCGAACTGGTGCTGGAAACGTTGGTGGTCGAGGGTGACGAGCATCAGGTACTGGTGCCCGAAGACCGCTACGCGCAGATGCGCAATGTCTGGTTCCTGCCTTCGGTGCCGGCCCTGGAGCGCTGGCTGCGCCGCGCCGGTTTCAGTGATGTGCGCTGCGTCGATGTCAGCGTCACCAGCATCGAGGAGCAACGCAGCACCGAGTGGATGCGCTACCAGTCGCTCAGCGACTTCCTCGACCCCGCCGACCACCGCCGTACCATCGAAGGTTTGCCTGCGCCACGCCGGGCGGTACTGGTGGCACGCAAGTAAGGCTGAAGCAGCAGCGACCGGACTGGCCAGGAACTAGCCAGTCCGGTTGGGGAAGGTCACTCAGCCTCGAGGTTTCTCATAAACTCTGCGCACCTGTGCAAGATAACCCCGCAGCACATCCAGCGCCGCGCTCAATGAGCGCAGCTCAGTGGCGCTTTTCACGATGTTCAGGCGCTGCTGCCAGCCCTGATGGAGTTTGCGCCCTTCGATCAGCCATTGATCCCGCCAATCCATCACCTTGGTAATGCCCGGAAGCTCAGAGACCTCTCGTTCGATCGTCTCCAGAACTTGCCGCTGACTGGACAGCGCGGCTTGCTGCTCCTTGATTTTCAAGGCCAGCGCATCCCGGGCCTTGAGCAAGTCGCTGAACTTGCGGCCTTCGCCGATGATATCCAGATTGGCGTTGAACTTCTTCACGCCCTGCTTGAACAGGTCGAGATCGAGCGAGGGGTTTTGTATCTGCTTGAACAACACATCCAGCTCTTCCTCCCGAGGAATCAGCCCCTTGATCACGTCTATGATGCCAGGGGCCTGGAAAAGTCCAAGGAGCTCATCCAGGTCCTTTTTGCGTTGCTCCAGTTGACGCACTACCTGGGCCTGGCGCTCAACACGGATCTTCTGTTCATCGCGGTCCTTGGCCAGCATGCCAGCACGCGTCCCTACATCCGGTAGCCTGAACGCAGTCAACCTGCCAAGCTTGCTATCAATACTCTGGCAAAGGGTGTCCAGACGGCTATAGGCACGCAGCAGATCCTCCTCCATCTCCTTCTCCATCTCGCTTCGCTGCCCGGATGCACTGTCCCCCACCCGCAGGAGTTCCTGCCACGGCTGGTTGTTGAGCATGATCAGCCCCCGCAGCACATGATCGGATAACAGCGCGTCGGTATCCCGAATCAAGGCCAACAGATCACTGAGCTTCTCCCGCACTGATGGCAGAAGCGAGTTGGTATCGCTGCCGAGCAGGCGAAAGATATTCTCCTGCAGCGTTCGCATGGCGTTTACATCGGGAACTACAGCTTCCAGGCTGGTTTGACGGTCCATGTCAGTTCTCCTCAACATAACGGTCGACTACTTCGTTGAACACTTCAGAAAGTTGGTGGGATTTGCTACGAATCGACTTCCAGGGACGAATCACCCGCTCAAAGCGCATGGCGAATCGCGCCAGGCTGATGTCCGTATCGATGCGCTTAAGGTCAAGATGCGACTCCTCGGCGTACACGCTGAGCGTGTTCCACACATCCTCCAGATTTTTCGCCGCCGTCTCGACCTCTACCAGACGCAGTTCCAGATCTCGCAGTAGCGTCATAGTGAGCTGAAACCTGCCGATCTCGGGCTCCAGCTCCTCAACGGCTTCAGCCAATCCCTTTCGTTGCTCGATGTACTGATTCTTCTCCTTCCTGACCGATTCAGCCTGAGAACCGTAAATCCCGCCGGTGATCGCCACACCGACAGGTCCAAACAAAAGCCCGGCGAGGGTGTAGCCGACCAGTGACTTGTACGCCTCAGTCTTCTCGGTAATCAGCTGGTCCAATCGAAGCAGCTGCTGGTTCATCTCATCGAGTTTCTCCGCGTCGGCTTTACCTTTGAATCCTCGCAGAAGCCCCTCGGCCTTGGGTCGCAGAATGTCCACGACGTCGCGGGCGAACCTGTTGGCCCGGGCCTCGACTGCGGTGATGCGCTCGATCGCCAGGCTGACGTCTTCCGTTATCACCGCCAGATAATCCTCAATCGAAGATATGACCTGGGCACGCTCCATCGGCTCCAGGCGTTGTGCCTGCAAATGATCCAAAAGCTGCTCGTCCAGCTCACGCAAGAGGCCTGCACTGCGAATGGCCTCCGAGTCGCGGATCGCACTGAGTAGCGCTTGCCCATCCGACGTGAAGTTCGTGGCGAAGTTGTCAAGCTGGGTGCCGAGGGTCTTGGTCTCCTGCTCCAGTACATTCCAGCCTGCAACATGCCTGCGCAGATCCTCGTAGAACTGGTGGATCGCCTCAGGGTCGATCTCCAGCAATACGAAGTTCATGGATCGCTGCAGACTCTCCCGGTCCGGGGGCAGCCTGCGCACCACGCTGGCATAACGTTTGATCGCCAGGAGGTTGTCCTGGGTAAAAATCAAAGCAGGGTCCAGACTGGACGCACTGCCGGTGATGGCCTCGAAGTACTGCTCGGGTACCCGTTCAGCTTTTTGCTGTGCATCCATTCCGACAAGAGATGCGTTCTCTGTCATAGCCACGGTCATGATGACCTCCTCATTGTTCCTGAAACGTCTTTAGCCCACCTGGATCAGGTGATCGGGTGTACTGCTCGACACTACGTTCCAGACAGCGTTGGCACAGCCATCTCGATGGCTTGGTCCACTACAGAAAACTCAATGAGAAGAGGTGGAGTAAGTCCTCCAGGCTGTCATCCAGTTGGATGATGCGCGCATAAAAAAGGCGCCCGTGTGGGCGCCAAAAATTCACCTTTTCCAAAGGAGCGGGGAGTCACAAAGGTGAATGGAGCTACTCTTTGACCACTTGCTGCTGAGCGTTGGCGCGCTTCTGCGCCTCGGAGCTGGCAACCGCCTGATCCTGCTTGCCGTGGATCTGCTCCTGGCTCAGGCGAAACTTCTCCCAGAACTGTTTCGAACGTTCCGCGCCGCCTTCGGCCAGCGCGGCACCACTGCCAAGGGCCAGAACGCCCATCAATGCATACTTGATCAGGCTCATGTTGCTCACCTCGTGATTGAATGTCGGTACGCTTCAATCTTACGAAGGGCAAGCTAACGACAAGGTGAGCAGGACATTACAGTGTTGCAAGAAACGCCCTACAACAGAGTCAGCGGGTACTCGACAATCAGGCGCACTTCGTCCAGGTCCGACTCAAACGCCGTGGCTCGCGTAGTCGCCTGACGCATGCGCAGTGACAGGTCTTTGAAGGTGCCCGACTGCACCACATACTTCGCTTCGATATCGCGCTCCCAGCGCTTCTGATCAGTCAGCGGGTTACCCTCGGCGTCACGGCGCATGTACACCGCGTTGGCCTCGGAGTAATCCGCGTCACTGCCACGCCCGTAGCGGGTCATGAAGGTCAGGCCGGGTACCCCGTAGCTGGCCATGTCGAGGTCGTAGCGCAGCATCCACGAGCGCTCTTTGGGGGAGTTGAAGTCGCTGTACTGGATCGAGTTGTCCAGGTAGATCGAATCGGCCTGGCGCAAGTAGTCGAAGTCGTTGTCGCCCTGGTTTCGCTGATGGGACAACGCCAGGGTATGGGCGCCATAGCTGAAGCCGACCCGTGCACTCCAGATATCGTTATCGAAGCTGCCGAGCAATTGCTGGCCCTGATCCTTGGCCTTGTAGTAATTGAAACCGCTGAACACGCTGAGCTGCTCGGTGATCGGGTACTGATAGCTGACGCCAGCGTAGTACTGGTCCCAGGCATCCTTCAGGCGACTGCTGTAGAGACTCAGGCTGAGGTTGTCCGTGGCCTGGAAATCGCCGCCGAAATAGCCCAGCCAGGGCGAGTCAACGGGACCTGCGTAAAAGGTCTCGAAGCCGTCACGGGTGTTGCTTGAAAGCGGCTGGCTCATGGCATGCAGGCGTCCGCCCTGCACAGTCAGCCCCTCCAGCGTGGTGTTTTCCAGGGTCCAGCCGGTGAAGCTTTCCGGTAGCAAGCGCGAGTCGCCAAAATGCACCACCGGCGTGGTCGGGAACACATCGCCCACTTTGATTTCAGTGTCGAACAGGCGCGCCTTGAGCGCACCGCCCAGCTTGCTGAAATTGCTTGCAGTGTCGCCGTTGCTGTCGACTGGCAACATATCGAACGAGCTGCGCCCGCCACTGCGGCCATCGCCACTGTCGAGCTTGAGCGCGAGCATGGCATAGGCGTCGAGGCCAAAGCCGACGGTGCCCTCGGTGTAGCCCGACTGGAACCGGGCGATAAACGCCTGCGCCCAGGCCTCGGCATAACCGGCCTTGCCGGTGGGTGACTCGCCGCCCTTGCGATAGTCGCGATTGAAATAGAAATTACGGCTGAGCACGGTGAGGCTGCTGTCTTCGACAAAGCCCCCGGACTCGACCGCTGCACTGCTGACTGAGCAACCGGCCAGGGCCAGGACGCCGGTGATACAGGTTGTGGTTTTATTCCCCATCTCAACTCCTGATTATTCGCCGTAATACGCACGACGGCCGCTGATGCGGCCGCCGTGGTTATCCTGACAAGGGCTGAATAACTCGAAGATGAGTGTGAAATTACAGTTTTGTCACTTCACTGGCGTCCTCTTCTTCATCCTTGCGGTGAGCCCGGTAGTACAACGCCGGCAGCACCAGCAAGGTCAACGCGGTGGACGAGAGAATCCCGCCGATCACCACGGTCGCCAGCGGTCGCTGCACCTCGGCGCCCGTGCCAGTGGCCAGGGCCATGGGGATAAAGCCCAGCGAGGCGACCAGCGCGGTCATCAGCACAGGCCGCAGACGGGTCAGCGCGCCTTCATCGATAGCCTGGCGCAGTGTCCGCCCTTGCTCGCGCAAACCGCGGATAAAGGCAATCATCACCAGGCCGTTGAGCACCGCCACACCCGACAAGGCAATGAACCCGACCCCGGCCGAAATCGACAGCGGAATATCCCGTAGCCACAGCGCCACCACGCCCCCGGTCAGGGCAAAGGGAATACCGGTGAACACCAGCAAGCCGTCCTTGAGGTTGTTGAACATCATGAACAGCAAGCCGAACACCAGCAGCAAGGCCACCGGTACCACCACCTGCAGACGCTGTGCCGCCGACTGCAACTGCTCGAACTGCCCGCCCCAGCGAATCCAGTAGCCCGCCGGAATGTTGACCTGGCCGTCGATACGCTCACCGGCCTCTTCGACAAAGGAGCCGATATCACGCCCCCGCACGTTGGCACTGACCACCACCAGGCGCTTGCCGTCTTCACGGCTGATCTGGTTGGGGCCCTGGACCAGTTGCAGACTGGCGACATCGGCCAGGGTGATAAAGCCGATCTGGCCGTTGCCGGCAGTACCTGCCGGCACCGGGATCAACAACTGCGACAGGCCGTCGATGTCGGTGCGCAGGTTGTCAGACAGGCGCACCACCATGTCGAAGCGGCGGTCGCCCTGGTACAGGGTGCCGGCCTGACGTCCGCCAACCGCCACGGCGATGGTGTCCTGCACATCACCGACATTGAGTCCATAGCGCGCTGCCTTGTCGCGATCGACGTCGATGGTCAGCACCGGCAATCCCGAGGTCTGCTCGACCTTGACTTCCGACGCCCCCGGCACCGCCTGCAGCGCCGCGGCGATCTGCCCGGCAGTGCGGTTGAGCTGCTCCATATCGTCGCCGAAGACCTTCACCGCGACATCACTGCGCACCCCGGAAATCAGCTCGTTGAAGCGCAACTGGATCGGTTGTGACAGCTCATAGTTGCTGCCCGGTACCCGCGCACTGGCGCGCTGGATATCGGCGATCAGCTGCTCGCGCGACTTGCCCGGATCCGGCCACTGGTCTTGCGGTTTGAGCATGACGTAACTGTCGGAAATGTTCGGCGGCATCGGGTCCGAAGCAATCTCGGCGGTGCCGGTGCGTGCGAACACCCGCTCGACCTCGGGCACCTGGCTCAACACACTCTGCTCCAGTTGCTGCTGCATGGCCACCGACTGGCTCAGGCTGGTGCCCGGCACGCGCAACGCCTGCAGGGCGAAATCACCTTCGCTCAAGCTCGGCACGAACTCGCTGCCCATGCGACTGGCCAACACCCCCGACAACAGCACCATCACCGCAGCCAGGCTGAACGCCAGCGAACGATGGCCCATCACCCACTGCAACAGCGGTGCATAGCCACGCTTGGCGCTGCGCATCAACAGGTTCTCGTCTTCCTTGACCTTGCCGGTGACGAACAGGGCAATCGCCGCGGGGACGAAGGTCACCGACAGCAACATGGCACCGAGCAGGGCAATCACCACGGTGAACGCCATCGGGTGGAACAT
This sequence comes from Pseudomonas putida, assembly GCF_028682475.1. GTDB lineage: Bacteria > Pseudomonadota > Gammaproteobacteria > Pseudomonadales > Pseudomonadaceae > Aquipseudomonas > Aquipseudomonas putida_AG. Next base: position 18,223 of record NZ_JANHLE010000009.1, read on the forward strand.
CTTGCCCTCGACGCCGCTCAGGGCAAAGATCGGCAAGTAAACCACCATGATGATCAGTTGCCCATAGATCAGCGGCCGGCGCGCCTCGCGTGCGGCATTGAAGACTTCATGGAAGCGTTCGGAGCGGGTCAGCAAGCGACCATGATGCTGCTGGGCATGGGCCAGACGGCGGATCGCGTTTTCGACGATCACCACTGCGCCATCGACGATGATGCCGAAGTCCAGCGCGCCGAGGCTCATCAGGTTGGCGCTGACCTTGTTGCTGAACATGCCGGTGAAGGTGAACAGCATCGACAGCGGAATGATCATCGCGGTGATCAACGCAGCACGGATGTTGCCGAGGAACAGGAACAGAATCACGATCACCAGGATCGCACCTTCGATCAGGTTCTTCTTCACCGTGGCAATGGCTTTGTCGACCAGATTGGTGCGGTCATAGACCGTCACCGCACTGACCCCGGCAGGCAGTGAGCGGTTGATTTCAACCAGTTTCTGCGCCACCGCCTGGGACACCGTGCGGCTGTTCTCGCCGATCAGCATGAACACCGTGCCGAGTACCACTTCGCGGCCGTTCTCAGTCGCCGCGCCACTGCGCAGCTCTTTGCCGATGCCGACTTCAGCGACATTGCGTACGCGGATAGGCGTGCCGTCGATGGTGGTCAGGACGATGTTGGCAATATCCTCGATCCCGGCCAGTTGCCCCGGTGCGCGGATCAGCAACTGCTCGCCGCGGCGTTCGATATAACCGGCACCGACGTTGGCATTGTTGCGCTCCAGGGCGGTGAGCAAATCGGCCAGGGTCAGCTTGTAGGACGCCAGGCGTTTGGGATCAGGGGCAATCTGATATTCCTTGGCGAAGCCGCCGATGGTGTTGATCTCGGCGACCCCGCGCACGTTGCGCAGTTGCGGTTTGATGATCCAGTCCTGGATCTCGCGCAGGTCGGTGGGCGTGTACGGGCTGCCGTCCTCCTTGCGTGCATCCTCGGCGGCTTCCACTGTCCACAGGAAAATCTCGCCGAGGCCGGTGGAGATCGGCCCCATCGCTGCCTCGACACCTTCGGGCAGTTGCCCGCGCGCCTGTTGCAGGCGCTCGTTGACCAGTTGCCGGGCGAAGAACAGGTCGGTGCCTTCCTCGAAGATCACCGTCACCTGGGACAGGCCCGAACGCGACAGCGAACGGGTCTGCTCAAGGCCCGGCAAGCCGGCCATGGCCGTCTCGATGGCAAAGGTGATGCGCTGTTCGGTTTCCAGCGGCGAGAAACCCGCCGCCTGGGTGTTGATCTGAACCTGGACGTTGGTAATGTCCGGGACCGCATCGATCGGCAGCTTCTGGTAGCTGGCGACACCGAGCCCGGCCATCAGCAGCACCGCCAGCAGCACCATCAGGCGCTGCTCGATGGCAAATTGAATAAGGCGTTCGAACATGAGAGGTACTCGCGCGGGTCAGTGGGCGTGCTCGGCGCTGGCCTTGCCCAGCTCCGACTTGAGAACGAAGCTGCCCAACGCCGCCACCTGCTGACCGGCTTGCAGGCCCTTGCGGATTTCGACATAGCCATTGGCACTGGCGCCGAGCTCCACCGCCTGGGCGACGAAGCCCTCGGCGGTGCGCACGAACACGGTGGGCTTTTCTTCGAGGCTCTGGATCGCCTGGTCGGGTACGGCGAGGCTGGCGGCAATGGTCTCGTTCGGCACCTGCACGGCCACGAACAGACCCGGGCGCCAGGCGCCTCGCGGATTGTCGAGGGTGACACGAACACTGGCGGTGCGAGTCTGCTCACCGAGCAGGCTGCCAACATGACTGATGCGCCCTTGCACCTGCTCGCCCAGCTCGCTGGCGACAATGGTCACGTCCATGTCGGCGCGGACCTTGCCCAGATCGCGCGGCGCCACACCAAAAGTGGCCCACACCCGCGAAAGGTCGGACAGGGTGAAGGCGGCACTGGTTTCGTTGACCACCTCGCCCGGCACCAGGTGCTTCTCGACGATCTGCCCGGCAAACGGCGCGCGCAGTTCGTAACGGTTACCGCCAGCCAGCACCGTAGTGCCGCTCAAGGCGCTGATTTTCTGCCGGGCGTTGGCCTGGGCAATCTCAGCCTCTTGCAGGGCCTGGCGGGCTTGCAGGTAGTCCTGCTCGGCGGAAATACCTTCCTGCCAGAGGTCCTTTTCGCGCTGGTAGGTGCTGCGCGCCAGCTCCAGGCGCCGTTGGCTCGCGGCCAGTTCGCTACGCTGCTCGGAGATCTGCGGGCTGGCGATCACCGCCAGCAAGTCACCGGCCTTGACCTGCTGGCCGAGTACCACTGCGACCGACTCGACCACTCCAGCAGCTCGCGGCACCATATGCGCGGTGCGGTCTTCATCGAAGCGGATCTCACCCGGCAGTGACAAGCTGCGTTGCAATTGGCGTGGCGCGACAGCGGCCAGTTCAATCCCGGCCAGCGCAATCTGCTCCTGGCTCAGGGTGATCGCACCCTCTTCCTCCGTGTGCCCTGATTCAGCCTCGGCATGCCCGTGCTCGCCTTGTTCTTCCTCATCGTGATCACCTTCAGCATGATCGTGGGTGGACGCTGGCGTTGCCGCCTGCGGCTGCTGCGGAGCGGTCTGGCGCGCCAGCAGCACGCCCAGCCCCAGACCCAGCAACAAGGCTGCGATCAGCAACGTGGTGGACTTCTTGTTCATGCAGTCTCCTTAAGGGAAAGTCGGTCGGGCTCAGCGGCTGGCCAGGCTCAGGTCGCCAAAAATTCGCTCCAGGCGCACCCGCGCTTCGCTGCGCTGGGCCTGGGCCTGGAGGTACTGCAGACGTGCGGCAACCAGAGTGCGCTGGGCATCGAGCACGTCGAGGAAAGCGAACTTGCCGCGTTCGAACCCGCGTGTGGCGGCATCCACTGCCTGCTGCGCCGACGGCAGGATCGCGCGGTCGAAGTCCTGCACCTCCTGGGCAGCGGTACTCCACTGGGCCAGGGCCTGGATCACTTCGCTACGCAGCCGCAGTTCGGCACCGTTGCGCTGGTCGCGGGCCTGATCGGCACGGCGGGCGGCGGCGAGGATGTTGCCCTGGTTGCGGTCGAACAGCGGTATCGGCAACGACAGCCCGACCACGTTGACGCGCTCGCGCTCGGCTTCGTCGTACTGGCTGCCGACACTCACGGTCAGGTCGGGAATCCGTTGCGTGCGCGCAAGGTTCAGGGCGGCATCTGTCTGGTCGATCTGCGTGCGCGCCAGACGCATGTCCGGCGTTTGCTCCAGGCGTTCCAGCAGCTGGGTGCGGCTCGGCACGCCGGGCTCCTGGTTGCCAACACTTTCGACCCGGCTGAACTCGGCCATGGGTGCACCGGTCGCGGCCGCCAATTGCTGATAGGCAACGGTCAGCGCCTGTTCGGCACGCCCTAGTTCCAGCCGCACTTCAGAAAGCTGCACCTGCGCCCGCGTCGCCTCTACTGGCGAGGCGCTGCCGGCCTTGACCCGCCCCTGCACCACTTGCAAGGCCCGCTCACTCAAGCGCAGCGACTGTTCTGCCAGTTGCAGCCCCTCCTGGGCCTGCACCGCCGCCTCGAAGGCGCCGATCACTTCGGCACGCAGGGCATTGCCCTGGCGTTCAAGCTCCAGCCCCGCCAGTTCCGCGTCGCGCCCTGCCACACCCAGCCGCGCACCGCGCTTGCCGCCCAGCTCGAACATCTGGCTGACGCTGACGGTGGTGGTCTGCGAGCCGTTGCGGGTGTCTTCAACCTCCCAGCTCAATTCGGGGTTGGGCAGCACCCCGGCCTGGCGTCGTTCACCTTCGGCGATATCGATGCCCCAACGCGCGACCGCCAGCTCAGGGTTGTTGGCCTGGGCGGTTTGCAGGGCGCTGTCGAGGGTCAGCACGGGGCCTTGGGCCAGTGCCATGCCGGGCAAAGCCAGCAACACCAGCGTCAGCAGAATGCGGCCACGGCCTGTGCCGGGCCTGTCCAGGGTGCAAAACATGGCGGACTCCTGCGCCTTTTTTGGAGCCCGCACTGTAGTAATCGGGGTTTATCCCCAAGATGACTTGAAAATTACAAATCTGTAATCCAGCCAATGCCCTGCACCAGATGGCTTAGTATCCGCCGCTTGACGCCTTCCAGCCCTTGACCTTCCAGTTACTTCAGGGTTGAGAATCACCGCTTTTCACACCATCGAGTCATTTCATGCGCTTACTGATTATCGAGGACGAACTTCGCACCGCCGATTACCTGCAGCAGGGTCTAAGCGAAAACGGCTACATCGTCGATTGTGCCCACAGCGGTGCCGATGGCCTGCACCTGGCCCGCCAGCAGGCCTACGACCTGATCATTCTCGACGTCAACCTGCCCGAGCTCGATGGCTGGACCGTGCTGCAGCGCCTGCGCGCCGACTCCAGCACCCGGATCATGATGCTCACCGCTCACGGGCGGCTCTCGGACCGCGTCAAAGGCCTCGACCTGGGCGCCGACGACTACCTGCTCAAACCCTTCGAATTCCCCGAGCTGCTGGCACGTATCCGCAGCCTGTTGCGGCGTAACGACCAGGCCCTGCAACCGAACACCCTGAAAGTCGCCGACCTTGAGCTGGACCCTGGCCGTCACCGCGCTTACCGCGGCGGCCAGCGTATCGACCTGACGGCCAAGGAGTTCGCCCTGCTGCACCTGCTGATGCGCCAGAGCGGCGAAGTGCTGTCGCGCACGCAAATCATCTCGCTGGTCTGGGACATGAACTTCGATTGCGACACCAACGTGGTGGAAGTGTCGATCCGCCGCTTGCGCGCCAAGATCGATGACCCCTTCGACAACAAGCTGATCCATACCCTGCGCGGCGTCGGCTATGTGCTTGAGGCGCGCGAATGAAACCGGCGCGGCTTTCCCTGCGCCTGGGCCTGAGCGTCAGCCTGATGGGTGCAGCGCTGGTCTTGCTGATGGCCTGCCTGGCGGTACTGGCCCTGGACCATGAACTGGACAGCCGGGCGCGCAAAAGCCTGACGGCAAAGATGGCGCAAATCGAACACGGCCTGAGCATCGACCTCAAGTCCGCTGACCTGCAAACGTCCGCACACCCGCTTCTGGATGTGGTGATGGGCCATGACAACCTGAGCCTGAGCGTGATCGCCCTGACCGGCCGCCATTCGGCGCTGTTGACCCTCGGGCCGGGACTCGACGCCGAGGCCCTGCTGCAGATTCCCGGCGGCCCCACGCTGGCCTTTCAGCAATGGCGCGACAGCGATGACAATCACCTGCTGACTGCCTCGCGGCTGATGCGTTTGCAGGACGGCACCGCTGCTCGCGTGTTGCTCACTGTTAACCGTGCCGACGACCACAGCCTGCTGCAGGCCTACCTTCGCTCGACGTTGCTGGCGCTGCCATTGTTGGTGCTGTTGATCGGTTTTGGCGCCTGGAAGCTGGTACAACGCGGCCTGACGCCACTGCGCAGGTTCAGCCAGATCGCCGGGCAGGTTTCCGCCCAGCAACTGGCCTTGCGCCTGCCGCTGGAGGACTTGCCCCTGGAGCTGAAAGAGCTGGCCCATGCCGTGAATGTCATGCTCGACCGGCTTGATGGTGGTGTGCAGCAACTCTCGCAGTTTTCCGACGACCTCGCCCATGAGCTGCGCACGCCAATCGGCAACCTGATGGGCAAGGCCCAGGTGACCCTGAGCCGGGAGCGTCCCGTCGAGCAATACAAGGACGTGCTGGAAGCCAGCATTGAGGAGCTGACCCGGCTCAACCGGATCATCAATGACATGCTGTTTCTCGCCCAGGTCAGTCAGCCGCATGCCCAGTTGCCGCTCAAACCGGTGAGCCTGGCCGATGAAGCCAAGCGCGTCAGTGAGCTGTTCGAGTTCAGCAGCGAACAGAAAAACATCAGCCTGCGCCTGCACGGCTGGGGCTCGATCATGGCTGATCGCTTGATGGTGCAGCGAGCGTTGTCGAATCTGTTGAGCAATGCCATTCGCCATAGCCCTGAGGGGCTGCCGATTGATATTGCGGTCGAGCGCTGTGGGGATGACGTCCGCCTGTCAGTGGAGAATCAGGGGCCGGGCATTGAGCAGGCCCATCTGCCGTACCTGTTCGAACGTTTCTATCGGGCCGGATCAGGGCGTTCGCGGCTGGAAGGCGGGACGGGATTGGGCTTGGCGATCGTCAAGTCGATCATGGACGTGCATGGCGGGCGGGTTGAGGTGAGCAGCGAGGTGAATGGGTTGACTCGATTCAGCCTGGTTTTCCGGGGCTCGTAGACCGCATCGCGGGGCAAGCCCGCTCCCACCAGTGTGCACCACCCCGGTGGGAGCGGGCTTGCCCCGCAATGTTTTTAATGACGGCTAGCCGCCATGATCAACGCTTTCATCTCCGCCACCGCCGACTTGAAGCCAACGAACAGCGCATGCGCCACCAGCGCATGACCAATGTTCAGCTCGTTGATGCCCTTGATCGCCGCAACCGCTTCAACGTTGTGGTAATGCAGGCCATGACCGGCATTGACGATCAGCCCCTGGGCCAGGCCAAAAGCCACGCCGTCGGCCACACGTTTGAGCTCTTCGGCAACCTCAGTTGGCGTTTCGGCATCGGCATAGCGACCGGTGTGCAGTTCAATCGCCGGCGCACCGACACGACGCGACGCTTCGATCTGACGCTCATCGGCATCGATGAACAGCGACACCTCCGAACCCATGCGCGACAGGCGCTCGACCGCCGCCTTGATCCGCGCTTCCTGACCGGCCACATCCAGGCCACCTTCGGTGGTCAGTTCCTGGCGGGTTTCCGGGACCAGGCAGATGTGCGCCGGGCGGATACGCTCGGCGAAGGCCATCATTTCTTCGGTCACGCCCATTTCGAAGTTCATGCGCGTCTGCAGCACGTCCTTGAGCACCAGCACGTCGCGCTCCTGGATATGCCGGCGGTCTTCGCGCAGGTGCACAGTGATGCCGTCGGCGCCCGCCTCTTCGGCGTCCAGCGCGGCCTTGACCGGGTCGGGGTAGCGCGTGCCACGCGCCTGGCGCAGGGTCGCCACGTGGTCGATGTTCACGCCGAGGAGCATGCGGTTGCTTTGAGTCACGAAGAGGCTCTCCTGAAGATTGAGCCCGACAGCATACGACGTGCTCAGCGCTTGCGAAACAGTTCCCGACTGACCAATGGCCGTCCACCCAGGTGCACAGCCAGCGCCTGGCGCATCAGGCGCTTGGCCGCACTCAAGGCACCCGGGACATTCCAGTCGGCCTCGGCCATGGCCGCCAGCTCGTCACCACGGAACAAACCGGGCTGCAGCAGGTAAACCCGTTCAAGCCCTGCGTCCACCTGCAGACGGTACAGACCATCGAGCACCAGCGGTTCACCGTTGATGTCCTGGTCCAGGGCAAAGCCGTAGCCCAGTTCATCCAGCAAACGCCATTCAAAGGCCCGCAGCAGCGGTTCCAGCGGCCGTCCGGCAGCCAGCGCCTGCAAGGTGGCCGCGTAGTGCTCAAACACCACCGGATGCGGATCCTCGGCGGGCAACAGGCGAATCAGCAGTTCATTGAGGTACAGACCACTGAACAAGGCATCGCCATTGAGCCAGGCGGCCACGCCGATGCTGTCCAGGCGGCCCACCGTCTTCAGCTCGCCACGACCACGGAATTCGACTTCAAGCGGTACGAACGGCCGCGCCTGGCTGCCACCCTTGCCACGCGCACGGCGCAGCACTGCGCGCAGGCGCCCTTGCGGGGTGAGGAAGTCCACCAGCGCACTGGTTTCACGGTAGGCCCGGCTGTGCAGCACGTAGGCCGGTTGGCCAACTGGCAGTTCCATGAGCAGCGCTTCAGAAGAGGTTCGACCCGACAGCGGACGCTGCCGGGCCTGATGCGATCAGAGGTCGCCGTAGCCCAGCGAACGCAGGGCGCGTTCGTCGTCGGACCAGCCGCCTTTGACCTTGACCCAGAGATTGAGCATGACCTTGGCGTCGAACAGCACTTCCATGTCCTTGCGCGCCTCGGAACCGATACGCTTGATACGCTCACCCTTGTCGCCAATGATGATCTTTTTCTGGCCGTCACGCTCGACCAGGATCAGCGCATGAATGTGCAGGATCTTGCCCTGCTGCTTGAACTCTTCGATTTCCACGGTGATCTGGTACGGCAGCTCGGCACCGAGCTGGCGCATGATCTTTTCGCGTACCAGTTCAGCGGCGAGGAAGCGGCTGCTGCGGTCGGTGATCTGGTCTTCCGGGAAGAAGTGATCATTTTCCGGCAGGTGCTTGGCGATCAGGCCTTCCAGGGCTTCGAGGTTATGTCCCTGCTGCGCGGAGATCGGCACGATTTCGGCGTTTGGCAGTTGCTCCTGCAGCCATTGCAGGTGCGGGATCAGCTCGGCTTTCTCTTCGATCCGGTCGGTCTTGTTGATCGCCAGGATCACCGGGCCCTGCACGTACTGCACACGCTCCAGCACCAGCTGGTCTTCGTCGGTCCACTTGGTACGGTCGACCACGAAGATCACCACGTCGACGTCCTTGAGGGCGGCCGAGGCGGTTTTGTTCATGTAGCGGTTGAGCGCCTTTTCGTTGCTCTTGTGCATACCCGGGGTATCGACGTAGATCGCCTGGATATCACCCTCGGTCTTGATCCCGAGCATGTTGTGCCGGGTGGTCTGCGGCTTGCGCGAGGTGATCGCCAGCTTTTGGCCGAGGATGTGGTTGAGCAGGGTCGATTTGCCGACGTTCGGGCGGCCGACAATGGCGACATAGCCGCAGCGGGTGGTGTTCGTATCAGTCATTGCCATTCTCCACGCCCAGGGCGATCAGTGCTGCGGCGGCCGCGACTTGCTCGGCGATACGCCGGCTAACGCCCTGCCCTCGGCTTTTTTCAGTCAAAAGGGTCACTTCGCATTCGACGAAAAACGTCCGGCAATGGGGTTCACCTTGAATATCCACCACTTCGTAACGCGGCAGCTCGCAGGCCCGCGACTGCAGAAACTCTTGCAGTCGGGTTTTCGGGTCCTTGTTGGTATCGACCAGGGTCAGGCTTTCGAACTCACCGGTCAGCCAGGCCAGCACGCGCTCGCGGGCGGTCTGCATGTCCGAGTCGAGGTAGATCGCGCCGATCAACGCCTCAAGGGCGTCGGCCAGGATCGATTCGCGGCGGAAACCGCCGCTTTTCAGCTCACCGGAGCCCAGGCGCAGGTACTCACCGAGGTCGAAACCACGGGCCAGCACGGCCAGGGTCTCGCCCTTGACCAAGCGCGCGCGCAAGCGCGACAGCTGGCCTTCACGGGCCTGGGGAAAGCGCTCGAACAGCGCTTCGCCAGCGACGAAGTTGAGGATCGCATCGCCGAGAAACTCGAGGCGCTCATTGTTGCGCCCGGCAAAACTGCGGTGCGTCAGCGCCAGCAGCATCAGCTCCTGGTTCTTGAAGGTGTAACCGAGCTGGCGCTCGAGGCGGCTCAAAGAAACGCTCACAGTGTACCCACGCGCAGTTCGTGGTCGATATTCAACGCTTTGTTCAAATCAACATCCTGAAAGACTATGTGGCTCACGCCCATCGGCGTCGGCGGTGCAGGCGGATCGGCAGATCCCTCTGAACACAGCCTATGCCAGAAATGCATTCGGCGCTGTCCCAGGACAGCGCCGTTGTAGTGTTACTGGATCAGACCGACCCGCGACAGGTTCGGGAAGTGGCTGAGTTTGGGCTCCGGCCAGCTCATCCAGACCGCGAAGGCCTTGCCGACGATGTTCTGGTCCGGGACCATGCCATGCAGCGCCTTGGGAATAGCGGGGTCATCCCAGTAACGGCTGTCGTTGGAGTTGTCGCGGTTGTCGCCCATCATGAAGTAATGGCCGGCCGGGACTGTCCATTGCTGGTCAGGCGGCATGCGATAACGGCTCATTTCCTTGCGGATCAGGTGTTCGGCCTCGCCCAGCTTTTCCTTGTACAGCTCAGCGCTGCCCAGGGTGCCCGGTTCGGTGCCTACCAGTTGCTCGGCAATCGGCTTGCCATTGACGAACAGCTTCTTGTCGCTGGTGTAGGCAATCTGGTCGCCCGGCAAGCCAACCACACGTTTGATGTAGTTGACGTTCGGGTCGCTCGGATAGCGGAACACCATCACGTCGCCGCGCTGCGGATCACCGACTTCGATGACCTTTTTGTCGATCACCGGCAAGCGAATGCCATAGGAGAACTTGTTCACAAGGATGAAATCGCCCACTTCCAGGGTCGGCTTCATCGATCCCGAAGGGATCTGGAAAGGTTCGACCAGGAACGAACGCAACACCAGGACGATGAACAGTACCGGGAAGAACGACTTGCCGTACTCAACCAGCAACGGCTCCTTGTTCAACTGCTCGACCACGGCCATTTCGGGCTGGCTGACGCTGCCCTGATAGGTGGCGATCGCCGCACGCCGGCGTGGCGCCAGGAACAGCAGATCAACCAGGGCCAACAGACCGCAGACGGCAACGGCGATGACTAGCAAAAGCGGGAAATTTAGCGACATAGGACCTAATTATTCCAACCTGAGCACGGCGAGGAAGGCTTCTTGTGGAATTTCCACGTTGCCGACCTGTTTCATGCGTTTCTTACCGGCCTTCTGCTTTTCCAACAGCTTGCGCTTACGGCTTACGTCACCACCGTAGCATTTGGCCAGTACGTTCTTTCTGAGCGCCTTGACAGTGGTTCGCGCCACAATCTGCCCGCCAATGGCGGCCTGGATTGCCACATCGAACATCTGCCGAGGAATCAGTTCCTTCATCTTCTCAGTCAACGCGCGGCCCTTATAGTGCGCGTTGTCGCGGTGCACGATCAGCGCCAGGGCGTCGACCTTGTCACCGTTGATCAGTACATCGAGCTTGACCAGGTTGGCCGACTGGTAACGATCGAAATGGTAGTCCAGCGAAGCATAGCCGCGGCTGGTGGACTTCAAGCGGTCGAAGAAGTCCAGTACCACTTCGTTCATCGGCAAGTCGTAGCGCACTTGCACCTGCGAACCGAGGAACTGCATGTCGCGCTGTACGCCACGCTTCTCGATGCACAGGGTAATGACGTTGCCCAGGTGCTCCTGGGGCACAAGGATGGTCGCGGCGACGATCGGCTCGCGGAAGTCCTCTACCGAGGATACGTCCGGCAGCTTCGACGGGTTGTCGACGTAGATCGTCTCGCCGGTCTTGAGTTTGACCTCGAAGATTACACTTGGCGCCGTGGTGATCAGGTCCAGGTCGTATTCGCGCTCCAGGCGCTCCTGGATGATTTCCATGTGCAGCATGCCGAGGAAGCCGCAACGGAAGCCGAAGCCCAGTGCGTCAGAGCTTTCCGGCAGGTACTGCAGCGACGAGTCGTTCAGGGTCAGTTTCTGCAATGCATCACGAAAATCTTCGAAATCATCGGAACTGACGGGGAACAGGCCGGCATAAACCTGCGGCTGGATACGTTTGAAACCTGGCAGCACATCGACTTCAGGGGTGCTGCTCAGGGTCAGGGTGTCACCGACCGGAGCACCATGAATGTCCTTGATGCTGGCGATGATGAAGCCTACTTCACCGGCTTTGAGGTCAGCAGTCTGGGTGTGTTTCGGGGTGAACACACCAACGCTGTCGACCAGGTGGATCTTGCCGGTGGACTTGACCAGGATCTTGTCGCCCTTCTTCACGCGGCCATGACGCACGCGCACCAGGGAGACAACGCCGAGGTAGTTGTCGAACCAGGAGTCGATGATCAGCGCCTGCAGTGGCGCGTCGATGTCACCGGTCGGCGCCGGGATGGTGTGTACCAGACGCTCGAGCACCTCGTCCACGCCCATGCCGCTCTTGGCGCTGCAGGCCACGGCGTCGGTGGCGTCGATGCCGATGATCTTCTCGATCTCGTCCTTGACCTTGTCCGGGTCGGCTTGGGGCAGGTCCATCTTGTTCAGCACCGGCATGACCTCAAGGCCCTGCTCGATGGCGGTGTAGCAGTTGGCGACCGACTGGGCCTCGACGCCCTGGCCGGCATCGACCACCAGCAACGCACCCTCGCACGCCGCCAGCGAACGGCTTACTTCATAGGTGAAGTCGACGTGGCCGGGGGTGTCAATGAAGTTCAGCTGGTAGGTTTTGCCGTCCTGCGCCTTGTAATGCAGGGTGACGCTGTGGGCCTTGATGGTGATACCGCGCTCACGCTCCAGGTCCATGGAATCGAGTACCTGGGCCTCCATCTCACGCGCAGTCAGGCCACCGCACATCTGGATGAAACGGTCCGCCAGGGTCGACTTGCCATGGTCAATGTGGGCGATGATGGAGAAATTGCGGATATGACTCAAATCACTCACGGGTCAACACTCAAAAAGGCTGCGGGCCGGACGCCCACCGAAAAATAGCCGGGAATTGTACCTGAAGCGTGACGTTGGCGTCACGTGAACTATGGGTAGAGGGTTGCGGGAAATATCTTCATTACACCCCAGCCTCCCACAGATTCTGCAGTGCAGCACCCACAAAAAAGGGCAGCCACGGCTGCCCTTCCCTGTTCAACCCAGCTTATTCAGCCAGTTTGAAGGTGATGAAGCTGGCGCGCCCCTGACGCAGCACGCGCATCGACACCGAACGGTTCTTCGGCAATTCCTTGGCAATTTCGGTGAACTGCTTGGCCGAAAGAATCGCCTGGTTGTTCAAGTGGCTGATGACATCACCCGGACGCAGGCCGATCAGGGCTGCCGGACCGTCCTGAACTTCCTTGATGACCACGCCGCCCTTAAGCTCCAGGGTCTTCTTCTGTTCAGCGCTCAGGTCGGCCACCGAGACACCCAGACGATTGCTGCTGCGCTCGACGCCGCCGTTGGCATTGGCGACGATTTCAGCGTCGTCGTCAGGCAGCGCACCGACAGTGACATCCAGACTCTGGCGCTTGCCGTTGCGGATGATGTCCAGCTTGGCGGTAGCACCGTCTTTCAGGCTACCGACCAGGTGCGGCAGGTCGGCGGACATGACGATCGGCTGACCGTTCATGCTCAGGATCACGTCACCCACCTGCAGGCCACCCTTGGCTGCCGGACCGTCTTCCAGGACCTGGGCCACCAGGGCGCCGGCCGGCTTGTCCAGACCGAAGGATTCAGCCAGGTCCTTGTTGACCTCCTGAATCACCACACCCAGCCAGCCGCGGCTGACCTTGCCGTCTTTCTTCAACTGATTGGAGACATCCAGCGCCACATCGATCGGGATCGCGAACGACAGGCCCATGAAGCCACCGGAGCGGGTGAAGATCTGCGAGTTGATCCCCACTACTTCACCGTTCATGTTGAACAGCGGGCCGCCGGAGTTACCTGGGTTGATCGCCACGTCGGTCTGGATGAACGGCACATAGGTATCGTTCGGCAAGGTACGCCCCTTGGCGCTGACGATACCTTTGGTCACCGAATGGTCGAAGCCGAACGGCGAACCGATGGCCAGCACCCACTCGCCGACCTTGAGTTTCTCGGAATCACCCAGTTTGACCGTCGGCAAGTTCTTGCCGTCGACCTTGAGCAGTGCCACGTCGGTGCGCGGATCGGTGCCGACCAACTTGGCCTGCAATTCGCTGCGATCAGACAGACGGACGATAATCTCGTCAGCGTCAGCGACCACATGGTTGTTGGTCAGGACGTAACCGTCGCTGGAAATGATGAAGCCCGAACCCAGCGATTGCGCTTCACGCTGACGGTCGCCACGCGGCGAGCGCGGCTGCTGCGGCATGTTGCGCTCGAAGAACTCGCGAAACATCGGCGGCAGGCCTTCAAGGTCAGGCATCTGGCCGGTCGCATAGCGGCGATCCGGCAGTTTCTGCTTGGTACTGATGTTCACCACCGCAGGCGAGGCTTGCTCGACCAGCGTGGTGAAATCCGGCAGGGCTTCGGCCTGGGCAGCGGTGGCCACCTGACCGAGCATGAGCACGGCGGCGAACAACGATAGGTAGGTTTTCAAGCGTGGTATTGACATACGGCTCCCGTCACATCGAGCGTGGTTAGCAGTAGGGCCCTGCAGAAGCAGGAAAGGCCAGACCCCGAAAGGACTGACCTATAGAAAAATTCTGGGATTTTTGCAAACTGCAAAGCTTGCCAATCATGTCAGTCAAGTCATCCTCGACCGTTCAGCGCTGTGCCTGCTGTTCATTTTTGCGCCTGGGCATCCTGAGACCGCATCGACAAGGCAATCCGCTCGGCGGTACCAATCGGGATTTCGCCGACTACGGTAATCATCATTTCACCCTTGGGCGTGGTCAGGCGACGCGAGACCGCCACCGTCGGCCCCAACTGCGTGCGGATATCCGCCGCCGAGCCGCCGTCCAGGGCTTCGACAAACACCGAAAAACGCGCCAGGCCATCATCGAACATCAGGCGGTTGACCGTGTTCTTGCCTTGCGGGTCTTTGCCAGTCGAGCTGTCAACCAGCTCAAAGCCTGGTGGTAACCAGTCCGAACGCCAGCCGGTGACCGGCTGTGCAGCCCGGGCAGCAACTGCAGTGACCGGCTTGCATTGCTCGCCAGCCTGCAGATCAGCATCGCTCGGCGCCTCTCGGGTATCCAGGCGGGTGAACTGGAAGCGCTCGAGCAAACGCCCCTTGTCATCGAGCATCAATGACTTCAGCGGCAGACCGGTCTCGCGATCCAGGTGCAGTTCAAAGGCATAACGATGCTGATCCCGCGGGGTCAGGGTAACGATAACCGCAGCACGGTCCGCCACCCGGGACTTGCCGGCGACCCCAAGGTCGTACCAGCTCATCAATTTCAGAGGATCAAGTACTCGCGCAGTAGATTCCGGGGTGCTGCTCACACCCGAGACCAAGGCTCCGCTTACGCACTGGGTACGCCCATCGACACGCACGACTTCCTGGGCCGAGCCATCGAGCTGAAGCAAGCGCTCGCTGACCTTGCCGTCCTGGACACGATGCCAGATATCGTGGGTGGAGAAGCTGCCGTTACGCTCGTAAACGAAAGTACCCTGATAACTCTGCTGTTGCTCGGCCTGCGCCAGCTTCTTGAGCCAGTCGCCCGCCTCCGGTGAGGAGTTGGCCGCATGGGCCGGCAATGTCAGCCAGCCACTCAGCAACAGCGGAATGAGAGGTAGCGCGCGCATGATCCTCCTTACTTAACGGTTTTCCAGGCTGGCCGCGCGGGCATAAGGCAGAGCGCTCTCGGTACCTTTGAGGGCTGCTTCCTGAGCATGCTGGCGCAGATAGCCGGGCAGACGCTGGTCGTGCCAGCCGGATTGCCCTTGCAGCACGCCATTGGCCATCGGGCCTGGCTGCTCTGCATTCTCACTATAGCCTGCCAGCACCGCAGGGCCCTGAACTTGAGGCACGATCACACCTTGCTGGACCGGTTGCTGGGCAGCCAGCTGGGCACCACTGATCTCGTCCTGGTTGTACAGGCGCACACCCGCCAGCACGGCGACAGTCACCGAGGCAGCCACGGCCAGACGACCCAGGCTGCGCCAAGGCCCACGGTTGACCTTGACTGGCGCGGCTTCGTCAGCCAGCGCGGCAGACACGGCGGCGGCGATATCCAGTTGTGGCAGCACCAGTTCCTTGTGCATGGCCGCACGGGCGACCTGATAACGCGACCAGGTGGCGCGGGTTTCGGCATCATCGACGGCGTTCAACACCCGACGTAATTCCAGTTCGTCCGCTTCGTTATCCATCACCGCGGACAGCGATTCCTGCAAAGCTTCACGACTCATGGCGGTTCCTCTCTTGGCTGTCGCCGCTGTCTCAGGTTTCCTGCAACAACGGCTGCAGGGCTTTGTCTATGGCCTCCCGAGCGCGGAAGATTCGAGAGCGCACGGTACCCACCGGACACTGCATGACACTCGCAATGTCCTCGTAACTCAGACCATCGAATTCACGTAAAGTTAACGCCGTACGCAAATCTTCTGGCAGTTGCTGAATGGTCCGATGGACGGTGCCTTCGATCTCATCTCGCAACAACGCACGTTCGGGGGACTCCAGATCCTTGAGGCCATGATCGCCGTCGTAAAATTCCGCATCCTCGGAACTCACATCGCTGTCCGGTGGCCGCCGACCGCGGGACACCAGATAGTTCTTTGCCGTGTTGATGGCAATGCGGTACAGCCAGGTGTAGAAAGCACTGTCTCCGCGAAAATTACCAAGCGCCCGGTAAGCTTTGATGAAAGCTTCCTGCGCCACATCCTGGGCTTCATGGGTGTCGTGTACAAAACGCACGATCAACCCGAGAATCTTGTGCTGGTACTTCAGCACCAACAGATCGAACGCTCGCCTGTCGCCACGCTGCACGCGCTCGACAAGCTGCTGATCCTCTTCCTGGGTTAGCATGAACACTCCTCAGTGAACGTGAAGGAGCGTTGCGAGAAGCATCGTTCAGGCTTGCAACCATAGACTCGGGCTTTTCGCAAAAGTTCTCCCCTCCAAGCAAGTTTCCTGCGGCCCTTGGTCGGCTCGCACGAAAAACGCAGCGCGGTCACGGCCGGCTGCGTCGATAATCGGGTCTCGAATACGCCGACAGCACCTTGATTATGGGCTACTGACAGGCGTCGCTGCGGCATTGTGGCGTGCAGGCAACCTTCTATGGATATCCACACAGCATGGAAAGTTCCCATAGCAAGCACCCGGACGCTGCAAGCGCCATTGGAAATCAGGGCCTTGGGGCTGCTATAAAGGCAGCCGGTCCAGATTCACGATAGTTTCACAATGCCATAAGCGCCTGACTATTGTGCCGATCCCCCCCTTCAGATACTAGTGTCCTGACATGAGCCAACAACTCCAACATGATGTCCTCGTGATCGGCAGCGGCGCCGCCGGTCTGAGCCTGGCGCTGAACCTCCCCGGCCATCTGCGCATTGCCGTGCTGAGCAAGGGTGACCTCGCCAACGGTTCGACCTTCTGGGCCCAGGGCGGGGTCGCCGCAGTTCTCGATGACACCGACACGGTGCAGTCCCACGTCGAGGACACCCTCAACGCTGGTGGCGGCCTGTGCCACGAAGACGCCGTGCGCTTCACCGTCGAGCACAGCCGCGAGTCGATCCAGTGGCTGATCGACCAGGGCGTACCGTTTACCCGCGACGAACACGCCAGCGTCGACGACGGCGGTTTTGAGTTTCACCTGACCCGCGAAGGCGGTCACAGCCATCGGCGCATCATTCATGCTGCCGATGCCACGGGCGCGGCGATTTTCACTACGTTGCTGGCTCAAGCCCGCCAGCGACCGAACATCGAGCTGCTGGAGCAGCGGGTCGCTGTTGACCTGATCACCGAGCGGCGCCTGGGCCTGGACGGTGATCGCTGCCTGGGTGCTTACGTACTCAACCGCAATACCGGCGAAGTCGATACCTATGGCGCGCGCTTCACCGTGCTCGCCACCGGCGGCGCCGCCAAGGTCTACCTGTACACCAGCAACCCCGACGGTGCCTGCGGCGATGGCATTGCCATGGCCTGGCGTGCGGGCTGCCGGGTGGCCAACCTGGAATTCAACCAGTTCCACCCTACCTGCCTGTACCACCCGCAAGCCAAGAGCTTCCTGATTACCGAGGCGTTGCGTGGTGAAGGCGCCTTGCTGCGACTGCCCAACGGCGAGCGCTTCATGCCGCGCTTCGACCCGCGCGAAGAACTGGCGCCGCGCGATATCGTCGCCCGCGCCATCGACCACGAAATGAAGCGTCTGGGTGTGGACTGTGTGTACCTGGACATCAGCCACAAATCGGAAGACTTCATCAAGAACCACTTCCCCACCATGTATGAACGCTGCCTGACATTCGGCATCGACATCACCCGCCAGCCGATCCCGGTGGTGCCTGCCGCTCACTACACCTGTGGTGGCGTCATGGTCGACGACTGCGGCCACACTGACGTGCCCGGCCTCTACGCGATTGGCGAAACCAGCTTCACCGGCCTGCATGGCGCCAACCGCATGGCCAGCAATTCGTTGCTCGAATGCTTCGTCTATGGCCGCGCCGCCGCCACTGACATCGAAGCGCAGCTGGACCAGGTGAGCATGCCACGTGACCTGCCCTGCTGGGATGCCAGCCAGGTTACCGACTCGGACGAAGACGTGATCATTGCGCACAACTGGGACGAACTGCGGCGATTCATGTGGGACTACGTGGGGATCGTGCGCACCAACAAGCGCCTGCAACGTGCCGAACACCGGGTGCGCCTGTTGCTCGACGAGATCGACGAGTTCTACAGCAACTACAAGGTCAGCCGCGACCTGATCGAACTGCGCAACCTGGCCCAGGTGGCCGAGCTGATGATCCGCTGCGCCATGCAACGCAAGGAAAGCCGGGGCCTGCACTACACCCTGGATTACCCGGGCATGCTCGCCGAAGCCCGCGACACTATTCTGCAGCCGCCCACCTACGCCGACTGAACTTCAGGCGCACGCGCAGGCGCCGGTGTTGCACCGGCTCCAGCGCGTCATGGGCGATACACAGACCTTCACTCCAGTAGCGCCCCGACCGGCGGTAACGCAGCACGATCAGGCCCGGCAAGGCCAGGCTGTCCGGGCGCAGTTGCGCCGGCTGCCAACCCTGGGCATGACTGAACAGCTGCCAGCCATCACGATCACGACGCAAACCGCTGATAGCCTGGGGATGGCTGAGCAGAATGCGCCGGGGAATCATCCAGCCCGCATGCAGCAGGCACAGGACCACGCCAGACAGCCGCAACCACCCGGGAAGCTGCAGCAGGCTCAGCGCCAGCAAGGCCAGCAGCCAGCTGAGCAGATAGGCCACCAGCAGGCTTTTTGAGCCCTGCCAGTGGCACTCGAACCGCTCACTTGGGCTGGACACGGTCCAGAATGATGCGAACCATACGCTGCAGCTCCGGGTCTTCGGATTCGCTGCGCTCCATGAACCAGCCGAACATGTCCTGGTCTTCGCAGCCCAGCAGGCGCCAGTACAGCTCACGATCTTCCTGACTCAAGGTCGGGTAGACGTCCTGGCTGAAAGGCACCAGCAGCACGTCCAGCTCGAGCATGCCGCGGCGGCTATGCCAAAAGAGCCGATTGAGTTCAATTTGTTCGACCATGGAGCCCTCCTAAAATAGGCCGCCAGTATACAGAGCCAGCGCCTGCGGGACACGAGACGTTGGTCCGGACATGTGAGCAAATAATGACAGAGGGGCGCGCTCAACTACCTATTTTGCCAACGGCGCTCTATCATGGCCCTCAGTCTTACTACCCTGCGATATCCCATGGCCGATTCCGCTTTTTTCTGCACCCTCTCCCACGAAGGCGTCCTCGCCGTCCGCGGCTCGGACGCCGGCAAGTTCCTGCAAGGCCAACTGACCTGCAACCTCAACTACCTGAGCGACAGCACCAGCAGCCTCGGCGCGCGTTGCATGGTCAAGGGCCGCATGCAGTCGAGCTTTCGCATCCTGCCTGAAGGCGATGGTTTCCTCCTGGCCATGACCCGCGAGTTGCTGGAAGCGCAACTGGCCGACCTGAAGAAATACGCGGTGTTCTCCAAGGCCAAGCTGACGGATGACAGCGATGCCTGGGTCCGCTTTGGTTTGCAGGCAGGTGACGCAGCGCTGCAGGCACTGGGCCTTGAGGTACCGGGCCAGATTGACGCGCTAACGCGCCACGACGGGTTGATCGCCGTCGCCGTGTCGGCAGGTCGCATCGAACTCTGGGTGCCCGCCGAACAGGCAGAACGTGTGCAGGCGCAACTGGCCGGGACGCTGCCGGAAGCCGGGCTTAACGACTGGCTGCTCGGGCAGATCCGCGCGGGCATTGGTCAGGTCATGGCCCAGACCCGTGAGCTGTTCATCCCGCAGATGATCAACCTGCAGGCCGTGGGTGGCGTCAGCTTCAAGAAAGGCTGCTACACCGGTCAGGAAATCGTCGCCCGCATGCAGTACCTGGGCAAGCTCAAGCGCCGCCAGTACCGTGTGGCCCTGGCGAGCGAAAGCCTGCCTGAGCCGGGTACCGAGATCTTCTCGCCGACCCATAACTCTTCGGTCGGTGAAGTCGTCCTGGCAGCCCGCAGCGCCACCGGCAGCGAACTGCTGGCAGTACTGACCGCCGATGCCGTGGAAGACAACAATCTGCACCTGGGAAGCCTCGAGGGCCCGCGCCTGGAACTGCTGTCGCTGCCTTACGAACTGGACCGCGACCGCGAAATCCAGCGCTGAGCCAGCCCTGCCCCGGCGCATCGGACGCCGGGGCCCTATTGAATTGCTGTAGAGAACCGCGATGAACAAGCTGGCCGAGATGGTCCAGGCCCAGTTACTGGCCGCCATCAAAAACGATGACCTGGTGCTGCCGACCTTGCCGGAGGTTGCCTTGAGCATCCGCGAGGCCGCGGAAGACACCGAGATCAGCGTCAGCGCCCTGAGCAAGGTCATCGGCCGTGACGCCGCCCTGTCGGCACGCCTGATCAAGGTGGTGAACAGCCCGCTGCTGCGTGCCACGGTCGAGGTCACCGACCTGCAGACCGCGATCACCCGCCTTGGCATCAACTACAGCTGCAACCTGGCCGTCGGCCTGGTGATCGAGCAGATCTTCCACGCCCGCTCCGAGGTGGTGGAAAAGAAAATGCGTGAAATCTGGGCAACCAGCCTGGAAGTCGCCGGCATCAGCTATGAATTGTGCTTGCGCTACACCCAGCTCAAGCCGGACCAGGCTGCCCTCGCCGGCCTGGTTCACCAGATTGGCGTGTTGCCGATCCTGATCTATGCCGAAGAGCACAACGAGCTGCTCTCCGACCCGGTGTGCCTGAACTATGTGATCGACCAGATCCATCCGGTACTGGGTGACAAGATCCTCACCAGCTGGGAGTTTCCCGAGCAACTGGTCAGGCTGCCTGGACAGGTCCTGGACCTGGACCGCGGCAGCGACCGGGTCGACTACGTCGATATCGTCCAGATCGCTCGGGCCCTGAGCCCGGCCATCGGCAAGTCGCGGCCACTGGCGGCGCTACCCGCCTACCGCCACCTCGGGCTGCCGACCGGCACCGAACTGGTGGCCAGCGATCTGCTCTATGCCCGCTCGATGTTTCGTTAATCGACGGTAAAACTGACCCGCACTTTCAAGCCGCCACGCTCGCCGTCGTGAAGACTGATCTGCGCCAGGTGCGCGCGGCAGATCTCGCCGACGATCGCCAGGCCCAGGCCGGTGCCTTGAGCGCTGCGTCGATAAAAGCGCTCGAACACCCGTTCACGTTCGTTTTCAGGAATCCCCGGGCCATCGTCTTCGACTTCCAGCACCCCTGGCGCATAGACCCGCAAGATCACGTTGCCGCCTTGGGGCGTATGGGCCAAGGCGTTATCCACCAGATTACTGAGCAGCTCATTGAGCAAGGTCGGCTCGCCACGTACATGTACAGGCACTTCGGCCTCCAGCGCCAATGCCACACCGCGGGCATAGGCCAGCGGCGCCATGGCCATGCCCAGTTCGCGCGCCAATTGACTGAGGTCGAGCGACTGTGCGCCGCCTTCGGCAATCGCTCGTGCACCGTTTTCCACCCGCGCCAGCGATAGCAACTGGTTGGCCAGGTGAGTCAGCCGGTCGGTGCCCTGGGCCGCAGACTCCAGGGTGTCGCGCCAGACCTGCGGTTCATTCGAACGCAAGCCCAGTTCGACCCTGGCCTTGAGCGCCGCCAGCGGCGTGCGCAGCTCATGGGCGGCCTCGGCGATGAACTGCGCCTGACGCTCGAACTGGCCACGCAGACGCTCGGTGAAATGGTTCAAGGCACGCACCAGCGGGGTCAACTCACGCTGCACCTCGACCAGCGGCAAGGCCCGCAGGTCGTCGGGCTGACGTTCTTCCACGGCAGTGCGCAAGCGCTCCAGCGGCCGCAAGGCAGCACTCACCGCAAACCACACCAACATCAGCGCGCCGAGCGCCAGCATGCCCAGACGCAACAGGGTATCGGCCATCAGGCTGCGGGCCATGCGCACTCGCGCCTCTTCGGTTTCGGCCACGCGGATCTCGGCCATGCCGTTCATGTTCGGTTCGGTGACGGCCTTGAGCAAGCTGACCACACGCACATCCTGCCCCAGGTAACGCGCATTGTAGAAGCGCGCCAACGCCGGGTAATCATCGGTGCGCGGCGTGCCCGGCGGTGGCGCGGGCAGGTTTTCGTAGCCGGAGATCAGGCGCTGATGAATGTCATTGACCTGGTAGTAGATGCGTCCGGCGCTGTCGTAGGCAAAGGTATCCAGCGCCACATAGGGCACGTCGGCGCTGAGGGTGCCGTCACGCTGGGACAAGCCTGCGGCAATGGTTCGTGCCGAAGCCAGCAGGGTGCGATCGTAGGCAGTGTCGGCCGCTTCGCGACCATTCCAGTAGGCACTCAGGCCGCTGGCCAGCATCAGCACCACCAGCAGCAAGGCCAGGTTCCACAGCAGCCGCCCGCGCAGGCTGACGCTGTCACGCATCGCGATGCTCGAGCAGGTAGCCGAGCCCCCGGAAGGTGACGATGGCCACGGCATGGCCATCGAGCTTCTTGCGCAGGCGATGGATATAGATCTCGATGGCATCGGCGCTGGCCTCTTCATCGAGGCCGAAGACCTGAGCGGCCAGTTGCTCCTTGCTCATCACCCGCCCCGGGCGAGCAATCAGGGCTTCAAGCACAGCCTGTTCGCGCGAGGTCAACGTCAGCAGTTCGTCCCCGAGGGTGAAACGCCGGGTATCGAGGTCGTACACCAGCGGGCCGCAGCGCTGCTGACGCTCGCCACCGAGCACGCTGCGGCGCAACAGGGCTTTGACCCGCGCCTCAAGCTCGGTCAGTTCGAACGGCTTGGCCAGGTAGTCATCGGCCCCCAGGTTCAGGCCGTGAACCCGGTCTTTGACGTCACTGCGGGCAGTCAGCATCAGCACCGGCACGGTTTTGCCACGGGCGCGCAGGCGCGCCAGGACTTCGAAGCCGTCCATGCGCGGCAGGCCGACATCGAGCACCGCCACGGCATATTCCTCACTGGCCAGGGCCAGGTCGGCGGCCACGCCATCGTGCAGCACATCCACGGTCAGGCCGGTACTTTTCAGGGCCTGGGCCACGCTTTCAGCCAGCTGCAGATGGTCTTCGACGAGCAGTACACGCATCGTTCTCTCCCCGGTTGCGTCGCGGTCAATGGCGCGGAGTGTACAGCCGACAGCGCACCTGTGAAGCCTTCGCAACAACGAAAAACAGTTGAAAGGTTAGCGAAAGGTTCAGCCCCTAGCATCCCCTCACGGCTCACTCTGCTTGCCGTATAACCGAACATTGACGTTCGAATTAATAAGAACAAAAACGGAGTCACTTGACGATGCTGTCCATGCAGCCACAGGCGCACGCGCCTATCCGCCGTTTACCCTCCCGCCAGACCGCAGTTGCCAGCGCCCTCGCCCTTGCCGGCGTCACACCGCTGAGCCAGGCCGCCTTCTTCGATGACAGCAAGGCGACCTTCGAAACCCGCAACATGTACTTCAACCGCGACTTTCGCGACGGCACCAGCGCCCAGCAGTCCAAGCGTGACGAGTGGGCCCAGGGTTTCATGCTCAACTTCGAGTCCGGTTACACCGACGGTACCGTAGGTTTCGGCCTCGATGCCCTGGGGATGCTCGGTATCAAGCTCGACTCCAGCCCTGATCGTACCGGCAGCGGCCTGCTGCCTACCCACGATAACGGCCGCGCCGCCGACGAGTACTCCAAGCTCGGCCTGACCGGCAAGGTAAAGATCTCGGCCACCGAACTGAAAGTCGGCACGCTGATGCCGGAACTGCCGACCCTGCAGCCCAACGACGGTCGCATCCTGCCGCAGACCTTCGAAGGCGGCCTGCTGACGTCCGGCGAAATCAAGAACCTGACGTTCACCGGCGGACGCCTGGAAAAAGCCAAGGACCGCGACAGTACCGACAACCAGGACATCGCTCTCAACAACAAGAACAGCCGCTTTCTCGGCACCGTGGCCGGCAACCATTTCGACATGGCTGGCCTGGACTACAAGTTCACCGACAGGATCACCGGCAGCTACCACTGGGCGCAGCTCGATGATGTCTATCGCCAGCACTTTGTCGGCATGCTCGCCACCCAGCCCTGGGGCCCGGGCACCTTCGGCGCCGACCTGCGCATGGCGTTCAGCGATGACCAGGGCCAGGCCCGTGGCGGCAACATCGACAACACTGCCCTCAACGGCATGCTCAGCTACAGCCTCATCGGTCACAAATTCAGCGCCGGTTACCAGCACCTGTCGGGCGACACCGCGTTCCCTTACGTCGACGGTGCCGACCCGTACCTGGTCAACTTCGTGCAGATCAACGACTTCGCCGGCGCCGACGAGCGCTCCTGGCAGGCTCGCTACGACTATGACTTCGCCAAGCTGGGGGTTCCCGGCCTGACCTTCATGACCCGCTACATCAGCGGCGATAATGTCAGCCTCGCCGATGGCGGTGAAGGCAAGGAGTGGGAGCGCAATACCGAGTTCAAATATGTGGTGCAAAGTGGCGCCCTGAAAAACGTCGCCGTGCGCCTGCGTAACGCCACCTTCCGTTCGAACTTTGCCCGCGATGCGGACGAGGTGCGGCTGCTGGTGAGTTACAGCCTTGCATTGTGGTAATCCCCGATAACAATAATGCTCACGGAGATAGACGATGACCTTTTCACTGCGCCGCATTGCCCTCGCCACGGCCTGCCTGATGTTTGCCGGCCACGCCCTGGCGGGCGAACCCAAACGTCCTGAATGCATCGCCCCCGCCTCCCCCGGCGGTGGTTTCGACCTGACCTGCAAACTGGTGCAAAGCGCCTTGGTCAACGAGAAGATCCTCACCAAACCCATGCGCGTGACCTATATGCCTGGCGGCGTCGGCGCGGTCGCCTACAACGCCGTGGTTGCCCAGCGCCCGGCCGATGCCGGGACCCTGGTGGCCTGGTCCAGCGGTTCGCTGCTCAACCTCGCCCAGGGCAAGTTCGGCCGCTTCGACGAGAACGCGGTGCGCTGGCTGGCAGCGGTTGGCACCAGCTATGGCGCCATCGCAGTGAAAAACGACTCGCCCTACAAGACCCTCGACGATCTGGTAGCGGCGCTCAAGAAAGACCCGAGCAAAGTGGTCATCGGCTCCGGCGGCACCGTCGGCAGCCAGGACTGGATGCAGACTGCACTGATCGCCAAAGCCGCCGGTATCGACCCGCGCGACCTGCGCTATGTCGCGCTTGAAGGCGGTGGTGAAATCGCCACAGCGCTGCTCGGTGGGCATATCCAGGTGGGCAGTACCGACATTTCCGACTCCATGCCGCACATCCAGAGCGGTGACATGCGCCTGCTGGCGGTGTTTGCCGAAAAGCGTCTGGACGAGCCGAAAATGAAGGATATTCCGACCGCCAAGGAGCAGGGTTACGACATCGTCTGGCCAGTGGTGCGCGGCTTCTACCTGGGGCCGAAAGTCACCGATGAAGAGTACGACTGGTGGAAAACCTCGTTCGACAAGATGCTGGCCTCGGATGACTTCGCCAGGCTGCGTGACCAGCGCGAACTGTTTCCCTTCGCCATGACCGGCGCCGAACTGGACACCTACGTGAAGAAACAGGTGGCGGACTACAAGACCCTGGCCAAGGAATTCGGGCTGATTCAGTAAGCCTCTTCCCTTTCGAACAGCATCGCGGGGCAAGTCGAATCGTCGCACCGCCGCTCCTACCTACACAGCGTCGCCCTGTGGGAGCGGGCTTGCCCCGCGAAAAGAGGATTCCTCAATGATCCTGCAACGCGTTTTTGCCTTGTTGCTGCTGGCGGTCTGCGCCGCTCTGGCAGTAATGGCCTGGCCCTATCAGGCGGCGTTTTCCTACGAGCCTGTCGGCCCTCGTGCCTTTCCGTTATTGATTATCGGCCTGATGGGCTGCGGTCTGTTGTACCTGGCATTTCGTCCCACCCCGATCGTGCGCAAGGACGATGAGCCTGAACTGGACCGCGAATCCCTGAACAAGATCGGCATCTGTGTGGCCTTGCTTCTGCTCTTTGCCAGCACTTTCGAATCCCTGGGTTTTGTACTGAGCAGCATTCTCGTCGGTGTACCCATGGCACGTCTGTACGACGGGCGCTGGCTGCCCAGCGTCGTCATCATCACGCTGATGAGCATCGCACTGTATTGGCTGTTTGACCGTGTAATGGATGTTCCACTGCCCCTGGGCCTGCTCGACGTACTGGAGAACTGACATGGATACGCTTGGTTATCTCGGCCAGGGCTTCGGCGTTGCCCTGAGCCCTTACAACCTGGTCACTGCTCTGTGCGGCAGCCTGATCGGTACTGTCGTTGGCCTGCTGCCGGGCCTGGGCCCGATCAACGGGGTAGCGCTGCTGATCCCGATTGCTTTCGCCCTCGGCCTGCCTCCGGAGTCGGCGCTGATCCTGCTGGCTGCGGTGTACCTGGGTTGCGAATACGGTGGGCGCATCAGCTCGATCCTGCTGAACATTCCCGGCGAAGCCGCGACGGTGATGACCACCCTCGACGGTTACCCGATGGCCCGCAAAGGCCTTGCCGGTGTCGCCCTGTCGTTGTCGGCGTGGAGCTCGTTCATCGGCGCCTTCATCGCCACCTGCGGCATGGTCCTGTTCGCGCCCTTGCTGGCCAAGTGGGCCATTGCCTTTGGCCCGGCGGAATACTTTGTGCTGATGGTCTTTGCCATTGTCTGCCTGGGCGGCATGGCAGGCGACAAACCACTGAAAACCTTTATCGCGGCACTGATTGGCCTGTTTCTGTCCTGTGTCGGTATCGACGCCAACAGCGGCGTATACCGTTTTACCGGCGACAGCGTGAACCTGGCCGACGGCATTCAGTTCGTGGTGCTGGTGCTGGGCCTGTTCTCGATCAGCGAGATTCTGCTGCTTCTGGAAAAAACCCACCATGGCCATCAAGCGGTCAAGGCCACCGGGCGCATGCTCTTCAACCTCAAGGAAGCGGCCTCGGTATTCTGGGTGAACATGCGCTGTGGCGTGCTGGGTTTCATCATGGGGGTGTTACCCGGTGCGGGGGCAACCCTGGCCAGCGCGGTTGCCTACATGACGGAAAAACGCGTGGCGGGTGCCAGTGGTAAATTCGGCCAGGGCGACAAGCGTGGCCTGGCGGCGCCGGAAACCGCCATCGGTGCTGCCTGCTGCGGTGCTCTGGTACCGATGCTGACCCTGGGTGTGCCCGGTTCGGGTACCACCGCGGTGATGATCGGCGCCTTGACCCTGTACAACATCACCCCCGGCCCACTGCTGTTCCAGCAGCAGCCAGACATTGTCTGGGGCTTGATTGCGTCGTTGTTCATTGCCAACGTCATGCTGCTCATTCTGAACGTGCCAATGGTGCGTCTGTTCACCCGCATCCTTGCCGTGCCGAACTGGGCACTGGTGCCGGTGATTGCAATCATTACCGCCATTGGCGTGTATGCCGTGCACGCGACGACCTTCGACCTGTTCCTGATGATCGGTATCGGCATCTTCGGTTACATCCTACGCAAGCTCGATTTCCCCCTGTCGCCGTTGTTGCTCGGCTTTATTCTTGGCGGCCTGATGGAACAGAACCTGCGCCGCGCCCTGTCGATCTCCAACGGCGGCCTGGATATTCTCTGGTCGAGCCCGATCAGCATGACGGTCTGGACGCTGACCGCGGTGATGCTGGCCTTCCCACTGCTGCGTATCTGGCGCAAGCGCAGCCTCCAGCGCCGTGCCCTGGCCGATGTCTGATCGGCCTTCGCAACTGTTCTGGGCCACAGGGCTGGTCGGCCTGGCAGGCGGGTATCTCGCCAGCCAGGTCGGCTGGCCGCTGCCGTGGATGGTCGGTTCGCTGTTGGCGATCATCCTGGTGCGCTGCCTGACGCCCTGGCAATTGAGCGAAATGCCCGGCGGGCGCAAATGCGGGCAGTGGATCATCGGCATCGGCATTGGCCTGCACTTCACCCCGGCGGTGGTCGAGCAGGTGGCGAGCAATTTCGGCCTGATCTTCTGCGGCGCGTTGATCACCAGTGTTTCCAGTGTCGTCGGCATCTGGTTATTGCGCCGTACCGGTGAAGACCGCGCCACGGCGTTCTTTTCCAGCATGCCTGGCGGCTCCGGGGAGATGGTCAACCTCGGTGCCCGCAACGGTGCGGTGCTCAGCCAGGTCGCTGCCGCGCAGAGCCTGCGGGTACTGGCGGTGGTGCTGTGCGTACCGGCGCTGTTCAAATACCTGGTGGGCGATGGCGTGGCGATCACCCACAACGGCAGTGTCAGCTGGGGCTGGCTGGCGCTGATCTGCCCGCTGGGTATCGTTATGGCCTGCCTGTGGCAGCGCCTGAAGCAGCCTAATCCCTGGTTGTTCGGCCCGCTGCTGGTAGCGGCCGTCGCCAGTGTCGGCTTCGATTTGCAGATCGCCCTGCCCGACGGTGCCAGCCAGATCGGCCAATGGCTGATTGGCAGTGGCCTGGGCTGTCACTTCAACCGTGCGTTCTTTCGCCGGGCGCCATCCTTCCTCGGACGCACCTTGATCGCCACGGCGTTGAGCATGCTCATCGCTGCCGCGGCTGCCTGGACCTTGAGCCATCTGACCCAGCTGGATCTGCGCTCCTTGACCCTGGGCATGATGCCCGGCGGTATCGCGGAAATGAGCCTGACCGCCGAGACCTTGCAGCTGTCAGTACCCTTGGTGACAGCACTACAGGTTATGCGCTTATTGTTTGTGCTATTTCTGGCCGAGCCGCTGTTTCGCCACTGGATGCAAGAACACTCTCCTGCCCACAAGCATGACAAGAGGGAAAACTAAATCGTCTTTCTGCATCGACACCTAAGGGCTTGGTCGCTTGTCTGTTCGTCGTTGTATTCGCCAGTTGCGGTATCCGCATACCACCTCCCCCTAAAACGAATCCTTACCTTCGTCAGAGTGCCTTGCCCCTGATACATGAGCCGCAGCAGCTACTTGGCTGACCCCGGCTGAAGAGAGGGGCCTAACCGCCACTGAAGAAGGACAACCAAATGATTAACACGCTGTTTCGCAACTGCGCGCTCGCTACAATGCTGTCACTGCAGACCTTGCCCGGTGCCAACCTGGCCCTGGCCGACACTTCCGCCACCGTGCGTATCAACATTGCAGCTATCAATGACCTGCACGGAAATCTCCATCCCACCCCACTGACCTACAAAGATGCCGAGGGCAAAACCCACCGCCTGGATGCTGGCGGAATCGCGACTCTGGGCGGCATGCTTGACGAGTTGCGCACGCAAGATCCGAACCTGCTGGTAGTCGGTGCGGGAGATCTGATCGGCGCTAGCCCGGCGGCATCCTCCATGTGGGCCGATGAGCCGGTCATTGAGGCCTTGCGCGGCTTGGGCTTGAACCTCAGCTCCGCAGGTAACCATGAACTCGATGCAGGCAAGGCAGAGCTGCTGCGCAAGGTCAATGGCGGCTGTGAATCCAAACTCACTGGCAAAGCTTGTCAGTTTCGCAGCACTTACACCGGCACCGGCTTTCCCTATCTGGCGGCAAATCTGATCGACCGCGAGAGCGGCGGTTTGCTTTTGCCGGCCTATCACATCGAACAGATCAAGGGTGTGAAGATCGCCTTCGTGGGTGCGGTGCCTGCCGACCTGAGCGCGCACGTGACACCACAGGGTATCGCAGGATTGGAGGTAATAAGCGAAGCGGAAGGGATCAACCGGGTGATTCCCGAGATCAAGGCGCAAGGTGTGAATGCAATCGTTGCAGTGGTGCACCAAGGAGGCCATACATCTGAAGCATTCGACGAGGCCAACTGCAGCAAACTGCGCGGCGATATCACGGAGGTGGCCAGGCTCCTGGACCCCGCGGTGGATGCGCTGATCAGCGGCCATACACACCAGGCCTACCAGTGCAAGATAGGCAACTTGCACGTAACCCAATCCGGTGACTACGGGCACTTCATTACCCACCTGACACTCGACTTGACCCCAGGTCAACATCGTGTGACACACGTCACCGCGCGCAATCTGCTGGCTGACCCGACTCACTATCAACCTAATGCCAGCCTCGCCAGGCTGGCAAGCGAAGTACAGGCTCGCTCGCTTGAGAAACTGGCCCAACCGATTGCGCGTATCGGAGTGGCGTCGTTGTTGCGAACGCCGAACGCTGATGGCGAATCGCCGATGGGCAACTTAATTGCCGATGCGCAACTGGCCGCGACTCTTCAACAAAATGCGCGCATTGCCTTCACCAACCTTCGGGGCATTCGGACAGACCTGCATCAGTACCACGATCAGCCACTCACCTTTGCGCAGTTGTTCGCAGCGCAGCCCTTCGACAATAGCCTGATTGTCATGGACCTCACGGCTGCTCAACTGCAGTCACTGCTGAACCAGCAATGGAACGGCGACGAATTCACTTCGTTGCAGGTATCGGCTGGCTTTCATTATCGCTGGGACCCGAAACGTCCAACCGAAAGCCGAGTCGTTCCTGGCAGCCTGAGCCTGGACGGCAAGCCGCTGGAGCTCGATAAAACCTATCGGGTGACGACAAATGCGTTCCTCGCCTATGGCGGCAACAACTTCTCCACATTCCTCGAGGGTACTCGGCAAGTCGATAGCGGCATCGCGGATGTCGATGCACTCATCAACCACCTGCGATTGAGCGAAGAACGCGCTATCTCCGTGGCAAATCAAGGTCCAGCTCGAATCAGCCGCGAACAGTAAAGCCGGCACTGAAAACAAGGGAGCTATGCATTAGCTTCCTTTTTCGTTTACAGCGGAGGTAGAGACCACTCGATCCGTGTTATCCCTCGTTGCTCCAGAAATTTGTTGGTGTGGCTGAAATGCCCGCAACCGAGAAAGCCGCGGTACGCGGACAATGGCGAAGGATGCACCGACTTGAGGATCAGATGTTTGGTTCCGTCAATCAGCTTTTGCTTGCTTTGGGCATGCGAGCCCCAGAGTAAGAAGACCACATCTGAACGCTGCTCGCTGACCACCTGGATGATCCGGTCAGTAAAGAACTCCCAGCCCTTCTTGGCGTGCGAAGCAGCATTGGCGCGCTCCACGGTCATGGTGGTGTTGAGCAGCAACACACCCTGATCCGCCCAACGTTGCAGGCAGCCATGCTTGGGAATCTCGATGTTCAGGTCGCGGTGCAATTCCTTGTAGATATTGACCAGCGAAGGCGGCGTGGGGATTCCCGGCTGCACAGAAAAGCACAGACCATGGGCCTGACCGGGGCCGTGGTACGGATCCTGGCCGAGGATCACCACTTTCACCTGATCCAGTGGCGTGGAATTGAGCGCGTTGAAAATCAACGGGCCCGGCGGATAGATCTCTTTGCCCGCCGCATATTCCTGGCGCAGGAATTCACGCAGTTGCTGCATGTAGGGCTGGTCGAATTCGGCGCGCAGCGCTTCTTTCCAGCTCGGTTCAAGTTTGATGCGATCGTCGTCAGTCATGGGGCCATCCGTAAACAATGGCGCGACACTAGGAAAGCTGCCGGTGCTTGTCAATCGATCCGACCGGCGACCGCCATAATCGCCAGCAGCGACCATACTTGTCCGGATCAAAACGAAGAGGTCCGCCATGGCTGCCGTACAGTGCGAAGAACTCACCGGCGTCGATGGTGCCCGTATCGGCATCGCCACACTGAATACGCCGCAGACCCTCAATGCCTTGTCACTGCCAATGATCGAGGTGCTCGACGAACAACTCAAAGACTGGGCCGACAACCCGGATATTGTCTGCGTCTTGCTGCGCGGTACCGGCGCCAAGGCATTCTGCGCGGGCGGCGAGGTGCGCAGCCTGGCCGAGGCTTGTCGCAACCATCCAGGCCAGGTGCCGACGCTGGCGGCGAACTTCTTCGCCGCGGAATATCGTCTGGATTACCGCCTGCACACTTACCCCAAGCCCTTGCTGTGCTGGGGCCATGGCCATGTGCTCGGTGGCGGCATGGGCCTGCTGCAAGGCGCCAGCGTGCGCATCGTCACACCCAGCAGCCGCCTGGCCATGCCGGAAATCAGTATCGGCCTGTATCCCGATGTCGGCGCCAGCTGGTTCCTGGCTCGGTTACCCGGCAAGCTCGGCTTGTTTCTCGGTCTGACCGGGGCGCCGATCAACGCCATTGATGCCCTGGACCTGGGCCTGGCTGACCGTCTGCTCGGGGAAAGCCAGCAAGAAGAACTGCTCGACGACCTGCTGCAACTGAACTGGCAGGAACAGACCGCCCTGCAGCTCAACAGCCTGCTCAAGGCCCAACAGCACGGCGTTCAAAGTGAACTGCCCGAAGCCCAGTGGCTGCCACGGCGCAAACAGATTGATGCGCTGCTCGATGTCGCCGATCCGGTGTGCGCCTGGCGCGCCATCGCACAACTGCGCAATCACCCCGACCTGCTGCTGGCCAAAGCCGCGCAAACCATGCTTGCAGGCTGTCCGCTGACCGCTCACCTGGTCTGGGAGCAGACTCAACGGGCTCGGCACCTGTCGTTGGCCCAGGTATTCCAGATGGAATACACCATGAGCCTCAATTGCTGCCAGCATCCGGAGTTCAGCGAAGGGGTACGCGCGCGCCTGATCGACAAAGACCAGAAACCGCGTTGGCACTGGGCAGATGTTGCTCAGGTGCCAACCGCGGTTGTTCAGGCACATTTCGGCAAGGCGTGGGAAGGTCGGCACCCCTTGGCGGACCTGGCCTGAATGGCCTAACGATGCCAGTTGCCGTCGCGCCGGCCATCAGCATTGCGGTCGTGGCGGGAATTGCCCTGGCGATAACGGTCATACCCACGACCTGGGTGGGGTTTGTAGTCATGATCCGGTGCCGAGCGGTAATAGTGCGGCGTCGCGCGATTGTAATGGGGTGTCGAGCGGTAATAGTAATGCGGCGTTGAACGGTAATACCGCGGTGGCGGCGTGTAGTAACGCGGCTGCGGCACCACATAGTAACCACGGTTGTATTGATAACCAGGCGAGTAATAGCCCGGATAACCATAGCGATCAGCGGTATAGACTTCGGTGCGATGGTAGTAACCGTTTCCTCCATAGGGAACACAGCCGGCGGTGAGCAAACTCAGCACTGCAACAAGCACAAGTCGGCGATACATGGCGGCCTCCTGGACCGCGAAACTGCCCATCCCAGCGGCGCTGGTCGGCGTCGATCGGCAAGCGCTGACCGACACAGATTAAGACCACATAAAGCCGATCCAGTGCCCTTGCCGCAATAATTTGCAACAAGGGCAATACCCTTGATATTTATCCAGTTATTTTCCGGCCGTAACACTAGAATGAACGGCATTGGCTTATATCAAGGGACTGCCATATTGCCTCGCACCGCCCTGTTTTCGCAGCGCTCGCTGATTCTGACCTTGCTGTTGTTGCTCGGCTGCGGCTTTCTGGCCACGTCGCTGCTGAGCTATTTCGCCTCGCGCAGTTCGATCCGCGACAGCATCGTCAACACCGAACTGCCACTGACCTCCGACACGGTCTATTCGGAAATCCAGAAGGACCTGGTGCGACCGATCCTGATCTCCTCGATGATGGCCCATGACACCTTCTTGCGTGACTGGGCACTGGCCGGTGAACGCGACACGGCGCAAATCTCCCGCTACCTCACCGAAGTCATGGACCAGTACCATGCCTACACCGCATTTTTCGTCTCCAGCGCCAGCGGTAACTACTACCAGGCGCAAAAGGGCGTGCTGAAGCAAATCGACCCGCAGGAGCCGCGCGACACCTGGTACTACCGGGTGCTGAAAATGGACACCCCCTACGAAATCAACGTCGACCTGGACATGGCCAACCAGGACAAGCTGACGGTGTTCATCAACTACCGCGTGTTCGACTACCACGGCAACTTCATCGGCGTCGCCGGCATCGGCCTTACGGTCGAAGCCGTGGTGCGCCTGATCGATGATTACCAGCAGCGTTACCAGCGTCAGGTGTACTTCGTCGATCCGCAAGGCAATGTGGTCTTGACCGGCTCAAAGGGCGGTGCCCATGGCGCCCGCACGGGCCAGTCGCTGCGCGAGCTCGATGGCTTGCGCGAGTTGCTCAGGCAGATGCCGACACCGGTCAGCGGCAGCCATGAATACCTGAGCAGCGACGGCCACAGTCACTTTCTCAATGTGCGCCTGGTGCCCGAACTGAACTGGTACCTGTTCGTCGACAAACGCGAAGACGGTGCCCTGGACAACATCCGCCAGTCGCTGTACCTGAACCTGGTGATCTGCGCCATCATCGGCCTGGTGGTGCTGTCGCTGCTCAACGCCATGGTCAAGCGCCATCAGGACAACATCGAGACCCTGGCCACCCGTGACAGCCTCACCGGCCTGCCCAACCGCCGCGGCTTCGACCTGCTGGCAGCGCAGGCGCTACAAGAATCCCAGCGCGAGCCCAGGCCACTGGTCGCCTTGTTGATCGACCTTGATCACTTCAAGCAACTCAACGACACCCATGGCCACCTGGCCGGGGACGAAGTCTTGCGTCAGTTCGCCGAGGTCCTGGAAAACTGCCTGCGCCAGGCGGATATTATCTGTCGCTGGGGGGGTGAGGAATTTATCGTGCTGCTTAAGGATACCGACGGCGCGCATGCCCAGGAGGTGGCGGAAAAACTCCGCCTGCACACCGAGCAACGGCATTTCAGCTTCGCCGACAAAGTGATCCGCTTGACCACCAGCATTGGCTTGAGCAGCCTGCAACCTGAGGATACCCTGCACAGCCTGATCGCCCGCGCCGATCATGCGCTGTACCGCGCCAAGCAAAGTGGACGCAACCGCGTCTGCGTGGAAATGCCCAGGTCCGACTATGAATGACACCCAACGCTGCCCCGCCTGTGGCGCCAGCAACCGCTGCAGCCTCGCCGACCCGCGCACGGCGGCCCAGGCGTGCTGGTGCTACAGCGTCAGCATCGCCGCCGAAGTGCTTGAGGCGTTGCCCGCCGAACAGCGCAACAAGGCCTGCCTGTGCCCCGCCTGCGCCCAGGTGCTGGAACAACTGCAAGCGGCAAAACCCGCCGGCGAGGGTTAAACTGCAACGCCCTGCACCTGGCCCTGTATGCGTCTCGATCGATTCCTCAGCAACCTGCCCTGCTTCAACCGTCAGCAAGTACGTTTGCTGCTGGCGGAGCGGCGGGTGCGCGTGGACGGTTATTGTGTCAGCGACCCACGCCTGGAAGTGCGGGAGTTCAGCCGTATCGAAGTCGATGAACAGCTGCTGCAGGCCGGGCGTGCGGCGCGCTACCTGATGCTGCACAAACCCCAGGGCTGCGTCAGCGCTACACAGGACCCCGAGCACCGCACCGTGCTCGATCTGATCGATGAAACGGACAAGCACGAGTTGCACATTGCCGGACGTCTGGACTTCAACACCACCGGCCTGATGCTGCTGACCAACGACGGCCAGTGGTCACGACGCCTGACCCAGCCGCAAACCAAACTGGCGAAGATCTACTACGTCGAAACCGAGCAGGTCATCGAAGCCCACTACATCGAAAAATTTCAGCAAGGCTTCTACTTCGCCTTCGAAGACCTCACCACCCTGCCCGCCGAACTGACCCTGCTCGGCCCGCGCAGCGCGCGCCTAAGTATCGTTGAAGGGCGCTACCACCAGGTCAAGCGCATGTTCGGCCACTTCGACAACAAGGTGCTGCGCCTGCACCGTGAAGCCATGGGACCGCTGCAACTGGACCCGGGCTTGCGTCCCGGCGAGTACCGCGCGCTCTATCCCGAGGAAATCCTGGCGATCTGAGGTCACGACCGCCTGGCAGAAAAGTTTGCTCAATTTCCCCAAAGGCACTTGCGGGTTACTCCGCTGCCTGCTTGAATCCAATCGTCGGTCTGCATGTGACTCATCGGTCACGCCCGCAGTCCAAGACACCTTTTTGCTGGCTACCCGTGCCTTGAAGCACTGGAGTCCGGCAGATTGCCCACCTACAACAATACCCGTCGACCGGCGTTACAGGATCGACAAGGGCCCTCAGTTTCTCTTCAAGGCGTATGCCTACCTGTCATAAAGAACGCGCATCCTTGCATGTGCGAACACCCTTTTTGCGCCAGGAGTCGACGACATGAGGCCAGAAATTGCTGTGCTTGATATACAAGGTCAGTATCGGGTTTACACGGAGTTCTATCGCGCAGACGCCGCTGAGAAGACGATCATCCTGATCAATGGCTCGCTGGCCACGACGGCCTCGTTTGCGCAGACGGTGCGCAGTCTGCATCCGCAATTCAACGTGGTGCTTTACGATCAGCCCTACGCCGGCAAGTCCAAGGCGCACAACCGCCACGAGCGGCTGCTGACCAAGGAAACCGAAGGGCAGATTCTCCTCGAACTGATCGACCACTTCGGTGCCGACCATGTGATGTCGTTCTCCTGGGGCGGCGCCTGCACCCTGCTGGCCCTCGCACACAAGCCGCGGCGCATCGAAAAGGCGGTGGTCAGTTCGTTCTCGCCGGTGATCAACGAGCCGATGCGCGACTACCTTGAACGTGGCTGCCAGTACCTCAGTGCCTGTGACCGCTACCAGGTTGGCAACCTGGTCAACGACACCATCGGCAAACACCTGCCGTCGCTGTTCAAGCGCTTCAACTACCGGCACGTCAGCAGCCTGGACAACCACGAATACGCGCAGATGCACTTTCACATCAACCAGGTGCTCGACCACGACCTCGACAACGCCCTGCGCTCGGCCCGGGTGATCGACATTCCGGTGCTGTTCATCAACGGCGAGTGGGACGAATACACCACCAGCGATGATGCCCGGCAGTTCAGCCGGCACGTGCGCAACAGCCACTTCAGTGAAATCCGCGCCACCGGCCACTTCCTCGACATGGAACACAAGGCGGCCAGCAATGCCACGCGTGACGCCTTGCTGGGTTTCCTCAAGCCCGCCGTCCGAGAGTCGCGCAGCCGTAATCAGTACGTCCAGGAACATCATGCCCTGGCGATCTGAATACCCTGGTTGGCGGTAGCGCAGCCTCCTGCATCAACGGCCCGATCGGGCAGAAGGAAGATGCATGACCTCGCGCTACCGGCCACCGCCCCAGGCTTTTTTGCACCACAAGGCTTCAAATCGCAGCGCGCTTCTGGTACAACGTCAGCCCTGCAAGCGGGTGTCGTATAATGGCATTACTCCAGCTTCCCAAGCTGATAACGAGGGTTCGATTCCCTTCACCCGCTCCACTGCTTCATGGGTCTCAGCGCTTCTGAGACTTCGGCCCAGCACCTCAAGGTGCCAACTGGCCTTTTGATCAACTCCCTCCTCGCCTGACCCGTGCAGCTCGCGCTTCTGCCCATGTGTGCACAGGTGAAGCATTGTTGTGTAAATCTTTGCCCGAGCCACCGATACCGCACAATGCGACACTGCCCAGCGCCTGTACACGCGTTACGTTAGGAGAAGAAATGATCGAATGGATCGCCCTGGCGATTTCCCTATGCTCGTTGCTCACTGTCATTTTCTATATGAAGTGGGGCAACCCCGAGGCGAAGAGTCGCCGGCGCAAGGCACGCCTCAAGCAGGTGCCGGAATTTGACCGGGGGGCGTATATCTTCAAAAAGAAATACCCTCAATACGGATACGGCACAGGCTCCTATGGTCTTCCGACCGTCAAGGATTACGGAGACGGCAAACACCTGGAGATAGGTGCATATTGCTCCATCGCTCAAGGCGTCCTGATTATCCTCGGTGGGCACCACCGCACGGACTGGGTAACGACCTACCCTTTCCCCGCCAAACTGGCGCAAGCCGCTCATATTCGTGACTACGGCGGCTCGCGTGGGGATGTGATCATCGGCAACGATGTATGGCTCTGTTCACAGTGCACAATCCTCTCTGGCGTTACCGTCGGAACAGGCGCAGTGGTTGCGGCAGACGCCGTGGTCACCCGCGACGTCGCCCCTTACTCCATCGTTGCCGGCAATCCTGCCCGCGTGGTCGGCTGGCGGTTCGATGAGCAGACTCGAACGCAGCTACTGGCGTCGCAATGGTGGAGCTGGCCGAAAGAGGAAGTGGTCAAGGTTGTCGATCTGCTTTGCAATGACAACATAGAGCGCTTTCTGGCCTACGCCCGCGAGCGCAATGCCAGGCCTGCTATTTCCCACTGATCACCCGCGTCCACAGGCGCGTGCTCAAGCGCATGCCTGCCGGTGACAGGGTCTTGATCGGAAACAGCGAATCAAGCACCGAAGACGGTGGATAGATCGCCGGGTTGTCGCGCAGTTCAGGTGTGATGTACTCCAGCGCGGCGGCATTGCCGTTGGGGTACTTCACCGCGTTGCTGATGTTGGCGATCACCTTCGGCTCAAGCAGGTAGTTGAGGTAGGCATAGGCGTTTTCCAGGTGCGGCGCACCCTTGGGAATCACCACCATGTCGACCGCTACCGTGGAGCCTTCGCGCGGGATGCTGTAGCCGATGTTCACGCCGTTGCCGGCCTGGTGGGCGCTGCTCATGGCCTGCAATACGTCGCCGCTGAAGCCGATGGCCACGCAGATATTGCCGTTGGCCAGGTCACTGACGTACTTCGACTGGTGGAAGTAGCTGATGTAGGGACGAATCGCCATCAAGGCGGCTTCGGCCTTTTTCAGCTCAGCCGGGTCCTGGCTATGCGGATCCAGGCCCAGGGTCTTGAGGGTAATGGATACGATCTGGGTCGGGTTGTCGAGAAACGCCACGCCGCACTGGCTGAGCTTCTCGATGTTCTCTGGCTTGAACAGCATGTCCCAGGACTGAGTCACGTCGGTGCTACCGAAGATCGCCTTGATCTTGTCAACGTTGTAGCCAATGCCGGTGGTCACCCACATGTAGGGAATCGCGTAGCGGTTACCCGGGTCGCTGGCTTCGAGGATTTTCATCAGTTTGGGATCGAGGTTGTTCCAGTTCGGCAGCTTGCTGCGATCCAGTTCCTGAATGGCCCCGGCCTTGATCAGGCGCGGCAGAAAGTGGTTGGACGGGCTGGCCAGGTCATAGCCACTGTTGCCGGTCATCAACTTGGCTTCGGTGGTCTCGTTGCTGTCGATCAGGTCGTAAGTGGTCTGGATCTGGGTGCGGCGAGTGAACTCACTCAGGGTGTCGTCGGCGATGTAGCCGCTCCAGTTGGCGATGTTGACGGTTTCATCCGCCTGGGCCGTCGCGGTCAGCAACGCCATCGACAACAGGGTCATGCAGGTGCGCTTGATCATGAGGTGTGCCTCTCTTGTTTTTGTTCCGGCGTGTGTGCCGAAGGTTTCAACGTTCGTTGCGGGCCCGCCAGACTTCCCAGGCCATGCGGGCTTTGGCGCCCATATCGAAGAACGGCGTGGGTGGCAGATAGCCGGGCTTGGCCTGGCCCAGCACATCGCTGAGCAAGGCCGAGTCGGCACCAATCGCCATCTCGACCAGCAAGCGCCCCCACAACGTGCCGCGGGCGACGCCGGAACCGTTGCAACCGGCCACGGTATGCAGGCCGTCATCGACCCTGGCAAAGTACGGTTCACCGGAACGGGTGCCGCTCAGATGGCCGGTCCAGGTGTACTCGAGGTCTTGTGCGGTGATGCCGGGGAAGCGCTTTTGCAGGCCGAGCAGGTGCTCGCGTTGGCGCACCGCCAGCGCTTGGGCATCGAGGTCGCGCTGGCGGTACTCGACCGTGTTGCGAATCAGCAAGCGACGCTCCGGTAGCAGGCGTAGCGTGCAACCGCCTGGCAAGGTCGAGAGCACGCCCCAGCCCTGTTCGTCGAACAACTGCTGCCACCGCGCTTCGGTCAACGGCCGGGTGATGCTGGCGCTCAGCTCCAGCGGGAACGTGCCGCTGCGCTTCACCCCTACCCTTGGCAAGAACGCACCCACACAAATCAGTACCTGCTTTGCCTGCACTTCGCCGCCCGCAGTACGGACTGTCCAGCCCTTGCCCGGCGCACGCTGCAAATCGCTGACCGCAGTGTGTTCATAGACTTCTACTTGTGCAGGCAGGCTTTCGGCCAGGCCTTTGACGTAGCGCGCGGGTTGCAGCAGCCCGTTCCCTCCACCACAGTGAATGGCTCGACGATAAAACGCTGTACCCAACCGCGCTTTGAGGTCGCC
This sequence comes from Pseudomonas putida, assembly GCF_028682475.1. Lineage (GTDB taxonomy): Bacteria > Pseudomonadota > Gammaproteobacteria > Pseudomonadales > Pseudomonadaceae > Aquipseudomonas > Aquipseudomonas putida_AG. The sequence continues at coordinate 58,068 of NZ_JANHLE010000009.1, forward strand.
CGCGTCGAGGAAGCGTGCCTGGGCGCCAACCGCCTTCAGCGTTTCCAGGGTCTGCTCGACAGCGTCGAGGTGCGCAGGCTCGTGTACCGCAAAGTGGTAGCCGTCATTGCTCAGTTCGCAGTCGATAGCCTGTTCGGCGATGCGCTGGCGAACCTCAATGCCGGCTGCAACGCCAATCCGCGAAGCAACCTGATAGGCCGAAAATCCCGGGGAACCGACTAACTCGTTTGCGCCAGGCAATTCGTGGCTGACCACAAAGCCCGAGTTGCGCGCAGAAGCGCCCTGGGCAACCCGCTGGCGCTCGAGCAAAGCAATGCGCTGGGACGGAAAACGGCTGGCCAGGGTGTGAGCTGCCGAAAGGCCGGTGATGCCACCGCCGATGATCAGCCAGTCGACCTTTTGCCGGCCTGCGAGCCGCGGCCGCAACGCGGATTCGCCCGCCAGGGCGATCCAGCCACAGTGGTTGTTCATTGTCTGTCTCTCCTCCACAATCAATGCGCAGGAGTTATTGGCAATAACCCGCAGATGCGCCGTGTACATCTTTAATTTACGGGCATAAGGGCATTGACTCTAACGCTAAAAATTCATCCATCCATTCGGATTTAGCATGGATAAAATGCTTCGCGTGCCCTCATTGCAGGCATTGCAAACCCTGGTCAAAGTGGCCGACACCAGCAACTTCACCGAAGCTGCCCGGCAGTTGCACCTGACCCAGAGTGCTATCAGCCGACAGGTTCAGCAGCTCGAAGAGCACTACCAGACCGTGCTGTTCGAGCGCACCAGTCGCAAGGTGGCGCTGACCGCGCAGGGACGCGAGGTGTGTGAGGTCGCACGGGAGATGTTGAAGTCGTTACGGAGCCTGGAACAGCGCCTGGCGCCGGCCCCGCTTGATCGCCCCTTTCGCATCCGCGTTTTCGTGTCGCTGGCGGTGCGCTGGCTGTTGCCCAGGTTGAGTTCGTTCTACACCGTCAATCCCGGCCTGTGCCTGTCGATCGAGACCGTCAGCGGCGAGCTGGTCGACACCGGCGGCGACTGCGATGCCTATGTGCTGTATCTGCCCGACGGCCTGGACGAACGCCCACTGACGCTGTTGTTCGAGGAGTACCTGGTTCCGGTCTGCGCGCCGACTTTCAGCGATGGCCGCACACCTCCGCGTACACTCGACGAACTTGAACAACATGCCCTGATCCACGGCTCCACCCGCCAGCATGAGTGGACGGTTTGGCTGCAGGCACAGCAGGACCGGGCTGAGCGCAGCTTCAAACATATAATGTTCAACCTCGACGACCTGGCCCTGGATGCTGCGAGCCGCGGCCTGGGTGTCGCCATGACGGACTGCATGCTGGCCCACGACGCACTGGTACGCGGCGACCTGATAGTCCCTTTCGGCGAGGCGCTGAAGACCGGCGCGGTCTATGCACTGTGGTTGCGCGACAGCGGCGTGACGCACCCCGCCTGCCGAGCCGTGCTCAGTTGGTTTGAAGAGCAGATTGAACAAACCTCTGCCTTTTGATCTGGCGCCCTTCCCCGGAGCACGCAATGCGCTTTAATTAACGCTATTGCGTATTCCTCAGCCTTGTTGCGAAACACTCGAAAGGACCCGTTCATGTTGCTCTCTCGCTGGCTTCCAGGCCTGGCCAATCTCTTGCACTATCGCCGTGAATGGTTCCATGCCGACCTGCAGGCCGGGTTGTCGGTAGCGGCGATCCAGATCCCGATCGCCATCGCCTATGCGCAGATTGTCGGCCTGCCGCCGCAATACGGGCTCTACGCCTGCATTTTGCCGATGATGGTCTACGCCCTGATCGGCAGTTCGCGGCAGTTGATGGTCGGTCCGGATGCGGCGACCTGCGCCATGGTCGCCGGGGCCATTGCCCCGCTGGCGCTGGGTGACCCCGCTCGACTGGCGCAGTTATCGGTGATTGTCACCATTCTGGTCGGCCTGATGCTGATCGGGGCCGGGCTGGCGCGTGCCGGTTTTATCGCCAGCTTCTTCTCACGCCCGATTCTGATCGGCTACCTCAACGGCATCGGCCTGAGCCTGCTGGCGGGCCAACTGGGCAAGGTGCTGGGCTTTCAGATCGAAGGCAACGGCTTCATTCTGAGCCTGATCAACCTGCTGCAACGCCTGGAGGAAATCCACTGGGTGACGCTGAGTATCGGGCTGGTTGGCCTGGCACTGCTGATCGGGTTGCCGCGCCGATTTCCCCGGCTTCCTGCCGCACTGGTGACAGTGGTGCTGGCGACACTGGTGGTCGGCGTGTTCGGCCTGGACCGCTTCGGTGTAGCGATTCTCGGCCCGGTGCCCGCCGGTATGCCGGAACTGGCCTGGCCGCAAACCAACCTTGAAGAAATGAAAAGCCTGCTGCGTGACGCCCTGGGTATCGCCACCGTGAGCTTCTGCAGCGCCATGCTGACCGCCCGCAGCTTTGCCGCCCGGCACGGCTATGCGATCAATGCCAACCACGAGTTCCTCGCGCTGGGGGTGACCAACATCGCCGCCGGGGTTTCCCAGGGGTTCGCTGTCAGCGGCGCCGACTCGCGCACTGCGGTCAACGACATGGTCGGTGGCAAGAGCCAGCTGGTGGGCATCATCGCTGCGCTGGTAATCGCGATGATCCTGTTGTTCTTCACCGCGCCCATGGCCTGGATTCCCCAGGCAGCCCTGGGCGCGGTACTGCTGATGGCCGGCTGGGGCCTGATCGACGTGAAATCCCTGGGCAAGATCTACAAGCTCAGCCGTTTCGAATTCTGGCTGTGTGTGCTGACCACCGTTGGCGTGCTCGGTGTCGGGGTGCTGCCGGGTATCATCATCGCCGTGACCCTGGCCATCCTGCGCTTGCTCTACAGCATCTACCAACCCACCGACGCGGTGCTCGGCTGGGTGCCTGGCATTGAAGGCCAGGTTGATATCGCAGGGCACAAGGACGCGCGCACGGTCAAAGGCCTGGTGGTGTATCGCTTCGACGATGCGATCCTGTTCTTCAATGCCGACTACTTCAAGATGCGCCTGCTCGAAGCGGTGCAGCGCGAGCTTGAGCCGCGTGCGGTGTTGTTCGACGCCGAGGCGGTCAGTTCCATCGACGTCAGCGGCATTGCGGCGCTGCGGGAAGTACGTGAAACCCTTGAGGCTCGCGGCATCCACTTCGGTATTGCACGGGCGCGCGGGCGTTTTCTGCGCATGCTGGTGCGCTCGGGGATCGCCCGGGAAATGGAGAACGGGATGCTGTTCGGCTCGGTGCGTTCGGGGATTCGGGCGTATCGGTTGTGGCGTAACCGCATGCGCAGGGAGACGGTGGCTGAATGATCGCGGGGCAAGCCCGCTCCCACCGGTTAATAGCCGGTGGGAGCGGGCTTGCCCCGCGATGGAAGCGCCGCTAGCGTTGCGGCATCAACCCCGGCAAGGCATGCATCAGGGCATTGACGGCAAAACCGATGAACATCACCCCGCAGGCGCGGGTGATCCACAGTTCATAACGGGTGTAGAGGGTGCGCACATGACGGGCACCGACAATGGCGATGAGGATCACGTAGGCCAGCAGACCGCCGAGAAAGCTCAGGGCAATCAGCGCAGGCAGCATCGACCACTCCAGGGTTTCGGCGCGGCTGGAGATCAGCGCGGTAAACGTCGCCACCGCCACCGGGTAGGCCTTGGGATTGGTCAGGCCAAACACGATGCCGTGCCAGAACGGCTGGCGTACCGGTCCTTGCTCACCCTGGCCATTGCCCGGACGACTGCGCAGCGCGCGCAAACCCAGCCAGAACAGGTACAGGCCGCTGAGCAGGCCAAGGATGTCAAACACCGAACTGCCAATCTGGCGGGCACCGACAATCGCCACCAGTGCCGTACTGCACCACAACACGTCGCCCAGCAGATGACCACACAGGAAGCCGGCCCCGGCCTTGCGCCCGCGCGATGCGCCAATGCCCAGCACCGCGAGGACGCCCGGCCCCGGGGTGATGCCATAGATGAATCCGGAAGCCAGCACGGCAAACAGCAGCGAGAAGGTCATCGGCGATGGGATCCTGAGCAAGTGCGCAAAGGGCGAAGTCTACGGGAGCCGTTGGCGTCAGGCCAGATCCTCAATAGCCCTGCGCCTCGAGGGTCTGCGCCTCGTTCAGCGCGGGTGGTCTGGCGAAGTAACGCAGAAGCTGACCGCTGCGATTGGTGAAGATGCCGTCGACGCCGGCCGCCATGACCTTGGCGAAGTCGACCTCTTCATCGACGGTGTACACATGCACCAGCAGGCCTTTGTCATGGGCCAGCTGGTTCATCCAGGGTTGCACCAGGTCGGCATAGCTCTGCGCCCCGCCTGCTGTCAGCGCTGCCGAAGGTCCGGTGCCGATGGCCCCGGCGTCTTTGGCATAGTCAAGCCAGCGGGCAAACTCGGCCTTGTCTTTGGGTTGCTGACGGGCATAAAACGCCGCTTTGTCGCGCTCGCCGGATTCAGCAAAACTCTGCCCGGACGCAGGCTCGATGCTGCCCTTGCCGATCCACAACAGCAGGACCTTGGGCACTTGCGGCATTTCCGTGTGCAGCAACGCCAGGCTGTTGCGATCAAAGCTCTGCAGCACCACCCGTCCAGGTGTGTCGAGCCAGCCACGGGCCTGCAACCGCGTCTTCAAGTCCGCTTCGATGTCGGGGAACAAGCTCGGCACCTTGGTCTCGATATACAGCCCGGGGCGCTTGTCCGGATGGCCTTCGGCGATGTCCATGACCTCGTCCAGAGTGAGGATCTGCAAGCCCTTGAAGCGCTGCCGCGCCCGTTCCGGATTGGCCTGGTTGAACCAGCTGCCGGCATCCAGCGACTTGAGTTCGGCCAGGGTGAAGGCACTGACCGGGCTGTCCTTGCGCTCGGGAAAGCGCTGGGCGACATCGCTGGTGCGCTGCAGGTTGTCATCGTGCAGCGCAACCAGCACGCCGTCTTTGCTGCGCTGCAGATCCAGTTCGAGGTAGTCGGCCCCCAGCTCCCGGGCCAATAGATACGCCGGGGCGGTGGACTCCGGCGCATCAAAGGATGAACCGCGGTGGGCAATCACCGCCGGGTACGCAATGCCCTGGCGAGCCGCCAGTTCACGGCCGGGCTCGGCCGCAGCCAGCCCGGCCTGGGGCAGTAAAAGCAGACAGGCAACTATGCTGATTCCTTGCAACGTCATGACCCTTCCTCTTCTTTGCCAGCGAATCCAGCATAGTCACCGACACTGATGACAACCCGGCGGCATGCTAAAGTCGCGCCGATCAAGCGACCCACCTGGAACAATGAACCCATGCCCGACACCGACCTCGACGCCAGCCTCCACCTCTGGCCTGAACTGATCGCTAAGCACCCGTGCAGCGGCTTGCTGCTGGGCAATGGCGCCAGTCGAGCGTTGTGGCGCCCGTTCACCTATTTCTCGCTGTTCGAAGAAGCCCAGCGGGTGCGTCACAAGCCCTTGAGCCTGACCGACCAGGCCTTGTTCAAATCCCTCGGCAGCGAACTGTTCGAGCCGGTGCTCAGCGCCCTGAACACCACGGTACGCATCAATGCCGCCCTGGCGATCAGCTCGTCTGCGCCGCTGAACCGCTATTACGCGATCAAGGAAGCGCTGATCCATGCCGTGCGCAGCGTGCACATCCCCTGGCGCCTGCTGCCGCAGTCGACCCTGCAACTGATCAACAACGAACTTCGTAATTACCGCAGCGTCTACTCCAGCAACTACGACTTGATCTGTCACTGGGCAGCCAGTCAGTCGGCGGGCGGTTTCCAGCCGTTGTTCGATGACGAAGGCGTCTTCGATATCCGCCACACACGTGCCCCCGGCACTCGCCTGTTGTACCTGCACGGTGGCTTGCACCTGCTCAAGCAACAGGACGGCAGCACCCGTCAACGCAGCGCCAGCGACAGCCAGTTGCTCGATGGTTTTGCCGTGAACACGCCCGGCGATGTGCCGCTGTTCGTCAACGAAAGCAGCAGCGACGACAAGCTCAAGGCGATCCGCAGTTCCGATTACCTGAGCTGGTGCCTCGGCGAACTGGCGGGCCATCAAGGCGGGCTGTGTCTGTTCGGCCAGCATCTGGACAGCAGCGACCGCCACCTGCTGCAAGCGATCAAGCAAGCTCGCCCGGCGCACCTGGCGATTGCCATCCGGCCCTTGAGCGAGGCCTCGATCATCAGCCAGAAGCAGCATTACGCCCAACGCTTTGCCGACGCTGCCGACCTGCCGCTGTACTTCTTCGACGCCAGCAGCCACCCCTTGGGCGCGCCCGGCCTGGAAGTCCAGGTGCCCGTGCTGGTTCGCAAACGACGCTGACAGCGCGGCAAACTGTACGGATGAACTTGTGAGCAACTGTAACAAGATCATCCGCGGCGGCTGTGGCTCAATGACTGGACTTATCTGTCACAGGCTTTTGCTATGTCCAGCCGCGAAAACACCGGGATGGCCCTTGGTCTGCTCGGTGTCATCATCTTCAGCCTGACCCTGCCGATGACCCGTATCGTCGTGCAAGAACTGCATCCGCTGCTCAATGGCCTCGGCCGTGCCCTGCTGGCGGCGATTCCGGCTGCGGCATTGCTGCTCTGGCGCCGCGAGAAATGGCCGACCTGGCAACAGATCAAAGGCCTGAGCCTGGTGGCACTGGGGGTGATCCTGGGCTTTCCGGTGTTTTCCGCCTGGGCCATGCAGACGGTGCCGGCGTCCCACGGTGCCCTGGTCAACGGCCTGCAACCTTTGTGCGTGGCGTTCTATGCTGCCTGGCTATCCCACGAGCGGCCGTCGAAAGCCTTCTGGGCCTGCGCGGCGCTGGGCAGTGCGTTGGTGCTGGTGTACGCGATGATCATGGGCGCCGGGCAGATTCAGGCCGGTGACCTGTTGATGCTGGCGGCGATTGCCGTCGGCGGTCTGGGTTATGCCGAAGGGGGGCGACTGGCGCGGGAGATGGGCGGCTGGCAGGTGATCTGCTGGGCGCTGGTGCTGGCCAGCCCGCTGTTGATCGGCCCGGTGGTGTACCTGGCCTTGCAACATCAGGGGCCGGTCAGCGCGCAGGCCTGGTGGGCCTTTGGCTATGTCTCGCTGTTCTCGCAGTTCATCGGCTTTTTTGCCTGGTATGCCGGGCTGGCTTTGGGTGGCATTGCCCGGGTCAGTCAGATCCAGTTGCTGCAGATTTTCTTCACCATCGCCTTTTCCGCGCTGTTCTTTGGTGAACAGGTCGAGCCGATTACCTGGGTGTTTGCTGCGGGGGTAATCGGTACGGTGGTGTTGGGGCGCAAGACTCGTGTGCATCCGGCACCGGTACGGGCCTGAGCGGGAGCAGTCCATTTTTTGTGGGAGCCGGCCTTGCCGGCGATGCGGACAACGCGTAGCAACTGACACCATGTTGATGCCATCGCCGGCAAAGCCGGCTCCCACAGGTTTTGTGTTTGTTTCAGGCCGCGATCAAGCCATCGGCGCGCAACAGGGTCTCCAGGCAATGCTCCGTGACCCCGTAAAACGCCTTCAACTGCTGAATCTTCTCCAGCAGCGCCGTTGCATCCCCCGGCGTCTGGCGCTTCACCGCGAGGATCATCTTGTTCTTGTTGGTGTGCTCCAGCGAGATGAACTCGAACACCTTGGTCTCGTAACCACAGGCTTCCAGGTACAAGGCACGCAAGCTGTCGGTAAGCATCTCGGCCTGCTGCCCCAGGTGCAAGCCATACTGCAGCATCGGCTTGAGCAAGCCCGGGCTGTGCAATTGCGGACGGATCTGTTTGTGGCAGCACGGCGAGCACATGATGATCGCCGCACCACAGCGGATGCCGGTATGAATCGCATAGTCGGTGGCGATGTCACAGGCATGCAGGGCGATCATCACTTCGATAGCGCTGGGCACCACGCTGCATACATCGCCACATTCAAATACCAGCCCCGGATGCTCCAGGCGCGATGCGGCGGCATTGCACAGTTCGACCATGTCCTGACGCAACTCGACCCCCGTCACCTGCGCCTCACGCTGCAGGGTGTTACGCAGGTAATCATGGATGGCAAAGGTCAGGTAGCCCTTGCCCGAACCGAAGTCGGCCACCCGCAACGGTTGATCGACGGCCAGCGGCGCCGAGTTCAGGGCATGGGAAAATACTTCGATGAACTTGTTGATCTGCTTCCACTTGCGCGACATCGCCGGGATCAACGCCTGCTGCTTGTCGGTGACGCCCAGGTCATGCAGGAACGGACGACTCAGTTCCAGGAAACGCTTTTTCTCCCGGTCATGTTCACCGGCTGGCACCTGACGCTCCTGCTGCACGGCGCTGCGATGCAGCATCGGCTTGCCCTTCTTGCTGAACTCCAGTTGCGCTTCATCGCTCAGGCTCAGCAGGTGGGCATTGCGGAACGAACCCGGCAGCAACTCGGCAACCAGCGCCAGCGCTTCTTCATTCGGCAGGTTGCGGGTGATGTCACGAGTCTGGTAGCGGTAGACCAGCGACAGACAAGCCTGGCCCTTGACGGTCAACGGCTTGGCGATGATCCGCTGCAAGGCTTCTTCAGTGCCGACATGGCGCGCCAAAACCAGCTTGATCAGCGCATTTTGTTGCAGGCTGGTGGCGAGCAGGCTCAGAAACTGCGCACGCGCATCCGGCGCGGCCTGGGCGGTGGGGGAATCGGACATCGGGAGTGGGTGCCTCGGGTTGCGGAGGGAGCGGCTAGGCGCAATGCCGGGTATTTTACGTGGATGACCGGCCTGCGCACAGCTTTTGTCGATCAGCGTTCCCGGCTCAAGCCAACACCACCAGACGGTTGGGCAACTCGTTGCGCTCATGGGTCAAGGGCACATGCTGGCTCAACAGTTCGCCGCAGGCCTCGATACAGGTGACAAAACCCTGCAGGGTCTGGCCCTGGCGCACCTGTTCGGTAAAGCGCTGGACGATGCCCTCCCACACCTGGTTATCCAGATGGCGGGAGATTCCTTCATCAACGAGGATTTCAACGTAGCGCTCAGCCTCACTGACGAAGATCAGCACCCCGGTGCTGCCCGCCGTATGGTGCAGGTTCTGCTCCAGAAACTGCCGCCGGGCCAGGTTCGAGGCGCGCCAGTGGCGCACCGTACGCGGGATCAGCCGGGTGGTCAGGCTGGGCAGGCGAAACAACAGGCTCAAGACAATGAAGGTCAGCCACTGGGCGATCAGCAAGCCATCGACACTCAACCAGCCGCCCAGGTAATACGCCATGCCCGGCACCAGCAAAGCCAGCAGGCTGGCCCAGAGCAAGGGGATATAGGCGTAGTCGTCGGCACGGGTCGCCAGTACGGTGACCAGTTCCGCATCGGTGCGCCGCTCGACCTGGGCAATGGCCTCGGCGACCTGGCGCTGTTCAAATTCACTGAGCAATGTCATGCACTGGGTATCTCGTTGAGTATTGTTCTACCAGCCACCGGAGGATCCACCACCGCCGAAGCCGCCGCCACCGCCGCTGAAACCGCCACCGCCGCCGCCACCAAAACCGCCATAGCCGCCGCCGAAACCGCCGCCCATACCGCCCATGCCGCCACGGCCACCGCGACCGCCGCCAATCCCCATGGATTGCGCGGCGAAGACCACGATGATCAACAGGACAAACAGGCCGACCGCCCAGGCCGGCGCGCCTTCTTCACCCCCGCCACCTTGAGCGCGCGACGGCTCGGCCAAAGGATTGCCGCCCAGCACCTGAAGCATTGCCGCTGTGCCCTGGACGATCCCTGAGCTGAACTCGCCGCGGCGAAACGCCGGGGTGATGATGCCATTGATGATCACTGATGCCTGGGCATCGGTCAGACGCTCTTCCAGGCCATAGCCGACTTCGATGCGCAACTTGCGTGCCTGCGGTGCGACGATCAACAGCGCGCCGTTATCCTTGCCCTTCTGACCGATCCCCCAGTGGCGGCCCAGCTGGTAGCCGAAGTCCTCGATGGGCAGCCCCTGCAGGTCCTTTACCGTGACCACCACGACCTGCTCGCCGGTGGCCTGTTCATGGGCCGTGAGCATTCGCTCAAGTTGAGCGCTGCTGCCAGTGTCGAGCAGTCCGGCATTGTCCACCACCCGGCCGGTCAGGGCCGGGAAGCTCGGCTCGGCGCGCAGCGGCGTGACGATCAGCAGCGCCAGCAGCAGCGTCCACTGCAACAGACGCATCAGAATTTCACTTCAGGGGCTTTGTCGGCATCGGCGGCAGTGGCCTCGAAGGTCTCACGCAGCGGCAGGCTGCTGTACATCACGGTGTGCCAGATACGCCCGGGGAAGGTGCGGATCTCGGTGTTGTAACGCTGAACCGCGGCGATGAAATCCTTGCGGGCCACGGCAATACGGTTTTCCGTGCCTTCGAGCTGGGACTGCAGGGCAAGGAAGTTCTGGTTCGATTTCAGGTCCGGATAACGCTCCGACACCACCATCAGGCGGCTCAGTGCCCCGGTCAATTGCGATTGCGCTTCCTGGAACTGCTGCAGTTTCTTCGGATCATCCAGGGTGCTGGCATCCACCTGGATCGACGTCGCCTTGGCCCGCGCTTCGATGACCGCGGTCAGGGTTTCCTGTTCCTGCTTGGCGTAACCTTTGACCGTTTCCACCAGGTTGGGGATCAGGTCGGCGCGGCGCTGGTACTGGTTCTGCACCTGGGCCCAGGCGGCCTTGACCTGCTCATCGTAGTCGGGAATGTTGTTGATCCCGCAACCGGTCAGCAGGCTGCCCAGCATCAGCAACAGCCATACCCTAACGCCCTTGAACTGGATTACCTGCATAGTTGCCCTACTCCTTGATCAGCGTGAACCCGTGTACTTGAGGCATAATCCGTCACCGCCGCTGGATCGTGATGGCCCAATCGGCTAAAAGATGCCCCAGCAAACTACAACAATAGCCGTTTCCCCAACTTCGGCTGGGCAGTATCACCATGAATACTGCTCCGGGCCTTGAGAACAGAATTAATGAACAAGCTGTGTTTGCTGGGCCTCGTCGTCAGCCTGGCCAGTCAGTCGGCCTTTGCCGATACCCCCGCAGAGCCATTGAAGAACAAACAGGCCTTTATCGCCGAGCTCATGGGACAGATGACCCTGGACGAAAAAATCGGCCAGTTGCGGCTGATCAGCATCGGCCCGGAAATGCCCCGCGAGCAGATCCGCAAGGAAATCGCCGCCGGCCGCATCGGCGGTACCTTCAACTCGATCACCCGTGCCGAGAACCGTCCGATGCAGGACGCGGCAGGCCGCAGCCGCCTGAAGATCCCGATGTTCTTCGCCTACGACGTGATCCACGGCCACCGCACGATTTTCCCGATCAGCCTGGCCCTGGCCTCGAGCTGGGACATGGACGCTATCGCCAAGGTCGGCCGCGTCTCCGCTCTGGAAGCCTCCGCCGACGGCATCGACATGACCTTCGCGCCAATGGTCGATATCGCCCGCGACCCACGCTGGGGCCGCACCAGTGAAGGCTTTGGCGAAGACACCTACCTGGTCTCGCGCATCTCCAAAGTCATGGTCGAGTCGTTCCAGGGCAAGAGCCCGGCCGAGGCAACCAGCCTGATGGCCAGCGTCAAGCACTTCGCCCTGTACGGCGCGGTGGAAGGCGGCCGCGACTACAACACGGTCGACATGAGCCCGACCAAGATGTTCAACGACTACCTGCCGCCCTACCGCGCCGCCATCGATGCTGGCGCCGGCGGGGTGATGGTTGCGCTGAACTCGATCAACGGCGTGCCGGCCACCTCCAACACCTGGCTGATGCACGACCTGCTGCGCAAGGACTGGGGCTTCAAGGGCGTGACCGTCAGCGACCACGGGGCGATCACCGAGCTGGTGCGCCACGGTGTCGCCGCCGATGGCCGCGAGGCGGCGAAGCTGGCGATCAAGGCCGGCATCGACCTGAGCATGAACGACTCGCTGTACGATTCAGAACTGGCCAGCCTGCTCAAGGCCGGCGAAATCAACCAGGCCGACATCGACAACGCCGTGCGTGAAGTGCTTGGCGCCAAGTACGACATGGGCCTGTTCGCCGACCCGTACCGACGCATCGGCAAGGCCAGCGACGACCCGGCCGATACTTACGCCGAAAACCGCCTGCACCGTGCCGAAGCGCGTGACGTGGCGCGCCGCAGCATGGTCCTGCTGGAAAACCGCGAGCAGACCCTGCCACTGAAAAAGGCCGGCACCATCGCCCTGGTCGGGCCGCTGGCCGACGCGCCGATCGACATGATGGGCAGCTGGGCCGCCGCTGGTCGGCCGCACCAGTCGGTGACCGTGCGCGAAGGCATGCGCCAGGTGCTCGGTGACCAGGCCAAGGTGATCTATGCCAAAGGCTCCAACGTCACCCACGACAAGGCGATCCTCGACTACCTCAACTTCCTCAACTTCGATGCGCCGGAAATCGTCGACGACCCTCGTCCGGCCGCGGTGCTGATCGACGAAGCGGTCAAGGCGGCCAAGCAGTCCGATGTGATCGTCGCCGTGGTCGGTGAGTCGCGTGGCATGTCGCACGAATCGTCGAGCCGCACCACCCTGGAAATCCCGGCGGCCCAGCGCGAGCTGATCAAGGCCCTGAAAGCCACCGGCAAACCGCTGGTACTGGTGCTGATGAACGGCCGGCCACTGTCGCTGAGCTGGGAACGCGAACAGGCCGATGCGATCCTGGAAACCTGGTTCACCGGTACCGAAGGCGGCAATGCCATTGCCGATGTGCTGTTCGGCGATTACAACCCCTCGGGTAAACTGCCCATCACCTTCCCCCGCTCGGTCGGGCAGATCCCGATGTACTACAACCACCTGAGCATTGGTCGGCCGTTCACCCCGGGCAAGCCTGGCAACTACACCTCGCAGTACTTCGAGGAGCCCAACGGCCCGCTCTATCCTTTCGGCTATGGCCTGAGCTACAGCGAATTCAGCCTGTCGCCACTGACCCTGTCGAGCGAGACCCTGAAAAAGGGCCAGACCCTCGAAGCCAGTATCCGGGTGAAAAACACCGGCAAGCGTGACGGCGAAACCGTGGTGCAGCTGTACGTGCAAGACATTGCCGCGTCCATGAGCCGCCCGATCAAGGAGTTGAAGAACTTCCAGAAGGTCATGCTCAAGGCCGGTGAAGAGCGCACCGTACGCTTCCAGATCAGTGAAGAAGACCTGAAGTTCTACAACACCCAACTGCAATGGGTGGCCGAGCCCGGCGACTTCAACGTCCAGGTCGGGCTTGACTCGCAGGCGGTGCAGCAACAGCGTTTCAAACTGCTGTAATCCGTTACCAAGCGCCAAGGGAAGGCCAGGAGGCCTTCCCCCTCTGCCGGGATCTGCATCATGCCTTACTCGTTTCGTGCCCTGCGACTGGGGCTGATCATTTTCTTCATCCTGGCCGGCACGCTGTTCACCGCTGGCTGGGCGATGCACCATGCCAAACGCCAGTCGATGGTCGAGGATGCCGGCCGGGCCAGCCAGCAACTGGGCTTGTACGCCACCTCGCTGCACACCCTGATCGAGCGCTACCGCGCCCTGCCCGCCGTGCTGGCCCTGGACCCGGAACTGATCAGTGCGCTCAGTGGCCCGGTCACCGAGCAGGTCCAGGATGCCCTGAACCGCAAACTCGAACGCATCAACGGCGCCGCCAACTCCTCGACCCTGGAGCTGCTCGACCGCACCGGCCTGGCCGTGGCCGCCAGCAACTGGCGCCTGCCCAGCACCTATGTCGGTTCCAACTACGGCTTTCGCCCCTACTTCAAACAGACCCGCAGCCAGGGCAGCGGGCGCTTCTACGCCGTCGGCGTAACCAGCGGCGTGCCGGGCTACTTCCTCTCCAGCGCCGTGCAGGACGAACATGGCCGCTTCCTCGGGGCCATGGTGGTCAAGCTGGAGTTCCCGGAGCTTGAACGTGAGTGGCGCCAGGGCAACGACATCCTGCTGGTCAGCGATGCCCGCGGGATTATCTTCATCGCCAATCAGGACGGTTGGCGCTACCGCCAGCTCAAGCCGCTGAGCAGCGCCGACCACGCCGAACTGGCCGCCACCCGCCAGTACGACAAGCAACAGCTGGTGCCGCTGCAGCACCAGGTGCTCAGCCGTTTCGATGACGACAGTCACCTGATGCGCGTGCAGGGCCCTGAAGGCAGCACTGAATACCTGTGGGAGAGTCTGCCGCTGGAAGCCGAGGGCTGGACCTTGCACCTGCTACGCAAGCCGCAGGTCAGCGACGACGGGCGCAATGCCGCCCTCGCCGCAGCCGCCGTGTGGCTGAGCCTGGTCTTTGCCCTGCTGTTCATCAGCCAGCGCCTGCGCCTGGCACGCATGCGCCAGCGCAGCCGTGAAGAGCTCAAGCGCCTGGTCGAAGAACGCACCCGCGACCTGCGTACTGCCCAGGAAGGCCTGGTGCAATCGGCCAAGCTGGCGGCCCTGGGGCAGATGTCGGCAGCCCTGGCCCATGAAATCAATCAACCGCTGACCACCCAGCGCATGCAACTGGCAACCTTGCGTCTGTTGCTCGACAACCAGCGTTACGATGAAGCCCGCCAGGCGCTGGAACCCCTGGAACAGATGCTGACGCGCATGGCCGCGCTCACCGGCCATCTGAAAACCTTCGCCCGCAACAGCCCCAGTGGCCTGCGCGAACGCCTCGACCTGGCCACCGTGGTCGATCAAGCCCTGCAGTTGCTCGACACACGGATTCGCGCCGAACAGGTGAAAGTCTCGCTGTACCTGGCGCGGCCGGCCTGGGTGCGCGGCGATGCGATCCGTCTGGAGCAGGTGCTGATCAACCTGTTGCGCAACGCCCTCGACGCCATGGCCGGGAAAAGCTACAAACGCCTGGAAATCCGTATCGAAATCGAGGCCGAGCAGTGGCACCTGAGCGTCCTCGACAGCGGCGGCGGGATCGCCGCCGAGCACCTGGCCAACGTCTTCGACCCGTTCTTCACTACCAAGCCGGTGGGTGAAGGCCTGGGCCTTGGCCTGGCGATTTCCTATGGCATCATTCATGAAGCCGGCGGGCGCCTTACCGTCGACAATCAACCCGGCGGCGCGCGTTTCAGCCTTACCCTGCCCTGTGATCTGGAGCCTTGATGTTCAATTCGGTAATGGTCGTCGACGATGAAGCCAGCATCCGCACTGCGGTCGAGCAGTGGCTGAGCCTGTCCGGCTTCAGCGTGCAGCTGTTCAGCCGCGCCGAAGACTGCCTGAACCAGCTGCCCGCGCACTTTCCCGGGGTCATCCTCAGTGATGTGCGCATGCCCGGCATGGATGGCCTGCAGTTACTCGAACAGCTCCAGGCCCGCGATGCCGACCTGCCGGTGATTCTCCTGACCGGCCATGGCGATGTGCCCATGGCGGTCGAAGCCATGCGCAACGGCGCCTATGACTTTCTGGAAAAACCCTTCAGCCCGGAAAGCCTGCTGGGCAGCCTGCGCCGTGCCCTGGAGAAACGCCAGCTGGTGCTGGAAAACCACCGCCTGCATGAACAGGCCGACCTCAAGGCGCGCCTGGATCTGCACCTGCTGGGCATGTCGCAGGGCATGCAACAGCTGCGCAGACAGGTGCTGGACCTCGCCAGCCTGCCGGTCAACGTGCTGATTCGCGGCGAGACCGGCAGCGGCAAGGAACAGGTTGCGCGCTGCCTCCACGACTTCGGCCCGCGCGCCGACAAGCCCTTCGTGGCGCTCAACTGCGCGGCGATTCCCGAGACCCTGTTCGAAGCCGAGTTGTTCGGCCATGAAAGCGGCGCCTTCACCGGTGCCCAGGGCAAGCGCATCGGCAAGCTGGAATACGCCAATGGCGGCACGGTGTTCCTCGATGAAATCGAAAGCATGCCGCTGGCCCAGCAAGCTAAACTGCTGCGCGTGCTGCAGGAGCAGAAACTCGAACGCCTGGGCGCCAACCAGAGCATCAGCGTCGACTTGCGCATCATCGCCGCGACCAAGCCTGACCTGCTCGAGGAAGCCCGCGCCGGACGCTTTCGCGAAGACCTGGCGTACCGCCTGAACGTCGCCGAATTGCGCCTGGCGCCGTTGCGCGAGCGGCGTGAAGACATCCCCTTGCTGTTCGAACACTTTGCCCGCCTGGCGGCCGAACGCGTCGGTCGCAGCGCGCCACGGCTCAGCGGCGCGCACCTGGGCCGTCTGCTCAGCCACGACTGGCCCGGCAACGTCCGCGAACTGGCCAATGCCGCCGAACGCCATGCCCTCGGTCTGGGTGAGCCAAGCATTGCCGAGGTAGAACCCGGACAATCACTGGCCGCCCAGCAGGAAGCGTTCGAAGCCCAATGCCTGCGCGCCGCCCTGAGCCGCCACAAGGGCGAGATCAAAGCGGTGATGGAAGAACTGCAACTGCCGCGGCGCACGCTCAACGAGAAGATGCAGCGTCACGGCCTGCTGCGTGAAGACTTCCTCGACGCGGACCGCCCGCAATAAGCGGAATCTTGCCGATCAGCTGTCAGAAGGTGAGCGGATTTCCGCTCACCAATCTGCGACAACCCTTCTAAACCGGGCCTTCAGCACCTGGCACAGCTCCTGCTATAGCCCTGGCAGGTTGCGTTTCGGCGCGCTCCACAAAAACAACTATGAAGGTCTCTTCGATGGATAACTCCACCACCCTGCCAGCCGGGGCGGCCGTTGCGCCCGCCACGGAAAAAACCACCCGAAGCCGACTCAAGTCGATTTTCAGCGGTTCGATCGGCAACATGGTCGAATGGTACGACTGGTACGTCTACGCCGCGTTTTCCCTGTACTTCGCCAAAGCCTTCTTCCCGGCCGGCGACACCACCGCCCAACTGCTCAACACTGCCGCGATCTTCGCCGTGGGCTTTTTGATGCGCCCGATCGGTGGCTGGCTGATGGGTATCTATGCCGACCGCAAGGGCCGCAAGGCCGCGCTGATGGCCTCGGTCCTGCTGATGTGCGCAGGTTCGCTGGTCATCGCCCTGACCCCGGGTTATGAAACCATCGGCGTTGCCGCACCGGTCCTGCTGGTAGTCGCCCGCCTGATGCAAGGCCTGTCGGTGGGTGGCGAATACGGCACCTCGGCCACCTACCTGAGCGAGATGGCGACCAAAGAGCGTCGCGGCTTCTTCTCCAGCTTCCAGTACGTGACCCTGATCTCCGGCCAGCTCATCGCCTTGGCGGTGCTGATCGTGCTGCAGCAGACCCTGACCACCGAGCAGCTGTATGCCTGGGGCTGGCGCGTACCGTTCGTGATCGGCGCCCTGTGCGCGGTCGTGGCCCTGTACCTGCGTCGTGGCATGGAAGAAACCGCCTCCTTCACCAAGAAGGAAAAGTCCAAGGAAAGCCTGATGCGCACCCTGATGCGCCATCCCAAGGAACTGGCGACCGTGGTCGGCCTGACCATGGGCGGCACCCTGGCCTTCTATACCTACACCACCTACATGCAGAAGTACCTGGTGAACACGGTGGGCATGAGCATCACCGACTCGACCACCATTTCGGCGGCGACCCTGTTCCTGTTCATGTGCCTGCAACCGATCATCGGCAGCCTCTCCGACAAGATCGGCCGCCGTCCGATCCTGATCGCCTTCGGTGTGCTGGGTACCCTGTGCACCGTGCCGATCCTGACCACCCTGCACACCATCCAGACCTGGTGGGGCGCGTTCTTCCTGATCATGGCGGCGCTGATCATCGTCAGCGGCTACACCTCGATCAACGCTGTGGTCAAAGCCGAACTGTTCCCGACTGAAATCCGCGCCCTGGGCGTTGGCCTGCCTTACGCACTGACCGTATCGATCTTCGGCGGCACCGCTGAATACGTGGCGCTGTGGTTCAAGAGCATCGGCATGGAAACCGGCTTCTACTGGTACGTGACCGCCTGTATCGCCTGCTCGTTGCTGGTGTATGTGTTCATGAAAGACACGCGCAAGCACTCGCGGATCACCACTGACTGAAGATAAATTCTCAGGCTGTAAAAAAGGGGCATCCGCCAGCGGATTGCCCCTTTTTTTTGCTTAACGCGTGATTAATCCCAGCCCTGCACACTTCAATCATCGCCACACCGAGTCGCCTGCATCGCTGGCAAGGCCAGCTCCCACAATTTTGCTGTTGAACTCAAACCCTGTGGGAGCCGGCCTTGCCGGCGATGAGGCCCTGACTGTTGCCATATAGATCGATTTATTCGATATACATACGCAGTTTTTTGCGCTTTTTAATCAACTTAATCGGCGTAACATCAAACCCATAGAAACAAACAACCCCTCACCACCCCGGAGCAACGACCATGAAAAGCAAACTGATCCTGACCCTGGCCTTCTCGGTACTGGCTGCCAACGCTTTCGCCGAAGACGGCTTTGACCGTACCAACAGCCACAACTTCGGTGCCGTACAAACCCAGTCGGCGACTTACGCTGAAGACGGTTTCGATCGCACTGGCGGCGCCAAATTCGCCGAAGACGGCTTCGATCGCACCGGCGGCGCCAAATTCGCTGAAGATGGCTTCGATCGCACCGGCGCGGCCAAATTTGCCGAAGACGGTTTCGATCGCACCCAGGCCCACCGCATCAGCTAATCCCTGATGCGCTGCAGTCAGCCCGGCTTCGGCCGGGCTTAATCGTTTTCAGCCAGGCAAAGCCTTGGCACACTAGGCGCTTACTCACAGGGAAGGCCGCAAGGCCAGCGCAGATGTACTACTACGAACCCGCAAAAGGCCACGGCCTGCCTCACGACCCCTTCAACGCCATCGTCGGCCCGCGCCCCATCGGCTGGATTTCATCCCAGGATCCCGAGGGCCGCTTGAACCTTGCGCCTTACAGCTTCTTCAACGCCTTCAACTACATTCCGCCGATCATCGGTTTCTCCAGCGTCGGGCGCAAAGACAGCCTGAACAACATCGAGAAAACCGGCGAATTCGCCTGGAACCTGGCGACCCGGCCACTGGCCGAGGCGATGAACCAGAGCTGCGCAGCGGTGCCGGCCGACGTCGATGAGTTCGCGTTGAGCGGCCTGACTCCAGTGGCGTCCAGGGTCATCGCGGTGCCACGGGTGCAGGAAAGCCCGGTGTCGTTCGAATGCAAGGTGACGCAGATCATTCAACTGCAGCGCGCCGATCGGGAGCTGGTGCCGAGCTGGCTGATCCTCGGGGAAGTGGTGGCCGTGCATATTGCCGAGCATCTGCTCAAGGAGGGCATCTACGACACCGCCGCCGCGCAACCGATCCTGCGCGGCGGCGGCCCTGCGGACTATTTCGAGCTGGGCAACCTGTTCAAGATGGCCCGTCCGCAGGTCAACGGCTGAGTTACCAGACCAGCTCGGCGTCGTCGCTGACGTCCTGCAGGCGTTCAAGTTCGGCGCAGGCCGCCTCGTCAGCGGCCATGGCGGTCTTGAACGTCTGCCCGTCGAGCACTTTATGAAAGCGCGGTGCGCCACTGGCACCCAGGCCTTTCACGGCGATCGCCGCGCAGTAGCCTTCTTCGCCACGCACAGCGGCCGATACTGCTTCGAACTGCGAAAATTCTTTACGTGCCATGTGCCTCAAATCCACATCGATTGCCTGAAAGCGCCATTCTAACCTGCAGACGGCTCGCCAAAGGTATGCAGATCCAGGCTGGCGACTACCTGCGCCTGCACCAGTTCGCCGAACAGGTCGAGGGTCGGCGAGGCAAAGTAGCCGCTCATCGCCTGCTGATCGCGCCAGTTACCACTCAGCAGCCACAGATCGGCATCGGCCTGGGATTGCTGCAGGTTGAAGTGCAGACAACCCGGTGCCTGCCGCGATGGTTCGAGCAATTGCCGCAGGCGCTGGCCCAGCTCCACTGTGCGACCGCTGCTGGCCCGGATAAAAGCAAGGTGGGTGACCGAATGTGGCGAGGTCATGAGCAGTTCTCCTAGAGCAGCCGGTTGTTATTGCCAGGTTGCACAGGTTAAGCAACCGCTCGCGCGCGCCGTTAGGCCATTCCTGTCGTCTGCTTGCCTGATCCTGCGCGCGGCAGGATCAGGCAAGCAGACGACAGCATCCGGCTAGCGTCACGGCTTGCACAAACCTATGCTGCTCAGGTCCCTGTCTGGAAGCGCTGCAATGACTACCCTCGACTCCGCCCTGGAACAACAGCGCCAGGAGCTGGCTGATCTGGTGCGCCGTCACGCACCGCGCAGCATCAGCGGCGAATCGGCTATCGAAGACCTGTACCTGGTGCAATACGAAGAAAGCGTGCGCTCCATGAAGGCGCTGGCCCAACCGGCGTTGTGCATCCTCGCCCACGGCAGCAAGGAAATCTGCCTGGGCGATGAACGCTACGTGTATGACCCGCTGCACTATATGGTGCTCTCGGTGGCCCTGCCGATCAGTGGGGTGTTGCTCGAGGCCAGCCCGGAGAACCCGAGCCTCGGGGTGCGCATGAACATCGACCCGGCGCAGATCAACAACCTGATCGCCGAGGCCGGGCCCATGGGGGTGCCGGCGCTGCCTTCGGGGCGCGGGTTATTTGTCGAGCGCACCGACCCATTGCTGCTCGATGCCTTGTTGCGCCTGATCCGCCTCCTGGATACGCCCAAGGATATTGCCGTGCTGGCGCCGTTGATTCGGCGTGAGATTCTGTACCGTTTGCTGCGTGGGCCGCAGGGCTATCGGCTGTATGAAATAGCCATGTCGAGCAGCCAGACCCATCGGGTGTGCCAGGCCATCGAATGGCTCAACCAGCACTTCCACCGTCCGTTGCGCATTGAGGATCTGGCGCGGGAAGTGAATCTCAGCAGTTCAACCCTGCACCACCGTTTTAAAGCGGTGACGTCCATGAGTCCGCTGCAATATCAAAAGCAGCTGCGCCTGCAGGAAGCGCGGCGACTGATGCTCAACGATGGGTTGGAAGCGGCGGTGGCCGGGTATCGGGTGGGGTATGAAAGTCCGTCGCAGTTCAGCCGGGAGTACAGCCGGCTGTATGGCGCGCCGCCAGTGCGGGATCTGGCACGGTTGCGCAGTACGCTTTAGTTCGCTATCGCGGGGCAAGCCCGCTCCCACAGGGATCCTGTAACCACAGGTGGGAGCGGGCTTGCCCCGCGAAAAGGCCTACACCGCCCTCACGACATGCTTGATCTCTTGAAAAGCACTCAAGCCCCAAGGCCCAAGCTCTCGCCCAATACTGCTCTGCTTGTAACCACCCCAGGCCGTCTGTGGGAAGATCACTTGCGGCGCATTGATCCACACCAGCCCGGCCTCAAGGGCGTTGGCCACTCGCTCGGCGGCACTCAGGTCACTACTGACAACGCTGGCCACCAGACCAAACTCGCTGTCATTGGCCAAAGCCACCGCTTCTGCTTCGCTGGCCACCGGCCGTACGCAAAGCACCGGACCAAAGATTTCCTCACGCCACAGCGCACTGTCCAGCGGGACATCGGTGAACACCGTAGGGCTGATGAAATATCCGCACGGCAGCGCTACGGGTCGCTGACCACCACAGAGCAGCCGCGCGCCAGCCTCCAGGCCCGCAGTGATGTGCTTGCGTACACGCTGGTACTGCGCCTGGTTGACCAGTGCGCCCATTTCATTGTCGCCAGCAAAAGGATCGCCGACGCGGATCGCCTCGGCCCGGGTCTTCAACCGCGCAATAAAGTCCGGATACAAGGCTTCGGCAACCAGTACCCGGCTGGTAGCCGAACACATCTGTCCGGCATTGAAGAAGCCACCCATACAGGCCAGTTCCACAGCCAGCTCCAGGTCAGCTGTTTCCAGTACCAGCAAGGACGACTTGCCACCCAGCTCCAGGCTCACGCCTTTGACGGTCTCCGCCGCCCGCTGCATGACCTGCACGCCCACCGCATTGCTGCCGGTGAAAGATACCTTGGCGATACGTGGATCGGCCGCCAGGGCAGCGCCTACCGCAACCCCGGTACCGCAGACCAGATTGAACACACCCTCCGGCAATCCGGCCTCGGCAATCACGCAGGCCAGCTCCAGCTCCGCCAGCGGTGTCACTTCCGAAGGCTTGAGCACCACGCAACAACCGGCCGCCAATGCCGGCGCCAGTTTCCACGCGGTGGTCACCATGGGGAAATTCCACGGCACGATCAGCCCGACCACGCCACAGGGCTCACGCCGCAGCCGTGCGACGAAATCGTCACTGGGCAGTGCCACCGGGCGGTCCTGCCCGGCATCCAGCTGATCGGCAAGCTCGGCGTAATAGCGGAAAGTGGCGACGACATCGTCCACGTCCATGTGCGCTTCGGCGAGCGGCTTGCCGTTGTTGCAGGCCTGCAGGAACACCAGGCGCTCGCGACGCGCCTCGACCCCCTCGGCAATCGTCCGCAGTACCGATGCGCGCTCGGCACCGCTGCTGCTCGACCAGCCCGCGAATGCAGCCCGCGCCGCCTCGGTGGCGCGCTCTACCGCCGCGCCGTCGCCGCCAGCCACTTCGGCCAGTTGCTGCTCGTTACTCGGGTTGATCACCGTCAGTACTTGCGGACCGTGCTGCCAGACGCCTGCAATGTAGACACCAGGAAGTTTCATCATGCTGGCACCGCCTGCATCCAGCGGTTCTGATCGATCTCGATCAGGCTTGGGCCTTTACGGTCACACGCCTGACGCAGCGCCTCACGCAATTGCTCGACATCGCCTACAGCCTGGGCGGCACAGCCCAGGGCCTTGGCCACGCCGATGAAATCCGGAGTGTGAATGTCCACGCCCACCGGCTCGATGGCACGGTTGACCATGTACTTCTTGATTTCCTCGTAACCCTGGTTGTTCCACAGCAGGACGATCAGCGGCACCTGCGCCTCGGTAGCGCTGGCCAGTTCCGGCAGGGTGAACTGCAGACCACCGTCACCGATCAGACAGATCACCGGTGCGCGTTCCTCGATGGCTTCGGCGCTACCCAGCCAGGCGCCCATGGCCGCAGGCAAGGCATAACCCAAGGTGCCGTAACCGGTGGAGGCGTTGAACCAGCGCCGCGGTTGATCCATGTCCAGGGTCAGGTTGCCGGTGTACACCGGTTGCGTCGAATCGCCGACCAATACCGCATTCGGCAGGGTCTCGAGCAGGGTCTTGAGCATGCGCGTCTGGCTGTGCATCGGCAGATCCCAGTCGGCCAGCAGCCGCTCACGCAAGCGCGCGGCACGGCTGGCGCCCCACTCGGTAGCGCGTGCCGGTGCTGGCTGTTCGGCCAGGGCTACCAGCAGGGCTTCGGTCGCTACCGTGGCGTCGGCCACCAGGGCGATCTCTGGAGGATAGTTGCGCACGGTCTGGTCCGGGTCGATGTCGATGCGCAGCAAACGCCCAGGAATCTCGAAACCACCTTTGAAGGTTACGTCATAGTCGGTTTCGGCAAGCTCGGTACCGATTGCCAGCACCACATCGGCTTCGGCTACCAGCTCACGGGTTGCCACCAGCGACTGGGTCGAACCGATCTGCAGCGGATGGCTGGCAGGCAGCACACCTTTGGCGTTGATGGTCAGTGCCACCGGTGCCTGCAGGTACTCGGCCAGGCGAGTCAGTACCGGGCTGGCATCAATTGCGCCACCACCGGCGAGAATCAGCGGACGTCGAGCACCGGCCAGCAGTGCTGCCATTTGCGCGACGGGGGCCGGGGCCGCGCCAGCACGGGCAATGCGCACAGGGGCACTGGCCAGCAAGTGATCGGCGTCTTCAACCAGGACATCCAGCGGAATCTCGATATGCACCGGACGTGGGCGCGCACCGTCGAATACCGCGAAGGCGCGGGCCAGAACCATCGGCAAATCATCGGCACTCATCAGCGTGTGGGAGAACGCCGCCACGCCGGCCACCAGGTTGCCCTGGGCCGGCAACTCATGCAGTTTGCCGCGCCCGCCACCGAGCTGGTTGCGCGACTGCACGCTGGAGATCACCAGCATCGGGATCGAGTCAGCGTAGGCCTGGCCCATGGCCGTGGTGATGTTGGTCATCCCCGGGCCGGTAATGATGAAGCAGACGCCCGGCTTGCTGCGAGTGCGTGCATAGCCATCAGCCATGAAACCTGCGCCTTGCTCGTGACGCGGCGTGATATGCCGGATCGAGGAACGCGCCAGCCCGCGGTAGAGCTCGACGGTATGCACGCCGGGAATCCCGAAGACATGATCGACGCCATAGCCTTCAAGGAGTTTGACCAGTACTTCACCGCAAGTTGCCATGTTCGTTTGCCTGTTATTGTGCTGAAAACAGGCTTTATTGGACCGCCGCCCCGCTACCGGCACAATGCAAAAAAGCTCATACTAGCCATGTCCACAGATCATGGCTGATGCCCGATGAAACGCCTGCCGCCGCTGCCCGCACTGCATACCTTTCTGGTCACCGCCCAGTGCTGCAACTTCACTCGAGCGGCGCAGCTGCTGCACATTACCCAGGGTGCGGTCAGTCGGCAGATTGCAGGTCTTGAGGATCATCTCGGTTATCCGTTGTTCCTGCGTCAGGCCCGGGGCTTGAGCCTGACCCGCGAAGGCCAGGACTGGCTGCCACGGGTGCAGCAGGTGTTCGCCTTGATCGAGGAAGGTGTGCAGCAGGTCGGCGCGCGCAGCGCCACGTTGCAACTCAAGGCACCCACTTGCGTGATGCGCTGGCTGCTGCCACGGTTGATGGAGTGGCAGGCCCTGCGACCGGATGTGCCAGTGGAGTTGACCACCACGGTGCAGCACGGGGTGGATTTTCGCCGTGAAGGCTTTGATGCAGCGGTGGTGTATGGCGCCGCCCCCAACCATGGCCTGCACAAGCTCAAGCTGTTCGATGAACAGCTGACACCGGTGTGTGCCCCGCAATTGCTGGCAGGCCCCCTGCCTTTGCAGCAGTTGGCGGATCTGGAGCAACACATGCTGCTGCACCCGACCCGCGACCAGCACGACTGGAACACCTGGCTCAGTGCTGCGGGTGCCAACCTGCCCCGGCAAGGTAAGAGCCAGCATTTCGAAACCCTGGACATGGCCATGTCGATGGCCTCCCAGGGTACCGGGGTGGCAATCGGCGACTGGTCACTGATCGGTGATGACCTGGCCAGCGGGCGCCTGGTCACGCCCTTCCCGCTCAAGGTCAGCACCGGTCAGGCCTACTACCTGGTCTGGCCGCAGGGTTCCGATTCATCGACCTTGCAGGAACTGCTCAACTGGCTGTGGGAGCGGGCTTGCCCCGCGATGCGTCGTGACTGAAAACCGCAATCGCGGGGCAAGCCCGCTCCCACCGCAGCGACTGACTGTCAGTAACCGACGGTAAACCGCTGCCGCGAGTGAGCAGGTTTTTCCACTTCATCGAGCATGGCAATGGCGTAGTCGGCAAAGCTGATCCAGCTTTTGCCGTCGGCACCGATCAGCAGGTGATCCTTGCCGGTCTTGTAACTGCCGGTGCGCGCCCCTTCAACGAACTCGGCCGAAGGTGACAGGAAGGTCCAGTCCAGCTCCTTTTCCTGACGCAGGGTATCGAGGTAATGCCCACCGGCAGTGGCCTCGGCTTTGTAGGCGTCGGGGAAGTCCGGATTGTCGATCACTTTGTGCCCCGACGGTAGCAGCAGGCTGCCCGCCCCGCCCACCACCAGCAGACGCTTGACCCCGGCTTTTTTCACCGGCTCGATGATCGCCTGTGGCTTGATGCTGGAAAAATGCGCCGCACTGAGCACCACCTCATGCCCCTTCAGCGCATGCTCCAGCGCTGCAGCATCACTGACATCCAGGGCCACGCTGGTCACCCCTTCTCGCCCCTGCAGTCGGGCCGGGTTGCGGGCGATAGCGGTGACGCTGTGGCCGCGACGCAGCGCTTCTTCGAGCAACTGGCTACCGGCACGCCCGGTTGCCCCGATGATTGCGATCTTGCTCATGAAAAACCTCCAGTCAGGATTGAATGTCACTTACCACTTCATCTCGCCCTTGGCGACCTTGGCACTGAGTTCCAGCGAACTCTCTTCGCCCAGGTCCGGGTAGCGTTTTTTCATCGCCGCGATCAATTCGGCGGCATTACCGGCCTTGGCGGTTTCCTTGTCGAAGGCGCGGATGTAGTCAGCGGTGAACCGCACCGCGTCGAGCGACTTGCCGGGCTCACCCAGGTAATGACCAGGCACCACGACCTGCGGCTTGAGCAGTTCGATACGCTTGAGGGTGGTAAGCCAGTCCTTGTGTGACTGCGCCGTCTGGGTGTCGGCCATCCACACATGCAGGTTGTCTGCGACCACCACACCACCGACAACGGCCTTGATCGAGGGGATCCAGACAAAACTGCGATCCGGTTGCGGACCATCAAGGCCGAGTACTTCCAAGTGCTGCCCTTCGAGGCTCAGCTGATTGCCTTCGAGCACTTGCGGGACCACCAGCTTGCTCGGCTTGTCGGCGCCCATCTGCGGCCCCCAGTAAGCCAGTTTGGCCTCCATGGTCTGCTTGATATGAGCGACGGTCGCTGCGGAAGCGACGACCTTGGCCTGTGGATAGGCGTCGGTCAGGGTCTGCAGGCCAAAGTAGTAATCCGGATCGCCGTGGCTGATATAGATGGTGGTCAGCTGCTTGCCACTGGCACGCAGTTTCGCCAGCACCTGCTCGGCCTGGCCTTTGCCGAACTGGGCATCGACCAGAATGGCGTCGTGCTTGCCGCTGACAATCACCGAGCTGACCGGAAACAGGGCCTCGGTGCCGGGGTTATAGACATCCAGGTGCAACGGCTGCTCGGCCGCCTGCGCCTGGGCCAGAACACCAAGGGTGGCAACGGCCAGCAACAAACCACGCAAGGAGAAAGAACGACGCATCAAGGCAATTCCTGTGAGAGAGGCGATGCACAACAGCTTAGTTGCACGAACCAATACAAAAAATGCGATGCTTGAACATAGTTTGTTTCTAAAAGCGGGCAAATCATGGATCGTCTGACAGCAATGCGGGTCTTCGTCAGTGTGGTCGACCTGGGCAGCCAGTCGGCCGCCGCCGATCACCTGGACCTCTCGCGCCCGGTGGTGTCCCGCTATCTGGCTGAACTGGAAGACTGGGTCGGTGCGCGTCTGATGCAACGCACCACACGGCGTTTGAGCCTGACCGCCGCTGGCCAGGAAACCCTGCCGCGCTGTCGGCAGTTGCTGGACCTGGCCGGTGACATTCAGGCGGCCGTCAGTGCACCGGACGAGGCGCCCCGGGGTGAGCTGCGGATCAGCGTCAGCACCTCGTTCGGCCAGGCCCAGCTGATGGATGCCATGGCCGTTTACGTCAAACGCTACCCGGGGGTGAAGATCGACCTGCAGATGCTCGATCGCACCGTCAACCTGGTGGATGAACGCATCGACCTGGCCATCCGCACCAGCAACGATCTGGACCCCAACCTCATCGCCCGCCGCCTGACCATCTGCCGCTCGGTGATCTGTGCCTCTCCCGCCTACCTGCGGGAACACCCGATGCCGGTGCAGGTCCAGGACCTGGCGCAGCATAACTGCCTGACTCACTCCTATTTCGGCCGCAGCCTCTGGCACTTCGAGGTCGAGGGCGAAAGCGTATCGGTGCCGGTACAGGGGAATATCAGCGCCAATGAAGCGCTGACCCTGCAACGTGCAGCCCTGGCTGGCGCCGGGATCGCCATGCTGCCCACCTACCAGGCCGCCCCCGCACTGCACAGCGGCGAACTGCTGCGCCTGTTGCCCCAGGCCAAACCTCGCGAACTCGACCTCAATGCTGTCTATACCTCGCGCAAGCACATGCCCGCGACCTTGCGCAGCATGCTCGACTTTCTCGCCGAACGCTTTACTACCGAGCCGCAATGGGACCGCGAGCTGCTCTAGCGCGGGCAATCCGGACAAAGCTGGCCTATGCTTTTAATAGCACCTGTGTGCAGTTAGCAGGAGGTGAGCACCATGGGCCTCAAATCCAGAAGATGCGCCGTTGTCTGTGCCATTGCCGCCGTGCTCGGGCTTTATGCCACCGCCGCCTACCGGGTCGAACAGATCCGTCACCAGCCGTATTCGGCAGCCAGTTGCAGCCTGGCTAATTGCGTCCCGCACACCGCCACCCTGAGCGCCCTGAAATAACCTTCAGCCAGACAGGCAATCCCGCTGGTGCGTGGATCGGGGCAGACGCTTAGCAAGCTATCGAGTACACTGACCAGCACTTGCTTGCGCAGCACACACCTGCGCAATAACCCTGCCCTTCGAGCTGGCCCGTGACCCAACTCAATACCCCGCAACCGGTCCTGCGCAGCGTGCTGGTGGCGCTGATGCTGGCGATTTTCCTCGGTGCTCTGGACCAGACCATCGTCGCCGTGTCGATGCCGGCGATTTCCGCCCAATTCAATGATGTTGGCCTGCTGGCCTGGGTGATCTCCGGCTACATGGTGGCGATGACCGTGGCCGTGCCGATCTACGGCAAACTCGGTGACTTGTACGGCAGGCGGCGGATGATTCTTACCGGCACCGCGCTGTTCACCCTGGCCTCACTGTTTTGCGCCCTGGCGCAGAACATGGAACAACTGGTCCTGGCCCGGGTGCTACAGGGCATCGGTGCGGGCGGCATGGTGTCGGTCAGCCAGGCGATCATCGGTGACTTCGTTCCGCCACGCGAACGCGGGCGCTATCAGGGGTACTTCAGCAGCATGTACGCCCTGGCCAGCGTGATCGGTCCGGTGCTCGGCGGTTACCTCACCGAATACCTGTCCTGGCGCTGGGTGTTCTGGCTGAACTTGCCGCTGGGGCTGACCGCCTGGTGGGTGACCCGGCGCGCCCTGCGAACCCTGGTGGTGCCGCAAGGCCGGGCCCAGGTCGACTACATGGGCGCCGCCCTGTTGATTTTCGGTCTGAGCAGCCTGCTGCTGGGTATCACCCTGATTGGCCAGGGCCACGCCTGGCACTCCTCCGAGGTTGGCGCCCTGCTGCTCTGCGCGCTGGCTGGATTGCTGGTTTTCGTGATCCATGAACGCCGAGTAGCGGAACCCTTGTTGCCCCTCAAGCTGTTCAGCAATCGGGTCGCAACGTTGTGCTGGTGCACCCTGTTTTTCACCAGCTTCCAGGCCATCTCCCTGACCATGCTGATGCCGCTGCGCTACCAGAGCATCACCGGCGCAGGTGCCGACAGCGCCGCCCTGCACTTGCTGCCCCTGGCCATGGGCCTGCCGATCGGCGCTTATTGCGGTGGCCGCCTGACCAGTTTCACCGGCCGCTACAAACCGCAGATTCTCGGCGGTGCGCTGCTGATGCCGTTTGCCATCGTCGGCATGGCCTTCACTGCACCGCAATCAGCCTGGCTAAGTGGCCTGTTCATGGTCTTGACCGGGATCGCCTCGGGTTTGCAGTTTCCCACTTCGCTGGTCGCCAGCCAGAGCGCGGTAGAGGCGCGCGATATCGGCGTGGCCACCAGCACCAGCAACCTGTTCCGCTCCCTCGGCGGCGCCATGGGCGTTGCCTGCATGTCGGCACTGTTGCTGGCAATGCTGCAGGACGGTGGCCTGAGTCTGGCGGGAGATGCCTTGCTCGGCAGCCTCCAGGCCGGGGAACCTAGCGTGCAGGCGCAGGTCGAATTGCTCAGGACCTTCCGCCATTTGTTGCTTGGCAGTGCCATGGTGTCGCTGTTCGGACTGACAGCCGCGCTGGCCCTACCGGATAGGCAACTTCGCGGCCGCATGTAGGACGTTTATGAAGGCTGCGGCAACAATTCATCACAAACCTTCACAAAGTCTCATTTGCGCAAGGCGGGGCTCAAGCGCAGCATATCCAGCCCGGTATCGATCCACAGCTCGGCTTCAGCCAGCAGATCGAAGCTCTCCGGTAGCAGCAACCAGCGGCGGATCAGGCCGTCTATATAGGCATAGATCGCCAGCGCCGCACGCTCGGGATCTACATCGGCGGGCAGTTGCCCGCGCTTGACTGCATTGCCCAGCGACAACGCGATATGGGCATGACACTCAAAGGTCGAGGTTTGCCGCTGTTGGCGGATCTCGCACATGTCATCGGTGAACTCACACTTGTGATGCAGAATTTCGTTGATTCGCCGGGTTTTCGGGTCAAGCACCATCTGGTGCATCAACTGGACCAGCAGCTTGCGCATGCAGCCGAGCGGATCAAGCTCATCTTCGCTTTCGCTGGCCCGGGCCAGGGCATCCAGCGGCTCGTGCAAGCTTTCCAGCATGGCCTCGACCAGCTCGGCCTTGTCGTTGAAGTGCCAGTAGATAGCGCCGCGGGTAACCCCCGCCAGCTTGGCGATATCCGCCAGGGTGGTACGCGCAACCCCGCGCTTGTAGAAGGCCTTTTCCGCAGCTTCGAGAATCTGTGCGCGGGTTTCCTGGGCTTCTTCTTTGGTTCGACGGACCATGGCAGTACGACCTCATCAAAACCCGGGTGCACGTTCAGGCACCAGGGAGCTGGGCCGGATCAACCTCTGACAGGTTGTTACCGGATGATAAAATTCAAGACTTGCGACGCCTGGAGCTTCGTCTGCAAGGTATTTACAAACAACCATGAATGTAAGTATATTCCTTAGCAAGCTATTTATCCACTCGACAACATTTTTTCTATTCGCACCCTTTCCATTTATTCTTGAGCGTCTTCAGCTCTTGCGACCCGAGGATCTTCATGCAATTCAAGCCAGCTGTTACCGCTCTGGTATCCGCCGTCGCCCTGGCAACACTGCTCAGCGGCTGTAAAAAGGAAGAGGCTGCGCCTGTTGCGCAAGCGCCTCAGGTCGGCGTCGTTACTCTGCAAACCCAGGCCTATACCCTGACCTCCGACTTGCCGGGGCGTACCACCGCCTACCGCATCGCCGAGGTTCGCCCACAGGTCAATGGCATCATTCTCAAGCGCCTGTTCAAAGAAGGCACCGAGGTCAAGGAAGGTCAGCAGCTGTACCAGATCGATCCTTCGGTGTACGAAGCGACCCTGGCCAGCGCCCAGGCCAACCTGCAGTCGACCCGTTCGCTGTCCGAGCGCTACAAGCAGCTGGTTGCCGAGCAAGCGGTCAGCCGTCAGGAATACGACGACGCGCAAGCCAAACGTTTGCAGGCTGAAGCATCGCTGCGCAGCGCGCAGATCGACTTGCGCTACACCAAGGTCCTGGCCCCGCTGAGCGGCCGTATCGGTCGTTCTTCGGTCACCGAAGGCGCCCTGGTCAACAATGGCCAGGCCGACGCCATGGCGGTGATCCAGCAGCTCGACCCGATCTATGTCGACGTCACCCAGTCCTCGGCCGAGCTGCTCAAGCTGCGCCGCGAACTGGAAAGCGGCCAGCTGCAGAAAGTCGGCGAGAATGCCGCCAAGGTCACCCTGACCCTGGAAGACGGCAGCACCTATCGTCAGGAAGGTCGTCTGGAGTTCTCCGAAGTCTCGGTTGACCCGACTACCGGTTCGGTAACCCTGCGCGCAGTGTTCCCGAACCCTGAGCACAACCTGCTGCCGGGCATGTTCGTCCACGCCAGCCTCAAGGCCGGGGTCAACGCCCAGGCCATCCTCGCGCCGCAGCAAGGGGTTACCCGCGATCTCAAGGGCCAGCCCACTGCCCTGATCGTCAACAAGGACAACAAGGTCGAGCTGCGTCAGCTCAAGGCCAGCCGTACCGTCGGTAGCGAGTGGCTGATCGAAGAAGGCCTGAACGCCGGTGACCGAGTGATCACCGAGGGCTTGCAGTTCGTCAAGCCGGGTATCGAGGTCAAGGTCAGCGAAGCCACCAACGTCAAGCCTGCTCAGCCAACCCAGGCCAATGCAACGACTGCAGGGGCCAAAGGGGAGTAAACCATGTCGAGATTCTTTATCGATCGCCCGATTTTTGCCTGGGTGATCGCCTTGGTGATCATGTTGGTCGGCGCTTTGTCGATCCTCAAATTGCCAATCAACCAGTATCCGAGCATTGCACCGCCGGCCATCGCCATCGCTGTGACCTACCCGGGCGCCTCGGCGCAGACCGTGCAGGACACCGTGGTGCAGGTGATCGAGCAGCAGCTCAACGGTATCGACAACCTGCGTTATGTGTCGTCGGAAAGTAACTCCGACGGCACCATGACCATCACCGCGACCTTCGAGCAGGGGACCAACCCCGATACCGCGCAGGTCCAGGTGCAGAACAAGCTGAACCTGGCGACCCCGCTGCTGCCACAAGAAGTGCAGCAACAGGGTATCCGGGTGACCAAGGCAGTGAAGAACTTCCTGCTGGTGATCGGTCTGGTGTCTGAAGACGGCAGCATGACCAAGGACGACCTGGCCAACTACATCGTCTCCAACATGCAGGACCCGATCTCGCGTACTGCGGGTGTCGGTGACTTCCAGGTCTTCGGTGCCCAGTACGCGATGCGCATCTGGCTCGACCCGGCCAAGCTCAACAAGTACCAGTTGACCCCGATCGACGTGCGCACCGCTGTGGCGGCGCAGAACGTGCAGATCTCCTCCGGTCAGCTCGGCGGCCTGCCGGCCCTGCCAGGTACCCAGCTGAACGCCACCATCATCGGCAAGACCCGTCTGCAGACGGCCGAGCAGTTCGAAAAGATCCTGCTCAAAGTCAACCGCGATGGCTCGCAAGTCCGCTTGAGCGATGTTGCCACTGTCGGCCTCGGCGGTGAGAACTACGCGGTCAGCGCCCAGTTCAACGGCAAGCCGGCATCCGGTCTGGCGGTCAAACTGGCGACCGGCGCCAACGCCCTGGACACCGCCAAGGCGCTGCGCAAGACCATCACCGAGCTTGAGCCGTTCTTCCCTGAAGGCATGAAAGCGGTATTCCCGTATGACACCACGCCAGTGGTCACCGAATCGATCAGCGGGGTAATCCACACCCTGATCGAAGCGATCGTGCTGGTGTTCCTGGTGATGTACCTGTTCCTGCAGAACTTCCGCGCCACCATCATCACCACAATGACTGTCCCGGTGGTACTGCTCGGCACCTTCGGCATCCTCGCCGCAGCGGGCTTCAGCATCAACACCCTGACCATGTTCGGCATGGTGCTGGCCATCGGTCTATTGGTGGACGACGCCATCGTTGTGGTGGAAAACGTCGAGCGGGTAATGTCCGAAGAGGGCCTGTCACCCAAGGAAGCCACCAAAAAGTCCATGGGCCAGATCCAGGGCGCACTGGTCGGTATCGCCATGGTGCTCTCGGCGGTACTGCTGCCAATGGCGTTCTTCGGTGGTTCCACCGGGGTGATCTACAAGCAATTCTCGATCACCATCGTTTCGGCCATGGCACTGTCGGTACTGGTTGCCCTGATCTTCACCCCGGCACTCTGCGCGACCATGCTCAAGCCGGTTGCCAAGGGTGAGCATCACGTTGCCAAACGTGGCTTCTTCGGCTGGTTCAACCGCAACTTCGACCGCAGCGTGCAGAGCTACGAGCGTGGCGTGGGCAACATCCTGCGCAACAAGGCACCGTACCTGCTGGCCTACCTGTTGATCATGGTCGGTATGATCTGGCTGTTCATGCGCATCCCCACCGCCTTCCTCCCCGAGGAAGACCAGGGCGTACTCTTCGCCCAGGTGCAGACCCCGGCCGGCTCCAGTGCCGAACGGACCCAGGTGGTGATCGACGAAATGCGCAGCTACCTGCTGGACAAGGAAGCCGATACCGTGGCCTCGGTGTTCACCGTCAACGGCTTCAACTTCGCCGGTCGCGGCCAGAGCTCGGGTATGGCTTTCATCATGCTCAAGCCATGGGAAGAGCGTTCCGCTGAGAACAACGTGTTCAACCTGGCGGCCCGCGCCCAGCAGCACTTCTTCACCTTCCGTGACGCGATGGTGTTCGCCTTTGCTCCGCCTGCGGTACTGGAGCTGGGTAACGCCACCGGTTTCGACGTGTTCCTGCAAGACCGTGCCGGTGTCGGCCACGAAAAACTGATGGAAGCGCGTAACCAGTTCCTCGGTATGGCTGCGCAGAGCAAGATCCTTTCGGCGGTGCGTCCGAACGGTCTGAACGATGAACCGCAGTACCAGCTGACCGTCGACGACGAGCGTGCCAGTGCCCTGGGCGTAACCATCGCCGACATCAACAACACCCTGTCGATTGCCCTGGGTGCCAGCTACGTCAACGACTTCATCGACCGCGGTCGGGTCAAGAAGGTCTACATCCAGGGTGAGTCCGCTTCGCGCATGAACCCGGAAGACCTGCAGAAGTGGTATGTGCGCAACAGCGTCGGCGAAATGGTGCCGTTCTCCTCCTTCGCCAAGGGCGAGTGGATCTACGGTGCACCGAAGCTTGCGCGTTACAACGGTGTCGAGGCCATGGAAATTCTCGGTGCGCCAGCCCCTGGCTACAGTACCGGTGAAGCCATGCTCGAAGTCGAGCGCATCGCCGCACAACTGCCTAAAGGCATCGGTTACTCCTGGACCGGCCTGTCGTACGAGGAGCGCCTGTCGGGCTCCCAGGCGCCTGCGCTGTACGCCCTGTCGCTGCTGATGGTGTTCCTGTGTCTGGCGGCCCTGTATGAAAGCTGGTCGATCCCGATCGCGGTCATGCTCGTGGTGCCGTTGGGGATCATCGGTGCGCTGCTGGCCACCAGCCTGCGCGGCCTGTCCAACGACGTGTACTTCCAGGTGGGTCTGTTGACCACCATTGGTCTTGCGGCGAAGAACGCGATCCTCATCGTAGAATTCGCCAAGGAACTGCACGAGCAGGGCCGCAGCCTGGTCGATGCCTCCATCGAGGCTTGCCGCATGCGTCTACGGCCGATCATCATGACCTCGCTGGCGTTCATTCTCGGCGTGGTACCGTTGGCGATCTCTACCGGTGCGGGCTCGGGCAGCCAGCATGCGATCGGTACCGGGGTAATCGGCGGGATGGTGACGGCTACCGTGCTGGCGATCTTCTGGGTACCGCTGTTCTTCGTTAGCGTGTCGTCGCTGTTCAGTAGCAAGAAGATTGAAGAAGACGCCACCCCTGAAACTCCACGCTATGAGGCCGGGCAATGAGTAAGTCCCTGTTGTCCCTGGCGGTCACCGCTTTCATTCTTGGCGGCTGTTCGCTGATCCCTGACTACCAGACCCCGGACGCGCCGGTGGCCGCGCAGTGGCCGCAAGGCCCTGCCTATTCGCCGACCGAGTCGGCGAATGTGGCCGCCGCCGAGCAAGGCTGGCGTCAGTTCTTCCAAGACCCGGCGCTGCAGCAACTGATCCAGACTGCGCTGGTCAACAACCGCGACCTCAAGGTCGCGGCCCTGAACATCGATGCCTACCGGGCGCAGTACCGCATCCAGCGGGCCGATCTGTTCCCGGCGGTCAGCGCCAATGGCAGTGGCAGCCGTCAGCGGGTGCCGGGCAATGTGTCGCAAACCGGCGATGCCGAGATCACCAGCCAGTACTCGGCAACCCTCGGGGTGAGCGCCTATGAGCTCGACCTGTTCGGTCGCGTGCGCAGCCTCACCGAGCAGCAACTGGAAATCTACCTGTCCAGCGAAGAGGCCCGGCGTTCGACCCAGATTGCTCTGGTAGCCAGTGTGGCCAACGCCTACTTCACCTGGCAGGCCGACCAGGACCTGCTCAAGCTGACCGAAGACACCCTCAAGACCTACGAGCAAAGCTACGCATTGACCTTGCGCAGCAACGAAGTGGGTGTGGCTTCGGCGCTGGACCTGAGCCAGGCGCGGACCTCGGTAGAAGGCGCGCGGGTCAAGCTGGCCCAGTACCAGCGCCTGGTTGCCCAGGACCAGAACAGCCTGGCGGTACTGCTCGGCACCGGCGTGCCGGACAACCTGCCAGCGGCCAAGGACCTCGACAGCGACATGCTTGCCGAGGTACCGGCCGGCCTGCCGTCCGACGTGCTGCACCGGCGTCCGGACATCCAGGAAGCCGAACACCTGCTCAAGGCCGCCAACGCCAACATCGGTGCGGCCCGGGCAGCGTTCTTCCCGAGCATCAGCCTGACCGCCAACGCCGGTACCCTGAGCCCGGACATGGGTGGCTTGTTCAAGGGCGGTTCTGGCACCTGGCTGTTCCAGCCGCAGATCAACCTGCCGATCTTCAACGCCGGTGCCCTGCGTGCCAGCCTCGACTACTCGAAGATCCAGAAGGACATCAACGTCGCCAAGTACGAGAAAACCATCCAGACCGCCTTCCAGGAAGTCTCCGATGGCCTCGCCGCGCGCAAGACCTTCAACGAGCAGTTGCAGGCCCAGCGTGATCTGGTTGCGGCCAACCAGGACTACTACCGTCTGGCCGAGCGTCGCTACCGTATCGGTGTCGACAGCAACCTGACCTTCCTCGACGCCCAGCGTCAGTTGTTCAACAGCCAGCAGTCGTTGATCACTGACCGCCTGTCGCAGCTGGTCAGCGAGGTCAACCTGTACAAGGCCCTCGGTGGCGGCTGGTACGAGCAGACCGGTCAGGCGCAGCAACAGGCTGCGGCGGAGTCGGCTAAAGGCTGAGTGTTAGTTGTGTGATCAAGCCCACCCTTGCGGTGGGCTTTTTTGTGCAGGTCTTTATCGCGGGGCAAGCCCGCTCCCCCCGAAAGTCACCTCCCACCGGTGGGAGCGGGCTTGCCCCGCGATAATTATTTAACCGTTCAGTTAACGTTCGATTACCGCCCAATACCGCTTGTCGCGAATTGATTCGCCCCTCCCGCCGCCGCACCATCCCTTCGCAGCTTTTCCAAAGCACACCCCAAAGATCGTTGCCCGGCCTGCGACCCATAAACGTCGCAGCGGATGGCTTCGGCTTGAATAAAAACAAGAGACACATCAGATGAACACACCCGCACCCGCACGACACCTGCTTCCCGGCCTGCTGGCCATGACCTTCACCTTGCCGGCCCTGGCGGCCGAAAGCGGCTTTGCCGACGATGCCAAGGTCAACCTCAACCTGCGCAACTTCTACATCAACCGCAACTTCGTCGACCCGGCCAACCCGCAAGGCAAGGCCGAGGAATGGACCCAGAGTTTCATCCTCGACGCCCGCTCCGGGTTCACGCAAGGCATCGTCGGCTTCGGTGTCGATGTGCTCGGCCTGTATTCGCTCAAGCTCGATGGCGGCAAGGGCACGACAGGTACGCACCTGTTGCCGGTGCATGACGATGGCCGCCCTGCCGACGATTTCGGCCGTCTGGGTGTGGCGCTCAAGGCCAAGGTGTCGAACACCGAACTGAAAGTCGGCGAATGGATGCCGGTGCTGCCGATCCTGCGCTCGGATGACGGCCGCTCGCTGCCGCAGACCTTCCGCGGCGGGCAGATCACCTCGCAGGAAATTGCCGGTCTGACACTGTATGGCGGCCAGTTCCGCGCCAACAGCCCGCGCAATGACGCGAGCATGGAAGACATGTCGCTGAATGGCAAAGCCGCCTTCACCTCCGACCGTTTCAACTTTGCCGGTGGCGAATACAGCTTCAACGACAAGCGCACCCTGATCGGCCTGTGGAATGCCGAACTCAAGGACATCTACAGCCAGCAGTACATCAACCTGGTGCACAGCCAGCCCTTGGGCGACTGGACCCTGGGTGCCAACCTCGGTTACTTCATCGGCAAGGAAGACGGCGCCGAACGGGCCGGCGAGCTGGACAACCGAACTGCCTCGGCATTGCTCTCGGCCAGGTACGGCAGCAGCACGTTCTATGTCGGCTTGCAAAAGGTCAGCGGCGACGATGGCTGGATGCGGGTCAACGGCACCAGTGGCGGCACCCTGGCCAACGACAGCTACAACTCCAGCTTCGACAACGCCAAAGAGCGCTCCTGGCAACTGCGCCACGACTTCAACTTTGCCGGTGTCGGGTTTCCTGGCCTGACCCTGATGAACCGCTATATCAGCGGTGACAATGTGCACACCGCGACGGTCAACGACGGCAAGGAATGGGCCCGGGAATCGGAGCTGGCCTATGTGATCCAGTCGGGCAGCCTGAAAAACCTGTCGTTCAAATGGCGTAACTCGACCATGCGTCGCGACTACAGCAGCAATGCCTTTGACGAGAACCGGCTGATCATCAGCTACCCGATCAGTATTCTTTGAAGCATCGCGGGGCAAGCCCGCTCCCACCGAGAATGTATTCATCCCGGTGGGAGCGGGCTTGCCCCGCGATCAGCTTCACACCCCGCGAACAGTCCGGCTACGCTGCCCCTGCACCGCAACCGGCACATCCCCTTGCAAGGTCACCCGACGCACCACGCGTTCCTGAGTACCGTAGTCGTCCACCGCATAATGCTGGGTCGCGCGGTTATCCCAGATCGCCACGTCGCCCGCCTGCCAACGCCAGCGCACCGTGTTCTCCAGGCGGGTGACATGACTCTGCAGCAGGTTGAACAGGTGCGAGGAATCAAACAGCGAATAGCCCTTCAGGCGTTTGACGAAGTGCCCCAGCAACAAGGTTTTCTCTCCGCTGACCGGGTGCACACGGACCACTGGATGCTCGGTTTCGTACACGGTCGAAGTGAAAATCCTGCGGTAATCTTCCAGCCGCTCGGCACTGACATTCGGCTTCGCCGCCGCGTAGTCATATTCGTTGCTGTGCACCGCCCAGAGTTGGTCGGCCAACGCCTGCAATTCGGCGGAAAGGTCCTGGTAGGCCGTCGCCGTATTGGCCCAGACCGTATCGCCACCCGACACCGGAGCGACCACCGAGCGCAGGATCGAGGCCTTGGGGTAGGCATCGACGAAGGTTACATCGGTGTGCCAGGAGTTGGCCCGGCGCTCGCCGTCCAGTTCCAGCAGAAAGCGCGTGCCCTCACGGACCGGCACCGTGGGGTGGGCAATCGGTTCACCCAGCAAGTGCGCGAAGGCTTCCTGGCCCTGATCGTCAAGGTGATGCTGAGCGCGGAAAAAGATCACCTTGTGCTTCACCAGGGCGGCCTGGATAGCTTCGATCACAGCGGGCTCGAGGTCGGCGCTCAGTTGCACCCCGCGAATCTCGGCACCGATGCGACCGGCCACCGGGTGGATGTCCAGCACGTGGCTGACGGGCGCTACGGCGTGTGCGGCATTGCTCATGGTATGACCCTCATCTGGCTGCTCTAGGAAAAATGCCGATGAAGCACTTGCGCTATCTATATGCAAATAAGCTCTAATAGATATTCAAATGCTTCATTGACGGAATAAGAGCTTGCATTTAAAACCTGAGGCTTCGTGGCGGCAAATACCTTCGCCGTATTTTTGGAATGCCGGGAAAGCATATGGATCTTCGCCAACTGCGTTACTTCATCGCCCTCACTGAACACCGCAGTTTTGTTCGCGCCGCGGACGCCATGGGCATCACTCAACCGGCCTTCAGCCGCAGTATCCAGGGCCTGGAACAGGAATTCGGCTGTGTGCTGGTGGACCGTGGCAACAAGGACCTGCGCCCGACGCCGGAAGGCCAGGTGGTGTTGCAGCACGCCTTGCGCCTGGTTCAGGGGGCGGCACAGTTGAGTTGTGAAGTGCTGCAGATGACCAAGCTCGATGCGGGCGAGCTGCATTTCGGTTGCGGACCGGCCCCTGCCGTGCAGCTGGTGCCGCGCGCGCTGGCGCGGTTTCTTCAGGCGCACCCCAAGGTGCGCACCTGCCTTGAGGTGGATAACTGGGAGAAACTCAGCCGCGCGCTGAACCGTGAAGAGATCGAGTTTTTCATCGCCGATATCCGCCAGTTCGAGGCGGACCCGAACTATCAGACCCTGCCCTTGAGTCCGCGCCGCGGCCTGTTCTTCTGCCGCCCCGGGCATCCACTGCTGGCCAAGGACAGCCTGTCAACCAACGACATGTTCGACTATCCGCTGGCCACCACGCTGATTCCGCCGGGGGTGCGCAAGCTGCTGGCCAACCTCAGCGGCAAGACCGATTTCACCCCGCAACTGCTCACCGAACACTTGCCGACCCTGGTCAGCCTGGTACTCGACAGCGATGCCATCGGTATCGGTACCGAAGAAGCCTTTGCCGAGGAGATCCAGCAGGGCCGCCTGGTGCGCCTGCACTGGCGCAACCTGCCGGCCAATCTCGACAGCCTCAATGCCCGCTGCGGCATTGTCAGCCGCAGCGGTTATCGCCTGTCGCCGGCGGCGCGGGCGATGATCGATACCCTGATCAGCCTCGATCAGCAGCCAGCGCTACAGGTGCTGGCTGGGTAACCTGCGGCGCCAGCCACTGGCTGACCTTGAACGGTTTGCGGATCAGCCGTTGTTCGGCAGCCAGGTCGACCGAGGCCTGCAGTTGGTCGAGGAACGGCTGGTCGAGGCTGGAACGGAAGGTCTGGCCGAGGACTTCGTCCTGCAGGTCACGCTCAAGGATCACCGGCGGGTAGCTGGCCAGTCCTGAGACCAGCTGGATGTAAGCCTGCTTGTTGCTCTCGTCACTGAGCCATTGCACCGCTTGCTGCTGGGCTTCCAGCAGGCGCTGGACCAGTTCGGGGTGGGCATCGACGAAGGCTCCGGCCCCCACCAGCACCGCCTGGATACTGCCGGCGCCCCCCAGGTCTTTGGTGTTCAACGGCAGTTCGGCAAGGCCGCGTTCCTGCAGCGCGGTCAAGCCCGACAGGCCCCAGGTAGCGTCAATCTGCCGGGCAGCCAAGGCAGCGACCGCGGCATTGAAATCGAGGTTGATGACCTTGAAGTCCTTCTCGCTCAGGCCCTGGCTGGCGAGTGCGGCATCAAACGACAGCTGGCTGGCGGTGCCGCGAAAGATCGCCACGCGCTTGCCCTTGAGATCCTGCAAGGTCTTGATGCCACTGCCCGGTGCCACGCCCAGATAGTGCTTGATGCCACGCCCGGTAGCGGCCAGCAGGCGTGTATCGACACCGTTGGCCTTGCCGATGATGGCCGCCAGATCGCCCAGATAAGCGAAATCCACCTGGCCGTTGGCAAAGGCTTCGTTGATCACCGGCCCCGCCCCTTTGAAGTAATTCCACTGGATCGTGATGCCATCGGCGGCGAAGGCTTTTTCCAGCAGTTGCTGATTGCGCAGGACATCGGTGACCCCGCCTCCGGAGTGCTGGGTGCCGGCGCTCAGATCGGGGACGGCAATGCGAATCTCGCGGACCGCAGCGGCGTGCGCCAGCGGCGGCAGCCAGCCCACCACAGCGGCCAGGGCGGGAGCGGCAAACAGACTGAAAACACGGTTGATCGACAGGTTCATGGCACGCGACTCCTTGTAGTGATGCGGCCACGCTAACCAGATATTCGACAAGCAAATAAATACTAATAAATTACATTTTAATAACTTAAACACATAAACAAGCGGCCACGGGGGCTGCGACGGGCTATGCCTCAGGCACACGCAAAATATGCCTGGAATGCATTGGATACCGCGCTACGGGGCTGCTTTAAATGCATTCTCTTATCACCTATTCGAATTTATTTTTAGAAAAATATACCTGAATAGAATATAGAAATAGCCAATCCACGGAGGTCCGCCATGGCCCGAGCATCACTCCCCAGTCTGCCCCTGGCCATACCTGCAAGGCGACTGCAAACAGTCGGCACACCGTTTCAGGCACGCCTCCAGGCCTGGTACCTGCCACTGGCCCTGGCCCTGCTGTGGTGGCTGGCCAGCCGCAATCAGTGGATGAGCGAACAGATACTGCCAGCGCCGAGTCTGGTCTGGCAGAGCGCGCAGGAGCTGGCCCACGGCGAGTTGTGGGCGCACTTGGCAATCAGCCTGCAACGCTTGCTGATCGGTTTGCTGGCCGGGGTCAGCAGCGGTGCCCTGCTCGGCGCCTGGCTGGGTTGCAGCCGTCGCGCCGAACGCCTGGTGCTGCCCACCTTCAACGCCCTGGCGCAGATCCCCACGCTGGCCTGGGTGCCGTTGTTCATGGTGCTGTTCGGCATTGGCGAGCTGCTCAAGCTGGTGGTGCTGGTCAAGGCGATCATCGTGCCGGTCACCCTGCATACCCTGGTCGGCGTGCGTGACGCGCAACCGCGTCTGCGCGAAGCGGCGGCCGTGCTCCAGCTGCCACGCCGCTTGCTGGTTACCCGACTGATCCTGCCCGCCGCGCTGCCAGCTTTTCTCGCCGGGGTGCGCCTGGCCCTGGCCACCGGTTGGTCGTCGTTGCTGGCGGTAGAACTGCTCGCCTCCAGTGAGGGCATCGGCTACCTGATGGTCTGGGCCCGGCAGCTGTTCATGCTCGACATCGTCTTCGTCTGCATCGCTGTTATCGGCCTGCTCGGTTTTGCCATGGACCGCGGCCTCGGCTGGCTGGATCGACGGCTGGTGCACTGGCCGCATCCGCCCGGTGCCGAACTGCGGGTGCAGCGTCTGCACGGCCGCGAACGCCTGCAAGCCTTGCTGTTGCCCCTGGCACTGCTGGTGGTGTGGCAGCTGGCAAATCAGTTGCAGTGGGTCGACAGCAATATCCTCGTAGCCCCCGTGCAGGTGTTGAGTACGGCCTGGAACGGTGTAGTCGATGGCTCGCTGACGGCGGCCCTGGCGGTCAGTGTCGGTCGCGCCCTGGCGGGTTTGCTGCTCGGCGGCGGCCTGGGCTTTGCGCTGGGCTTGTGGCTGGGCTTGTCGCGACCGGCCGAGCGCCTGCTGGGGCCAAGCCTGGCCGGTCTGCGGCAGATTGCGATCTTTGCCTGGGTGCCGCTACTCACGGCCTGGTTCGGCCTGGGTGAGCTGGCCAAATGGGTGTTTGTCGGCCTGGCGGCGTTCTTTCCGCTGTTCATCGCCACCCAGCGCAGTGTCGCCAACCGTTCGCCGCAGCTGGATGAAGCCGCTCGCGTACTCCATCTGAACCTGCGCCAGCGCCTGTTGCGTCTGGTGTTGCCCGGCGCGGCCCCGGGCATCTTCGCCGGCCTGCGCGTCGGCTTGATCTATGCCTGGCTGGGCACCATCGGCGCCGAATACTTCATGCCCTCCGGCGGCGGTATCGGCAGCCTGATGATCGGTGCCCAGCAACTGCTGCGCATGGACCTGATCATGGCCGGGATGCTCCTGGTCGGCCTCACCGGCGCGCTGTTGGGCGCCCTCGGACAACACATCGAATCGCGCGCCACGCGCTGGAGACGAGCATGAACGCCATTGCCCATCCGTTGGTCAGTTTCAATCAGGTCGGTAAACACTTCGCCGTGGCGGGTGGTGAGCTGGAGGCCATCCGCGACTTCAACCTGCAGATCGCCGACGGCGAATTCGTCGCCATTGTCGGTGCCAGTGGCTGTGGAAAATCCACCCTGCTGCGTCTGTTGATCGGCCTCGACAACGACTACCAGGGCCAGATTCTGAT
The DNA here is from genome assembly GCF_028682475.1 of Pseudomonas putida. Classification (GTDB taxonomy): domain Bacteria; phylum Pseudomonadota; class Gammaproteobacteria; order Pseudomonadales; family Pseudomonadaceae; genus Aquipseudomonas; species Aquipseudomonas putida_AG. Next base: position 100,956 of record NZ_JANHLE010000009.1, read on the forward strand.
CGACGGCCAGCCGCTCACCGGCATCGGTAGCGAGCGCGGCATCGTGTTCCAGGAACACCGCCTGTTCCCTTGGCTGAGCGTGCACGAAAACATCGCCCTGGGCCTGGTCAACAGCACATTAGCCACCAGCGAACGCGAGCAACGGATTGCCGAGTACATCGCCCTGGTCGGCCTGCAGGACTTCAGCCAGGCCTACCCGCACCAGCTCTCCGGCGGCATGGCCCAGCGCGTGGCGATTGCCCGCGGCCTGGTGGCCAGCCCGCGGATTCTGCTGCTCGACGAACCCTTCGGGGCCCTCGATGCGCTGACCCGCCAGCAGATGCAGGAAGAACTGCTGGCGATCCGTCAACGCGCGCGCATCACCACCTTGCTGGTGACTCACGATGTCGAAGAAGCGCTGTTCCTGGCTGACCGCGTGGTGGTGCTGGAGCCGCGCCCGGGGCGCATCAAGCGCATCAACAGCATCGACCTGGCGCACCCGCGCCAGCGCTCCAGCTACGACTTCCACCGTCTGCGCGAAGCGCTGTTGCACGAACTGACCGCCGACGACCGCTACCTGCCGGCCGCGCCGGCACAGATCCACAACCTGCCCCTGTCCTACCTTGCCTATTGAGAACCGACCATGAGCCAACGCCCCAACTTTCTGGTCATCGTTGCCGATGACCTGGGATTCTCCGACCTCGGTGCCTTCGGTGGTGAAATCGCCACGCCGAACCTGGATGCCCTGGCCACAGCCGGCCTGCGCCTGACCGACTTCCACACCGCACCAACCTGCTCGCCGACCCGCTCGATGCTGCTGACCGGCACCGACCACCACATCGCCGGCATCGGCACCATGGCCGAGGCGCTGACCCCGGAGCTGATCGGCAAGCCCGGCTACGAGGGTTACCTCAACGACCGGGTGGTGGCTTTGCCAGAGCTGCTGCGCGAAGCCGGGTACCAGACGCTGATGAGCGGCAAGTGGCACCTGGGCCTGAAAGCCGAACTGGCGCCCCATGCCCGTGGTTTCGAACGCTCCTTCGCCCTGCTGCCCGGCGCGGCCAACCACTATGGCTTCGAGCCGACCTACGACGAGCAGACCCCGCGTCTGCTCAAGTCGACCCCGGCGCTGTACATCGAGGACCAGACTTTCGTCGAGCAACTGCCCGAAGGCTTTTATTCCTCCGACGCCTTTGGCGACAAACTGCTGCAGTACCTCAAGGAACGCGACCAGAGCCGGCCGTTCTTCGCCTACCTGCCCTTCTCCGCGCCGCACTGGCCGCTGCAGGCGCCGGCCGAAGTGGTCGCCCGCTACAAGGGCCGCTACGACGCAGGGCCTGAAGTACTGCGCCAGGAACGCCTGGAAAAACTGCGCCAGCGCGGCCTGATCAAAGCCGAAACCCGTGCCCACCCGGTGGACAACCATTGGGATACGCTCAGCGATGAGCAGCGCCAGCGTTCGGCACGGTCCATGGAGGTATACGCGGCGATGGTCGAGCGCATGGACTGGAACATCGGCCGGGTCCTGGATTATCTGCGCAACCAGGGCCAGCTGGACAACACCCTGGTGCTGTTCATGTCCGATAACGGTGCCGAAGGCGCACTGCTCGAAGCCTTCCCCAAGTTCGGCCCGCACCTGGCCAGCTACCTCGACCAGCATTACGACAACAGCCTGGAAAACATCGGCCGGGCCAACTCCTACGTCTGGTATGGCCCGCAGTGGGCGCAGGCAGCCACCGCGCCATCGCGGTTGTACAAAGCCTTCACCAGCGAAGGCGGCATTCGGGTGCCGGCGCTGGTGCATTACCCAGCCCTCGCGCGTCAGGGGCAGATCAGCCATCAGTTCAGCACGGTGATGGACATCACCCCGACCCTGCTCGACCTCGCCGGTGTCCGCCATCCCGGCACGCGCTGGCGCGGACGCGATGTCGCGGCGCTGCGCGGCAAGTCATGGCTGGGTTACCTGTCCGGCGAGACCGAACAGGTGCATGACGACAACACCGTCACCGGCTGGGAACTGTTCGGCCGTCGGGCGATTCGCCAAGGGCAGTGGAAGGCCGTGTATATCCCGGGACCTGCGGGTCCGGCGACCTGGCAACTGTATGACCTGGCCAGCGATCCTGGCGAAATCGACGACCTGGCCCAGACACAACCGGCCAGGCTCCAGGCACTGCTGGCCGAGTGGCAAAAGTACGTCGAGGAAACCGGGGTGATCCTCAGCGAATCGCCGTTCCAGCCGGACTAGCCAGGGCTTGCAAGCGCGCGAGGTCGAGAATCTCGATCTCGCCATAGCCCAAACGTAGCGCGCCTTCCTGTTGCAACGACTTGAGGATCTGGTTGGTGGTCTGGCGCGACAGCGACAGCATCAGCGCCAGTTGCTCCTGGGACAGCTGCAGCACCCGCCGGGTGCCGTCCATCTCGCCATAACCGGCGGCAATCTGCAGCAGTCGATGGGCGACCCGCGGCGCCGCAGCCAGCAGGCTTTGCTGTTCAAGGGCGACGAACACCCAGCGCAGTTTCTGGCTCATCAGCAAGGCGAAGTCGCGCCAATGCTCAGGGTGCTGCGCCAGCAACGACAGCAGCGCGGCCTGCGGTATCCACAACAGGCGCACCGCCCCTTCGGCCTGGGCATCATGGGTACGCGGCTGACCGTCGAACAGGCTGATCTCGCCGAACCAGTGGGGTGCCTCGACCAGCGTCAGCAACGCCTCCTTGCCTTCGCTGCTGACCGCCCCGACGCGCATGCTGCCGGACAGTACCGCGTACAAACCGCAGGGCGCATCGCCGCGCTGGAACAGGTACTGCCCCGGCGCCAGCTCGCGCAGCCGCGCCAAGCCCGGCAGGCTATCCTGAAGGGACAGGGGCAGATGCTTGAACCAGTGGCCCTGGAGCAGGGTCTGGCGCCAGGCGGGATCGCTGTTCATAACGCCTCGAAGGTCAACTCTGTCGGCTAGCCGACAGACAGCCGGAATGTCTGCAGGGCAAGCTCACGTCACCCTTCAGGAGGAACAATAATGAAAAACCTCGTCGAACACCTCAGTCAATATGCGGCCTACCACCGTGACCCACGCAATATCGCCACCCACTTCGTCGGCATTCCGATGATCGTGGTGGCGGTGACGGTGTTGTTATCGCGTCCGGGGCTGGATCTGGCTGGCATGTGGCTGTCGCCAGCGTTGTTGGTGGCACTGGTGACGGCCTGGTTCTACCTGCGCCTGGATCAGCAGTTTGGTCTGATCATGGCGTTGCTGCTGGGCCTGTGCCTGTGGGCCGGCCAGGTGCTGGCGCTGCAAAGCACCCTTGTCTGGTTGAGCGCAGGGCTGGGTTTGTTCGTGGTCGGCTGGGTGATCCAGTTTGTCGGTCATCACTATGAAGGACGCAAACCAGCGTTTGTCGATGATCTGAGCGGATTGATCATCGGGCCGTTGTTCGTGGTTGCGGAGTTGGGGTTTGTGCTGGGGCTGCGGCCGGAACTGAAGCAGGCTATCGAACACAACGCCGGGCCGGTGGCGATTCGCTGAAAATTTGTCGCGGGGCAAGCCCGCTCCCACCGGGATGATGAAAACCTGTGGGAGCGGGCTTGCCCCGCGATCTGGCTCAACCTCTGGACTCAACTCCCAACTCATCCCACACCGACTCGGCCAGGTGGAAGGTCGCATTGGCCGCCGGAATACCGCAGTAGATCGCGCTCTGCATCAGCACTTCCTTGATCTCCTCACGGGTCACGCCATTGCTGGCGGCTGCGCGCAGGTGCAGCTTGAGCTCTTCGTTGCGGTTCATGCCGATCAGCATGGCGATGGTGATCAGGCTACGGGTATGCCGTGGCAAGCCCGGACGCGTCCAGATATCACCCCAGGCATGGCGGGTGATCATTTCCTGGAACTCGCTGTTGAACGCCGTCAGGTTGTTCAGGCTGCGGTCGACATGGGCGTCGCCGAGTACTGCACGGCGTACTTGCATGCCTTCTTCGTAACGTTGTTTTTCGTCCACGAATTGCTCCTCAACGGGCCAGCAAAAAGTCGATCACCCGGCGGCTGAACGGCTCGCCGACTTCGACGTTGGACAGGTGCGCGGCATGGAACTCGGCGTATTTGGCGCCTTGCACGTTCTCCTGGATGAACAGCCCACCCGCCGGCGGCGTCACCGCGTCGTGACTGCCGGAGATCACCAGCATCGGCGCCTTGATCACACCCAGCTGAGTACGGAAATCGGCATCGCGTACCGCACCACAGTTGGCCGCATAACCTTGTGGCGAAGTGGCGGCGAGCATGTCGGTGATGCGCTTGGCCTGGTCGGGGTTGGTCGAGGAATAGGCCGGGGTGAACCAGCGCTCGATCGAGGCATCGCGAAGACCGACCATCGCTTCTTTACCCTCGCGCAAGACCATCTCGATGCGCGGATTCCAGGTGTCCGGCGAGCCGATCTTGGCGGCGGTGTTGCAGACGATCAACCGGTTCAAGCGTTGGCCAGCATTGATCCCCAGCCACTGACCGATCAGGCCGCCCATGGACAAGCCACAGAAATGCGCACGTTCGATCTTCAGGGCATCCAGCAGTGCCAGTACATCCTGGCCCAGTTGCTCAATGCTGTACGGCCCTTCGGTTACCAGCGAGCCACCATGGCCACGGGTGTCGTAGCGCAGCACGCGAAAGTGCGCGGCGAAGGCCGGCATCTGGGTGTCCCACATGTGCAGATCGGTGCCCAGGGAGTTGGACAGCACCAACACCGGCGCGCCTTCAGGGCCGTCGAGTTGATAGTTGAGTGCGCCATCGGCGAGTTGTACCTGTGCCACTGCAGCCTCCTTCAGGCATTGAAACGGTGATGTTCGGCCAGCGCCCGCTCGACCCAGACACGGGCCTGACCGAGGTAATGGGCCGGATCGAGCAGACGATCGAGTTCGTCTGCCGAAAGTTCGGCGCTCACCTGCGGATCGTCGCCAAGCACGGCGCGCAGGTGGCGTTGTTCGGCTACTGCGCGTTTGCAGCAGGTTTCCAGCAAATGATGCGCGGTGTCGCGACCCAGGCGTTGGGCCAGAACAATGCTGACCGCTTCAGCCAGCACCAGGCCCTGAGTCAGATCGAGGTTATCGCGCATCCGCGCGGCATCGACCTGCAGGCCGTCGGCGATGATCTGCGCCTGACGCAACGCACCGGAGACCAGACAGCAGATGTCCGGCAGGGTCTCCCACTCGGCGTGCCACAAACCCAGGCTACGTTCATGCTCCTGCGGCATCGCGGCAAACAGGGTCGACAGCAATCCCGGCACCCGCGTTGCCGCGCCGATCAGCACGGCGGCACCCACCGGGTTGCGTTTGTGCGGCATAGTCGATGAACCGCCTTTGCCTGGCGCTGCGGGTTCGAAGACTTCCGCCGCTTCGGTCTGCATCAGCAGGCTGATATCGCGACCCATCTTGCCGAGGCTGCCGGCAATCAGACCAAGCACCGAGGCGAATTCCACCAGACGGTCGCGCTGGGTGTGCCAGGGTTGCTCCGGCAACTGCAGGTTCAACTGCGCCGCCAAGGCTTCGGCCACCGGCAGGGCCTGCTCACCGAGCGCCGCCAGGGTCCCGGAGGCACCGCCGAACTGCAGGGTGAGCAAGCGTGGTTTGAGTTCTTGCAGACGCTGACGATGACGGGTCAAAGCGCCCAGCCAGCCGGCGATCTTCATGCCCAGGGTGACGGGCGTTGCATGTTGCAGCCAGGTACGCCCGGCCAGCGGTGTATCGGCATGCGCCTCGGCCTGACGTGCCAGTGCGTCGGCCAGTTGTTGCAGATCAGTCTCGATCAGGCTCAAAGCTGCTCGCAGTTGCAGGACCAGGCCGGTGTCCATCGCATCCTGGCTGGTAGCCCCCAGATGCACATAACGCTCGGCTTCCGGCACACCACTGGCGATCACCTTGCCCAGCGCCTTGACCAGCGGAATCGCCGAATTGCCGGCAATGCCAATGGCTTCGGCCAGCGCGGCAAAGTCGTAGCGTTCGGCCTGACAGGCCGCCACGATAGGCGCCACCGCCACCCGCGGAATTACCCCCACGGCCGCTTCGGCGCGCGCCAGGGCCGCTTCGAAATCCAGCATGCCCTGCACCCGGCCTCGGTCGGAAAACACCTCGCGCATGGCGGGGGCAGTGAAGTAGGCATCGAACAGCTGATTGCCCGGTCGCGGGTTCATTTCCTAGTCCTTCAACAGGTCATTGATCGTGGTGCAGGTACGCCGCCTGTTTAGGCAAGCGCAGGCTGAACAGGAAGGCGATCGCCATCATGGCGGTAACGTACCAGTAAAAGGTGTTCTCCATGCCCATCGACTTCAACCCCAGCGCCACATATTCGGCCGAACCGCCAAAGATTGCGTTGGCCACCGCATAGGCCAGGCCGACACCCAGGGCGCGGACCTGCGGCGGGAACATCTCGGCTTTAACCAGGCCGCTGATCGAGGTATAGAAACTGACGATACACAGCGCCAGGGTGATCAGCACGAAGGCCAGGAACGGGCTGGTGACGGTTTTCAGCGCCATCAGGATCGGTACCGTAAACACGGTACCCAAAGCACCGAACAGCAGCATCGAATTACGCCGGCCAATGCGGTCGGAGAGCATGCCGAACAAAGGCTGCATGCACATGTACAGGAACAGTGCGCCGGTCATGATGAAACTGGCGGTCTTGGCGCTCATGCCGGCGGTGTTCACCAGGTACTTCTGCATGTAGGTGGTGAAGGTATAGAAAATCAGCGAGCCACCTGCGGTGTAGCCCAGCACGGTGATGAAGGCTGCGGTGTGGTGACGGAACAGCCCGGCGACACTGCCGGCCTCTTTGTCGTTACGGGTTTCGGCGCTGCTGGTCTCTTCCAGCGAGCGGCGCAGGAACAACGAGATCACCGCCGCAACCGCCCCCACCACGAACGGAATCCGCCAGCCCCAGGCACGCAGCTCATCCTCGCTGAGCAGTTGCTGGAGAATCACCACCACCAGCACCGCCAGCAGTTGCCCGCCAATCAGGGTCACGTACTGGAACGAGGCAAAGAACCCGCGCTGACCGCGCAAGGCCACTTCACTCATGTAGGTCGCGGTCGTGCCGTATTCACCGCCCACCGACAGGCCCTGGAACAGCCGCGCCAGCAACAGCAGCGCCGGCGCCCAGGCACCGATCGTGGCATAGGTCGGTAAACAGGCGATGACCAGGGAGCCGGCACACATCATCAGCACCGAGATCATCATCGAATTCTTGCGGCCATGCCGGTCGGCCACCCGCCCAAACAGCCAGCCACCAATCGGCCGCATCAGAAAGCCAGCGGCAAACACCCCGGCGGTGTTGAGCAACTGCACCGTCGGATCGTCAGAAGGGAAAAATGCCGGGGCAAAGTAAATGGCGCAAAAGGCATAGACATAGAAGTCGAACCACTCCACCAGGTTGCCCGAGGAGGCACCGACGATGGCGAAGATGCGCTTACTGCGTTCCTCACCGGTGTAATAGGCTGTTGTCATGGCAATTCACTCCTGGAGGGTTACTGGAGTCTAGACACAATCAGTAACACCCTCGTTCCACAAACAATCCCCCCGGCCCCGCGACCCTGCGTGGGAGCCGCGTGTCCGGGGGTATTGGCTTTACACCCGCTCGATGGCCAGCGCCAGGCCCTGCCCCACGCCGACGCACATGGTCGCCAGGCCCTTGCGGCCGCCGGACTTTTCCAGCTGATGCAAGGCAGTGAGGATCAGTCGCGCACCGCTCATGCCCAGCGGATGACCCAGGGCGATGGCGCCGCCATTGGGGTTGACCTGCGGCGCGTCGTCGGCCAGGCCCAGTTCACGAAGCACCGCCAGGCCCTGGCTGGCAAAGGCTTCGTTGAGTTCGATGACATCGAAATCACTCACCGCCACACCCAGGCGCTCGGTCAGCTTGCGTACTGCGGGCACCGGACCGATGCCCATGACCCGCGGCGCAACGCCGGCGCTGGCCATGCCCAGGACCCGCGCGCGTGGCGTCAGACCATGTTTTTTCACCGCTTCGGCCGAGGCCAGGATCAGTGCTGCGGCACCGTCATTGACGCCCGAGGCATTGCCTGCGGTAACCGTCTTGTCCGGGCCGTTGACCGGCTTCAGACGTGTCAGCGCTTCGAGGGTGGTATCGGCCCGCGGGTGCTCGTCGTGCTCGACAACGGTTTCGCCTTTTTTGTGGGCGATGCGCACCGGCACGATCTCTTCAGCGAAGAAACCTGCGGCCTGGGCGGCTGCGGTACGTTGCTGGCTGCGCAGGGCGAAAGCATCCTGGTCGGCACGCGAGACCTGGTAATCGTCGGCGACGTTGTCAGCGGTCTGCGGCATGGCATCGACGCCGTACTGGGCTTTCATCAACGGGTTGATGAAGCGCCAGCCGATGGTGGTGTCTTCCAGTTTCATGTTGCGCGAATAGGCGTTGTCGGCCTTGCCCATGACGAACGGGGCACGCGACATCGACTCGACGCCACCGGCAATCGCCAGCTCCATCTCGCCGCTGGCAATGGCGCGAAAGGCAGTGCCGACCGCGTCCATGCCTGAGGCGCAGAGACGGTTGAGGGTCACCCCCGGCACGCTGTCCGGCAGGCCCGCCAGCAGCAGCGCCATGCGCGCGACGTTGCGGTTGTCTTCACCGGCCTGGTTGGCGCAGCCGAGGAACACTTCGTCTACCTGATCCCATTGCACCTGCGGGTTACGCTCGATCAGCGCCTTGATCGGCACTGCCGCCAGGTCATCGGCACGCACACCGGCCAGGGCGCCGCCGAAGCGGCCAATCGGGGTGCGAATGGCATCGCAGATAAATACGTCACGCATCAGGCTTCTCCTGGCGCTTGGCCGTGGGCGGCGGCAGTGCGCGCTTCGAGGTCACGCAGGGCGCTGAGCTCGACGTCGCTTGGCTCGGCAGTGGTCTGCACGCTGTCGGCAAAGCGAATCGCCCAGCCCGTGGCGTCGATGATCTGCTCGCGGGTCACGCCCGGGTGGATCGAGGTCACGACAAATTCGTTGGTACCGGCTTCCGGCTCCATGATGCACAGGTCGGTGATGATCCCAACCGGCCCTGCGCCTGGCAGGCCCAGGCGTTTGCGCGAATCACCGCCCTCGCCGTGGCCGACCGAGGTGATGAAGTCGAGTTTGTCGACAAAGGCGCGGTTCGACTGTTTGAGGATGATCAGCACCTGCTTGGCGGAACCGGCAATCTCCGGCGCGCCACCAGCACCAGGCAGGCGTACTTTCGGGTTGTGGTAGTCACCCACCACGGTGGTGTTGATGTTGCCGAAACGGTCGACCTGGGCGGCGCCGAGGAAGCCGACGTCGATCCGCCCGCCCTGCAGCCAGTAGCGGAAGATCTCGCCGGTCGGCACCACGGTGTCGGCGGTTTCCGCCAGTTCACCGTCACCGATCGACAGCGGCAAAACGCTTGGTTTGGCGCCAATCGGGCCGGATTCGTAAATCAGCACCACGTCGGGCGAGGACGTCAGGCGCGCCAGGTTGGCGGCCTTGGAAGGCAGGCCGATGCCGACGAAGCATACTGCACCGTTGCGCAGACGACGGGCTGCGGCGACGGTCATCATTTCATTGGTGGAGTAGCTCATTGTGCAGCCTCCGAAGCGCTGGCCAGTTTTGCCTTGAATTCAGTGAAGTCGGCGGTGCCGCGAATGTATTCGTCGATCCAGGCAGTAAAGGCTTCGCGATTGCGCGCAATCGGGTCCCAGGCCTGGTAGAAACGGTTGTCACGCTCGTAGTAGCCATGGGCGTAGGACGGGTGGGCGCCGCCCGGCACCAGGCACACCGCCGACAGTGCCCAGGTCGGCAGCACACAGGCGTTCATCGGGGCGTTGAGGTCGTCGACGATTTCTTCGACAGTGACGATGCAACGCTTGGCCGCCAGCGCCGCTTCTTTCTGCACACCGAGAATGCCCCAGAGCAGCACGTTGCCCTTGCGGTCGGCCTTCTGCGCGTGGATCACGGTGACATCCGGGCGTACCGAAGGTACGGCGGCGAGTACTTCACCGGTGAACGGGCAGGTGACGCTCTTGATCAGCGGGTTGACCTTGGGCAGGTCGGAACCGGCGTAAGCACGCAGCACCGCGAACGGCAGGCCCGAGGCGCCGGCGACATAGGCGTTGGCCAGGTCCGCGTGGCTGTGTTCTTCGATCTCCATAGGCTGCGGCCATTGCTTTTCCACGGCATCACGCAGACGGTGCAGCGAGCCGACACCGGGGTTACCGCCCCAGGAGAAAATCAGTTTGCGCGCGCAACCGGCACCGATCAGCTGGTCGTAGATCAGGTCTGGAGTCATACGTACCAGGGTCAGCTCTTTCTTGCCCTGACGAATGATTTCATGCCCGGCGGCAGTCGGAATCAAGTGCGTGAAGCCTTCGAGGGCGACGCTGTCGCCGTCGTGGACGAACTGCTTCACGGCATCGTGGAGCGAGAGGATTTCAGCCATTGCAGACTCCTGGATATGCTGAGTCGAGGTCGGTGTGCATGGCGCCTTGGATGGCGCCGGTAGGACTTCAGATTAAGACGGGGCTGCGGGCGGTACAATCCGATAATCGACTAACTGTTCGATTATCGAACAAATTGTTGTTGTCCTAATGATGTGAAACGATCGCGGGGCAAGCCCGCTCCCACAGGGTCATCTCTGGCCCGGTGGGAGCGGGCTTGCCCCGCGATAACTCACTCAGGTGGCGTCGGCGTGGCTGACCATACCCTTGATCAGCACCGCCACCGTAGCCAACCCGGCCGGGATAACCAGCGCCGTCAGCACCTGCTCGAAGTTCCAGCCCAGTCCCAACAGGGTCGCGCCCATCCAGGCTCCGAGAATGGCGCCGAAGCGGCCAATCCCAAGCATCCACGACACGCCCGTGGCACGGCCCTGAGTCGGATAGAAGCGCGCCGCCAGAGAAGGCATGGCTGACTGCGCACCGTTGACGCACATACCGGCAATCAGTACCAGGGTCGCCAGCACGGTAATGTTGCCCAGGCTCTGGCCCACCGCGTAGGCAAACACCCCGGCCAGCAGATAGAAGGTGCCGATCACCTTGTGCGGGTTATAGCGGTCCATGGCCCAGCCCACCGCCACGGCGCTGAGGACTCCGCCAAACTGGAACAAGGCACCGATAAAGGCGGCCTGTTCCATGCTCGCGCCACTGTCACGCATCAGGGTCGGCAGCCAGCTGGTCAGCAGGTAGACAATTACCAGGCCCATGAAATAGGTCAGCCACAGCAACAAGGTGCCGACGCTGTAAGTGCCGGAGAAGATCACCGCAAAGACATTGCGCGCCTTCACGGTCTTTTGCTCGGGTACGCTGAAGCTCGAGGCCTGGCCGACAATGGCCGGATCGATCGGTGCCAGGGTCTGACGCACTTTGTCTGTACCGCGGTTGCGCACCACCAGAAAGCGCGCCGACTCCGGCAGCCACAGCAACAGCACCACCGCCAGCACCAGCGGCAACACGCCACCGATCAACAGCAGGCTATGCCAGCCGAACGCCGGGATCAGTTTGGCGGAAACGAAACCACCACCGGCCATCCCCAGGTTGAAACCACAGAACATGCTGGTGACCAGCAGCGATTTGAGCCGCTCCGGGGTGTACTCGGACAGCAGCGTGGTGGCGTTGGGCATGCCAGCGCCAAGACCCAGACCGGTCAGAAAGCGCAGCACCAGCAACTGGTCGACAGTGGTGCTGTAGGCCGAGGCCAGGCTGAAGGCGCCAAATACCACCACCGCCCCCACCAGCACCACCTTGCGCCCGAAACGGTCGGCCAAGGGGCCCGAACCCAGCGCGCCGAAGACCATGCCGATCAGCGCCGCGCTCATTACCGGGCCGAGGCTGGCGCGATCGATGCCCCAATCCTGGGACAGCGCCGGGGCAATAAAGCCCATGGCAGCGGTATCCAGGCCATCCAGAAAGACAATCAGGAAACACAGGATCACCACGCGCCATTGATAGCGCGACAGGGGTTGCGAATTGATAAAGGACTGCACATCAAGGCAGTTCCCGACAGCAGCGTGTGGACTGTTCATTATTTTTATCCAGTTTGAGCGCGCTTATGTGCGGGGCGCGCGTGAGCAACTCAATCGATCCAGGCAGATCGATCGGTGCGAAGGACATTAATAACAGGTCGAAAACTGCGCAATTCGATAAACGCAACACTGTGCGTTTATCGAACAGGAACGTACAGACTCAGGCAAACAGCTGGGTACTGAGGTCGCGGCTGGCGGCGAGCATGATTGGCAAGAAGCGTTGCTCAAGCTCGGTGCGGCTGACCCGGCCAGCATGGGTACTGACGTTTAGCGCCGCCAGCACCTGGCCGGAAGCATCGTAGACCGGCACGGCAATCGAACGCAGGCCCTGCTCCAGCTCCTGGTCGACCACGCACCAGCCCTGCTGGCGAACCTGTTGCAGGCATTCGAGCAACGCCACCGGATCGTGGATGGTACGACTGGTCTTGGCCTGCAGGTCGGCATGCTCCAGGTATTCGTGCAGGGTCGCGTCGTCCAGCGCCGCCAGAAGGATCCGCCCCATGGAGGTGCAATAGGCCGGCAACCGGCCGCCAACCGAGAGGTCCACCGAGATCAAACGCTGCACCGTTGCCGAGCGGGCTATATAAAGGATGTCGTCGCCTTCGAGGGTGGCCATGTTGCAGGCCTCGTGCAACTGATCGCTCATGCGGTCCAGGTACGGCTGGGCCGACACCGCCAGTGGCGTGGATGACAGGTAAGCGTGGCCCAGTGTCAGCACCTTGGGCAACAGCGAATAGGTGCGCCCGTCGGTGGTGGCGTAACCGAGCTTGATCAGGGTATGCAGGCAACGGCGCACTGCCGCCCGGGGAATTTCCGTGCGGTGGCTGATCTGCGCGATGGTCAGGTGGCGCTTGCGCTCCTGGAACGCCTGGACCACCGCCAGGCCGCGGGCCAGCGAGGTCATGAAGTCGGGATCCCCGGTGAAGGCCTGGATACGCCTGGCCGGTGACGCAACGATGGGGGGTGCCAGCGACGCAAACGAACTGCGCACCTGATCGTTCAATCCGGGCCCTTTGGGCGTTGTTTCTTCTGTCATGGCTCACCTCGACAACACAGTCACTGGGGCGATTATCGAACCAACGACCGATAATCGCAATTGACCGCTACCCTCAATTGCTTATACCTTTCCACCGCCACCATGTGGCTTCTTGGAGAGACTGGTCAGGTACCCACCGTAGAAGTCCCAGGCACGGCCTTGCCCACGAAGCAAGGCCGTTTTTTTCTCCCTCCTTGCCTGTGCAACAACAGTTGCCATTTGCTGAATAACTTCCCGTCTCAAGCAGGCGCTTAAGCAAAACGCCAGGCAAACTTAACAAGCCGGTAACAAAAGCCCATCTTTGTTGTCATTAGAGAAACAACAGAGTGGTACGCTGATCAAACTTGCTTGCTATAATCAAGTTCCGTTCCCGCTACCCCGCAGGGCTTTGCCGGATCCAATCCGCACTTGCCAGACGTTGTAGGGAGCGGACCCAGAGCAAGTGACACACGATTGAACACCCAGTTGTTCGTATCGACTTGCCCAATTCGAATCTACTGTTGCTGCGACAGTCATTACGCTCTGGCAGCGTAGCCACGTGCATGTTGCGCTATTGCGCAGCCTCACGCGTTAACGCCAGAGTTTATTCAAACCAACAGGTAGCACTGTGACGAAAGACGAACTGCGCGCGGAACTTGAGCGTCAGGAGCAACGTTACAAGGAAGTTTACGGCGGGGAAGTCACCACCTACGCCGCCCAACCCGACCCGGAGCGTAAGCCCTGGCGCAAACGAGCAAGCATTCTTGATCAGGCATTCGCCCAGGAACTGCAAAAGATCGAGAAAGAACTCAAAAGCGACGAGCCCTAGGCTACGACCATGGCGCCAGCTGATGGCGGTCGGATGACCGGTACTTGAGAAAAGTCCGGGGGGATGATCGTTACAGCTCCTATGCATGTCGTAACGGTTTCTCACAAATTTCATACAAACGTTTGAATTTTTAATGTGAGCAACCGCTCGCTGTAAACCCTTATATTTTCTCGATTTTTGGCGCTTTTAGCCGACATTTGTTTAATCATTCCCGACACTTGCCACCCCGGGAAAGCACCTCGGCGGCCAGCACCGGTCAGCGGCAGGTGCATCGATTAACAGGGATTTCTGGCATAATCGCGCCCCCTTATGACCGGGTCAGAAAACCTTCATGATCGATTTATTCAGCGGACTTGATGCCTGGGTACTGGTGAGCCTGTTGCTCGCTTTGACCTTCGTACTCGCCTTCGAGTTCATCAATGGCTTTCATGACACCGCTAACGCGGTTGCTACAGTCATTTATACCAAAGCCATGCCTCCGCACCTGGCGGTGTTCTTCTCCGGGGTGTTCAACTTCCTTGGCGTGCTGCTCGGCGGTGTCGGCGTGGCTTATGCCATCGTTCACCTGTTGCCGGTGGAGATGCTGATCAATGTGAACACCGGTCATGGATTGGCCATGGTCTTCTCCTTGCTCGCCGCCGCCATTGCCTGGAACCTGGGCACTTGGTACTTCGGGATTCCGGCGTCCAGCTCCCACACCCTGATCGGTTCGATCCTCGGCGTTGGCCTGGCCAACGCCCTGATCAGCGACATTCCGTTGGGTGAAGGGGTCAACTGGCAGAAGGCAATCGACATCGCCATGTCCCTGGTGCTCTCGCCCATGGCTGGCTTTGCCGTCGCTGCGCTGGTGCTGCTGGGCCTGAAATGGTGGCGCCCGCTGTCGAAGATGCACAAGACGCCGGAACAGCGCCGCAAGCTCGACGACAAGAAGCACCCACCGTTCTGGAACCGCCTGGTATTGGTGATTTCGGCCATGGGCGTGAGCTTCGTGCACGGCTCCAACGATGGTCAGAAAGGTATCGGCCTGATCATGCTGGTGTTGATCGGTATCGTCCCTGCGCAGTTCGTACTCGACCTGAACAGCACCACCTACCAGATCGAGCGGACCCGCGACGCCACCCTGCACCTGAGCCAGTTCTACCAGCGCAACGAGGCCACCCTCGGTGAGTTCCTGGCCCTGGGCAAAGCCAAAAATGGCGACTTGCCAGAGCAGTTCAGCTGCAACCCGCAGCAGACCGAGCCGACCATCAATGCCTTGCTCGACTCGCTCAAGGGTGTAACCGAGTACCGCTCGCTGAGCCCGGAAAAACGCGTGGAAGTGCGTCGTTACCTGCTCTGCCTGGACGACACCGCGAAGAAAGTCGGCAAGCTCCCAGGCCTGCAGCCACGCGAGAAGGCTGACCTGGACAAACTGCGCAAAGACCTGACCGCCACCACCGAGTACGCACCGTTCTGGGTGATCCTCGCGGTTGCCCTGGCATTGGGCCTGGGTACCATGGTCGGCTGGAAGCGTGTGGTCCTGACCATCGGTGAGAAAATCGGCAAGCAGGGCATGACGTATGCCCAGGGCATGTCGGCGCAGATCACCGCAGCCTGCGCCATCGGCATGGCCAACATCTTCAGCCTGCCGGTATCGACCACCCACGTCCTGTCGTCGGGTGTGGCCGGTACCATGGTGGCAAACAAGAGCGGCCTGCAAGGCGGCACCGTCAAGACCATCCTGCTGGCCTGGGTCCTGACCCTGCCGGCAACCGTGGGCCTGTCGGCCGGGTTGTTCTGGCTGGCGACCCGGTTCATCGGTTGATTCGTGCTGCATTGAAAAAGGCGCCTTCGGGCGCCTTTTTTGTAGCTGCTGTGGAAACTGTCAGCTACCGACGCTTGCTACCGCCGAGCAACGAGCCCATCAAGCCGCGTACCAATTGCCGCCCGAACTGGTTGGCCGCCTGACGCATCGCCGACTTGATCGCCTGCCCGGCAGCGCTCTGGAGGAATTCGCCAGCCTGGTCAGCAAAGCTTGGCTCGGCAGCGGCAGGCGCCTGTTCGGGCTGCGCTACCCCGCCTTTGCGGGCGGTGAGCATTTCATAGGCCGACTCACGGTCCACCGGTTTGTCGTAACGCCCGGCCAACGGCGAGGCGCCAATCAGTGCGGCGCGCTCGGCATCGCTCAACGGCCCGATACGCGACTGCGGTGGCGCGATCAACACCCGCTGGACCATCCCCGGCGTGCCTTTGTCCTGCAGGGTACCGACCAAGGCTTCACCGATGCCCAGCTCGGTCAGCACGCTCAGGGTGTCAATATCAGGGTTGGGGCGGAAACCATCGGCCACGGCCTTCAACGACTTCTGTTCTTTGGCAGTGAAGGCCCGCAGGCCGTGCTGGATACGCAAGCCCAGTTGCGCCAGGACATCGTCCGGCAAGTCACCCGGCGACTGAGTGACGAAATACACTCCGACGCCCTTGGAGCGAATCAACCGCACCACTTGCTCCAGCCGATCCTGCAACGCCTTCGGCGTACCGTTGAACAACAGATGCGCTTCATCGAAGAACAGTGCCAGCAACGGCTTGTCAGCATCGCCGCGCTCGGGCAACTGCTCGAACAACTCGGCCAGCAACCACAGCAGGAAGGTCGCATAGACCTTGGGTGCCTCGTGCACCAGACGACTGGCATCGAGCAGATGGATACGCCCGCGACCGTCGGTATCCGGACGCAACAGATCCTCCAGTTGCAACGCCGGCTCACCGAACAACGCCTCGGCGCCCTGCTGTTCCAGGGTGGCCAGGCGCCGCAACAGGGCCTGACTGGAACCGGTGGTCATCAGCGCAGTGTCTTCACCGAGCAATTGCGGGTTGTCTTTGAGGTGCGCCAGCAGCGCCTTGAGGTCCTTGATATCGAGCAGCAACAGGCCTTCGCGATCGGCCACCTTGAACGCGGCATACAGCGCGGCCTGCTGACTGTCGGTCAATTCCAGCAGGTTGCCCAGCAACAACGGGCCCATTTCACTGAGGGTGGTGCGCAATGGATAACCGGATTGCCCGTGCACATCCCACAGGCTGACCGGATAAGCCTGCGGCCGGTGGCCAAGCCAGGGCATCCCGGCGATGCGTTCGGCGACTTTGCCCTGAGGGTTGCCCACCGCGCCCAGGCCACACAGGTCACCTTTGACGTCGGCGGCGAATACCGCCACCCCGGCATCGCTGAACGCCTCAGCCATGTGCTGCAGGGTTACGGTCTTGCCGGTACCGGTAGCCCCTGCAACCAGACCATGTCGGTTGGCCAGGCGCATGGCCTGGGCAACCGCCTGTCCGGTCGGGTCGGCACCGAGAATGAACTGCGAAGAGTCAGGCATGTTTTTTCACCCTCTGTTTAAAGCTTTGGTTTAAATCGGCCGATATCTCATTAGCGATAGACCACCAGAAAGACAGGAAAAGCCCGACAAGGAAAGGGGACCTGCACTGCTTTCAAACTGTTCTTTGTGCGAACGACCCGGATAACAAAACCTTAGCGGACCGACACGTTATGAACAAAAGCCTCCGATTCAGCCACAAGATACTTCTGGCCGCTTCTCTGATCGTCATGATCGCCTTCACGTTGTTCACTTTGTACAACGATTTCCTGCAGCGCAATGCGATTCGTGAAGATCTGGAACGTTATCTCGCAGAGATGGGCGATACCACCTCCACCAATATTAAAAACCTGTTTGATGGCCGCATCCTGCTGGTGCAAAACGTCGCACAGAACATTGCCGCGTTTCCCGCTGCCGAAAACATCGGCACCCTGCTCGGGCAACAAGCGCTGGTCTCAAGTTTCCTGACTATCTACCTGGGTGACGTCAACGGTGGTTTCACCATTCGCCCGCAAACCAAGATGCCCGACGGGTATGACCCACGTGTACGGCCCTGGTACAAAGACGGCATGGCCGCCAACGGCCCGATCCTGACCGAACCCTATATTGACGTCAGCACCGGTAAAATGGTGATTTCCGTGGTCGTCACGGCCGCGCGCAACATCGGCGTGGTCGGTGGCGATCTGGCCCTGGACGGTCTGACCGAAATCATCAACTCGCTGAACTTCGGCGGCATGGGCTACGCCTTCCTGGTCAACGACCAAGGCAAGATTCTGGTGCACCCGGACAAAAACCTGGTGATGAAGTCGCTGTCGGACCTGTACCCGCAAAACACGCCGCGCCTGAGCAAAGACCTGAGTGAAGTCCAGGTCGACGGCCAGACCCGTCTGCTGACCTTCGCCCCGGTCAAGGGCCTGCCTTCGGCCAACTGGTACATCGGCCTGTCCGTCGACAAGGACAAGGCCTTCTCGATGCTCAGCGAATTCCGCACCTCGGCGGTGATTGCCACCCTGGTTGCCGTGGTGATCATCATCGCCCTGCTCGGCCTGCTGATCCGTGTTCTGCTGCAGCCGCTGCACACCATGACCCGGGCCATGGAAGACATCGCCGAAGGCGAAGGCGACCTGACCAAGCGCCTGACCCTGCACAGCCAGGACGAATTCGGCATCCTCGGCACCGCGTTCAACCGTTTCGTAGAGCGTATTCACACCTCGATCCGCGAAGTGTCTTCCGCCACCGAGCAGGTCAACGAAGTGGCACTGCGGGTGGTGAGCGCCTCCAACTCGTCGATGGTCAACTCCGACGAACAGTCCAACCGCACCAACAGCGTCGCGGCCGCCATCAACCAGCTCGGCGCCGCCGCCCAGGAAATCGCCCATAACGCCGCCCAGGCTTCGCAACAGGCAAGCTCGGCGCGCCATCTGGCCGAAGAAGGCCAGCAAGTAGTCGATCGCAGCATCGCCGCAATGAACCGTCTGTCGGATCTGATCTGCACCTCCAGCTCGCACATCGAGACGCTCAACAGCAAAACGGTGAACATCGGCCAGATTCTCGAAGTGATCACCAGCATCTCGCAGCAGACCAACCTGCTGGCGCTCAACGCCGCGATCGAAGCCGCCCGCGCCGGTGAAGCCGGGCGCGGTTTCGCCGTGGTTGCCGATGAAGTACGCAACCTTGCGCACCGCACCCAGGAGTCGGCGCAGCAAGTGCAGAACATGATCGAAGAGCTGCAGGTCGGCGCCCGCGAGTCGGTCGACACCATGGGCCAAAGCCAGCGCCACAGCCAGGACAGCGTCGAGATCGCCAATCAGGCCGGTGAGCGTCTGGGCAGCGTGACCCTGCGCATCGGCGAGATCGACGGCATGAACCAGTCGGTAGCCACCGCCACCGAGGAGCAGACCGCCGTGGTCGACTCGATCAACATGGACATCAACGAGATCAATATGCTCAACCAGGAAGGGGTCGAGAACCTGCAGTCGACCCTGCGCGCCTGCGCCGACCTGGAACAGCAGGCCAGCCGCCTGAAACACCTGGTCGGCAGCTTCCGCATCTGACTGTCAGGGGCAGCGGCGCGTGCCGCTGCCCTTCCCCTCGTAACGCGATCGAACAAACTATCCTTCATAGAGGTCAACCTTAGGGCGCGTCATCGGTGGCTAACCACAGCCGGATGACACACTCGCAAGACGATCTCGGAGGGATGCTGATCGTGCACATTGCCGACATCACCATGTTCTACGCCCCCGCCAGTGGCGGTGTGCGTACCTATCTTGATGCCAAACATCACCACCTGGGACACACCCCCGGTGTCCGCCACAGTCTGTTGATCCCCGGTGCCAGCCGCCAACACGCCAATGGCATCTACCAGGTGCCGGCACCCGCCCTGCCGTTCGGCAATGGCTATCGTTTTCCATTGCGCCTGGCGCCCTGGCGCAACGTCCTGCAGGATCTGCAGCCGGACCTGATCGAAGTCGGCGACCCTTACCTGACCGCCTGGGCAGCCCTGGAGGCACGCCGCCAGCTCGATGTGCCGGTCATCGGTTTCTATCACTCCGACCTGCCCCTGCTGGTCAGCAATCGCATGGGCAACTGGTTCACCCCGAATGTCGAAGCCTATGTCAGCAGGCTGTACGGCAATTTCGACCGGGTCCTGACGCCCAGCCTGGTGATGGCCAGCAAACTGCGCCGCCTGGGGATCGGCAATGTGCATGTGCAGCGGCTTGGCGTCGACCTGAGCACCTTTCATCCGCAACACCGCGATCCGGCGCTGCGCCGGCAATTGCACATCGCCGACAGCACACACCTGCTGGTATTTGCCGGCCGTGGCTCGCGGGAGAAAAACCTGCCGGTGCTGCTCGACTGCATGCAACGCCTGGGCAGGCACTATCACCTGCTGCTGGTAGGCTCGCACATGCCCTCCAATGTGCCGGCCAATGTCACGGTCATCGACCACTTCTGCCCGACCCACGAAGTCGCCCGCCTGCTGGCCAGCGCCGACGCCCTGGTACACGCGGGTGATCAGGAGACCTTTGGCCTGGTGGTCCTCGAAGCCATGGCCAGTTCGATTCCGGTGATAGCCGTCGCCGCAGGCGCTTTCGTAGAAATCCTCGACGAACGCTTTGGCCGCCTGTGCCCGCCCAACGACGGCCAGGCCATGGCCAGGGCCGTGCGTGAAGTGTTCGAAGAAGGCGCAACGCAGCTCGGCTTGCAGGCGCGTCGGCATGTCGAGCAGCGCTACGCCTGGGACAGCGTGGTCAATGGCCTGCTGGCCCACTACCGGGCAGTGCTTGGCCATGAGCTGCCGGTGCGGGCGCATGCCTGAGCCCAGCGTCAACCCCAGCAGCGGGCAAAGCCTGCTGCTGGTATTGCATGACGTAGCCCCGCACACCTGGCCGGACTACCAACCGTTCGTCGAGGCAGTTGACGCCCTGGGCGAGATTCCCATGACCTGGCTGGTGGTACCGGATTTCCACAAACAGCATCCCCTGGCCTCGGCAACGGGCTTTCGGCACATGCTCGATCAGCGCCTGCGGCGTGGCGACGAGTTGGTGCTGCACGGCTATTACCATGTCGATGACAGCCCGCCACCACACTCGGCACGGGATTACTTTCTACGCCGAATCTACACTTTCGAAGGTGAGTTCTGCAGCCTGGACCAAGCCTGCGCACTGCAGCGCCTGGAGGCGGGCATGGCAGTGTTTCGCCGCTTCGACTGGCCGCTGGCAGGTTTCGTCGCCCCGGCCTGGTTGATGAGCGACGGCACCCGCCAGGCGTTGCGCACCCTGCCCTTGCAGTACACCAGCGATCCACGGCACTTCTATCACCTGCCCGACTTTACCCCGGTCGCCGCTCCCGGCCTGGTCTGGAGCGCGCGCAGCGCCTGGCGCCGGGGCCTGTCGAAGATCGTCTGCGAACTGCAGGCGGCCCGCCTGCAACAAGCGCCGGTGATACGCCTGGGCCTGCACCCGGTGGATATGCGCCATGATTTTTCTCGCCACTACTGGATGCAAACCTTGCAACACCTGCTGCGCCAGGGCCGCACACCGCTGACCAAATCTGCCTGGCTGAGCAGCAGGCAATGGCGGTGAATCGCCTCCTCTGGCTGCTCCTGGCCCTGATCATGGCGCTGCTGGTGCCAGTCGTGCTCGGTGGCAGTGACCTGCTGGGGCGCCTGCGCGCTTTCGCCCCCGGCTTGATGCTGGGCCTGCTGGGGATGATCTTGCTGTGCTGGATCATCAATGCCCTTCGCCTGCGGCTGCTGCTGGGCAGTCAGGGCGAACACCTCGGGCGCATGCGCAGCCTCGGCGTGATCATCGCCACCGAGTTCGCCATCTGCACCACCCCCGGCGGCAGCGGCGGCCCCTTGGCCTTGATGGCGCTGCTGGCGCGCCACCGCATCGGCCCGGCACGCAGCAGCGCGGTGTTCGCCGCCGACCAGCTTAATGACCTGCTGTTTTTCCTCTGTGCCATGCTCGGTATCGCTGGCTACGCCCTGCTGTACAGCCTCAACCGCCGCCTGGAAGGCATGCTGCTGAGCAGCGCCGCACTGATGCTCGCGATAGTCACCGGGGTTGTCGTGCTGCTGGCTTGTCGGCGCCTGTTGCTCAGGCTCAGTGGCCGGATGCTACGCAGGCTCAAGGTCTCCCCCTCGCGGCGCCGGCGCTGGACGCGCAAAACACTGCACTTCTTGCGCGCCCTGGGCGAGACCTGGAAACTGCCCAAGCGCACCCTGGCCCTGGTGTTTGCCTTGACCTGCGTGCATTGGGGGTTGCGCTACAGCGTGCTGTACCTGGCCCTGCGCGGACTGGGCGTGGATGTGCAGTGGATGCTCAGTTTTCTGGTGCAGATGCTCTCGCTCAGCGCCGGGCAATTCAGCCTGCTGCCCGGTGGCGCCGGGGCCGCGGAGCTGACCTCGGCCGCGTTGCTGACCCCCCTGGTGGGGAGTTCCACTGCGGCTGCAGCCATTCTGATCTGGCGGCTGGTGACCTATTACTTCTACCTGATTGCCGGTGGCCCGGTGTTCCTGTGCTTGCTGGGACGACCGCTACTGGAGCGCTTCAATCAGGCTCGGGCACGTCGCTAGGGCGCTGCAACTGCTCCCAGAGTTCGGCGGCACCGGGGAAATCGGTACCATCCTCACTGTCCAGTGCCTGCGGGTCGTAACGGCTCAAACAGCCTTCGCCGAGGGTGGGCGGGGCTTTGGAGGTTGCCTTGTCGAGGGGATCGGCCATGCTGCAACCTCCTGCCTTGAGCGTGGTTAGTTGAAGACCACGGTCTTGTTGCCGTGCACCAGAACACGGTCTTCCAGGTGATAGCGCAAGCCACGCGCCAGCACCATCTTCTCGACGTCACGGCCGAACCGGACCATGTCGTCGATGCTGTCGCTGTGGCTGACACGCACCACGTCCTGCTCGATGATCGGGCCGGCGTCCAGCTCTTCGGTCACATAGTGGCAGGTCGCGCCGATCAGCTTCACACCACGCAACGAGGCCTGGTGATACGGCTTGGCGCCGACGAACGAAGGCAGGAAGCTGTGGTGAATGTTGATCACCTGCTGGGCATATTCCTGGCACAGTTGCGGTGGCAGGATCTGCATGTAACGCGCCAGCACCACGACATCGGCACCGTGTTCCTTGACCAGGCGCGACACTTCGGCAAACGCCGGTTGCTTGTCCTGCGGATCGACCGGTACATGGAAGAACGGAATACCATGCCACTCGACCATGCTGCGCAGGTCGTTGTGGTTGGAGATCACACAAGGAATGTCGCAGTCGAGTTCTTTGGCGTGCCAGCGGTGCAACAAGTCAGCCAGGCAATGAGATTCACGGCTGGCCATCAGCACGACGCGTTTTTTCTGGTCGGTGTCGGTAATACGCCAGACCATGGAAAATTCTTCAGCAATCGGTGCAAATGCTTCACGCAAAGCCTCAATGCCAAATGGCAGGGTGTCTGCGCGGATTTCGTGACGCATGAAGAACCAACCGCTCTGCTCATCGGAATGATGGCTCGCTTCGTTGATCCAGCCGTTATGAGACGCCAGGAAATTACTGACTTTGGCGACGATGCCAACGCGGTCGGGGCAAGCAATCACCAGCCGGAAGGTGCGCATGAAAGGGACTCCAGATACTTCGCAAAGGCGCTCATTCTAACGAGTGCCCGGAAAAACTGCAGTAGGCAATGCGCACATCCTGTCAGTTGCAGCGACTGTCGCTGAGAACAGCACAACGCCACGCGACACACGGCGTGGCGCCCGATAAATGCTTTTTACCAGTCTTAGTTTGTAAAATATTTTTAATACAATTTATCGGTTCGATTTAACCGCGCCTGCATTTATCGCCAAGTTTAATGTTTACTTGGCAGTAAGCTCTGACTATTATTGGCCCACTGTCTACCTGATTCCCCCCATTTCCAAGGATCACCCAATGTCCCTGATTAACGAATACCGCGCCACCGAAGAAGCCATCAAAGAACTGCAGGCTCGCCTGGCCAACCTGTCGAATGACGACAAGCTGAAGAAAGAGCTGGAGTTCGAAGGCAAACTGCGCAACCTGATGGGCGAATATCAGAAGTCGCTGCGCGATATCATTGCCCTGCTCGACCCTGAAGCAAAATCGAGCAAAACCCCACGTGGTGCTGTTAAAACCACCGGTACCAAGCGCGCGCGCAAGGTCAAGCAATACAAGAACCCGCACAACGGTGAAGTCATCGAAACCAAAGGCGGCAACCACAAAACCCTGAAAGAGTGGAAAGCCAAGTGGGGTGGCGATGTGGTTGAAGGCTGGGCAACCCTGCTGGGTTAATTGCCAGTCACTGCAACGCGTTTGCACTGATGAAAAAACGCCAGCTTGCTGGCGTTTTTTTTCGCCCCTGGTTTAGTGCCGCTTATAGTCCCAACTGCAACTTCAACGCCTGGACATGTGCCTGCCACTGCCCGAGTAATTCCCGCTGAGCGGCGTTGGCCCCTCCCCAGCAGTCCTGCAGGGCCTGCTCGAAATCGCCAACGGTATTCGGCGCGCCCATGTGTGGATCACTAAGACGCTGCTGACAGAACAGCTGCCAGCGCTGCAGCTCCTGTTCATTCAAGGTGTCGATGAAATTACGGGCGCGATAGCGAAACAGCAATTCAGGTAAACGTTCATCGTCAAACATCCAGTGCCCCTGTCCCAATTGGCGGGGCTCGACACTGCGCACTTGCTCGCACAGACGCCTGTCGCGATCACCGATAAAGCCGCCATACAATTGCTGCTCCGGATCGTCACAAGGGGCAAACTCTTCCTCGCTGTAGAGGGTTTGCAATTTATCCTGCCAGATCGCCTGAGCGGCTATCAGGCTTGATGCCCGCATTTGAAATAAGGACATATCCAGCCCCAGGCGGTGCTGATCCTGCACACGCAATACATTGAGCGGAGCAACCACTGGACAACGATTGATATGCACCAACTTCAAGGGCACAGGTAATTGCCCTTCAGGCATGTCTTCGCGCCGCGTGTATAAACGCTGGCGCAACGACTCGCCGTCCTCTTGCAGCAACGGTTGGGGATCCATGCCCAAGTCACAGACAATCAAGGCATTACGGTTACGCGGGTGCCAGGCAAGTGGCAGGACCACACCCAGATAGTTGCGCGCCGCCGAGAAGCGCCCGGAAATATGTACCAGCGGCTGCAGCAAACGGATTTGATCCAGCACTTTGTGTTTATTACGTAATTGAAACAACCAGTCATACAGTTTCGGCTGTTTCTCACGAATCAAGCGTGCCAGCGCAATAGTGGCCCGCACATCACTGAGTGCCTCGTGGGCCTGGCCATGATCGATTCCATTGGCCGCCGTCAGCAGCTCCAGGCGCAAGCTGACACGCCCCTCCTGCTGCGGCCAGACAATGCCATCCGGGCGCAGCGCATACGCGGCGCGCACCACGTCGATCAGGTCCCAACGGCTATTGCCACCTTGCCACTCCCGGGCATACGGATCGAAGAAGTTGCGATACAGGCTGTAGCGGGTGACTTCGTCGTCAAAGCGCAGGCTGTTGTAGCCCGCACCGCAGGTGCCCGGGCGCGCAAGCTCGGTGTGCACGCGGGTCATGAACTCGGCTTCAAGCAGGCCCTGGCTGGCCAGCTGCGCCGGGGTGATGCCGGTGACCAGGCAAGCGGCCGGGTGCGGCAGGATGTCATCACTGGGTTGGCAGTAGAAATTGATCGGTGCTTCGATCTCGTTGAGCTCGAGATCGGTGCGCACGCCCGCTACCTGCAAGGGTCGGTCATTGCGTGGATTAATGCCGGTGGTTTCGTAGTCGTGCCAGAAAATGCTGGTGCTCACGGGGTCGTCCTGAACAGAAGATCGACCAGAGTCTAGGGCTACTCGCCCGCTACGACCAGCCTCAGACCGAGGCCTCCAGCGGATGGAAGCTGAAATAGTTGCGCAGGGCACGCACCAGTAGCGCGTATTCCGGTGGCGCCTGCAACAGCATGAACCCGGAGTCGTAGTGCCCCGGCGTCTGGTCTTCATGACACCACAGGCAACTGGCGGTCAGGTTGATCAGATGCATGCCGCCATTGCGGCTGACGACTTTCAATTGCAGCTCGAAATCCGGGCCGACCAGCATCGGCAGCTGGCTGATCAGCATCAGGCCGTCTTCGGACACGTTACCCAGGTAGCCGATCGGCTGATCGGTATGGCGGTTGAAGACTTTGAGGAAGTAAGGGAGCTGATGACGCTCGATGCGGCGCTCGTCAAACATGATCGGAATCGCTGTCGGAGACCCTTGAGCAGGGCCGCGCTAGTGCTGCTGATTTACGTGTGTTTCAGCATCAAGATTAGCGCAACCTGACCTTCGCGTCACATTCAGACCCGAACACTTTAGTATTAACGCCAAGGCGTGATGGTGGCCGGTCGGGCAATGGCGGACTCGCCGCTGCGGTAGTGTCCCAGTTGTTCCAGGGTCTGCAGGCGGGCGCGGGCGCGGTAGGCGTATTCGTTCTGCGGGTAGCGCGTAATCAGGTACTGATAGGTCTGCGCGGCATCGACGTAGAGCTTTTGACGTTCCAGACACTGACCGCGCAGCATCGACACTTCGGGATGGATGAATGGCCGTGCGCGGCTGGTCCGGTCGACCTGCGACAGCTCGAGCATGACCTTCTCGCAGTCGCCGCGATCATAAGCGCGGTAGGCATTGTTCAGATGATGGTCCATCGACCAACGGGTGCAGCCGACGACACTGGTCGCCAGGGCTAGAACGATCAAGGCTCGCATGGGGAATCTCCTGTATTGCGCAGCTTATCGGCATTGTCGGGGAAATCTGTAGGTAGGTGGGAGCGGGCTTGCCCCGCGATGCAAGGTGACTGACAAACCGCAATCGCGGGGCAAGCCCGCTCCCACAGTTTATTTCCCCCACTCCCGTTCAAACGCTACCCCTATCCCCCGGCAGGTAGTGCAAAGGAACAATGACTACAGCGCAATTCCAGAGTAGCCTTTCGCTGCGCTTCACTATAGGAGTCTGTGCATGACCATCCGCCGTACCAAAATCGTCGCCACCCTTGGCCCCGCCAGCAACTCGCCGGAAGTTATCGAACAACTGATTCTTGCCGGCCTGGATGTCGCTCGCCTGAACTTCTCCCACGGCACGCCCGATGAGCATAAAGCCCGCGCGCGCCTGATCCGTGAGATCGCGGCAAAGTTGGGTCGCCATGTAGCGCTGCTCGGCGACCTGCAAGGCCCGAAGATTCGTATCGCCAAATTCGCCAACAAGCGCATCGAACTGAAAGTCGGTGACCGCTTCACCTTCTCCACCGCCCACCCGCTGACCGAAGGCACCCAGGACATCGTCGGTATCGACTACCCGGACCTGGTCAAGGATTGCGGCGTCGGTGACGAGCTGCTGCTCGATGACGGCCGCGTGGTAATGCGCGTCGAAACCGCCACCAGCGACTCGCTGCACTGCTCGGTGCTGATCGGCGGTCCGCTGTCCGACCACAAAGGCATCAACCGCAAAGGTGGCGGCCTGACCGCACCGGCCCTGACCGAAAAAGACAAGGCCGACATCAAGCTGGCTGCCGAGATGGACCTGGACTACCTGGCCGTGTCGTTCCCGCGTGATGCCAGCGACATGGAATACGCCCGTCGCCTGCGTGACGAAGCCGGCGGCAGCGCCTGGCTGGTGGCCAAGATCGAACGCGCCGAAGCGGTGGCCGACGACGAAACCCTCGATGGCCTGATCGCCGCCAGTGACGCGGTAATGGTTGCCCGTGGTGACCTGGGCGTGGAAATCGGCGATGCCGAGCTGATCGCGATCCAGAAAAAAATCATCCAGCACGCCCGTCGCAACAACAAAGCCGTGATCGTCGCCACCCAGATGATGGAGTCGATGATCCAGAATCCGATGCCGACCCGTGCCGAAGTGTCCGACGTGGCCAACGCCGTGCTCGACAACACCGACGCGGTGATGCTGTCGGCCGAAAGCGCCGCCGGTGCTTACCCGATCGAAGCGGTCCAGGCCATGGCACGCATCTGCCTGGGTGCGGAAAAGCATCCGACCAGCCAGAAGTCCAGCCACCGTCTGCACACCACCTTCGAGCGCTGCGACGAAAGCATCGCCCTGGCGGCCATGTACACCGCCAACCACTTCCCGGGCGTCAAGGCGATCATCGCCCTTACCGAGAGTGGCTACACCCCGCTGATCATGTCGCGCCTGCGCTCTTCGGTGCCGATCTACGCCTTCTCGCCGCACCGCGCCACCCTGGCCCGTGCCGCAATGTTCCGCGGCGTTTACCCGGTGGCTTTCGATCCGGCAGCCCTGCCGGCCGAAAAAGTCAGCGAGGCGGCAGTCGACGAGCTGCTCAAACGCCAGGTGGTCGAACCCGGCGACTGGGCAATCCTGACCAAAGGCGACAGCTACCACACCATCGGTGGTACCAACGGCATGAAGATCCTGCATGTCGGTGATTCGCAGGTCTGATCCTGACCCGCAACGAAAAAACCGCAGCCTGTGCTGCGGTTTTTTTATGCGTGCCCGGTGAAAATATCGGCAAACAGCTGATTGCGCGGTAATCCGGCCAAAAACAACCGGCGGGAAAACTGCTCGACGCTGGCCGGTGAGCCGCAGGCCAGGGCAATCGTCTGGCGTGATTGCAGGCGCAGCGCAGCCAGTGCCTGGGGCAATGCCTGCGGGGTCAGCAGCTCGACTTGAAGGTGCGGATGACGCTCGGCAAGCGCGGCCAATTCGCTGGCCAGATAGTGCTCCTGACTATCATGGGCCAGGTGCAACACACGAATCGGGCCCTGGTGCTCCTGACGCAAGGCTTCACGCAGAATCCCCCACAAAGGTGCCAGCCCCGTGCCCGCCGCCAGCAACCACAACGGGCGCTCCTGCCAGTCGGCATCATAGTGCAGCGCCCCGCCGCGCAATTCACCCAGGCGCAGGGCATCGTCCAGCCGCAACTGGCGCGCTGCATCGCAGAAGGCACCCGCCTGGCGACAATCGAGGTGAAACTCGAGAAAACGCTCCTCATCCGGCAGGCTAGCCAGCGAATAGGGTCGGGCCACACCACTGCTACTCCACAGCACCAGGTGCTGACCTGCCTGGTAACGCAACCTGCGCTCGGCGTGCAGGCGCAAGCGCAGCACCGTCGGGCTCAACCAGTCAAGGCCGACCACCGATGCACCGATACCGTCCTGCTGCGGGTCGAACAGGGCAACCTGCAAATCCTCTTCGACCCGGCACTGGCAGGACAAGCGCCAGCCCAGCTGGCGCTGCTCCGAACTCAGGGCATCGGGCTGTGAATCCAGCGGTTGCCCGTGCAGGCAGCGCACCAGACAGGCATGACAACTGCCGGCGCGGCAGCTATACGGCACCAAAAAACCGGCGTCATTGAGCACATCCAGCAAATTGCTGCCCGGCGCCACGGTCCACTGCTGCTCACCTACGCGCATTTCAGGCATCGAGGCTCTCCCAGGCGTTCAAGCCGCCAGTTTTGCACAAAGCGGCGCTACGCAAAAACAATGCCCGTCGCTTACCGACCTTCGTCAGACCACTGATACGTGTACCCAAGGCCGATGCACGCTATACTGCCGCGCCTTTTTGCGCCGCCAGCCTGACCGTCGGCGCGCCGTGAAAGGTCGTTTCGACACCTCGGCCTGTCCGCGTCGGAATACCTTATTGAATGTTCCCGTCTTTAAGAGGAGCGCGCTGCATGACCGTGATCAAGCAAGACGACCTGATTCAGAGCGTTGCCGACGCCCTGCAGTTCATTTCGTACTACCACCCCGTTGACTTCATCCAGGCCATGCATGAGGCCTATCTGCGTGAAGAGTCGCCCGCCGCGCGTGACTCCATCGCCCAGATCCTGATCAACTCGCGCATGTGCGCCACCGGCCACCGCCCGATCTGCCAGGACACCGGTATCGTTACCGTGTTCGTGCGCGTCGGTATGGATGTGCGCTGGGATGGCGCGACCATGAGCCTGGACGACATGATCAACGAAGGCGTGCGCCGCGCCTACAACCTGCCGGAAAACGTCCTGCGTGCCTCGATCCTGGCCGACCCGGCAGGCGCTCGTAAAAACACCAAGGACAACACCCCGGCGGTCATCCACTACTCCATCGTCCCGGGCAACACCGTGGAAGTGGACGTGGCGGCCAAAGGCGGCGGCTCCGAGAACAAGTCGAAAATGGCCATGCTCAACCCGTCCGACTCGATCGTCGACTGGGTACTGAAGACCGTTCCGACCATGGGCGCTGGCTGGTGCCCGCCTGGCATGCTCGGCATCGGCATCGGCGGTACCGCCGAGAAGGCCGCAGTAATGGCCAAGGAAGTGTTGATGGAATCCATCGACATCCACGAGCTCAAGGCCCGCGGCCCGCAGAACCGCATCGAAGAGATCCGCCTGGAGCTGTTCGAGAAGGTCAACCAGCTGGGCATCGGTGCCCAGGGCCTCGGCGGTCTGACCACCGTGCTCGACGTCAAGATCATGGACTACCCGACCCACGCCGCGTCCCTGCCGGTGTGCATGATCCCGAACTGCGCCGCTACCCGTCACGCGCACTTCGTGCTCGACGGTTCCGGCCCGGCCGACCTCGAAGCGCCGTCGCTCGACGCCTACCCGGAAATCGTCTGGGAAGCCGGCCCATCGGCCCGCCGCGTCGACCTCGACACCCTGACCCCGGAAGACGTGCAGAGCTGGAAGCCGGGCGAGACCATCCTGCTCAACGGCAAGATGCTCACCGGCCGCGACGCCGCGCACAAGCGCATGGTCGAGATGCTCAACCGTGGCGAAGAGCTGCCGGTCGACCTCAAAGGCCGCTTCATCTACTACGTCGGCCCGGTTGATCCGGTGCGTGAAGAAGTGGTTGGCCCTGCCGGCCCGACCACCGCAACGCGGATGGACAAGTTCACTCGCCAGATCCTCGAGCAGACCGGTCTGCTGGGCATGATCGGCAAGTCCGAGCGTGGCCCGACCGCGATCGAGGCGATCAAGGACAACAAGGCCGTGTACCTGATGGCTGTCGGCGGTGCTGCCTACCTGGTGGCCCAGGCGATCAAGAAGTCCAAGGTCCTGGCCTTTGCCGAACTGGGCATGGAAGCGATCTACGAGTTCGAAGTCAAAGACATGCCGGTCACCGTTGCGGTCGACAGCAATGGCGAGTCGGTGCACATCACTGGCCCGGCACTGTGGCAGAGCAAGATCGCTGAAAGTCTGGCGGTAGAAGTGAAGTAAACCTCAGGGTTTGCTGACTAAAAAGCGGCAGGGGAATCACTCCCCTGCCGCTTTTTTTTCGCGGGGCAAGCCCGCTCCCACCGAAAGCTGTGGGAGCGGGCTTGCCCCGCGATCAATCACGCCGATCGAGCATGTTCACCACCAGCCGATCCAGCCACCCCCATAAACGCTGTTGCAGACGCTTCCACAAAGGCCGCGCATGCCAATGGGCCAGGTCGATACACAGGCTCTGGGCGAAATCGCGCTCGAAGCTTGCGGCCACCGCCGCAGTCAGCGGCGGGTCGATGGCCTCAACGTTGGCTTCAAGGTTGAAACGCAGGTTCCAGTGGTCGAAATTGCACGAACCGATGCTCACCCAGTCGTCGACCAGCACCATCTTCAGGTGCAGAAAACACGGCTGATACTCGTAAATTTGCACCCCGGCGCGCATCAGCCTCGGGTAATAGCGGTGCCCGGCATAGCGCACCGAAGGATGATCGGTACGCGGACCGGTCAGCAGCAGGCGCACATCAACCCCCTTGGCAGCCGCCCGGCGCAAGGAGCGGCGCACCTTCCAGGTCGGTAGAAAGTACGGTGTGGCCAGCCAGATCCGCCGTTGCCCGCTATTCAGCGCGCGTACCAGCGACTGCAGGATGTCCCGGTGCTGACGGGCATCGGCATACGCCACCCGGCCCATGCCCTCGCCGCTATCGGGCACATGCGGCAGGCGCGACAGGCCAAAATGCGTCGCTGGCCGCCAGGCCGTACGCCGCAGGTTGGCGCGCCACTGCCGATCGAAGAGCATCTGCCAGTCGGCCACCAACGGCCCTTGCATCTGCACCATCACCTCGTGCCATTCACTGATGGCTTCGTCAGGCACCCAGAACTGGTCGGTAACGCCGGTACCACCGACCACCGCCCAGGTCTGGTCGACCACCAGCAATTTGCGGTGGTCGCGGTACAGGTTGCGAAAGCCCCGGCGCCAGCGCAGGCGGTTGTACCAGCGCAGTTCGACGCCCGCGCCGATCAGGCGCTGGCGCAGGTTCAAGGTGAAGGCCAATGAGCCGTAGTCGTCAAACAGGCAGCGCACCTGCACCCCGAGCCCGGCGGCCTGCACCAGTGCTTGAACCATGGCTTCGGCGCAGGCGCCCGCCTCCACCAGGTACAGCTCCAGATCAACCTGCTGCTCAGCCTGGGCAATGGCGGCGAGCATGCGCGGAAAAAATTCGGGGCCGTCGATCAGTAACTCGAACCGGTTGCCATCTCGCCAGGGAAAGACCGGTCCGGCCATATCAGCGCGCCGTGAAGATCAATACCGCGGACACCGGCACCGACGGGCTGATGGACTTGAGCCCGGCGACTTTGCGCAAGGTCTCCAGGCCCGGCAGCAGGTCAAACTCTTCGGCACGCAACATCAACGGCTCCAGGGTCACCACCTGGAAGCGGCGCTCATCCAGGCGCGTGGCCAGCAACAAGGCGTTGTAGCTGTGTTCCTTGCCGTGCAGTTCGACCGTCACCGGCAGGCGCAACTCGACCTGAGCACCATTGGCCAGGTCGTTGATCGGCCGCAGATCGATCTGGGCACGCACCTTGGCTTCCGCGAAACGAGCGTACTCGAACAGGTCCTTGCGCATGCGTTCATCGCGCAACGGCACACCGCTGCTGTTAGAGTCCATCTCGATCATCAGCTCGGCCGCGCCCTTGCGATCGACCTTGCCATGCAACACGAGAAAACGATGGACTTCAGCGGTATCGCCATTTTTGCTGGAAATGAACGACAGTCGTGACGACTCGCCATCAAGGTGCCAGTTGGCCTGGGCGGAAAAGCTCAGCAGCGCGAGCAAAGCCAGGAGAAGACGGGGCAAAGAGAACATGAGAAATCCTGTAACACAGAAGCCGTCAACCTTACCCGGCTGCCTTCAAGGCAGCAAGCCACAGCCCTCACGTACACCCTGCCAGCGCGCATGGCGCTCAACGCCCAGCCCCACGGCAGTCACCTCGCGGGTTTGGGTATTTTCCTCGAGCCGGCTCAGGGGCAGGTATTGGCGTACATAGGCCTGGCAGTAAGGCGCGTCGAAGCCCATAACAAAACGGCAGGAGCAATATTCCTTGGCCGAATAAGCGCTGAGGATACCGGTAAAGTCCGCCAGGGCCTGACGCTCGTAATAGACCCAGGCGCCCGCCAGCAGTAACAGCACCAGCAGCACACGCTTCATGGCCGTCCCCTGCCCTGCGCCGCCAGCACCCGCTTGAGCAGTTCGTTGTGCTGGAACTGGCCATCGCGATCATCGGCGTAGCGCACCACCACCAGTTGTTCATCGGGCAGCACATACAAAGCCTGACCCCAGTGCCCCAAGGCCGCAAAGGTGTCGGCCGGCGCATCGGGCCAGGGCCGCGCTGCGCCGGGCAACGGCTGGTTGAGCCACCACTGCCCGCCGGGATTAGCCTCGCCGGGTTGTGCGGCAGCCTTGGCGAACAGGCTGCGGTTGAACGCCACCCAGTCCCTGGACAGCAGCTGTTCGGACTGCCAGCGACCGTCACGTTGCATCAACAAGCCAATACGCGCCAGGTCGCGGGCGCTCATGTAGAGATAAGAGGAGCCAACCAGCGTGCCGCTGGCATCCCGCTCCCAGACCGCCGAGGTGATGCCCAACGGCGTGAACAGCGCATCCCAGGGGTACTGCCCATAGCGCTGCGGCCCGACCATCTCCCGTAAGGCCGCCGCCAGCAGGTTGCTGTCGCCGCTGGAATAGAGAAAGCGCTGCCCCGGTTCAGCTGCCGCCGGGCGCGCGGCGGTGTAGGCGGCCATGTCAGTGCTCCCACGGGTGTAGAGCATGGCGACAACCGAGGAATGCAGCGGCGCATATTCGTAGTCTTCCTGCCAGTCCAAGCCGCTGGCCCAGTGCAGCAGGTCTTGCAGACGAACCTGCGGATGGGCCTGCATGGGCGGGTAAAAACGCGCGACCGGATCAGTGAGGGCAAAGCGCGCTTCACCGTGGGCCACCCCCAACACGGTAGCCAGCACGCTTTTGCTGATGGACCAGGTCAGGTGCGGTGTCTGTGCGGTGGTCGGTGCGGCGTAATGCTCATAAACAATACGCCCGTCCTTGATCACCAGCAGGGCATCGGTGCGCACGCCCTCTCGGCTGTTGTCGTCACGTGTAGCAAAGGCGTACGCCTGCACCGGGTACCAGGCCGGGCTGTTGATGTCAGCTGCCTGCGGCCAGTCTGCAGCTGGCCAGCGCTCCTCGCTCAAGGCTGGGACGCTGGTGAAGATCAGGCCAAGCAACAGCCCCGACAGCACTGTATTCATGCGACGTCACTCAAAGCCAACGTCTGCCCAGACTAGCAGTGCTTCATGACAACCCGGCGCTGGCCCAGGCCTTGGCCAGGCGCTTGGCCCGTGCCGCACTGGCAATCTCCAGCAAGCCCTGGTCACGCTGCCACAGCGTTGCCCACTCGCCGGGACTGTTGCTCAATGCCTGGTTGATTTCGTCCTTGAGCGCGGCGAACTGGGCAAACAGGCCGCCGAGCAGCAAGTGGCACCCCGTGGAATCGGCACATTGCCGACTGCCTTCGGCGCAGCCACCGAGCAAACCGATCAGACGCAACTGCAAACCCTGCGGCCAGGCACTGTCCTGACCGACGCCATACAACCAGGCACACAGGGCGCTGAGCACATAAAGGTCTTCAAGGGTGCGGAACGGTTTAACGTAGGCATCCCAGCCATCGCCGGCCAGGCG
This sequence comes from Pseudomonas putida, assembly GCF_028682475.1. GTDB lineage: Bacteria > Pseudomonadota > Gammaproteobacteria > Pseudomonadales > Pseudomonadaceae > Aquipseudomonas > Aquipseudomonas putida_AG. The sequence continues at coordinate 135,565 of NZ_JANHLE010000009.1, forward strand.
CTCGCACAAGGCCTGATCCAGATGCAGACGGGCGTGACCGACTTCCGGCATCAGCGGCAGGGCCGGCAAAGGCTCCAGGCGTACGCCGGGCTCACCGGGATAGACCACCGCCAGGCTCAATTGCGCCAACTCACCGGCAGCCTCGCTGCGCGCCGCCACCAACAGCCAGTCGGCATCCAGTCCGGCGGTGACGAAATCCTTGCTGCCGGTCAGGCGCAAGTCATCCAGGCGCACCTGCATGTCGGCCGGGCGCACGCTGCGCCGCTCACTCGCACACAAGGCGCCAATACTTGCCGGAGCACTCGGCCAGAGCATTCGCAACGCTGCCTGGTAACCGAGCAGAAACGCCAGCCCCGGGGTCGGCATTGCGCGCCCGCCGAGTACCGCCAGTTCGAACGGGCTGACCGTGCCCAGACGCGCCAGCAGGCTGCTGTAGATTTCGCCCAGATCCGCTGACAGGGGCTGTCGCTGTGGGTCATTGAGTCGTTGCAGCCAGGCCATCGTCGTGCTCCTTGAGGGCTGTCATACAAGCATCACCAAAGATTCATGGGGGTGACACCGCGTCTACCTAGGCTGAGCTTGCACAACAAAGCCGACCGGCCGCAACCCCATGGCTGGCTTATGGAGACTCGCAATGACCCGGATCGCGCCCCCTGGCGACAACAGCACTGCACGCCGTCTGCAAGCCGAACGCCTGGTTGGCCCTGCGGCCCTGCAGGAAGCGCAGGCCCTTCGTTTCAGCGTCTTCAGCGGTGAGTTCAAGGCCAAGCTCAAAGGCGCCGAACTGGGCCTGGACATGGATGACTACGACATTCATTGCCGCCACATCGGTGTACGTGACCTCAACAGCGGTCGCCTGGTCGCCACTACGCGCCTGCTCGATCACCAGGCGGCCAGCAGCCTGGGACGCTTCTACAGTGAAGAAGAATTCAGCCTGCATGGCCTCGGCCATCTGCAGGGGCCGATCCTCGAGCTGGGCCGCACCTGCGTCGACCCGGCCTACCGCAATGGCGGCACCATCGCCGTGCTCTGGGCGGAACTGGCCGAAGTGCTCAATGAAGGGCGCTACAGCTACCTGATGGGTTGCGCCAGCATTCCCATGCAGGACGGTGGTGTCCAGGCCCATGCGATCATGCAACGCCTGCGCGAACGTTTCCTGTGCACCGAACACCTGCGCGCCGAACCGAAGAAGCCGCTGCCAAGTCTGGCCCTGCCCGGCAACGTCATCGCCGAAATGCCGCCGCTGCTCAAAGCCTATATGCGCCTGGGCGCGAAGATCTGCGGCGAGCCGTGCTGGGACGAGGACTTCCAGGTCGCCGACGTGTTCATCCTGCTCAAGCGCGACGAACTCTGCCCGCGCTACGCCCGCCACTTCAAGGCGGCGGTCTGATGCGGGGCTTGCGCGTCTTTGCACGCGTCCTGCGGGTAGTGCTGGTGGTGCTGTTCGGCCTGGGCATGGCGGCACTGTTCAGCCTTTATGAACACCTGCGCATTCCGGCCTCGGCCGAGCGCCGTCAGCGCTGGTCGCAACTGTTCATGCGCCAGCTGAGCAAGGCCCTGCCCTTCAAGGTCCGGGTGCTTGGCCAGGTGCCGCAACAGCCGATGCTCTGGGTCAGTAACCATGTGTCATGGACCGACATCCCGCTGCTGGGCATGCTCACGCCCTTGTCGTTTCTGTCCAAGGCCGAAGTGCGCAGCTGGCCGGTGGCCGGCTGGCTGGCGCTCAAGGCCGGTACCCTGTTCATCCGCCGTGGCGGTAACGACAGTCAGCTACTGCGCAAACAGATCAGCCAGCACTTGCAAGAGGCGGGCGCGTTGTTGATCTTTCCGGAAGGCACCACCACCGATGGCCGCAGCCTGCGCACCTTCCACGGTCGCCTGCTGGCCAGCGCCATCGATACCCAGGTGCCGCTGCAACCGGTGGCCGTGCGCTACCTGCGTGATGGCCAGGCCGATGCAATCGCGCCTTTCATTGGTGACGACGATCTGCTCTCACACCTGATGCGGCTGTTTTCCCATGAGTGTGGCGAAGTGGAAATCAAGCTGTTGCAGCCGATCCCGAGCACCGGCGAAGAACGCGCGGCGCTGGCCTTCAAGGCCCAGCAAGCAATTCAGGTAGCCTTGTTTGGCGCCGAGCAGCCCGTCGCTCAGCCGCAACGCCGGGCCAAAGCGGCCTAGGGCTAAGCCAGGGCTTTGCCGGCGAAGGCCTGTAGCTCGGGATAAAAGCTGCGAAAGTCATCCATCAACGGCGCATACAGCGCATCGACCAGCTCGATGGCGCCGTCCATCCCTTCGGGGCGCGACAAGCGCCTGGCGATCCCGCGGAACACCTGCTCCAGCACCGCAAAATCGCGGTACGAGCCCAACCAGTCATCCGCCGCCATATAAGGCGCGATCTGCGCCAGCCGGCCGGGCAGGTCCGGTTGCGCCGCCAGCACCTGATAGACCCGGCCGGTGAACTGCGCCAGAGGCTGATCGGCATAGTCCTGCCAATGCGCCGCCAGGCAATGGTCGAAGAACACATCGAGGATGATCCCGGCATAGCGTCGCCGCTCCCGGGGGAAACGCCCAAGCGACTGCAAGACCAGCGGATGGCTGTCGGTGAAGACATCGATCTGCCGGTGCAGGCGGATCGCCGCTTCCAGCGGCAAGGGAAATCGCCCGGCCAACGGCCCTTTGACGAAATCCCCATAGAGGCTGCCGAGCAGTTGCTCGGGTTGTTGGCCGCCCAGATGAAGGTGTGCGAGATAGTTCATCAGCGCAGTCTAGCACCGGTCATGATCATATCGTTATAACCCGATATAGCGATTTACGCTGAGCTAAGAACACCTTCATATTTGTATATCGCGAAATACCGATTTATATTTCGCCCCATCGCGATATACCGCTACACAACCATGAGCCCAACCATGCCTCTCGATCTCGACGAAATAATAAAAGCCCTGGCCCACCCAGTACGGCGAGAAATCCTCAACTGGCTGAAAGACCCCGACGTGCAATTCCCTGACCAGCACCACAGCACCGAACACGGTGTCTGCGCCGGGCAGATCGACCAACGCTGCGGCCTGTCGCAGTCCACGGTCTCGGCCCACCTGGCCACCTTGCAACGCGCGGGCCTGATCAGCAGCCAGAAGATCGGCCAGTGGCATTTTTTCAAGCGCAATGAGGAAACCATCCAGGCCTTCCTCAAGCAGATGAGCCAAGAGCTCTGACAAGGACCTTGCAATGCCCCTTTCACTCATCATCCTGGCGCTCAGCGCCTTCGCCATCGGCACCACCGAGTTCGTCATCATGGGCCTGCTGCCCGATGTCGCGGCGGACCTCGGGGTGTCGATTCCCGGTGCCGGCTGGCTGGTCACCGGTTACGCCCTGGGCGTGGCCATCGGTGCACCGTTCATGGCCCTGGCCACCGCAAAGCTGCCGCGTAAAGCCGCACTGATCGCGCTGATGGGCGTGTTCATCGTTGGTAACCTGCTGTGTGCGGTGGCCAGCGACTACAACCTGCTGATGTTCGCCCGGGTGGTCACCGCCCTGTGTCACGGCGCCTTCTTCGGCATCGGCTCGGTGGTTGCCGCCAGCCTGGTGCCGGCCAATCGCCGTGCCTCGGCGGTAGCCCTGATGTTCACCGGCCTGACCCTGGCCAACGTGCTTGGCGTGCCACTGGGCACCGCCCTGGGTCAGGAATACGGCTGGCGCTCGACCTTCTGGGCCGTGACCGTGATCGGGGTGATTGCCCTGATCGGCCTGATCCGTTTCCTGCCATTTCGCCATGACGAGGAAAAACTCGACATGCGCGCCGAGCTGGCGGCGCTCAAGGGCGCCGGTATCTGGCTGTCGCTGTCGATGACCGTGCTGTTCTCGGCCTCGATGTTTGCCCTGTTCACCTACGTTGCGCCGCTGTTGGGCGATGTCACCGGCGTTTCGCCACGGGGCGTGACCTGGACCCTGCTGTTGATCGGCGTTGGCCTCACCCTGGGCAACATCGTTGGCGGCAAGCTGGCTGACAAGCGCCTGGGCGCCACCCTGGTGGGTGTGTTCGCCAGCATGGCGGTGGTTTCCACCGTACTCAGCTGGACCAGCACGGCCCTGATCCCCGCCGAGATCACCCTGTTCCTCTGGGCCACGGCCGCCTTTGCCGCGGTACCGGCCCTGCAGGTCAATGTGGTGACCTTCGGCAAGGCCGCCCCGAACCTGGTGTCGACCCTGAACATCGGCGCTTTCAACCTGGGTAACGCCCTCGGCGCCTGGGTCGGCGGCAGCGTTATCGCGCAAGGGCTGGGCCTGACCCGCGTACCCCTGGCCGCCGCCGCACTCGCGGTGCTGGCCCTGATCGTCACCCTGATTACCTTCAGCCAGCGCGGCAACAACGCCGAACTGGCACCTGCCACTCACTGATCAGCCTTGAGGTTTATATGACGACTATTTTCGATCCGATCACCCTCGGCGACCTCGAATTGCCGAACCGCATCATCATGGCGCCGCTGACCCGTTGCCGCGCCGATGAAGGCCGGGTACCCAACGCGTTGATGGCCGAGTACTACGTACAACGCGCCAGCGCCGGCCTGATTCTCAGCGAAGCCACCTCGGTGACGCCAATGGGTGTCGGCTACCCCGACACCCCGGGTATCTGGTCCACCGACCAGGTGCGTGGCTGGACCAACGTCACCAAGGCCATCCATGGCGCCGGCGGGCGGATCTTCCTGCAGCTCTGGCATGTCGGGCGTATCTCGCACCCGCTCTACCTCAACGGTGAAACCCCGGTGGCACCGAGCGCGATCCAGCCCAAAGGCCATGTCAGCCTGGTACGTCCGCTGGCTGACTACCCGACGCCACGGGCCCTGGAAACGGAAGAAATCGCCGATATCGTCGAGGCCTACCGCACCGGTGCCGAGAACGCCAAGGCCGCCGGTTTTGATGGTGTGGAAGTGCATGCCGCGAACGGCTACCTGCTCGATCAGTTCCTGCAGAGCAGCACCAACCAGCGTACGGATCAGTACGGTGGCTCACTGGAAAACCGTGCACGACTGCTGCTGGAAGTGACCGATGCGGTGATCGACGTATGGGGTGCGCAACGCGTCGGCGTACACCTGGCGCCACGCGCCGACTCTCACGACATGGGTGACGCCAATCGCGCCGAAACCTTTACCTATGTGGCCCGTGAACTGGGCAAGCGCGGGATTGCCTTCATCTGCTCGCGGGAGAAGGAAGCGGATGACAGCATTGGGCCGTTGATCAAGGAAGCCTTCGGTGGCCCTTACATCGTCAACGAACGCTTCACCAAGGCCAGTGCCAATGCATCGCTGGCCAGCGGCCGGGCGGATGCGGTGGCCTTCGGTGTACCGTTCATTGCCAACCCGGACCTGCCGGCCCGCCTGGCAGCGGATGCGCCGCTGAACCAGGCACATCCTGAAACCTTCTATGGCAAAGGGCCGGTCGGATACATCGACTATCCGCGGATGTAAACGGCATCGCGGGGCAAGCCCGCTCCCACAGGTATCACACAACCCCTGTGGGAGCGGGCTTGCCCCGCGATAGATTCACCATCCATCAAGGCCGCGCATTGATCTGCTGTTGCAGGTTCTGCACCTGGCTCTGCAAGGTGTTGAGGCTGCGCGTCATCTGCCGGCGAAACGCATCGAACTCGGCAACCGAAGCACCACTGGCCACAGGCGCCGCCGGGCGATTCTCCTGCTCGCTCTTGAGCACCAGCAGATCCTGTTCCAGACGCTCGATAGCCGCACTGGGGTTGCCCTGCTTCTTCAGCGCAGCCACCTCGCCATTCAGGCTGTTGATCTGGGTGTCGAGCTTGCCGCCGTCCACCTGAGCCGCTTTCAAGACTGCCAGTTCGCTGTTCACCGCCTTCAATTGAGCCTGCAATTCAGCCTGCAACCTGGCTGTCGCCGCCTGCTGTTCAGTGGCCTGCGCCAACACTTGCTCCAGACGCTTGCCCAGGTCACCCGCCTGCCCGGCAACGCCCTGCTGCTGCTTGCTCTGCTCGACAAGGCTGGCTTGCAGCTGCTTGATCTGCAGTTTCAACGCTTCACTACCACTGTTGACGCTGGACTCGCTGGCATCGACCTTGCCACTGATGGCCTGCAGGCGTCCCGCCGCTTCTTCGCTGATGCGGGCAAAACTTTCCTGGGTCGCTACCAGTTGCTGCTCCATCAACGACACCTGTTGAAAACTCCACCAGCCAAGCCCGGCCAGAGCGATGAAGGATGCGCCCAACAGCGCCCACAACGGCCCGGTGCTGGCCGCCCTCGGGGCTTTTCGCGCGCCACCGGCAATCGGACCTGTGCCTGGCGGCAAGGGGTCAAAATCATCGTCATCCCGCGTACTGACACGCAGCGTCGGGACATTGTCGAAATCGTCTTGAGCATCGTTACGCATGGGAGCCTTCAACCGCCGCAATAGCAAATGGGCACTAGTATAAACCGCTTACACCGCGCACTGATCGACCGCAAACCCGCTTGCCGGTTCACTGCTGCGGGTCTTGCGCCTTCCACCAGCCACAGAACTCGTCGAGTGCCGTCCACAGGCTGACCGTGGGCCGGTAATCCAATAGCTGCCGGGCGCGGTTGATGTCCAGGGTGAAATCCTTGCTCATTACCTGCATGCCCAGGCGCGACAAGGTCGGCTGCGGACGCCCAGGCCAAAGCATGCAGGCCCCTTCGTTGAGCGCAGCTAGGCTGTAGGCCAGGCCAAAGGAGCGGTAGCGGGTGACTTGCGGCAACTGCATCTGGCGCATCACATAGTTGACCACATCCCACAATGGCAGTGGATGACCGTTACTGATGTTGTAGGCCTGGCCCAGCGCCTGCTCATCGGCGAACAACGCGCTCAGCAGCGCCTCGTTGAGATTCTGCACACTGGTGAAATCGACCTTGTTCAGGCCGTTGCCGATGATGGCCAGGCGGCGCTTGCGCTGCATCTGCAGCAAACGCGGGAAGATACTGACGTCCCCGGCGCCGGTGACGAAACGCGGGCGCAAGGCCAGGACTTCGAGGCCGAACTCCTGAGCGCCGAAGACTTTCTGTTCGGCCAGGTACTTGGTGGCCCCGTAGTGATCATAGAAGCGCCGCGGCACCTGCTCTTCATGGATGTTCTGCTGCGAACGCCCGTTGAAGTAGATCGACGGTGACGACAGGTGTACCAGGCGCCGCACATGCTCTTTAAGGCACGCCTCGACCACATTTTCAGTGACCACCACATTGCCCTGGTAGAAGTCCTGGTAGCGCCCCCAGTTACCCACAGCCCCGGCGCAGTGGACCACGGCATCGACGCCCTGGCACAGACGGCGCGCAAGGTCCGGGTCACCCAGATCGCCAGAGATGAACTGCGCCCCGCGCCGCACCAGGTGTTCGACGCCTTCGGCACGCCGGCCGTTGACCCGGACTTCAAGGCCCTGCTCCAGGGCAAAGCGCGCAAAGCGCCCGCCAATGAAGCCGCTTGCGCCGGTGACCAGAATTCGCATGTACCACTCCGCCTTACCAATTTTCAGATGCTGCTGACGCTGCCAGACCTTACAAGGGCACCAGCCATTGCCGGGCGGTCTGACGCAGGTGCTCGGTCAATTGCCCGAGCAGTTGTCCGCCGTTGCGCCAATGATGCCAGTACAAAGGCACGTCGATGGGTTTATCCGCTGAAATTTCTACCAGCCGCCCGCTGGCCAGTTGCTCGCGTACCTGCAGTTCCGGCACCAGCCCCCAGCCCAGACCGGCCTCGGTCATACGCAAAAAGCCCTCGGAAGATGGGCACAGGTGATGCAGGAAACCGTCCTCGATCCCCAGCGAAGCCAGGTAGCGATGCTGGAGAAAGTCATCCGGCCCGAACACCAGTGCCGGCGTGCGCGGCAAGCGCCTGGCATCAAAACCCTCGGCAAAGTAACGGGCCATGAATGCCGGGCTGGCAAGGGCACGATAACGCATGGCCCCCAACAGTATGCTGCGCGCACCGGCGACCGGACGTTCGCTACCACACAGGCACGCGGCCACCTCACCCGCGCGCATGCGTTTGAGACCGACTTCCTGATCTTCGACCACCAGGTCCAGCAATACCTGTTGATCGGCACAAAAGGCGCCGACCGCCCCCGCCCACCAGGTGGCCAGGCTGTCGGCGTTAAGGGCGATACGCAAACGTTCGGGCATGCCCTCCTCGTCCAGCGCCGGCACCTGGCTTTGCAGGTCGCGCTCCAGCAGCCGCACCTGCTGAACGTGGTTGAGCAAGCGTCGGCCGACATCCGTCGGGCTAGGCGGATTGGCGCGTATCAAGACCGGTTGCCCGACTCGTGCTTCGAGCAACTTGATCCGTTGCGAGATCGCCGATTGCGACAACCCCAACACCTGCGCCGCACGCTCGAAACCGGCCTGTTCGATGACCGCGGCGAGCGCGGAAAGCAGTTTGTAATCGAACATTATTTTTCCTAATGCCAGATCAGGTTTATTTGTTTTTCTTATACAGATCCACCCCCCAGAATGGCCAGCAACTTTTTTGGTTTTCTGCGCCAGCGTCCTGCTGGCGCCTGTGGAGCATCCCCTATGTGGCAAAGCTACTTGAACGGCCTGCTGGTCGCCTTCGGCCTGATCATGGCGATCGGCACCCAGAACGCATTCGTGCTGGCGCAAAGCCTGCGCCGTGAACATCATTTACCGGTAGCCGCGCTCTGTGTGTTCTGCGATGCCATCCTGGTGGCGGCCGGGGTATTCGGCCTGGCCACGGTACTGGCGCAGAACCCGACCTTGCTGGCGGTGGCACGCTGGGGCGGTGCGGTGTTCCTGATCTGGTACGGCAGCAAGGCGCTGCTGCGCGCCTGTTCGCAGCAGAGCCTGCAACAGGATGAAGGCCAGGGCCTGCGCTCGCGCCGGGCGGTACTGCTCAGCGCCCTGGCGGTGACCCTGCTCAACCCCCATGTGTACCTGGACACGGTGTTGCTGATCGGCTCGCTGGGCGCCCAGCAGACCGTGCCCGGAGCTTATGTGGCCGGTGCGGCCAGCGCCTCGTTGCTGTGGTTCTTCACCCTTGCCCTCGGCGCTGCCTGGCTTGCGCCCTGGCTGGCACGCCCCGGCACCTGGCGCCTTCTGGACCTGATGGTGGCGGTGATGATGTTCGCCGTGGCGGCGCAACTGATCTTCACCTGAGCACCACTGGTCTGCTGCCGGCAAAGGCTCTGGAACCTCTTTCCCGTACACTTGTTGCGTGGTTAAGCACAGGGCCGGGTGCTATGATCCAGCCCTTGCGTCGCAAAGAGTACAAACTCCCCGACGCACACCGGCCGCCGTGATCGGCCTTGCGCTCACCGCAACAGACCTGATTAGGAGAATCACCATGGCTTTTGAATTGCCGCCGCTGCCTTATGCACACGACGCCCTGCAGCCGCACATTTCCAAGGAAACCTTGGAGTACCACCACGACAAGCACCACAACACCTATGTCGTGAACCTGAACAACCTGGTGCCAGGCACCGAGTTTGAAGGCAAAACCCTGGAAGAGATCGTCAAGTCCTCCTCGGGCGGTATCTTCAACAACGCCGCTCAGGTCTGGAACCACACTTTCTACTGGAACTGCCTGGCGCCAAACGCCGGTGGCCAGCCTACCGGCGCCCTGGCTGATGCCATCAACGCTGCGTTCGGCTCCTTCGACAAGTTCAAGGAAGAGTTCACCAAGACTTCCGTCGGCACCTTCGGCTCCGGCTGGGGCTGGCTGGTGAAAAAGGCTGACGGTTCCCTAGCCCTGGCCAGCACCATCGGCGCCGGCTGCCCACTGACCAGCGGCGACACCCCGCTGCTGACCTGCGACGTCTGGGAACACGCCTACTACATCGACTACCGCAACCTGCGTCCTAAGTACGTCGAGGCGTTCTGGAACCTGGTCAACTGGAAGTTCGTTGCCGAGCAGTTCGAAGGCAAGACCTTCACCGCTTAAGCAATTGTGGGAGCGAGCTTGCCTCGCGATGCGGCCTGTCTGACAGAACGCAATCGCGGGGCAAGCCCGCTCCCACCAGTAGCGAAAAAAACCCGGCTTGTCCGGGTTTTTTTTCGTCTGCGCAACCGTGTCCGGCTCTTGCCCGAAACTGATACCGCGCTAACATCAAACCCTGGGAAGTTTGCTTCCAGGATTAAAGTCGCAAGGCCGGGCAACCGATACAGTGATAGCAGCAATACCCTCACCTCAGGGGTGGAGTATGTTCTGTCAGCGGCCGATAGTGGATTGCCAAGAATGATGGCAAAATGATGCCATGCGCATGGATTAAGGAAACCCCATTGAAGCTGGAACTCAAGAACAGCTTATCGGTCAAGTTGCTCAGGGTCGTACTGCTCTCGGCACTGGTGGTTGGTGTCGTTCTCAGTTGTGCGCAGATCGTCTTTGATGCCTACAAGACCCGTCAGGCAGTGGCCAGTGACGCCCAGCGAATCCTCGACATGTTCCGCGACCCTTCCACCCAGGCGGTCTATAGCCTGGACAAGGAAATGGGCATGCAGGTCATGGAAGGCTTGTTCCAGGACGAATCCGTGCGCATGGCCTCCATCGGCCACCCCAACGAAACCATGCTCGCCGAGAAATCCCGGCCATTGCAGGAGTCGAGCACGCGCTGGCTCACCGACCTGATCCTTGGCCAGGAGCGCACCTTCAACACCCAACTGGTCGGCCGTGGTCCCTACAGCGAATATTATGGCGACCTGAGCATCACCCTCGACACGGCGTCCTATGGCGCAGGTTTTCTGGTCAATTCGGTGATCATCTTCATTTCCGGGGTGCTGCGCGCCCTGGCCATGGGCCTGGTGCTGTACCTGGTCTATCACTGGATGTTGACCAAGCCGCTGTCGAAGATCATTGAACACCTTACCCAGATCAATCCCGACCGCCCCAGCCAGCATCAGCTGCCGTTGATCAAAGGCCACGAGCGCAACGAGCTGGGCGTGTGGGTCAATACCGCCAACCAGCTGCTGGCATCGATCGAGCGCAATACCCACCTGCGACACGAGGCCGAAAACAGCCTGCAGCGCATGGCCCAGTACGACTTCCTGACCGGCCTGCCCAATCGTCAGCAACTGCAACAGCAACTGGACAAGATCCTCGTCGATGCCGGTCGCCTACAGCGCCGAGTTGCGGTGCTGTGTGTAGGGCTTGACGACTTCAAGGGGATCAACGAGCAATTCAGTTACCAGGCCGGCGATCAACTGCTGCTGGCCCTGGCCGATCGCCTGCGCGCCCACAGTGGACGGCTCGGCGCCCTGGCACGTCTGGGCGGCGATCAGTTCGCCCTGGTCCAGGCCGATATCGAGCAACCCTACGAAGCGGCGGAACTGGCCCAGAGCATTCTCGACGACCTGGAGGCCCCGTTCGCCCTCGACCACCAGGAAATCCGCCTGCGCGCCACCATCGGCATCACCTTGTTCCCGGAAGACGGCGACAGCACCGAAAAGCTGCTGCAAAAAGCCGAGCAGACCATGACCCTGGCCAAGACCCGCTCGCGCAATCGCTACCAGTTCTACATCGCCAGCGTCGACAGCGAAATGCGCCGCCGCCGCGAGCTGGAAAAGGACCTGCGCGAAGCCCTGCCGCGCAATCAGTTGTACCTGGTCTACCAGCCACAGATCAGCTATCGCGACCACCGTGTGGTCGGGGTCGAAGCGTTGCTGCGCTGGCAGCATCCGGAACTGGGAATGGTCCCGCCGGACCAGTTCATCCCCCTCGCCGAGCAGAACGGCAACATCATTGCCATCGGCGAATGGGTACTCGACCAGGCTTGCCGGCAACTGCGTGAATGGCACGACCAAGGCTTCAGCGAATTGCGCATGGCGGTCAATCTGTCGACCGTGCAATTGCACCACAATGAGTTGCCGCGGGTGGTCAACAACCTGTTGCAGATCTACCGCCTGCCGCCGCGCAGCCTGGAGCTGGAGGTGACCGAAACCGGTCTGATGGAAGACATCAGCACCGCCGCCCAGCACCTGCTGAGCCTGCGCCGCTCCGGTGCATTGATCGCCATTGACGACTTCGGCACCGGTTATTCCTCGCTCAGCTACCTGAAATCCTTGCCGCTGGACAAGATCAAGATCGACAAGAGCTTCGTCCAGGACCTGCTCGATGACGACGACGATGCCACCATCGTTCGCGCCATCATCCAGCTGGGCAAGAGCCTGGGCATGCAGGTGATCGCCGAGGGCGTGGAGACCGCCGAGCAGGAGGCCTACATCATCGCTCAGGGCTGCCATGAAGGTCAGGGTTACCACTACAGCAAACCACTGCCAGCGCGCGAGCTGACGGTGTTCCTCAAGCAGGCGCAGCGCAATCAGGTTTCGATTCTCTAAACCCTTGAAGACAGTGAACGAAGCGTCGGAAACACGCATTTGAATATTTACGTGGCTGCCCCTTTACACAAAATGCAAATCTTTCGCATTATGTTGCAGCTTTGCGTACCCCGGTACGCCTGTCCAACCTCTCGACGCAGGAATTCACCATGATTCGTATGCCTCTGGCCACCGCCAGTCTGTTGGCCATTGCCATCTCTCTCGCCGGTTGTGGCGACGACAAGGACAAGGCTGCCGCACCGCAAGCCCAGGCCCCGGCGACCAGCGCAGCAGCCCCGGCTGCGGCAGGCGCCGTCGACGAGGCCGCTGCCAAGGCGGTGGTCAAGCATTACGCCGACATGGTTCACGCCGTTTACAGCGACTCGCTGAGCACCGCCAAGACCCTGCAGACTGCTGTCGATGCGTTCCTCGCCACCCCCAACGACGAAACCCTGAAAGCCGCCAAGGCCGCCTGGGTCGCTGCTCGCGTGCCTTACCTGCAGAGCGAAGTGTTCCGCTTCGGCAACACCATCGTCGACGACTGGGAAGGTCAAGTGAACGCCTGGCCGCTGGACGAAGGCCTGATCGACTATGTCGACGCCAGCTACGAGCACGCTCTGGGTAACCCGGGCGCATCGGCCAATATCATCGCCAACACCGAGATCCAGGTCGGCGAAGACAAGATCGACGTAAAAGAAATCACCCCGGAAAAACTCGCCAGCCTGAATGAGCTGGGCGGTTCCGAAGCCAACGTCGCCACCGGCTACCACGCCATCGAATTCCTGCTCTGGGGCCAGGACCTCAACGGCACCGGCCCAGGCGCCGGCGCCCGTCCAGCCTCCGACTACCTGGAAGGCAAAGGCGCCACTGGCGGTCACAACGAACGTCGCCGCGCCTACCTCAAGGCAGTGACCCAACTGCTGGTCAATGACCTTGAAGAAATGGTCGGCAACTGGGCCCCCAACGTTGCCACCAACTACCGCGCCACCCTGGAAGCAGAACCTGTGACCGACGGCCTGCGCAAGATGCTGTTCGGCATGGGCAGCCTGTCGCTGGGTGAACTGGCGGGCGAACGCATGAAGGTTTCCCTGGAAGCCAACTCGCCTGAAGACGAGCACGATTGCTTCAGCGACAACACCCACTACTCGCACTTCTACGACGCCAAGGGCATCCGTAACGTCTACCTCGGCGAGTACACCCGCCCAGACGGTACCAAGCTGACCGGCCCGAGCCTGTCGTCGCTGGTGGCCAAGATCGATCCAGCCACCGACGCAACCCTCAAGGCCGACCTTGAAGCCACTGAAGCGAAGCTCCAGGTCATTGTCGACCACGCGCTCAAGGGCGAGCACTACGACCAGCTGATCGCTGCCGACAACACCGCCGGCAACCAGATCGTGCGTGACGCCATCGCCTCGCTGGTCAAGCAGACCGGTGCGATCGAACAGGCCGCCGGCAAGCTGGGCATTGCCAACCTGAACCCGGATACCGCTGATCACGAGTTCTGATTCAGCCGCCGGACCAGAAAAGGGCGACCTGCGGGTCGCCTTTTTTATGCCCCGCGATCAGCAGCCGCAAACAGATTTCATCTAGCAAACGCAAATCCCTCTTATTCCATGATCCTGAGCCTGCTAAGCTTGCACGCCGGTTTTTTGCTCAAGCTCAGGATTCTTGATGTCTTCGTTGCTGCTCCGTCTCAGCCCCTTGCTTCTGGCCACGACCCTGGTCGCCTGTGACGACGCTCCGCGTTTCACCCAGGCGGAACCGGGCGAAGCCTTTGCCGGCGGCAAAACGACGGTGAACAAGCGCGACCAGAACGCCTACTCCATGCCCTCGGCCAACCTCGCGCCGAGCCGTCGCCTGGATTTCAGTGTCGGCAACAGCTTCTTTCGCAATCCATGGGTGATCGCCCCGGCGACCACCACTGCCCGCGATGGGCTGGGGCCGTTGTTCAACAGCAACGCCTGCCAGAACTGCCATATCAAGGATGGCCGCGGCCATCCGCCCGGCCCCAGCGCCAAACATGCCGTGTCGATGATCGTGCGTCTTTCGATTCCTGATCAACCGCAGTACGCCAAGGTCATCGAGCAACTGGGCGTGGTACCCGAGCCGGTGTATGGCGGCCAGTTCCAGGACATGGCCGTGCCCGGCGTCACCCCCGAAGGCAAAGTGCGCGTCGAGTACACGCCGGTGCCAGTGACCTTCAAGGACGGCACCCAGGTCGAGCTGCGCCAGCCAAGGCTGCAGATCAGTCAGCTCGGTTACGGTCCGATGCATCCCGATACGCGCTTTTCCGCCCGCGTCGCCCCGCCGATGATCGGCCTGGGCCTGCTCGAAGCCATCCCCGAAGCCGCGATTCTGGCCAATGCCGATCCCGACGATCGCAACGGTGACGGTATCCGTGGCCGACCCAACCAGGTCTGGGACGATGCCCTGGGCAAGACCGTGCTTGGCCGCTTCGGCTGGAAAGCCGGACAACCGAACATCAACCAGCAGAACGTCCATGCGTTTTCCGGCGACATGGGCCTGACCAGCAGCCTGCGGCCGATAGACGACTGCACTGCGGCACAGGTCGACTGCCTGAAAGCCGCCAATGGCAACGGTGCCAATGGCGAGCAGGAGGTCAGCGACAATATTGCCCGTCTGGTGCTGTTCTACGCCCGCAACCTGGCGGTACCGATCCGCCAGGACGTCGACTCGCCCCAGGTGCTGGCCGGCAAGAACCTGTTCCACCAGGCCGGTTGCCAGAGCTGCCACACCCCAAGCTTTACCACCGCCGCCGACGCTGCCGAGCCGGAACTGGCCAACCAGCTGATCCGCCCCTACAGCGATTTGCTGTTGCACGACATGGGCCCAGGTCTGGCCGACAACCGCAGCGAATTCGCCGCCAGCGGCCAGGACTGGCGCACCGCACCGCTGTGGGGTATCGGCCTGACCCAGACCGTCAGCGCGCAAGCCGGATTTCTTCACGATGGCCGCGCCCGCAACTTGCTTGAAGCCGTGCTCTGGCACGGTGGCGAAGCCGAAGCGGCCAAGCAGCACGTCTTGACCTTCAATGCCGAACAACGCGCCGCGTTGCTGGCGTTCCTGAATTCACTTTAAGAGAGAGGAGCCGGGCATGTTCCGTCCTAAACTGTTGTTCACCAGTCTTGCCGCCCTCGCCCTCGGCGCCTGCTCGCCGCAGGATCCGCAGGCAGTGACCTCTGCCGCGATCGCCAAGCAGGTGATCCTGCCGACCTACAGCCGCTGGGTCGAAGCCGACCGCCAGCTGGCCGTCAGCGCCCTGGCCTACTGCGAAGGCAAGGCCGATCTGGCAACCGCACGCGCCGACTTCCTCCACGCACAGAAAGCCTGGGCAGAGCTGCAACCGCTGTTGATCGGCCCGCTGGCTGAAGGCAACCGCGCTTGGCAGGTACAGTTCTGGCCAGACAAGAAGAACCTGGTCGGCCGTCAGGTCGAGCAACTGGTCAGCGCTGACAAGCCGATCGATGCCGCCAGTCTGGCCAAGTCCAGCGTGGTGGTACGCGGCCTGTCCGCCTACGAGTACATCCTCTTCGACAGCAAGCCAGACGTCGCCAGCGCCGAGCAGAAAGCCCGTTACTGCCCGCTGCTGGTGGCCATCGGCGAGCACCAGAAAGTCCTGGCCGAAGAGATCCTCAAAGGCTGGAACAACACCGACGGCATGCTCGCGCAGATGACCAAGTTCCCCAACCAGCGCTACGCCGACTCCCACGAGGCGATCGCCGACTTGCTGCGCGCTCAGGTCACCGCACTGGATACCCTGAAGAAAAAACTCGGCGCGCCGATGGGCCGTCTGAGCAAAGGCATCCCGCAACCGTTGCAGGCAGAAGCCTGGCGCAGTCACTCCTCGCTGAAAAGCCTGGAAGCCAGCCTGACCGCGGCGCAAACCGTCTGGGTCGGTGTCGACAACCAGGGCCTGCGCGGCCTGCTGGGCAAGGATCAAAAAGCCCTGGCCGACAAGATCGACGCAGCCTATGCCAACGCCCTCAAGCAACTGAGCGACAATCAGAAGCCGCTGGGCGAACTGCTCGAAGACGAAGCCGGGCGTCAGCAGCTCAACGACATCTACGACAGCCTCAACGCCGTCCATCGCCTGCACGAAGGCGACCTGGCCAAGGCGCTGGGTATTCAGCTGGGCTTCAATGCCAACGACGGTGACTGATCATGTTGCGACGCCAGGCTCTCAAACTCGGTAGCGTTCTGCTCAGCGCCCTGACCCTGGGCGGCTGGACCCTGTTTCGCGGCAAAGACAGCGGTCCCCTGCTGCTGTCGGCGCGCGACGACGGCGATGGTAAACACTACGCCGTCGGCTATCGCCTCGATGGTACCCAGGTGTTCGCCACCGAAGTGGTCCAGCGTTGCCACGACATCATCAACCACCCCGAACAGCCGCTGGCCCTGTTCGTCGCCCGCCGCCCCGGCACCGAGAGTTACCTGATCGACCTGCGCGATGGTCGTTTGTTGCAGACCATCGCCTCGCAGCCGAACCGGCACTTTTATGGCCACGCAGTGATCCACAAGAGCGGCGAATGGCTGTACGCCACCGAAAACGACACCACCGATCCCGGCCGTGGCGTACTCGGTGTGTACCGTTTCGAGGGCGAGCGCCTGGTGCATAGCGGCGAGATTTCTACCCACGGCATCGGCCCGCACCAGGTGTCGTGGATGCCCGATGGCGAAACCCTGGTGGTCGCCAACGGCGGCATTCGCACCGAAGCCGAAAGCCGCGTCGAGATGAACCTCGACGCCATGCAGCCGAGCCTGGTGCTGATGCAGCGCGACGGTACCCTGCTGAGCAAGGAAGTACTGCCGCAGCAGATGAACAGCGTGCGCCACCTGGCCATTGCCAGCGATGGCACCATCGTCGCCGGGCAACAGTTCATGGGCAGCGGCGATGAAACCGCCGAACTGCTGGCGGTCAAGCGTCCAGGCCAGGCCTTCCAGGCCTTCCCGGTGCCCGAACAGCAATTGCAGTCGATGGCCAACTACACCGCCAGCGTGGCCGTTCATAGCGAACTGCGCCTGGTCGCCCTGACCGCGCCCCGGGCCAATCGTCTGTTCATCTGGGATCTGGATAGCGCGCAAGTACGTCTGGATGCACCGATGCCCGACTGCGCCGGCGTCGGTGCGGTGGCCGACGGCTTTGTCGTCACCTCCGGCCAGGGGCGTTGCCGCCTCTATGATTGCCGCCAGAGCGAATTGATCGGCCAGCCCCTGCAACTGCCCTCCGGGCTGTGGGACAACCACCTGCACCTGGCCTGACAGCCTGACCTGATAAATAGCCGGGAACACAGGGTTCCCAGCCCCGGTCAAACGAGTAATATTCGGCTACAGCGCACGTGGGCAGGATCGCCCGCAGTCGTGCCAAACGAACAACAAATCGTATCCAAGGAATTGGACTATGCTGCGCCGCCGCATGCTCATCATGTTAGGTGTTGTTCTGCTGCTCGTGCTGATTCTGGGGGGCTACAAGGCGTTCTCCATCTATCAGCAGGTGCAGATGTTCTCGGCCCCCAAGCCACCGATCGCCGTAGCGGCGGCCGAGTCCAGCGAGCGCGCCTGGCAAAATCGCCTGCCCGCAGTCGGCAGCCTCACCGCCTTGCAGGGTGTCGACCTGCGCCTGGAAACCGACGGTACGGTGAAAATCCTGCAGTTCGAGTCCGGGCAGAAGGTCAGCAAGGGCCAACCCCTGCTGCAACTGGACAGCGATGTCGAGACGGCATTGCTGGGCACCGCCCTGGCCGATCTGGGCCTGGCCCAGGTGGACTTCAATCGCGGCAGCCAGCTGGTCGGCAGCCAGGCGATTTCCCGTGGCGAGTTCGACCGTCTGAGCGCGCAGTACAAACGCAACAAGGCGGTGGTCGATCAGCTCAGGGCCGCGCTGGCCAAGAAGAGCATCAGCGCGCCGTTCAGCGGCACCATCGGCATCCGCCAGGTGGACGTCGGCGACTACCTGGCCAGCGGCACGGTGATCGCCACCCTGCAGGACCTGAGCAGCCTCTATGTCGACTTCTTTGTCGCCGAACAGGCAGTCCCCAGGTTGAGCATCGGCCAACAGGTGCTGGTCAGTGTCGCCGCCTATCCGCAACAGACCTTCCCCGGCACCATCAGCGCCATCAACCCCAAAGTCGAAGACAGCACCCGCAACATTCAGGTACGCGCCACCCTGGCCAATCCTGAGGGCAAGCTGTTGCCGGGGATGTTCAGCAGTTTGCAGATCCTGCTGCCCAGCCCGCAGCCCCAGGTGGTGGTGCCCGAGAGCGCGGTGACCTACACCCTGTACGGCAACTCGGTGTACGTGGCCGTGCCGAAAAAAGCCGAAGACGGACAAGTGCAGAAAAACGCCGAAGGCCAACCGGAACTGATCGCCGAACGCCGATTTGTCGAAACCGGCGAGCGCCGCGATGGCCTGGTGGTGATCAGCAAAGGGCTCAAGGCCGGTGAGCAGGTGGTCACCGCCGGGCAGCTGAAACTGACCCAGGGTGCGTCCATCAGCATCAGCCCGGACAAGACCCTGCAACCCGCAACAGACAATCACCAGTCGCGCGCCAACTGATCGAGGATGCGCCATGGCTTTTACCGATCCGTTCATCCGCCGTCCGGTGCTGGCCAGCGTGGTCAGCCTGCTGATCGTGCTGCTGGGCTTTCAGGCCTGGAGCAAACTGCCGATCCGTCAGTACCCGCAGATGGAAAACGCCCTGATCACGGTGACCACCGCCTACCCCGGGGCCAATGCCGAAACCATCCAGGGCTACATCACCCAACCCATGCAGCAGAGCCTGGCCAGCGCCGAAGGCATCGACTACATGACGTCGGTGAGCCGGCAGAATTTTTCCGTGATCTCGGTCTATGCGCGGATCGGTGCCGACAGCGACCGGCTGTTCACCGAGCTGCTGGCCAAGGCCAACGAGGTCAAGAACAAGCTGCCCCAGGACGCCGAAGACCCGGTGCTGAGCAAGGAAGCCGCCGACGCGTCGGCGCTGATGTACATCAGTTTCTACAGCAGTGAGTTGAGCAATCCGCAGATCACCGACTACCTGTCGCGGGTGATCCAGCCCAAGCTGGCGACCCTGCCTGGCATGGCCGAAGCGGAGATTCTCGGCAACCAGCTGTTTGCCATGCGCCTGTGGATCGACCCGGTCAAACTTGCCGGTTACGGCCTGAGCGCCAATGAGGTGACCGCCGCGGTCCGCCGCTACAACTTCCTCTCGGCAGCCGGTGAGGTCAAGGGCACGTACATCGTCACCAGCATCAATGCCACCACCGAACTGAAAACCGCCGAGGCCTTTGCCAACATCCCGCTCAAGACCAGCGGCGACAGCCGGGTGCTGCTCGGCGACGTAGCCCGGGTCGAGATGGGCGCGGAAAACTACGACACGGTCAGCTCCTTCGACGGCACCCCTTCGGTCTACATCGGCATCAAGGCCACGCCCGGCGCCAACCCGCTGGATGTGATCAAGGAAGTGCGCAAACTGCTACCCGACCTGCGAACCCAGCTGCCACCCAACCTCAAGGCCTCGATTGCCTACGACGCCACCTTGTTCATCCAGGCATCGATCGATGAGGTGGTGAAGACCCTGGTCGAAGCCGTGCTGATCGTCATTGTCGTGGTCTTCCTGTTCCTCGGCGCCTTGCGCTCGGTGCTGATCCCGGTGATCACCATTCCGCTATCGATGATCGGCGTGCTGTTCTTCATGCAGCTGATGGGCTACTCGCTCAACCTGCTGACCTTGCTGGCGATGGTCCTGGCCATCGGCCTGGTGGTGGACGATGCCATCGTCGTGGTGGAAAACATCCACCGCCATATCGAAGAAGGCAAGACGCCGTTCGAAGCGGCGCTGGAAGGCGCCAGGGAGATCGCCATGCCGGTGGTGTCGATGACCATCACCCTGGCCGCAGTGTATGCCCCTATCGGCTTTCTTGAGGGGCTGACCGGGGCGCTGTTCAAGGAGTTCGCCCTGACCCTGGCCGGGGCAGTGATCATTTCCGGCATCGTCGCCCTGACCCTGTCGCCGATGATGTGCGCCCTGCTGCTGCGCCATGACGCCAACCCCAGCGGCCTGGCCCATCGCCTGGACATGCTGTTCGAAGGCCTCAAGGTGCGCTATCAGAAGCTCCTGCATGGCACCCTCAATACCCGGCCGGTGGTGCTGGTGTTCGCGGTGATCGTGCTGTGCCTGATTCCGGTGTTCCTGATGTTCACCAAGAGCGAACTGGCCCCGGATGAAGACCAGGGGGTGATTTTCATGATGGCCACGGCGCCACAGCCGACCAACCTTGACTACCTGAGCACCTACACCGACGAGTTCGTCGACATCTTCAAGGCGTTTCCCGAGTACTACTCCTCGTTCCAGATCAACGGTTTTAACGGTGTGCAATCAGGTATCGGCGGCTTCCTGCTCAAGCCCTGGGGCGAGCGTGAACGCACCCAGATGGAGCTGCTGCCGCTGGTGCAAAGCAAGCTCGAAGGTATCGCCGGCCTGCAGATCTTCGGCTTCAACCTGCCCTCCTTGCCCGGTACCGGTGAAGGCCTGCCGTTCCAGTTCGTGATCAACACCGCCAACGATTACGCATCACTGCTGGAAGTGGCCGAACGGATCAAGGAACGTGCCCAGGCCTCAGGCAAGTTTGCCTTCCTCGACATTGACCTGGCCTTCGACAAACCGGAGGTGGTGGTCGATATCGACCGGGCCAAGGCTGCGCAGATGGGCGTGTCCATGGATGCCCTCGGTGGCACCCTGGCGACCCTGCTTGGCGAAGCGGAAATCAACCGTTTCACCATCGATGGCCGCAGCTACAAAGTCATCGCCCAGGTTGAACGCCCCTACCGCGACAACCCCGATTGGCTGAGCAACTACTACGTGAAAAACCAGCAAGGGCAGATGCTGCCGCTGGCCACCCTGATCACCCTCAGCGACCGCGCCAGGCCGCGTCAGCTCAACCAGTTCCAGCAACTGAACGCCGCCATCATCCAGGGTGTGCCGATGGTCAGCATGGGCGAGGCGCTGGAGACAATTCGCAACATTGCCCACGAGGAAGCGCCACAAGGCTACGCCTTCGACTATGCCGGTGTTGCCCGGCAGTTCGTTCAGGAAGGCAGCGCGCTGTGGGTAACCTTCGGCCTGGCCCTGGCGATCATCTTCCTGGTGCTGGCAGCGCAGTTCGAGAGCTTTCGCGATCCACTGGTGATCCTGGTGACCGTGCCGCTGTCGATCTGTGGGGCGCTGATTCCGCTGTTCCTGGGTATTTCGAGCATGAACATCTACACCCAGGTCGGCCTGGTGACACTGATTGGCCTGATCAGCAAGCACGGCATTCTGGTGGTCGAATTCGCCAACCAGTTACGCCTGCAAAAGGGCTTGAGCGCCCGCGAAGCGGTGGAAGAAGCTGCGGCGATCCGCCTGCGTCCGGTATTGATGACCACCGCGGCGATGGTGTTCGGCATGGTCCCGCTGATTCTGGCCAGCGGCGCCGGGGCGGTGAGTCGCTTTGACATCGGCACGGTGATTGCCACCGGCATGTCGGTGGGCACCCTGTTCACCCTGTTCGTGCTGCCGTGTGTCTATACCCTGCTGGCGCGAAAAGATGTACCTGAGCCAGTGGGAGCGGGCTTGCCCCGCGATGCGATGTGACGGTTAAGCAGCAATCGCGGGCTAGCCCGCTCCCACCGCCAGAGATGCATCAACCCGGTGCACGGCCTCCCTGGCTGAGGCCGAACAACAGCAACAGCAGGTCGTGGTCCGGCTTGGCCTGAACCTGTGGTTTGACCACCCGTGGCAGCGGGCACTGCGCACCATTGGCGGTATGGCTCACAACCTCGGGCCCGGGCTCCTCCCAAGCCGCCACAGCAGCAGTGGCTGCCGCCAGGGCAGCCACGAGAAACAAACCTCGAGCTAATTCTAGTTTCATTACTCTAAACCTTTGACAGCGCTGCCAAACGCCATCTGGTAAAAATAGAGCAGCTTCTGCCACTCTGCGTCATTGAATGACGAGTGGCGGCGTAACTGTTTCAAGTCATTGGCTGCAGCGCGTTGGCAACTGATGCGGCGGCGGCACTTTTCCAGGTCCAGCAGCGCCACTTCGGCGCGCGCCTCGTCACCTTCACCGATCACCTTGATGAACACATGCTTGCCGTACAGGCAGCCATGCTGCCAATGGCCACGGTGCATACGCGCCAGATTCTCGGCCAGATCCTGCAGCATGCGCTCATGCAGGGCCGCGCTATAGCGCTCGCGCGCGCCGTTGGCGTACCAGTTGTCACAATCCTCGAAGCCGTCCAGGGCCTCGCTAACCAGCAGGGCGCGCCACTGATGCTCGGCATCGCGCTCGACCCCGCAATAAACGATGTGCGGAACCCGCACCCCCAACTGCTCGAAGCTGTTGAGCGCATCATATTCACGCAACACCGTCGGGCGGCCGAAGGGGTGCATCAAACTGCGGTAGATATGGCCAATCTGACGTTTGGAATACAGCACCTGACCATTTTCACCGTTCAGCCGCTGTACACCACTTTCTCCACCCCGGCGCTGGTTAGGAGCCTCAACCCACTCGCCCTGCTGTTGCCAGAAGTGGTCGAACCGGTTGTTCCCCGTCATTGTTCCTGAGCGCTCTACCGCCATGCCCTGCTACCCCTTACGCAATACGTACACTCGCCACATGGCATAGAACGGTAAAAAGTCCAATCGTTCCTGAATGCGGAAACCGGCAGCCTGAAATTCTTCCTCAACCGTAGCAACCGGTAACACAAAGCGGTTTTGATAACTGCCCTTTCCGGTCTCAGCGTAACGACGCTGTTCCAGTTTTTTCCGGCGCCAGGCTTTGAAATTGCCATCGACCCACAACGACAAAATCACGCTGTCACGGGTAACGCGTTGAAACTCCTTGAGAATTTCTTTGCGGTGGGCGGCCTCACCAATGTGGTGCATCAGTCGCATACAGAAAATGCTATCGACCGAGTTGTCCGGCAGGTCGATGGCAAAAGCTGAGGTCTGCAAGGTCCGTACCCGCTCGACGATATGCGCAGGTTGGGACTTGGTAGCAGTCTCCAGCATCGCCTCGGAGTTGTCCGCACCAATGATCACTCGATTGGGCTTTTCCGCCAGCATCGGCCAGAAGCGACCGGCGCCACAGGGCAGGTCGAGCACCAGACCAGGCTCGCCGGCCAACGCCAAGGCACGCCGGGCCAGCTGTTCATCACGTTGGTGAGACAAGCGCCGAGCCAGGCCGTCTTGATGCTTGAGAAAGTACTCCTCGGCATGTTGCTGGTCGTACTTCTCGGAAAATTCGAGTTTGATGGGGCTACGCATGGTGCATCTCCTGACTCCAATCTGCCCACCATAAGCAGGCAATCGTTGGCGTCAGGTCATGCGCATGTGAAAATTTCGTTAGTCGCACCGATAAAAGTTACGGAATATTTCACTATTGCTCGATTGGAAGTTTCAGACCACTGCTCAGGTCCACATGAAAGCGGCATCCATGCGGCACCATCGCGCTCAAGCTGACGGTCCAGTTCTGGTCATCACAAATCCGTTGTACCAGCGACAGCCCCAGGCCAAGCCCCTCCCCGCGCCGCTCTTCGCCACGAACAAATGGCCGGAACATGGCTTCACGCTGTTCCTCGGGAATACCCACACCACTGTCCTCGACCATAAAGCCTGCAGATTCCAGGGTCAGGCGGATAAAGCCATAGTCCGTGTAATGCGCAGCATTGCGCAGCAGATTGCCCATTACCGCCTGCAGGAAGGTGGCGTTGTAAAGCGTCGGTGATCCTCCCTTGGCGTCATAGTGCAGCGTCAGACCTTTCTGCTCGATGGTTTCGCGCCAGACTCCGACCAGATCATCCGCCACTTCCTTCAGACTCGCCTGCGAAGCGACCGCGCCTTCATCGCGCTGGGCCCGGGCCAGCATCAGGAAGGTTTTCACCAGTTCCTGCATCTCTTCCGTGGCCCTGGCAATCCGCTCGACCTGCGAACGGGCGCGCGGATCGATGTTCGGGTTGACCAGCAACAACTCGCAGGAGCTGGCCAGCACCATCAACGGCGTGCGCAGTTCATGGCTGACATCGCTGGTGAACAGGCGCTCGCGCGTCAAGGCATCGCGCAAACGCCCCAAGGTATCGTCAAAGGCCATGGCCAACTGGCCGACTTCGTCGGCGGCGTAATCCGGTGCCAGTGGCGGCGCCAGTCCCAGCAACTGGTCACGATGGCGCACCTGTTGCGCCAGGCGGATCACCGGGGCCATCACCCGTCGCGCGAGCACCCAGCCGAGGAACACGGCCAAGGCCAGGCTGAGCACAAAGCCCACCACGACAATGGCAAACAGCACCCGCTCACGCTCTTCGAAGTCACTCTGGTCTTGCAGCAGGACATAGCGCCGGCCGTCCACCACTTCAACCATGGCGTGGTAGGACAGTTGCTCGCGGAAGACTTCGTGAAAACCCGGATTGAGGTGACGCAGGTCCTTGGGCAGTTCGAATTCGTCACGTCCGCCGCTGTAATAGAACAGCTGGTCCGGCCGCGGACGGTGGCTCCAGTCACTGACACTGTCCATGCGCAGCAGGCGCTGCAGATCCCCGCCCAGCACCGCCGAAATCAGACGTTCTTCAACCAGGTGCACGGTGGCCACAATGCCAAAGGCGAAGGCGCCTGCCACCAGCGCACTCATCAGGGCAAAAGCGATGATGATCCGCTGGGCTAGGCTTTGCTTAAACTCCATCACGGCCCTCGGCAAGGCGGTAGCCGACACCGTGGACGGTATGTAGCAGGGCCTTTTCGAACGGCTTGTCGATCACCTGACGCAGTTGATGAACGTGGCTGCGCAGACTGTCGCTATCCGGGCAGTCATCTCCCCAGAGTGCCTCTTCCAGCACTTCACGACGCAGTACATGGGGGCTCTTCTGCATCAGCACCGCCAGCAGTTTCAAACCCACCGGGTTGAGCTTGAGCAGTTTGCCGTCGCGGGTGACTTCCAGGGTATCGAGGTCATACACCAGGTCGCTGACCTGCAACGTGCGCCGTCCACCACCCTGCGCCCGACGCAGCACCGCTTCGATCCGCGCGGCCAGCTCCGACAGGGCGAAAGGCTTGAGCAAGTAATCATCGGCGCCCGAGCGAAAACCTTGCAGACGGTCATCAAGCTGATCGCGGGCGGTGAGCATGATCACCGGGGTGTCACGCCGGGCGTCCTCGCGCAGACGCTTGCACAGGGTGTAGCCATCAATCCCCGGCAGCATGATGTCGAGGACGATCAAGTCATAGTGTTCAGTGGCGGCCAGGTGCAATCCCGACAGTCCATCCTGGGCACAATCGACCGTATAGCCTTTAAGGCCCAGGTAGTCGGCCAGATTGGCGAGGATATCGCGGTTGTCTTCAACCAGTAGAATTCGCATGGGGTTCTCCCGTCCGGGGCGTTTGCCTGCTTGGCAGGCGCAGCTTACGGCCATCGGCCACGCACGGCTAGGGCGGCGCGACTTTATTGCAGGCTAACGTTTTTTTCACTCAGTCTTCACGGACAGGTTATAGCGGCTACCCGAGAATAGCCGGTAGGACTGTCCCTTGACTTGCCTGGACCTGCCATGCCGCTACCTGCCCCTTCTCGCCCGCTCAACCTGTGGATTGCCCTCGGCATCCCCACAGCCATCGCTCTGACACTTATCCTGCTGGAATTGACCTCACTGGACATGGACCTGGCCAAGCTGGCGTTCGACCCGGCGGCAGGCCAGTTCATAGGCCGACATAGCTATTTCCTCGAAGACATCCTGCATGACCGCGCCAAACAAGTGGTGATCGCCCTCAGCGTAGGCGCCATTATTGCCTTTATCAGCAGTTTCTTCTGGCAGCGCCTCAAAGGCTGGCGTCGGGAGCTGGGCTATCTGGTCCTGGCCATGGGCCTGTCGACCAGTTTCGTAACGCCGGTCAAAGCGGTGACTGCAGTGCAGTGCCCTTGGAGCCTGAAGGAGTTCGGCGGCAAGGAAACCTACAGTGAGCTGCTCAGCCCTCGTCCGGCTACCGATAAGCCAGGCCGCTGCTGGCCGGGTGGTCATGCCGCCACCGGCTTCACCCTGTTCGCTTTGTTTTTCGCCCTGCGCGACCGCCGCCCACGCCTGGCCCGCGCCGCCCTGCTGTTCGCCTTTGGCCTGGGCACGGTGTTTTCGATAGGCCGCATGCTGCAAGGCGCGCACTTCTTTTCTCACAACGTGTGGACGGCGGTGTTCTGCTGGTTGATCAGTTTGGGCTGCTATTACTGGGTGCTGTACCGCAAGCCTGTGACGGTGAAGGTGGGATCATCTTTGGCTGTACCGGCGCAGTAGACCTTGTCTGCGCGGTGCCTGCATCGCTGGCAAGGCCAGCTCCCACAGGATTACGCTCAGTCTCAGACAAGTGGGAGCCGGCCTTGCCGGTGATAGGGCGCTGCGCATTTCAGCAGGCATAAAAAAGGCTCTTCACGGAATCTCCGGAGCCTGATTCCTGGGTTGGGGTGTTGTGGTTTCGAGCTTATCCATTTGGTGTGGCGCCGCTGCCATCAGCGGCGCCACATCGAATGGATAAGCTCCCATTCGAACCCCAGCCCAGCCGAGCCCCAAGATCATGCTCCCCAGGATACCGCGAACCATAAAAAAAGCCCCGCACTAAGCGGGGCTTTTTCTCAAGCGGGTAAGGCTGGCTTACATCATGCCGCCCATGCCGCCCATACCACCCATGCCGCCCATATCAGGCATGCCACCGGCAGCAGCTTCCTGCGGAGCATCGGCAACCATGGCTTCGGTAGTGATCATCAGACCACCGATCGAAGCAGCAGCTTGCAGTGCCGAACGGGTCACTTTGGCAGGGTCCAGGATACCCATTTCGATCATGTCGCCGTACTCACCGGTAGCAGCGTTGTAACCGAAGTTGCCCGAACCTTGCTTGACCTTGTCGACCACGACGCTTGGCTCGTCGCCGGCGTTGGCAACGATCTGGCGCAGCGGGGCTTCAACAGCGCGACGCAGCAGCTGGATACCAACGTTCTGGTCTTCGTTGTCGCCTTTGAGCTCGGAGATGGCCTGCAGCGAGCGAACCAGCGCAACACCACCGCCAGGCACCACGCCTTCTTCAACGGCTGCACGGGTAGCGTGCAGGGCGTCTTCAACGCGGGCTTTCTTCTCTTTCATTTCGACTTCGGTGCCAGCACCGACCTTGATCACGGCAACACCGCCAGCCAGCTTGGCCAGACGCTCTTGCAGTTTTTCACGGTCGTAGTCCGAGGAAGTCTCGGCAACCTGAGTGCGGATCTGGGCGATACGCGCTTCGATGTCGCCTTGTACACCAGCGCCGTCGACGATGATGGTGTTTTCCTTGGACAGGGTCACGCGCTTGGCGTTACCCAGGTGCTCCAGGGTAGCGGACTCCAGGCTCAGGCCGATTTCTTCGGAGATCACGGTACCGCCGGTCAGAACGGCGATGTCCTGCAGCATGGCCTTGCGGCGGTCGCCGAAGCCAGGTGCCTTGACCGCAGCAACCTTGACGATGCCGCGCATGTTGTTGACCACCAGGGTCGCCAGCGCTTCGCCTTCAACGTCTTCAGCAACGATCAGCAGCGGACGGCCGGCCTTGGCAACGGCTTCCAGAACTGGCAGCAGTTCGCGGATGTTGGAGATTTTCTTGTCAACCAGCAGCAGCAGCGGGCCATCCAGCTCGGCGACCATGGTGTCTGGCTTGTTGACGAAGTAAGGGGACAGGTAGCCACGGTCGAACTGCATGCCTTCTACGACCGACAGTTCGTTTTCCAGGCCCGAGCCTTCTTCAACGGTGATCACGCCTTCTTTACCGACTTTTTCCATGGCTTCGGCAATGATGTCACCGATGGAGTTGTCGGAGTTGGCGGAGATGGTGCCTACCTGAGCGATGGCCTTGGAGTCGGCGCATGGCTTGGACAGGGACTTCAGCTCTTTGACGATGGCGATGGTGGCTTTGTCGATACCACGCTTCAGATCCATCGGGTTCATGCCGGCAGCAACGGCTTTCAGGCCTTCGCTGACGATGGCCTGAGCCAGAACGGTGGCGGTGGTGGTGCCGTCGCCGGCTTCGTCGTTGGCCTTGGAGGCAACGTCTTTGAGCAGCTGGGCGCCCATGTTTTCGAAGGCGTCTTTGAGTTCGATTTCTTTGGCAACCGACACACCGTCTTTGGTGATGGTCGGAGCGCCGAAGCTCTTGGCCAGAACAACGTTACGGCCTTTCGGGCCCAGGGTGGCTTTTACAGCGTCAGCCAGAACGTTGACACCAACGAGCATTTTCTTGCGGGCGGAATCGCCGAATTTTACGTCTTTAGCAGCCATGATCGTTTAATCCTTGAATACTTTGGAGTAACGGGAAACCAGCAGAATCAGCCTTCGATAACAGCGAGAATTTCGTTCTCAGCCATTACCAGCAGGTCTTCGCCGTCAACTTTCACAGTGTTGCTGCCCGAGTAAGGGCCGAAAACCACCTTGTCACCCACTTTCACGGCCAGCGCACGCACTTCACCGTTGTCCAGGATGCGACCGGTACCTACAGCGACGACTTCGCCACGGTTAGGTTTTTCAGCGGCCGAACCGGGCAGAACGATACCGCCAGCGGTTTTCGATTCTTCTTCGCTGCGACGGATAACGACGCGGTCATGCAGAGGACGAAGCTTCATTGTCGATCTCTCCTAATTGTGGTTTTCATCGGCCGGTATCGACACCGGCGGGTTGATGCTTGCGGCGTAGCCGCTCGTGGCTCGCGGTGCGGGCCACGCATGTAATGTCCGGGGCATTCCCCCGGAAACCTTGCGGTAACCCCTACATGAGGTCGCCAAGATCAATTACAAGGCTTGCTGATGAAATTTTTTAGCGATCTGTTCGCACAAAGCAGAACGGCCCCATCAGGGGGCCGTCCGTCTAACGCTGGCAGGGTTACAGATCCCGGGGGTTGCGGGGGTTGCGTGGCTCGCGAGGATCGTGATGCTCATACTCACCCTCGATCACGTTCGGCTGTCGCGGCTGGCTGCCCGGGCTGCCCGGGCGGGCCATGAACGGGTCATCGCCAAAGGCACGCTGGCGCATGGCCTGGGCTTCGGCGCGCTCGCGCATCTTGCGCCCGAGCAGGCGACGGGTGAACGGCAGCAGGCAGACCAGGCCGATCACGTCACTGATAAAGCCTGGCAACAGCAGCAGGCCGCCACCGAGGGCCAGCATCAGGCCCTGGAACATGTCCTCGGCGGGCAGTTCGCCACGCTGCAGGCTCTCGCGGGCACGCAGGGCGGTGGCCAGACCGGCCACCCGCACCACCAGCACACCCAGGGCGGAGCCGGCAATGATCAGCAGCAGCGCCGGGAAGAAGCCGATCGCGGTGCTGACCTTGAAGAACACATACAGCTCCAGCACCGGAAAAATCAGAAACAGCAATAGAAAAGCACGCATCAATGGTTCCTCTGCGCAAGAAGTCCTTGCAGTACACCTTTAATGGTTGCGCTCAATCGCTATTTCAACCCTGGGCGCTTTCACGAACCGGCCACTGATCGGCGCGAGCCAGAAAAACCAGGGCTTCGCGTACTTGTATCGGCGTATTGCAAGGCACTGCGAACGGCAGCCAGTGCAGCCCCTGGCCGATACGCAGGTGCATACCCTCGCTGTCGATACCGACCATCTGCGCCGTCGTCCCCTGCGGCAGGCCGCTGAGCTGGACGTAATGCGCAATGGCATTGGCATGGTCGCTGTTCATGTGCTCGATCATGCTCAGCTCGGCTTTGCCGGCAAATGGATTGGCCAGGCTCAAATGGTCGACCCAGTGAATGGCGCCGAATCCGCCAATATAGCGGTGACGTACCGGTTTCAGTACCCAGAAGTCGAAATCATGCGCCTTGTGATAATTGCTCGATTCGGGGAAATAGCGGTAATAGCGCTCAGCCGCGGCCTCGACCGCCGCAGGCTCCTCGAGCTTGTGGGCATGGGCCAATACGGTCAGGCGACCAACGGCCTGCACATCTTCGGCGTCACGCTCACCGACCAGCAGCGAGCACTTGGGATCTTTCTGCAGGTTGTGGGTGTGCTGGGCGATGCGGCTGATCAGGATCAGCGGGTTGCCGTCGGCATCCAGGCAGTACGGCACCACCGAACCGAAGGGAAAGCCCGGCATCGACTTGGAATGCGTCGACAGGACGCCACGGTATTCCTTGAGCAGCAGCTCCCGGGCCTGTTGTGCGACTTTAGCGCTCACTGTGTGACTCCCGACGCGAGATCATGTTGAAGGCTGGCCGCAGGTGCAGTGCGGCCATGAAGGTAACCGTCAAAATAATCATTATCGCCGAGGGTTGCCAGCAGTCTTACCAGGTCACGCCAAAGCCTGCGGTGTAACGGGTCTTGTCCAGGTCGCTGTCGCGGGTGCCGCTGATGACATCCTTCTCGGCCTTGAGGTTGAGCGAAGCCCATTCGGTGACCTTGTAACGCAGGCCGACTTCGGCATCCAGGGCATAGTTGGCCACGCCGTCCAGCGGTTTTCCGACTTCACCGTTGGTGAAGAACTCAACCCGCTTGCCGATCAGGTAGCGGTTGTAGTCCCACTTCATGGCCAGGGAATAGAAGTTATCCTTGCCGCCATCGGCGTACTCGTAATCAGTGCGGTTGACCAGTGAGCCCAGGGAGAAGGCACCCAGTTCGTCATCCCAGAACTGGTAACCCGGGCCGGTACCCACGGTGCGCTGGCGGGCCAGGTCTTCGATATGGTCGCGTTTGTACTCAAGGCGCCCTTGCCAGAACCACTTTTCGGTCATGAAGCGGTCCAGTGCGTACTCGGCGCTCCAGTTGTTGGTGGTGGTGACGTCGTCCTTGCTTTCGCGGTTGTATTCGCCTTCGGCCTGGTGACGCCAGCGGCCATGGCGGGCGGTGGTCTTGAAGTCGATGTCATAGTCATCGCTGTCGGACTCGGCGCGCTTGTAGTCCATGGCCAGGTCGACATTGCCCTTCCACGACAGGTCTTCGATCACCGGTTTGGGCTTCATGATCTGCTGGATGCTGGCCAGCTCGACGGTCTTGGGCGCCTCGCCATTGGCCAGGGTGACCTTGCCATCTTCGGCAGCGCTCAGCGATTTGGCTTTCTCACCGGTATAGGCGTCCTGTTTGACCAGCAATTCCTGGTCGCTCTCCAGCGTCTTGACCTGCTTCCAGTCCAAGGCAATCGAGCCACCATACTCAGTCTTGAGCAACAATTTGCCACCGTCAAAAACGGTGATTTTGCCGCTGAGCCGGTCACCATTTTTCATCCACACCGTGTCAGCAACGGCAGTGGAACAGGCAAAAACGGCGGCAAGGCTCAACAAGACTCGAGAAAACATAAGCAAGGATGGACTCTGATTTGCAAAAAAGTCGGGCATTATCCAGATACCCGCCCGTAGAGCAAGGACTGACCCACCCCATGCCAATGAGTTCAATTGCTGTTTGCACGGTGAATGCAGCCGTTTCGGCGCGAACGCCTGCGAGGCTGCGATGAAAGCGACGCCTGGCGATCCGACAGAAAACGCGCAAGCCCGACGAATGGCACTCTATCTGGTCCTCGGTCAGGTGCCGCCGGGCAAAGTCGTCAGCTACGGTCAGCTTGCCGAACTGGCCGGACTGGGACGCGCAGCGCGCTGGGTCGGGCGTACCCTCAGTCAGCTGCCGGCCGACACCCAACTGCCCTGGCACCGGGTGCTGGGCGCGGGTGGACGTTTGAGCCTGGCACTGGGCACACCGTCAGGCGACGAGCAGCGTGCACGCCTGCGCGCAGAAGGTGTCACTCTGCACAATAATCGTGTGGATATGTTGCGCCATGGCTGGCGCCCGATGGAGCACAGCGGTTAGAGTGCGCGCTTTGTTTTCGTAAACTTGAGGCAGATGTTGGCCCATGCCCCGTAAAACCTGGCGCGCTGCGCTCGCTGCCTATGCCAGCCCGTCGACCTTGGTGCTGTTGCTGCTTGGCTTTGCCACCGGCCTGCCCTACATGCTGGTGTTTTCGACCCTGTCGGTATGGTTGCGCGAGGCCGGGGTGGCCCGCGAAACCATCGGTTATGCCAGCCTGATCGGCCTGGCCTATGCCTTCAAGTGGGTCTGGTCGCCGCTACTCGACCAATGGCGCCTGCCATTGCTCGGCAAACTCGGCCGCCGCCGCTCCTGGCTGGTCCTGTCACAGGTGCTGGTAGTGATCGGACTGGTCGGCATGGGCTTCTGTGATCCGCAAAAGCACCTGTCCTGGCTGATTGCCCTGGCCGTGCTGGTGGCCTTTGCCTCGGCCACCCAGGATATCGCCGTCGACGCCTACCGCCTGGAAATCGCTGACGATCAACGTCAGGCCGCACTGGCCGCCAGCTACATGGCCGGTTATCGGGTCGCCGCACTGCTGGCCACCGCCGGCGCGCTGTTCTTTGCCGAAGGCTTCGGCTCTACCGGCTTCAGCTACCTGCATAGCGCCTGGACCGGTACCTATGTACTGTTCGGCGTGCTGATGCTGCCGGCGGTGATCACCACCCTGATGATGCGCGAACCGCCGGTCCCCCTGCGCACTCAGCTGTCGGCGGCGCGCTACGGCCTGATTCATCAACTGGTGTCGGTGTTCGTGCTGATCATTCTGCTGGTCTCGGTACCGGCGATGTTCACCCAGCTGTACAACACCGATTTCGCCAGCGTGCTGTTCGACGGCGTCAGCCTGCTCGACCTGCTGCTCGAAGACCGCGCCTTCCTGCGCGCGATCCTCTACATCACCCTGACCGCGCTGTGCCTGTCATCCATGGGGCGCCGCGGCCTGGCGCCGGTGCTGACGCCGGTCAACGACTTCATCCTGCGCTACCGCTGGCAGGCCCTGTTGCTGCTTGGGCTGATCGCCACCTACCGGATGTCCGATACGGTCATGGGCGTAATGGCCAACGTGTTCTATATCGATCAGGGCTTCACCAAGGACCAGATCGCCAGCGTCAGCAAGATCTTCGGCCTGATCATGACCCTGGTCGGCGCCGGCATGGGCGGTCTGCTGATCGTGCGCTTCGGTATTCTACCGATCCTGTTCATCGGCGGCGCGGCCTCGGCGGCCACCAATATCCTGTTCCTGATGCTGGCGGACATGGGCCCGAACCTGCAGATGCTGGTGGTGACCATTTCCCTCGACAACTTCAGCTCGGGTCTGGCCACCTCGGCCTTCGTTGCCTACCTGTCGAGCCTGACCAACCTGAAGTTCTCCGCCACCCAATATGCGCTGCTGAGCTCGATCATGCTGCTCCTGCCGCGCCTGATCGGCGGCTACTCCGGGGTCATGGTGGAGAAGTTCGGCTATCACGACTTCTTCCTGATCACTGCCCTGCTCGGCGTGCCGACCCTGATCCTGATTGCCCTGCACTGGCATCAGGAGGCAGGAAAGGGCAAACAGGTACCGGACGATAACCCGCTAGCCGAGCAGCAGCGCCCCTGAGCCTTCCTGAGGGCTATGCCGGGTTTACCCCGGCATAGCCTCGGCTTGTTCCGCACCAGCCCCCAGAACGACCCTCAGCGGCCATAGCGCGAGGATACCCGCCAGCCCCGCCGCCAAGGCGAAACTCACCAGGCTGGCACCGGCACCGAGCATTGCCAGCAAAGCGCCGCCCACGCCCAACAGGGCAATGGTGATCATCCCCAGCATGGCCGAAACCAGGCCCTTGCTCTGCTCGCTGGAGAACAGCGTCATGCGGTACAGCACGGCGTTGGCGATGCCCAGGCCCAGGGCGTAGACCGACATCCCCGCCACCAGGCTAGGCACGCCGGGCACCAGCCAGGTCGCCAGCATCATGCCCAGCAGCCCTGCCAGGTACGGCCAGAGGGCACGGCGCACCAGACTTTTCAGCGGATAACGATCGGCAATGCGGTTGATGATCAGGTTGCCCAGGATCAGGCCACCGAACACCGGCAATTGCCACAGGGCATAGTCCAGGGTACTCAAGCCTTCATCGTGAATCAGCAGCACCGGCGACAGCCCGATCCAGCCGATCAATGGCAGGCCAACCAGCCCCAGGGCTGCGCTGCCCGCCACAAACTGGCGGTTGCCGAGCAACTGCAGATAACCGGCCAGCAATGTTTTCAGATGGATCGGCTGGAACGCCAGGCGCGAACCATCGCGGCGTTCGACGCCCAGCGTCTCCGGCATGAAGCGGTACAACGCCAGCCACGACAGCACTGCACAACCACCAAAGATCACGAACAGCCAACGCCACGACACCCACTCCAGCAACAGGGTGCCCACCAGCGGCCCGAGCAGTGGCGAGAGCAGTGCGATGTTGGCCAGCAACGCCATCATGCGCACCGCGTCGGCTTCACTGAAAGCCTCGTTCAACGCCGGGTAACTGACCGTCACCACAAAGCCCAGGCCGATGCCCTGCAACAGCCGCAGCAGGTTGAACAGTTCGATGCCCTGGACCCAGAAAGCCGCCAGGCAGGTCACGCAGAAAATCGCACAGCCCACCAGCAGCAACGGCCTGCGACCATAGCGATCAGCCAGCGGACCGATCAGCCATTGCAGCAGGACACCGCCGAGCAGGTACAGGTTAAGGGCGTGGGGAATGTACGCAGGACTGGCGTTGAGATCGCCGACCACCACGGGCATGGCAGGCATCACCACATCGCTGGCGAGGTAGGTGAGAAGCTCGAACAGCGCCAGGGTCATGGCGAAGCAGAAGGCTCGCAACGGGGTGATGTTGATCAGGGGGGTAAGCATGACAAGACCGGGCAAACAGAAGTAAGCCAGCCTGTATGCCAGAAAGCGTGGTAAGCAGGTGTGAACAAATGTAAAGGTAGAGGCGCGTGGGAGCCGGCCTTGCCGGCGATGGGGCGGTCCG
>NZ_JANHLE010000090.1 GCF_028682475.1 Pseudomonas putida
CGCCTCCGGTGCGGCATCCGGCCCAATTTCCATGTAACTGCGCATGCATTCCCATAGCGCCATGGCGGTGGTGCCACCGCCACAGTTGAAGCCCAGCGAGAAGTGTTTGTTGTCGTCCTTGGCCTGCGGGTCGGGGTTCTCAAAGCCAATGACCAGCAAGCCCATGGTGGCCTTACCGGCCTGGCTCACCGACGAATGTTGCGTTGCTGCTGCGGTCACGCTTTCCCAAGGGACAATCCAGTATTCGCCATCCGCTCGTGGTACACACACCTCACGGCGTTGCCGATTAAAACGCACCGGTAGGGGCACCTCGCGGAACAGGCCTTGAATCAGAAACAAGATGGGGAGGGCCATAATAATTGCGCCCACTATTAAAATATTTTGACTGAAGTCAGAGCTGAAATTTCGGGTGAAGTAGGACATGGCCAAGAACGTCATCACACCTACCCATATCACCATCACCGCCGAACCAACGCTGTAATTGCCGATATCGAGAAACACCTCGTTCTTGCGCCAAATGATGTTGAGCACATCCGAGGGTTTTCGACCGGTAGGAATAGGCAGTGGCGCGAAATAGTCATTGCGCGAAAACAGCCGTTTTTTCGTGGTGCCTGCCGGTGGCGTACTCATGTCTTGTCCTTGGGTTGCGTCTGCGCGGCCAATTCGGCCTCACGCTGGGCGATGGCGGCTTCCAGCTCCGGGGAGCGCTTGGCCCACTGCTCGGGCGGCAGCGGTTTGGACCATTCGATGATGGCGGGATC
>NZ_JANHLE010000091.1 GCF_028682475.1 Pseudomonas putida
CCCAGGTAGGGAAGTTTCGCGGGCGCGAAACTGGGATCCCCCTGAAAGTCCGGTCAGAAGCGCGGCTTAAAACCCGGTAGACCGTTGGCCAAGCACCAAGCCTGAATTGTCTGCACGACTCCTTCTGCTGAGTTGTCCGAACCATCTTCAGGATAGTAGATCAGGTCAGAACCACCTGCACCCGCAGCAAGGCGGTTCAGGTGTTCTATTAACCCAGCCTGGAAATCCTCTGTTCCTTCACAGTCCTTTATAGACTGAATCAATGCTTTGAACTGGTCTTCGGTGTAGTCAGAAAGTGCGCCCTTAAGCTCCATCACTGAGCCTCCCTATGAATATCGATATGATTTTTGGGGGTATTAGCCCGCAGATTATCCACGTCATAAACAGCACCGCCGTCAGCGATATGCTCAACATGGTGCAGTTCAAAGGAAATCCGCTTTCCTATCTGATCACGCATGCGAGTCGTAGGTGCTAGTCCCTTTACAAGCCGTTTAATGTTGTCTTGATTGAATTGACTACTCAGGGCTGGATCATTTCCAACCTCGATCCAAAACGCCTTCCTGAACGCATCGAAGCTAGAAAACTCGCGGCCTCTGAGCTGGTCGGCAATGCGCGTTGGGACAGGGGAACCCAGTCCGACACCGGCCCCA
>NZ_JANHLE010000092.1 GCF_028682475.1 Pseudomonas putida
GCCAAATAGGGAAGTTTCGCGGGCGTGAAACTGGAATCTCCCCTGAAAGCTTGATCAGAAGCGCGGTTTAAAGCCCGATAGGCCGTTGGCCAAGCACCAAGCCTGAATTATCTTCACGACACCGTCAGGTGACTCATCAGTACCCTCTTCTGGATAATAAAGAAGATCCGATCCTGCTGGGTGAGGGACTACTTTATTAAAATGCTCTACTAACGCGTCTCGTTCCTCCTCAGTTCCCGAATCGTCGATAGCTTTGATCAGGGCTTTGAACTCCTGTTCAGTGTAATCCGCAAGGTTGGTCTTCAGCTTCATCACTTCATCCCTCGATGTATGTCTATATGGTGTTTGGATGTAACCGCTCTCAGGTTGTCCACGTCGTACACCGCGCCACCATCTTTAATCAATTCGACGTGGTGCAGCTCGAAGGAGATACGCTTTCCTACATGCTCGCTCTTAGGTGCCGCCGGGGCAAAACCTTTCGTCATGTCTGAGAGATTGCGTGGTTTGAATTGTCGGCTCAATTCTGGATCGGCAGCGACGGCCTTCCAGAACGCCTTCCTGAACGCATCGAAGCTAGAAAACTCGCGCCCTCTGAGCTGGTCGGCAATACGCGTTGGGACAGGGGAACCCAGTCCGACCCCGGCCCCG
>NZ_JANHLE010000093.1 GCF_028682475.1 Pseudomonas putida
GCGACGCTGGAAATGGGCGCGGGCAACGTGACCACCGTGGGGGCCGGTGTACAAAACATCGGCAACCTGACGATCAACGGCGGCACGCTGGCGTTCTCGAACCTGCCGACAGGTACGGTCGCGACCCATGCCCTGACCCTGACGTCGGGTAGCGTCGAGCTCGATCCGCAGACTGCCAGCAGCTCTGGTAATCTGTTGGCGCAGGACGAAGGCACGACGCGGCAACTGATCTCGGCCACCTCGGTGAACGGCTCGGCAGGCAACCTGGTGCTGAAGGATCAGGCGGGCAATCGCCTGACCTCGGGTACGGCGAACATCCTGCAGGGCGGGCAGACGGTGGCCATCGGTACGTACGCGTACGACCTGGCGACGAGCGCTGCCGGCAGCGCCGCCGTGGACGGCTTGTACGCCAGCTATCGGCTGACCCAGCTCGCGCTGCAGGCCGGGCAGACCACGACCTTGTCGGGCGATGGAGCGCCGGCGGGGGCCGATGAACTGCACGCCAGGCTGACCGGCAGCGGTAGCCTGGCGATCGACGCCAGCAACACCATCACCCTGAGCAACGCCAGCAGCGACTACAGCGGCGAAACGAGTGTGAACTCGGGCACGCTGCGTGCGGGTGCCGACAACGCCCTGGGCC
>NZ_JANHLE010000094.1 GCF_028682475.1 Pseudomonas putida
AGGTCAATCTGAACCATGTGGATGGCCTGGGCAGCGGCAGGATCACTGATAACGGCACGCTGTTGCTCGATGGAGCCAGCGGCACGCTGGACAATGCCATCGGCGGCACCGGGGCGGTCAACCTGAGCAATGCCAGCGCGCTGACGCTCGCGGGCAACAACACCCTGTCGGGCAGTTGGAACCTGGCCATGGGCACTGCGCTGACGGCCTCGACGGCCAGTAACCTGGGCACGGCGGCGATCAACAACGCCGGCACCTTCAATATCGACACTGGCAGCAACTGGACCTTGAGCAACGCGCTCAATGGTGCGGGCGCCTTCACCAAGAACGGCACGGGTACGCTGACCATCGCCCGGGCCAACAGTGCCAGCGGGGCGACCACGGTTCAGGGCGGCGTGCTGAAACTGAGCGACGCTGACGGCGTCGGCTCCGGCACGGTGAATATCAACACCGCAGCGGGCAGTGCGACGACCGGGCTGGAGTTGGCATTAGCCTCGGCCAGCAACTTCGATAACCTCCTGGCCGGTGCGGGCACGACCACGGTGAGTGGGGCGCAGGCCACGATCAGCGGCGCCAATGCGGCCTACACAGGGCAGTGGAAGGTGACCGGTACGGGTACTC
>NZ_JANHLE010000095.1 GCF_028682475.1 Pseudomonas putida
AAGTCACCGACAAGCCGCTGGTGATCAACCTCACCAACGGTCAGCAGATCGTGATTGAAGTGGGTCAGACCACCGGCACCGTGCAGGACATCGCGCCAAACAACGTCCACACCAGCAACCTGGACCTGACCAACAGCATCAAGGACGTCAGCGGCGGTAACTTCGAAGAGCTGGTCGCCTCCGGCGAAACCACGATCACCGTCACCGACAGCCCGGACACCCAGAACGAGACCGGTCTGTCCCTGACTGCGACCCCATCGGTCGACGAAGGCGGCAAGATCACCTACACCGCGACCTTGACCAACAAGGCCGGTACCGACATGACCGTGACCTTGAGCAACGGTGCCGTCATCGAGATCAAGGCCGGCGAAACCGAAGGCAGCGTGCAGTTCGATGCGCCAACCGACGACGTCTACATCGACGCCGGCACTGTCGACGCGACCATTGAGAGCACCGACGGCGGTGACTTCGAGAGCCTGGTGGTAGACACCACCCCAGCCGTGACCGATGTTGCCGACACCATCAACACCAGCACGGTCAAACTCACTGCCGACGTAACCACCATCGGCGAAGGCGGCGTAATCACCTACACCGCCACCGTCAGCGCGA
>NZ_JANHLE010000096.1 GCF_028682475.1 Pseudomonas putida
CACATGCCCCCGGGAACGGGCAAGGCGCCTTTCAAGTTGCTCATCAGAGATGACCTGGCGACTGTCGATGTTTAGCAAACTGTTCAAGCGCAAAGACAAAGTCGGTGTCACCGAGCCTGCCCTGGACATTCGCAATCAGCGGCCCTGTGCCGGTGAAATTCGGGTCAAGGGCTTGAACGAAACCCTGTTCCTGTCGCCTTTGCCGGTCTACACCGGACAGGTTCAATCATCGCGGCGTAATTTTTCGCAGATGAACGACACCTATCTGGAGCTGGGTGGTAGTAACCGGGGAATGGTGGAGCAGGGAAAGATACTTGCCGTAGTAATTTGGGTTCCTATATTTTTGGCTTTCATAATGCCAAGTTTGGTGATTATGTGCGGAGTGCTCTTCTATCCGGAAAATTTTAGTGATCCTTGGCACGACTTATATATGTTCTTGCAGGTCAGTATCAGCGTGTCGCTTCTTTCCATTCTTCCGATCGGCGCCTACTTATACGGAATGATCTCCAGTGTTTACGAGGTCGCCAAAACCTACCCCGTCCGCTTCAACCGCCAACGCCGCGAAGTCTGTTACGTCGACGGCAAAACCCACCGC
>NZ_JANHLE010000097.1 GCF_028682475.1 Pseudomonas putida
TGTTGCCGGAATCGCTTCATCCTGGCGGCTTCATTCGCCAGGAAAACCCTGAGCAGCCGATCGCCCAGTACACGGACAAGCCTTGGTTATTGCTTA
Organism: Pseudomonas putida; assembly: GCF_028682475.1. GTDB lineage: Bacteria > Pseudomonadota > Gammaproteobacteria > Pseudomonadales > Pseudomonadaceae > Aquipseudomonas > Aquipseudomonas putida_AG. Next base: position 97 of record NZ_JANHLE010000097.1, read on the forward strand.
CCCCGGAACAGGTGGAGCGCATGAGCGCCGCCAAGCGCCAGTGTCTTGCCCAGCAGATGATCGAACATTGCCAGCAGCACTTTCCTCAGCGCTTGCAAGGATTGGAACCTGCGGCACGACAGCAGTGGGCGCTGGCCTGTCAGCGCAGTGCTGAACGGCACGGCTACAGCGCCGCCGATCAAGTCCTGCGCTGGGCCAACCTTCACGCCGTATTGGGCGATGAGTTCCCCAACGCTGCAGACCATGCCGTGTACCGAAAGATCCTCGACGACAAAGGCGTTATGCCTGCACAGCGTCTCGACGACCTGAACGCCGAACTACAGCGTCAGCAGCTCACCGACAAGGAACTCAGCGCATGAGTGCAGACAAGCTGGACATGATCGACCGCCTGGCTCAGGCCGACCGCGCCGCCAGGGCGATGCCCCATGAAGACATCAACAGTCCCATAACACCCTGCCCCGCTGGTCAGCCTGAAATCTTCGTGGT
>NZ_JANHLE010000098.1 GCF_028682475.1 Pseudomonas putida
TGAAAGCCACACCAGCGGCAACACCCTGGTCGAGCAAATCGAAGTAGTCGCGACCGATACCGATGGCAGCACCGGCAGTGCCACCATCGACATCAACATCGTCGACGATGCGCCGAAGGCGTACGACGACAGCAATACGACTACCGCTACCGAAGCGCAAACGGTCCTGACCGGCAACGTCCTGAGCAACGATGTGCAAGGCGCCGACCGCATCGCCAGCGGCCCGATCACCCCGCAGACCATCACCGGCACCTACGGCACCCTGGTGCTGGCTGCCGACGGCAGCTACACCTACACGCTGAACGCGCAGGACCCGGATTTCATCAACCTGAAGGGCGGCGGCACGGGTGTCGAAAACTTCACCTACACCCTCAAGGACGCCGACGGCGACAGCAGCACCGCGACGCTGAAGATCGACGTCAGCAACCTCAACGACCCGGTAGAAATCCACGGCCTGGACCTCTGCGGCGGCGAGCTGACCTTCTACGAGAAAAACCTCAGCGACGGCAGCAGCCCGGACCAGTGGGCGCTGACCAAGGGCGGCACCTTTACCGTGGTCGCCCCGGAC
>NZ_JANHLE010000099.1 GCF_028682475.1 Pseudomonas putida
GAGCGTGCTATCGACAAGCCGTTCCTGATGCCAATCGAAGACGTATTCTCGATCTCGGGTCGTGGTACCGTTGTTACCGGTCGTATCGAGCGTGGTATCGTCCGCGTTCAGGACGCCCTGGAAATCGTTGGTCTGCGTGACACCACCACCACCACCTGCACCGGTGTTGAGATGTTCCGCAAGCTGCTGGACGAAGGTCGTGCTGGCGAGAACTGCGGCGTTCTGCTGCGTGGCACCAAGCGTGACGACGTTGAGCGTGGTCAGGTTCTGGTCAAGCCAGGTTCGGTTAAGCCGCACACCAAGTTCACCGCAGAAGTTTACGTTCTGAGCAAGGAAGAAGGCGGCCGTCATACTCCGTTCTTCAAAGGCTACCGTCCACAGTTCTACTTCCGTACTACTGACGTGACCGGTAACTGCGAGCTGCCAGAAGGCGTTGAAATGGTAATGCCAGGTGACAACATCCAGATGACTGTCACTCTGATCAAAACCATCGCAATGGAAGATGGTCTGCGTTTCGCTATCCGTGAAGGCGGTCGTACCGTCGGCGCTGGCGTCGTAGC